>JBBQFQ010000003.1:0-249946 GCA_038322235.1 Chthoniobacterales bacterium
GCCCTATCCTGTTCGCGCTCCGCTCCCCGTTCTCTCCCTCCGCCCCTCGTCAACGACCCAAACCCACTATTCCGGTTTTGATCGCACCAATCTTTCCGGTTTTGATCGCACGCTCTCCGGTTTTGATCGCACGCCGACAGGTTCGCAGCGAGAGCCATTCCGATCCCACCCGGCGTAGAGGAGCAGATCGGCCTGAGTTTCAGATCGCCGCTGGCAATACTTCCCAGCAAGCGGGCTGCGCCTAGGACCTACGCCTGCATGCCCCACCGCTTGACGGTGCGGCGTTCGATCACCCGGAAGACGAGATTTTCCACGGCGAGCCCGATCAGGATCACCGTCAGCAGGCCGGCGAACACGGCCGGGATCTCGAGCACGTTCTTGTTTTCGAAGATGAACCAGCCGAGCCCGCCCCCACCCTGGTTGGCGCCGTAGACGAGTTCCGCCGCGATCAGCGTGCGCCAGGCGAAAGCCCAGCCGATTTTCATGCCGGAGAGAATGCTCGGGAACGCCCCCGGGATCAGAATCTTGAAGACGTAACGGAATCCGCCCAAGCCATAGTTCTTGCCCACCATGCGAAGTGTGTTGCTCACGGAGCGAAAGCCGGAGTGGGTATTCAGCGCCACCGGCCAAAGCACCGAGTGAATCGTCACGAAGATGATGCTCATGTTCCCGAGGCCGAACCAGAGCAGCGCCAGCGGGAGCAGCGCGATCGCCGGGAGCGGATTGAACATCGAGGTCAGCGTATCGAGCAGGTCGTTCCCAAAGCGCGTCGTGATGGCGAGCACGGTGAAGAGCGCCGCGAGCGTGAGGCCAATCCCGTAACCGCCGATGAGCAGTTTCAGGGAGCCGACGACGCGGGCCGGCAGCACGCCGTCCCTCGTCGAGTCCACGAAGGCTTTGATGGTCTCGGTGAAGGTGGGGAAAACGAGCGGATTCGCTTTCCACACCGCGTAGACCTGCCAGGTGACGGCGAGGAACACGATGATGAAAAGCTTGCGCACCCAATCCTGATTCCAGACGCGTTCGTAGGCCGGAATGGGTTTTTCGACGACCCCGAAGGCGGTGGAATCGAGCAGGTCACAACTGCGCTCGGGGCGATCGGACGGAAGAATGGCGACGCTCATGGGCGGCAAAAAATGGGGCGGGAGCTAGTGCTGGATCGCTTCCTCCTCCACCTCATCGGAGAAGAGCAGGTGGTGGATCCGGCGCTCGAGGGCGCGTGCGCCGGCGGCATCATCGGGCGAAACGGAATTGACCTCGGCCTTCACCTGGCCCGGGTGCGGCGAGAGGAGCAGAATCCGGGAGCCAATTTTCACCGCCTCCGGAATGGAATGCGTGACGAAAAGAACGGTGAACTGCGTGTCGCTCCACAGATGCAGCAGCTCGTCCTGCATCTTTCGCCGGGTCAGAGCGTCCAAGGCCGCAAAGGGCTCATCCATCAAGAGGATGTCCGGCTCCATCGCCATGCCCCGGGCGATCGCCACGCGCTGCTTCATCCCGCCGGAAAGCGTGTGCGGATAGTTATCGACGAACTTCGTCAGATTCACCTTCGCCAAGTAACTGAGCGCGCGATCTTCCGCCGCCTTCCCGCGGAGTCGGCCGCTCGACTCAAGCGCGAAGGTGACGTTTTCCTTCACCGTTTTCCAGGGCAGCAACTGGTCGAATTCCTGAAAGACCATCATCCGGTCGGGTCCCGGTTTCGTGATGACCCGATCCTTCAGCCGCATCTCCCCCTCCACGGGCGTGAGATAACCTCCCACCGCCTTGAGCAGGGTGGATTTCCCGCAGCCGGAGGGTCCGAGCAGGACAAATCGATCGGAGCGGAAGATCTCGAAACTGACGCGAAACGTCGCAGTGACGAGGTGTTCCTTCGTCTTGTACTGCAAGGTCACCCCGCGAACATCGAGCAGGGGAGCGCTGTCAGACATGGTCCGACAACGTACGGGGCAACCCGCCGCGTTGCCAAGCGCAAACGCGACGATCCAGGCGCTGTTTCCCGACGAACGCGAGGCACTTCGCCCCGACTAGTATCTCCGGAGCCGGCGGTTAACCGCGGCGTCCCGGCGGCTCGGGCTTCGGCTTTTCCTTTTTCGGCTTCTTGACCTCTTTGCGCTGACTGTTATTTCCTTTAGCCATAAATCGTGATGTGGAGGGTTTCGGATCGACGGCCGTCCGACGGACCGACCGATCGGGGGAAGATTGCCGCAGCCTACGCGCCGCGCAAACGCGAGACTTCGGGGAGCGAGATGATCTTCGCGAGAATCTGATCGCGCGGCGCATTCTTCAGGTCATCGACCGTCACGGCCCGTTCCAGCGTGAACCGACCGGAACGGGTCCGACGCAGGTTCTTCAAATGCGCGCCGCAGCCGAGGTCGTTGCCGATGTCGAAGGCATAAGTCCGGACGTAGAAGCCCTTGCTGCAGACAACGCGGAAATCGATCTCCGGCAGCCGCACGGCCTGGATTTCATGGGCGTAGACGTGGACCAGCCGCGGCTCGCGCTCCACGACCTGTCCCTTCCGGGCCAGCTTGTAGAGCGGCACGCCGTCCTTCTTGATCGCCGAAACCATCGGCGGGAGCTGGTAGAGATCACCGTGATACTTGGCAAAGGCGGCATCGATCGTCGCCCGCTCGAGATCGGCGGGAACCGGCTTCGTCTCAACCGGCACGCCGTCGGCGTCCTGGCTGTCGGTCGTGACGCCGAGCGTCATCGTGCCCACGTACTCCTTGTCCTCGGCCATGAGCAGATCCGAGATTTTCGTGCCGCGACCGAGCACAAGGATGAGCAGGCCGGTCGCGCGGGGATCGAGCGTGCCGCAGTGCCCGACTTTCTTCGTGTTGAGGGCGCGACGCGTGATGGCGACGACGTCATGCGACGTCATGCCGGGGGCTTTGTCGACGAGCAGGACGCCGTCGGGTTCAGCCCCGCCGTGAAAGTGGGAGCGAGTCATGAATGGCTTGGGTAACTTGTTGGCGGACTTCGGCGAGGGCGCCGCTGACGCGGGCTCCGGAGGCAAGGCGATGACCACCACCGCCGAATTGGGCGCAGATCGCGCTGACGTCGATCTCATCGCGCTTCGAACGAAGGCTCACCCGCACGGCCGGCTGGTCGCTTCCGGTGCGCATCTCTTCGAAGAATCCGGCGACGTCCACGGTGTCGATCGCCCGGAGGTGATCGATGATGTTTTCCGTGTCGCCCGCCTGGAGACCCATGCGCTTGGATTCCGCGATGGACAGCGCCGCGGTGGCGACCCGATCCTCAGCGCTCAGGGCGAGGTCATTCAACATCGCCCGCAGCAGATGCGTCCGGCGAAGCGGATTCGCATCGTAGCACGCGGTGGAAAGTCGCGCGACGTCCACGCCGCGGCGCACGAGGTCGGCGACGATCTCGAATGTTCGCGCGCTCGTGCCCCGATATTGAAACGAGCCGGTGTCCGTGCTGATCGCCACGAAGAGGCAATCCGCCATGGCCGCGGTGAGGGGCAGGTCGGTCGCCACGAACAGCTCGTAGAGGAGCTGACCCGCGGCCGGCATGTCGGCGATGTGCACGATGTTTCCGAAGCCCTCGTTCGTGAGGTGATGGTCGAGATTGATCGTCTGCTTCACATCACCGAGCACCCGGAGCGGCCGGCCGAGGCGGAGGAAGGTGGAGCAATCGACGGCCACGAGACAGTCGACATCCCGCTTCGGCGCATCATCCGCAGGCGCGTGGATGAGCTCGGATCCAGGGAGAAAGCGGAATTTCTCGAGGAGGCCGTCTTCATTCCAAACGGTCACGTCCTTGCCGAGCGCCCGGAGGCAAAGCGCCATGGCGAGCTGGCAGCCGTAGGCATCGCCATCCGGCCGATGGTGGCTCATGACCATGAACGACTGATGCGCCCGCAGAGCGGCCGCGATGTCAGAGTAGGGAGCAGTTCGGTTCATGACGCGGGGAATTGCGGCGCTTCTTCCTCGGCCGGGGGAATCTTCAGATCCTCCATGAGTTCGAGCACGCGGGTGCCGCGCTCGATCGAGTTCGTGAGGTGGAACGAGAGCAGCGGGGTGTACTTGAGCACCACGCGTTTCGCGATTCCGGCCTGGAGGGCGCTCCGGGCCGCCAGCAGCTTCGTGAGCGCGGCATTCTGTTCCCGCTCGGTGCCGATCACGCTGATGTAGACGTGGCAGAGCCGGAGGTCGGGCGTCATGCTCACGCTATGGATCGAGACCAGCGTGGCCTCGAAGCGCACCTCGCGAGCGAGCAGCTGGGCGAGTTCGGTCCGAATGAGTTCCTGAACGCGAAGCGTGCGGTTTTTCATGGCGGTGACGGTTGGAACGTCTCCCACGGGGCCGGCGGACTGACTGGGGATGGTTCGAATTGACTTCGAAGATCGTCTTCCGTCTGCCGTTGATCCCTGCGGGAGGGCGTTCAGAGTTTCTGGGCGAACTTCTCGAGCTGGTAGCACTCGATGATGTCGCCGGGCTCGTAGTCGTCGTAGTCGCCCAGCTTGATGCCGCACTCGAAGTTGTTCCGGACTTCCTTCACGTCGTCCTGGAAGCGGCGGAGCGTCGCGAGGCCGCCGTCGTAAACCGACTGGCGCTTGCGCAGCACGCGCGCCCGGCCGGTCCGAAGGATGCGCCCATCCGTCACGTAGCAGCCCGCCACCCGGCCCTTGCTGAGCTCGAAGACCTGCCGCACTTCGGCGTGGCCGATGACGGTTTCGCGCGTCTCGGGGTCGAGCAGTCCGGCCATCGCCTCCCTCACCTGGTCGATGAGTTCGTAGATGATCGAGTAGAGCTTGATCTGCACGCCTTCGCGCTTGGCGGCGCTGACGGAGACGCTTTCCACCTTCGTGTTGAAGCCGATGATCACCGCCTGCGAGGCGCTCGCCAGGAGGACGTCACTCTCCGTGATCGGTCCGACTGCGGTGTGGACGAATTCGAGGTCGACCTTCTTGGTCTTGATGTCGCCCAGTGACGTGATGAGCGCTTCGAGCGAGCCCTGCACGTCGGACTTCATGACGATCCGGAGGATCTTCTTGCCGTCGCCCTGCATCATCGACATGAGGCTCTCGAGGCTCGGCCGCGGAGGCGGCGTGAGCTTCTTCGTGCGCTGGGCTTCGAGGCGCTCCTCCCCGAGGGTGCGCGCGGCCCGGTCGCTCTCCATGACGAGGAATTCGTCGCCGGCATTCGGGAGCCCGGTGAAGCCCACGATCTTGACCGGCACCGACGGCGCAGCCGATTTCACGGGTTTGCCGCGGTCGTCGAACATCGCCTTCACCTTGCCCCAATGCGCGCCGCAGATGAAGGCGTCGTTCGCCTTGAGGGTGCCCGAGCGGACAATGATCGTCGCGGTGGGTCCGCGACCCGGTTCCACCTGGGATTCCACCACGGTTCCGCGCGGAGCGGCATCGGGGTTCGCCTTCAGGTCCAGCAGTTCGGCCTCGAGCACGAGCGTTTCGAGCAATTGCTCCACGCCGATGCCCTTGGTCGCCGAGACCTGGATCACCTCGGTGGTGCCACCCCACTCCACCGGAGCGAGATCGTGCGACTGAAGCTGCTGGCGGGCCTTGTCGGGATTCGCGCTCGCGAGATCGATCTTGTTCAGCGCGACCACGATCTTCACCTTCGCCGCCTTGGCGTGGTTCATCGCTTCGATCGTCTGCGGCATCATCCCGTCATCCGCCGCGATCACGAGGACCACGATGTCCGTGAGGTTCGCCCCGCGTGCCCGCATCGCCGTGAAGGCCGCGTGGCCCGGGGTGTCGAGAAACGTGATCGGCTTGCCGTGCCGCTCGACGCGATAGGCGCCGATGTGCTGCGTGATGCCACCCGCTTCGCCCGCCGCGACCCGCGTCTTGCGGACGGCGTCCATGAGCGAGGTCTTGCCGTGATCGACGTGGCCCATGAACGTGATGATCGGCGCCCGCTCCTTCAGCTCGTCCTCGGTCTCCACGACCGGCGGAGCGGGAGCTTCGACTTTCTCGATCACCTTGTGGACACCCGCGCCCTTTTCGCGCTTCTCCACTTCAAAGACGAAGCCGTGCAAGGTGCAGACCTTGGTGGCGGTGTCCGGTTCGACCGTCTGGTTCTGGCTGGCGAAGATTCCCATCGCCATCAGATCCTTGATGATCTGGAAAGGTTTCAGATTCATCGCGTCCGCGAGCGCCTTCACGACGATCGGGGGCTTGATGTGAATGATCTTGTCCTCCGCGACGACTTCCGCGCCCGCGGCTACCAGCTCGCTGGACAGCGCGGCATCGACGACGGCCGGCGTGGCCTCGGTCTCCGGTTCCGGAGACGCAGGCTCGGTTGCCGGGGCGGCGGGGAGGGCCGCAGTGGCAGCGGCGAGCCGTTCCTCCTTCTTCGATCCCGAGCCCGAGATGAGATCGATGACCTCCTTCGGCGGAGGCGGCGGCGGCGGCGCGGCCTCGACGGGCGCAGGCTTCGCCTTCGGCGCGGGGGCCTTGATGCGGGAAATGGGCGGCAGCATCGTCGCCTTCGGCTTCACCTTCGGCTTGGCTGACTTCGAGTCATCGTCGATCAGAGACAGCGTCTCCATCGGCGGCTTCGGTGGCTCCACCGGCTTCGACGCCTCCCGCGGGGCAGCCGCGGGCTTCCCCGCGATCTCCTTTTTCGGGGAGGCCGGGGTCGGGCGCTTGCGCGGAGCGCTGGGTTTGGGCGTGGAGGAAGAGCTGGACATGGGGAAGGGGATGAAGCCGGATCTCAGTTCGCCGGCGCGAGGGACTTGGTCTGTTCCTGACGGGCGCGCTCAAGCACACCCGCGGCCTTTTCGAGATCCATGCCGGAGGCATCGGCGATATCGGCCGCGTCGGCGCTGAGCAGCACGTCAAGCTCGCCCATGCCGCTCTTCACGAGGGCCTCGGCTTCGGCGGTGGTAACGCCCAGCACGGTCGCGAGGTTTGCGGCCGCGGCGTGCACCTTGTTGTCGAACTGCTGGGCGGCGGATTCGTCCTTTTCGATGCTGATCTCCCAGCCCGTGAGCTTCGCGGTGAGGCGGGCATTCTGGCCGCGCTTGCCGATCGCGAGCGAAAGTTGATCTTCGTCCACGCGGACGATCACCGTCTTCCGCTCGGGGACGAGCGTGATGCTCTTTACCTTCGCGGGCTTGATCGCCTCGAGCACCATCTCGCGGGGCTCGGGGTGCCACTTGATGATGTCCACCTTCTCGTTGTTGAGCTCGCGGACGATGTTCTTGACGCGGTTCCCCTTCACGCCGACGCACGCGCCAACGGGGTCGACTTTGTCGTTCACGCTGCTGACCGCGACCTTCGTGCGGTAGCCAGCCTCGCGGGCCAGGGCCTTGATCTCGACCGTGCGGTCAGCGATCTCCGCGACCTCCGTCTCGAAAAGCCGCCGGACGAAATTCTGATGCTTGCGGGAGAGGACGATCTTCGGGCCGCCCGGGCCGTTCTCGACCGCCAGAACGTAGGCGCGAAGGCGGTCACCCACGTTGTACTCCTCCGTCACCACGCGCTCGGCGTGCGGCATGACGGCCTCGAACTTGCCGAGGTCGATGATGACATCGCTCCGTTCGAAGCGTCGGACCGTCCCGGTGACGATCTCGCCCGCGCGATCCTTGAACTCCTCGAAGAGCATTTCCTTCTCCGCCATGCGCACCCGCTGACTGATCGCCTGGCGGGCCGTCTGGGCGGCGATCCGCCCGAAGCTGGTGGCGGGAATCTCGATCTCGACCATGTCGTCGACTTGGGCGTCGGCCTTGGACAGGCGCGCCTTGGCGAGATTTGTCTCCAGATTATCGTTCAAAACGCGTTCAACGACCTTACAGGTGACGAACACGCGAATATCGCCCGTCTTGGCCCCGATCTCGATCCGGAGACTGTGGGGTTCGCCGAAGCGCTTGACGTAGGCCGAGCGAAGCGCATTGACGACGGCATCGGCCAATACTTCGCGCTTGATGCCCTTTTCGCGCTCATAGTAATCGAAGGCGGCAATCAGTTCGCTGTTCATAGAAAATAAAGACTGAGCCGATGCGGGCGGAGAATCTCCAGTCCCACCGGATCAGTCGGGAGAACAGACTACTCCTGCCCGCTTACCCAGTCAAATGATCCATCCGACGCGTTCATCCGAAGGCAGTGGTCGCAAAATATTCTTGCAACGCATCCGTTTTCCCGTGGTTTGATCCCCTGACGCGCCCGCGTCTATTTCTGGCATGAAGACCTCTGAATCGGACGGATTTGATCGTGACGACCCTCTCTGGGACGTGCTCGGTCGCGCCCGAAAGCCGGCCGCTCCCGACCCGTGGTTTGCTCAAAAAGTGCTCCGCGCGATCGACGCCGACCAACAAGCTGTCCAACCCCCGGCCCCGCCGTGGGTCCGCTGGCGCTCGTGGTTCACCTCGGGCGCGTCAACCTGGCTCCCCGTTGCCGCCGCGCTCACACTCGCGGTGGGGGTTCTGCACTATGCCGTTCCCACCCGGCTGGCCGTCCCGGCGGACGATCAGGCCGAGGCAGTGACGCAAGTGACCTCCTTGACGGACATCGAAAACCCGGATCAGCGCGTCGATTCCGTGCTGGAGGATCTCGATGCCCTTGTCGCCTTCGATGAGGCATCCCCGGGCCTCGACGAGCCGATGATGAGGCACTGAGACGGCCCCGCCGGCGCCCGGCCTTAATCCATCCGCATCGGAAGTCCCCGGCGCGCGAGATGGGCCTTGGCTTCCCCGACGGTATGCTGGCCGAAGTGGAAGATACTGGCTGCGAGGACCGCGTCGGCCTTGCCCGCGAGGAGCGCATCCGCCAGATGCTCCAGAGTGCCCGCGCCGCCACTCGCGATGACGGGAATGCGGACCGCGTCACTGATCGCGGCGGTGAGTTTCAGATCGAACCCCTCCTTCGTGCCGTCAGCATCCATGCTGGTGAGGAGAATCTCCCCCGCCCCGCGAGCCTCGACCTCCCGCGCCCACGCCAGCGCGTCGCGGCCGGCCGGCCGACGCCCGCCGTGGGTAAAGACGCCCCAGGAATCTCCGTCGCGTTTCGCGTCGATCGCGATGACGACACACTGCGCGCCGAAGGCGCGGGAGCATTCATTGATGAGTTCCGGTCGCGCCAGCGCCGCGGTATTTAGACTGACCTTGTCCGCCCCGGCGAGGAGCATGCGCCTCATGTCGTCGACGCTACGCACGCCTCCTCCGACGGTGAGGGGCATGAAACAGCGCTCGGCGGTCCGCGCGATCACGTCGAGCAGCGGCGCCCGATCATCCGATGAAGCCGTGATATCGAGGAACACGAGTTCGTCTGCGCCCTGACGGTCATACTCGATCGCCAGTTCCACGGGGTCGCCTGCATCGCGCAACGCGACGAAATTCGTTCCCTTCACGACGCGGCCGTTGGTCACATCGAGACACGGAATCACGCGTTTGGTCAGCATGGGTGACCCTGGCCGCCCCCCGATCCGCGGGCAACGGTCATTTCCCGTTTGCGTGCAAGTGATCGCGCCACTACCTCTTGGGCCGAATGAGCGGATGGGAATTTCACGAACCAAGCGAGGGGCCCAGTCCCTTCTCGCTTTCCCCCGATCCCGTCCCCGGCGCGTCCGGTCCGTTGCGGCCTCCCGCCGAGGATGACGAGACGGATGAACTTCCGGAAACGTACGGCACCCAGGCGCTTTATCTCGTCGCCAGCGATCCGGGCCGGGTCTTCGCGTATTGGGACCTCGACTGGTCCCGCTTCGGCGGTGATGAGGAAATCATCCTCTGTCTCAGCCGCGTCGACGGGGCGATCGAGCATCGCGTCCCGATTCAGCGGACAGACCCGGGCGTTTTCGCCGATGTCATCGAGCCCAGCGGCACGTACTACGCCGAGGTCGGGGCCACGCGTCCCGGCGAGTGGCGAACCGTCGCCCGCTCCGGTCTCGTCACCCTCCCGCCGGGCGAACCCGCTCCGGACTTCGTGCCCGCATCCTTCGCGACGGTTCCGTTCGATCAGAGTTTCCGTCAGCTTTCGCGCCTGCTCTCCCCGTTCGCGCAGAGTCCTTCCGAGGGGTTGGTCGAAACGATCGCGCGCCTCCAGCACGAATTCGCCACCCATGGCGCCCTGCCGCTGGATCAGCTCACGCTCGCCCAACGCAGCAGCGTCGAAATGCTGCTGCTGCTCCCGGCGGAGGTGCTCGCATTTTCCGGCGACGAAGTGGAGTGGTCCTGGAAGACGCCGGGCGGGGACTCGTCCGATTACGGTGCGGCGCTCGCAGCCCTGCGAGCGCTCATCGAAGGCGCCGCCCCGGCCGCGCGAAACGGCCGCGACGACGCCTCGTCCCACGCCCCCGGTCCCGAAACGGACGCGTTGCCCGCGGAGTGGGACCTTTGGCGTCGCACCCTCGCCCGCCAACTCGCGCCGGCTGCGGCCGGAACCTCGGCGCCCGGCTCGGGATCCCGTCAGCCGGAGACTGGCAGCGGCGGGCTGTGAAGCGGAAGGCTGCTCCGCCTCCCGCTCCGCTGAAGCCGAAGCGCGACCATTTCGTCGCGACGTTCCTCAGCTATCTGGAGGTCGAGCGCAGCGCTTCGAAATCCACCCTCGAGGGCTACGGCCGCGCTCTCGATCACGCGCGGCGGGGGATCAAGGGCCTGCCCACGGATTGGCGCAAGGCGACGTCGGACCATTTTCGCGATCACCTTTTTCAACTTATGAAGTCGGGGGCGGCCCGTTCGACGGTCCGGACGGAATTCGCGGCCCTCCGAAGCTTCTATCGTTTCCTGAGCGAACGACACCAGCTCGAGGTGAATCCTCTCAAAGCCGTGCTGCTTCCGAAAGCGCAACGGAAGTTGCCTCACCCGCTGAACCTCTCTCACATTGAAGCTCTGCTGGCCGCGCCTGGCCGGGCGGAACGCGAGAAACAGGCGCCCCCTTGGGCCGCAGCCCGCGACACCGCCATTTTAGAGCTCTTCTACAGCAGCGGTCTGCGCATCTCGGAACTGGTGGGACTCGATGCCGCGGATCTCGACCCCTACAGCGAGACCGTCCGCGTGTTCGGCAAAGGCCGGAAGGAGCGCATCGTCCCAGTCGGCGGTCCGGCTCTCCGCGCCATCTCGCACTACCGGCAGCAGGCGAACGTGCGCAGCGGCCCCCTTTTCATCAACAAATCCCGGCGACGGCTCCAACGCAGCTCCATCTGGGCCTCGATGAAGAAATACCTTCAGCTCGCCAAGATCCCGATCCCAGCCAGCCCCCATAAACTCCGGCACAGCTTTGCAACGCACCTCCTCGACGCCGGCGCGGATCTGCGCAGCGTCCAGTCGCTCCTCGGCCACGCCAACCTGTCGACAACGCAGATCTACACCCACGTCACGACCGAGCGGATGAAGCAAGCCTACGACAAGGCTCATCCGCGGGCGTGAGGGCGGATGACTGAGGGCGGACCGAGGGGGGGCGGTTTTCTTTCCTTGTTCCTCCTTCCGGTTCAGCATTCCACCGTCACCCGCATAAACGTCGCCGGAATGAAGGATCCGCCGTCGGTCGCCTGGTTGTGCGCGGTGGCTTCGGCCACGAGTTGTTGGTGGAGTTCCTCGGTCCGCCCGTTCTTCTCCGCCGCTTCAAACGCATTCATGGTCGGGCCGTAAAACCGGCGAAACGACTCGATCACGTCGCTCGGGCTATGCCGAGAGGAGCGGAAATGGAAGATGTCCCGCGCCATCGAGATCTTCTCCGCGGGAACGCCAGCCTGGCCAAAGCGCTCCACGATGTGAGACTCCACGCCCCACGTCATCGGGCTGACGAATCCCTCGGGCGGGGGCGGCGTGAAGGCTGAACTGATCTTCAGCACCTGCGAGACGAAGGATGTCGGATCATTCGGGATCCAGTTCCCCATGACAATGCGGCCGCCGGGTTTCGTCACCCGCACCAATTCCTTCGCCACCTCGAAAGGCTTCGGGGCGAACATGGCTCCGAAGATGGAAAGCGAGAGGTCGAAGGAATCGTCCGCGACCCCTTCAAGCTGGCAGGCGTCGCCTTCCTGAAATTTGAGCTGGTCGAGCCCGGCCGCGGCCGCGCGCAGATTTCCGGCCTCGACGAGGTTGCGCGCGATATCGATGCCCGTGACGTGTGCGCCGAGCTGGGCGAGCGGGAGGGCCGTGGTGCCATCGCCACAGCCCAGATCGAGCGCCCGCAGCGGCGGGTTGACGCCGAGCGAGCGGACCAACGCCTCGCCCGACTCCCGCATCCAGGCCGCGATCCGGGTAAAATCACCCTTTTCCCACAATGCTTTATTCGGATTCATAGGCGTCGTGGATACCACCGCCGCAAGCGCGAAGGCAATCGCAATCGAGGCCACCGAAACGCCTCGCCCACCCGATCACGTCTGTCGGACCATTAGCTGATCAGCAATAGCCGGGGCACTTCGCCGATCGCCGTTTCGGGGGCGCGGTGAATGCACGGCGGAACGATGCTGCCGGGGTGCTGCACGGCGATGCGCCAGAGATTCCCCACGCCGAAGGAATACGGCTGCGCGGAGGGCAGCGGCGCGTAGTGGAGATCAAAGCAGTTTTCGCTCAGGAATTCGCGGAACGCGTCGCCATCCTCGCCCCCGAAGAGAGCCAGGAGGTCGGCTCGCGTTTCGGGCACGTCCACGCGCCGGATCGCCTCCTCGTTCCGCAAGCCCTCACTCGGCGGGCCGTGATAGGTACAGAGCCACGTGTCCGCCTCCGTCGTGGCGCTGTCGACGTGGAAGGAGAATACGTCCGTCGCAACCGAGACGGCCGCCTCATCCCGCGCATACCCGTGAATGCAGTTGAGAACGGGTTCAAGCTCGAGCGCCCGAAGGCGGCGCTGATCCTCGAGCATGATCTCGATCGCGACGCGGCCCGCCGCCGTCGCGGGAACCGCGGCAAGATCTTCGTCTTCGAGCGTCCGGATTTCTTCGCCCGCTCCGAGCAGGCGCACGACCTCGCCGAAATCTCCTCCCAGCACCCGAGGCCAGCAGAGCGCGTTGATCCCGGCCGCAAAGGGGGTTGTCGAGAGCTCGGCAAAACTCCGCACCACCCGGATGCGGGAGTCGGCGGCGGGCAGCGTCTGAAGTCTCATGAGCACGCGGAGCCTAATCCGGGGGCCGGCTTCACGCACCTCCGCCGCTCGCGACCCTGTCTTCGCGCCCGCGTAGGGCAAAGCCGCCCAGACCACCGTGCAGTCCGGCCTTGGCGGGATCGGCAGGCTCCTCATTGCCCCGCACCGCCGTCCCATCGCGGAGGCGTTCGATTGCAACCCACGAGGACCGCGTCGAACGTGTTTATCTCAAGGTTCCGTTCGGGTCCCCCGTCAGCCATCAGCCCCCATGCGCCCCGCCGTCCTCCTCGTCATTTTCTCGGCGCTACTCGCGAAAGCCGTCGGGGCGGATTCCCCCCCATCCGAACTCAGCCAACGCTACGCCCACGACGACCGGAGACTCGCCACGGCCCGCCGCTATGAACGGGTGAGCGCAGACGTGAAAGAGCAAGTGTGGGAATGGGAGACTGGCGAGGCGGTGAAAGTGGCCCGCGAAGCGCGCGAATCCGGCCGCGACACGCTCACGGAGTTGTCGCTGAACTCCGATGCCGACCTCTATTTTGTCTTCCGCCAGATCCGCACCTTGCTGCCCGATGGCGGGACGCGCGTGGAGGAAGCCCGCACCTACTTCCTCGGCGACGAATCGCAGCAAAGCACCCGGCGCTCCGCGGATTTCCCGCCAGGGGCCACGCCGCTCATCCCGGCGAAGGCTCCCTCGACGAAGGTCGCGTCGTCTCCGTCCGACGAAGCGGAACGCAACGCCCTCCGCGCTGAGGTCGAACGCATCCTCAAAGAGGTGCGGCAACCCGCGAACCTCGTTGACGATCCCGCCCGCGGCGCGAACGCCGCCTGGCAACGCGTCAAGCTCATCGGCGGCTCGCTCTCGCCCGATGGCCGCTACGCCCTCGCGTGGGCGCCAGCGAAGCCGGATTTCGCGTGGGATGAATACTACGATCCCGATCTCGGCTACTGGGCAGACGACGACAAGGTCACGAATTTCGTCGTCGATCTCCGGCTGCACCGCGTGATCGGCGAAACGAAAGCCGCTCATTTTGGCTCGCGGCAACGCTACAACCATCGGGAGTGCATCACGACTTGGTCACCCGACTCGCAGATGTTCGTCCAGCTCACAGCGGCGAAATGGAACTTCGTCGCCTGCTGCGTCGGCCGCCTCAACGACGGTCGACTGGAATCAATGTTGGATCTCGCGACGCCCGTCGTCGCCCGCGCCCGGGCGCTCCTGGAGTCTGGAAAGCGCCGCGGCTTTCGTCAGAACGAGGGGGCTTTCTCGATCTCCCTCGGAGGCCCGCGCCTCGCCAACGATGGGAGCGGTCTCATCGCCGTCGGGTTTGAGGTCCCAAAAAGTCCCGATGCCCCTTCCTTCAACGTCGAAGTGCGCTTCCGCTTCGAGGCAGCCGGTCGCGGCGGGCGCGTGCGGGTGGACGCGGTGAACGAGATCGATTTCTGACGTACTCAGGGTTCTGCAAGGGCCCACGGCGCGCCGTTGCCGAACGTGGATCTGCGTTTCCGGTCGCCGCCGTCCGGAAGGCGCGCTTGGGGTCCTGGTTCCAGCCGCCGGAAGGCCTTGAAATCAAGCGTCAGAGCGATGGATTGCTTGCGAGGGAGGATCGCCCCGGCGTAGGCTCGAAATCTCCCCCATGACTCACCCCACCCTGCTGGAAATGATCTCTGGCGTCGACGATCACGCGGCGCTAATCGCCCCGGAAAAGCCCTCGCTCACCTACGCCCAATTGCGCGCTTCAATCCGCGCGCTGGCCGCGGAGTTGAATGCCCTCGGGCTTGGGCGCGGCGACCGGGTCGCGGTCGCAATGCTCAATGGCCCCGAACTCGTGCAAACGTTTTTCGCCGCGGCGACGTGCGGGACGGTTTGCCCGCTCAACCCGAAGTACAAGCTGGAGGAATTTGCTTTCTACTTTGAGGACACGCAGGCCAAGGCGCTCGTGACGCTCCCGGGCGGACAGCCCGATGCGGTAGCGGCCGCGCTCCCCGGGATGATGGTGCTCGAAGCCGTCAGCAACGCGGATGGCACGCTCCATTTCAAACTCGTGAAGGGTTCTGCCCTGCCCGCGCGACCGGTGGAATTCGCGCAGGCCGATGACATCGCGATGATCCTGCACACGAGCGGGACGACGAGCCGGCCGAAGCGCGTGCCTCTGCGCCACCGAAATCTCACGGCCTCGGCGCGCAATATTGCGGGCACGTATGAGCTGACGGCGAAGGACACCGCGCTGTGCGTGATGCCGCTCTTCCACATTCACGGCATCAGCGCCTCGCTCAACGCGACGCTCGCAACCGGCGGGACGGTGATCTGTCCGACGGGTTTTGATGCCCTCAAGTTCTGGTCCGTGGTCGATGCTTTCAAGCCGACCTGGTACTCGGCCGTTCCCACGATGCACCAGATGCTGCTCGCCCGCGCCGAGCACAATCTACCGACGATCCGGGCCAACAAATTCCGCTTCGCCCGCTCGAGCAGCGCACCGCTCCCGCCGGTGATCATGGAACGCCTCGAGGAAGTGCTGGAAGCGCCCGTCGTGGAAAGCTACGGCATGACGGAGGCGAGCCACCAGATGGCGTCGAACCCGCTGCCGCCGAAATCCCGGAAGGCCGGCAAGGTGGGCTACGGATTTGGCGTGGACGTGGCGATCATGGACGACACGGGCAAGCTCCTCCCGCAAGGCGAGGTGGCCGAGGTGGTCGTGCGCGGGGAGAACGTGGTCGACGGCTACGAGAACAATCCGGAAGCCAACGCGACCGCCTTCGTGAATGGCTGGTTTCGGACCGGCGATCAGGGCTACATCGACCCGGAAGGCTATCTGACGCTGACCGGCCGCCTCAAGGAACTGATCAATCGCGGGGGGGAGAAGATCTCTCCGCTCGAGATCGACGACGTCCTCCTGCGGCATCCCGCCGTGGCGGAAGCCCTGGCCTTCGCGGTGCCACATAAATCCTACGGCGAGGACATCCACGCTGCAGTGGTGTTCAAGCCCGACGCGTCCGCAACCGAACGCGAGCTCAAGGAATACGCGGCCGGCTTGCTGGCCGAGTTCAAGGTGCCGCGGAAGTTTCACATCCTCGAGCAGATCCCCCGCGGGGCGACGGGGAAGCTGAAACGCATCGATATGGCGAAGCTGCTTGGGATTTCGGCCTAGCCGAAATCTGGAAACGCGAAGTTCGAAACTCGAAGGAGGTCGAGGCGGGGGGAAGGTTCGAAGTCTCAAGTCTGAAGCGACTACCATGAAGATCACCATTGTCGGGGCCGGTGCGATCGGCGGATATCTCGGGGCGAAGCTCGCGCTCGCAGGCGAGGAAGTCACTCTCATCGCCCGCGGCCCGCATCTCGCGGCCATCCAGCGCGACGGGCTGAAGCTGCAGATGGGGGACGGGCCGATCGCAGTCGTTCCGGGCGTGAAGGCGCTCGCCGACATGCGCGAGGCGGGTCCGCAGGACGCCGTGCTCCTCACGCTCAAGACGCACAGCGTCCCCGGCGTGGTGGAGGCGATGCGTTCGCTCTACGCGCCGCACACCATGGTGCTCACGGCGCAAAACGGCATTCCGTGGTGGTACTTCCACAAGCACGGCGGCGCGCTCGAAAATACCCGGCTCGAATCGGTCGACCCAAACGGCATCGTCGCGCAGAACCTCGAGGTGGAGCGCGTCATCGGCTGCATCGTCTATCCGGCCGCCGAGCTCGCCGCCCCGGGCGTGGTCAAGCACATCGAGGGCGACCGTTTCTGCCTTGGGGAGCCGGACGGCTCGAAGAGCGAGCGGATTCAACAGCTCGCGCAGACCCTTCAGCGGGCGGGCCTGAAGGCGCCGATTCGGACGAACCTTCGCTCCGAGATCTGGGTGAAGGTGTGGGGCAATGTCGTCTTCAATCCACTCAGTGCGCTGACGGGCGCGACGCTGGAGGACATCTGCCGCTTCCCTCACACGCGCGAACTCGCGCGAGCCGCGATGACGGAGGCGCTCCTCGTCGCCGAGCGGCTCGGCATCACCTTCGGCATTGATCTCGAGCGTCGGATCGAAGGCGCCGAGAAGGTCGGCGCCCACAAGACCTCCATGCTCCAGGACATCGAGATGAAGCGTCCGACCGAAGTGGATGCGATCGTCGGTGCCGTCGTCGAACTGGGCCGCCTCACGGGCGTTCCCACGCCCGTCTGCGAAACCCTCTACCGCGCCGTGAAGCTCCTCGAGAAGCGGACGATGGGGTGGTGAGGAGCAGGGAAACCAAGAAGCCGGAGGCGGACCCACGCCCCGGCGATGCGCGGCAGGCTTTAGACCACGCGGGGCAGGACGCCTTGAGCGAGGGTGTCTTCCCCCGGCTTGAGGGAGGCGTGCATCTTCGCCTTGTAGGCGGCGCAGAGGGGCTTGAGCGCGAACAGGGCCAGGAACGCAGCGCAGACGTCAAAGCCGGCTGCGACGTAAAAGATTGGCTCCCAGCTTCCGTAGGTCTTTTGGAGCCAGCTACCGAGAGGAATTAGCAGCGAAGCGGTGCCCTTCGCGGTGTAGAGGATCGCGTAGTTCGTCGAGGCAAACTTCGAACCGAAGAGGTCCGCCGAAATCGCGGGAAACAGGCTGTAGATCTGGCCCCAGGCGAAGAATGCCATTCCGGAGAAAAGCACGAAGTAGATCGGATTGCTCGCGAAGTGGATCAGCGCGTAGATCGCGAAGCCCTCGGCGAGGAACGAAAGGAACATCGTCAGTTCCCGGCCAATCGTATCCGAGACCCAACCAAAAAACGGCCGCGTGAGACCATTCAGCACCTGGCTGATCGAGAGGGTCAGGGGCAGCGCGGCCATCGTGAACAGACCGAGGAATGAGACGGGAGTGTGCGTGATTCCGTAGTTCTTGGCGATGGGTCCGAGCTGCGCCGTGGCCATCAGGCCGCCCGTCGCCACCATCGTAAACATGATGTACAGCAGCCAGAAAAGCGGCCGTCCGAGCATCTGGCCGGGCGCGGTATCGGGCATGGCAGAGGCGGCCTTAACGGCCGCGCTCGCGGCCGTGGGAGGCTTGAGCGAGAGTTGATCAAGGACGGCAGAGGGCTCGCGCATAAGCACGGAGCAGAGAAGGATGACGCCGCCCTGAATCAGCCCGAAGACAAGAAACGTGTGCTCGTACCCGCTCGCCTCGATCATCTTATAGATCGGCGCGATGGACAGCGCCGCGCCGCCGCCAAACGCACAGGCCGTAATCCCCGCCGCGAGCCCGCGCCGATCCGGGAAAAGCTTGAGGGCGTTGCCGATCGCCGTGGTGTACACGATGCCGCCTCCGATCCCGGCCACCACCCCCCCGGCGTAGAGCATCGCGAGCGAAGTCGCATATGAATTCAACACCCACGAGCCGCCAACCATCAGGCCCCCGACGATGATTACGCCGCGCGCGCCGAGCCGGTCCCGCAGATAGGCGAGGAACGGCGCGAGCCATGTCTGGGACAACACAAAGAGCGTGAACGCCCATTGAATCGAAGCCTTTTCCCAGTGGAACTTTGCCGCGATCGGATCGACGAACATCGTCCAGCCGTATTGAACATTCGCGGTCGCGACCATGGCGATGACGCCGACCGAGAGCTGAAACCAGCGGTTAAGGAGGAGGGAATTCATGAAGGGGTTCGCGGATCGTAGAAAACGACGACGGCGAGCGACAGTCCAAAATTCGCCGAACGCGAATTGTTCGCGCCGCGCTTCCGGCATCTCCGCCTCATTTGCGTTGACCGCATGGGGCCGATGGCCCAATGTCCGCGCGGTCCCAAGGAGATCAGTACCAACCAAGGAAGCGACGCCATGAAAAAAATCGAAGCGATCATCAAACCTTTCAAACTCGAAGAGGTGAAAGACGCCCTCGCCGAGCTCGGCATTGAGGGCATGACCGTCAGTGAGGTCAAAGGATTCGGCCGGCAAAAAGGTCACACCGAGATCTACCGCGGAAGCGAATACACCGTCGATTTCCTGCCGAAGATCAAGATTGAAGTGGTCCTAGCGGACTCGCTCCTCGAGCAGGCCACAGCCGCGATCATCAAAGCGGCCAAGACCGGAAAAATCGGCGACGGCAAAGTCTTCATTTCCACCATCGAGGACGCGATCCGCATTCGCACCGAGGAGACGGGCGAAAAGGCAGTTTAGCCCCGATCCAACCAAAGGATTTGACGAGGACCGCCCCGAGCCGGGGCGGTCTTTTTTTGGGCGCGGTACACCAACGCCAGAGAGCCACGCCGCTGGGGGCCCTGCCGTCACCCGGTCAATGGCCTGCGTAACCGCCCAGCCGATCTGAGAGACCCTGCCGAGTCCGCTCGGTCTCAACCGGCGAAGCGTTCTCGACGGGCTGAGGGATGTTGCTGCCGAGCGGGCGATAGGTGGCCCCACTCCGCGCCGCGGCATTCGTCGCACTGGGCGAGGGCGAACCGGTTGAGTCGCATCCTCCCACGGCGAGCGCGGCGGAGCCAAGAAGCAGACTGCTCGCAAGGCGTAGCGAGTTCATGACTGAAAATTTCAGGGTGCGCGCAACCTGCCTAATTGATCGCTTCGGCGAGACCGAAAATCGGGAGGAACATGCAGAGCACGATCCCGCCAATAATGACTCCGAGGAACACAATCAGGATGGGCTCCATCAGGGACGTCAGCGCGGCCAGGGTCGCTTCGATCTCTTCGTCCCAGAAGTCCGCCATTTTCTCGAGCATTTCGTCGATTTTTCCGGTGGACTCGCCGGCCGAAACCATCCGGACCATCATGGGGGGGAAAATCGTTTTCTTCGAAAGGGCAACCGACAGGTTGTCCCCCTTCTCGACGTCGCCGCTCACGCCGCGGATGGCCTGCTCCACGACGGAATTTCCCGCGGAGCCTCCCACGATGTCGAGCGTTTCAAGAATGGGAACGCCGGAGCGGATCAACTGCGCGAACGTGCGGGCGAAGCGCGTCATCGCAATCTTGTGCAGGAGCGGTCCAAAAACGGGGAGCTTCAGCTGGTATCGATCCCACAACTCCTGGCCTTGCTTCGTCCTCATGAAGCCCTTGATCCCATAGACGACGCCGGCAAAGACGAGCAGGATCAACCACCACCACTCGCGGCAGAATGAGCTGAGATCGACCAGCGCCTGGGTCGGCGCCGGAAGCGGCTTGCCGAAATCCTTGAACACTTCCGCAAAGACGGGCACGACCTTTATGATCAGGAAGATCGTGATGATGATCGCGATGCTGATGACGACCGCGGGATAGACGAGCGCGGACTTGACCTTCTTCTTCAACCGCGCGCTGGCCTCCAGGAAACCGGCCAGACGGTCGAGAATCTCCGCGAGCAGACCGCCGGCCTCGCCCGCCTTCACCATACTGACGAAGAGCCGGTTGAAGACGAACGGATGCTTCGCGAGCGATTGATGGAAAGACTCACCACCCTGAACCCGGCTGGTCACGTCCGCGATGATCGCACGCAGATTTCCCTGTCGCTTCGGATCGGCCGTGTCGTACAGCGCGGACATGGCGCCAACGAGAGGGATTCC
The DNA here is from genome assembly GCA_038322235.1 of Chthoniobacterales bacterium. Classification (GTDB taxonomy): domain Bacteria; phylum Verrucomicrobiota; class Verrucomicrobiia; order Chthoniobacterales; family SZAS-18; genus SZAS-18. The sequence continues at coordinate 20,502 of JBBQFQ010000003.1, forward strand.
GGCGTCAACCATCGTCGCGAGCTGCCGCGTGAAGAGAACCAGATCGCTGTCCTTGACCGTCGTGATCTTCTTTCGCTTCGAAGTCTGCGATTTCTGCTGGATGCTCAGAACCATGAGCCCGCGACTCATGAGGCTGGTGATCGCGCTCTCCTCGTTGATCGCATCCTGCATTCCGGAGGTGATCTTGCCACTCGCGTCTCGGGCTTGGTAGGAATAAGAAAACATGGTCGGGGAATCGCTCTGGCGCGAGAACTTAGAGAGTCAGCATGAAAAATGCCAGTGCGAAGTTCAGGGGATGGATTGCCGACGATTCACCGGGCGCCGGGGACCGAGCTAACCCGCGAGGTCATCCGAAACCACGCTGGTGCGCTCGCGCCCGCCGAGGAGAACGGCCTGGTCGATGACCGCTTGGGCGTTTTCATTGAAGCGGTAACCGTGACAGTTCGGACAGAAGACGACCCGCCGCGCGACGATCGACTCGCAGCCCTCACAGACCTTGTACTCTTCGGGCTGACTGGCGATCTTTGACGCCTGCTTGGCGCGCTCGCTCAACGATTCGGAAGACATGGTCGGCAGGGAGAACTTCCGAGCAGCATCATGCGCCCTCGTCCGCGTGACAAGCCGGATCGATCGCGAGCCCGGAATTGTCATTGCGGTGGGCGCGGAACGGCGCACCCGTTTTCGCATGGCCCGCGCGGACGAATTACACTCCCTTGGCCGCGGACTGTTCGTCTGGAGCGCCTTCGACTCAAGCGTCCGGGCGGAACTCTGGTCCAGCGCCGTGGCGCACGACGGCGGGTTGACGGTCTTCGATCCAATCGCGCTCGCCTCAGATGCCCTCATCGAGTTGCTGGAGCATGGTCCCGTGCGCGCCATCGCCCTGACCAACGCCAACCACGAACGGGACGCATGGCGGTGGAGCGAACGCTACGAGGTGCCCGTCCACGCGCGCGCGGAGGCCGCGGCTGGATTCGCGACCGCCACCTGCATCGACGCGCCACCGCCCGGCTGGCAGCGCCGCGAGCTGGACGGGGCCGCGCCGGGTGAAACCGCGTATCACCACGCGGCGACGGGCGGGCTGACGGTGCTGGGAGACATCCTCATCAACCTCGCCACCCATCCCTTTCAGCCCCTGCCGGACAAGTACTGTGCGGATCCGAAGGTCGTGCCGCAATCGCTCGCGCGCCTGCTCGATTTGCAGTTCGAGCGTCTCGCTTTCGCGCACGGCGAGCCGATTCTCGAGGGAGCGTACGGCCGGCTCGCCGCGCTCGTCGCGTCATTGCGCTGAGCCAGCGCCCGCGGATGGTGACGGGCCGATGTTTGCCTCGCTCCGCCGCGTCCTCTCGTTCATCCGCTTTTCGCACACGGTCTTCGCTCTGCCCTTCGCCCTCGGCTCGATGCTGGTGGCGGCGAACGGATTCCCGACTGCGCGCACGGCACTGCTGATCATTCTGGCGATGGTCTGCGCCCGCACCGCCGCGATGCTCTTCAATCGCGTGGTTGACTGGGAATTCGACCGGCGCAATCCGCGCACCGAAGGTCGGCAGCGTCTGATGACGCGGCCGGCCGCCATCGCGTTGCTCGCGGCGAGTTCCGTGGCGTTCATCGCGGTGACGTGGGCCATCAATCCGCTCTGCCTCGCCCTTTCGCCGGTCGCGCTCGCGATCGTGTTCCTTTATTCGCTGACGAAGCGGTTCACCGACTACACCCAACTCTTCCTCGGACTCGCTTTGGCAGTCGCACCGGTGGGCGCCTGGCTGGCCGTGACCGGCACATTTGCGCTTGCCCCGCTGATTCTCGCCTCGGCGGTGCTCCTGTGGGTGGCGGGTTTCGACCTCATCTACGCCACGATGGACTACGAGTTCGACCAGAGCGCCGGATTGCGTTCGATGGTCGTCCGCTTCGGCATTCCGACGAGTCTTCGCCTCGCGATGGGGATGCACGCGGTCATGCTCGGGCTGCTCGCGGCCTTCGGTGTCGTCGCCCAGCTCGGCCCCATTTATTTCGGCAGTCTCGCGCTCGTGCTCGCAGCTCTCATCTACGAGCACAGGAGCGCCGCCCGGCTCGATCTGGTCGCGATCAATGACGCGTTTTTCAAGAGCAATGCGTTCGTGGGAGCGGTCTTCGTACTCGCGGTGCTCGCCGATCGCCTGGTCTGAGGGAAGCGATCAGCACGCGCCGACGGCGCGTCCCGAAGGTGCGTCGCGAAATCCTGCCCGGCGGCCGGCTTCCTCCAACATCCGACCAATAACCGGCTGCGGGAGGTCCTCCCAGCGGCGAAAGCGGACACACGACTTCCCGCAGTCCAACCCGGCGAGGTCGGCCGCGTGCTCGGCGATGAGATCGGCCGCGCTCTGGAAGTACAGGCTGAAGTAATTTTTCTGCGCCTTGAAGGCGATGACCGGCCCACCCAGAAGGTAGCTTGGCATCTCGGAAAGCATCGTCTCGGAGGCGAGCGGGATGTGCTTAAGCACGAGCCGGCGGAGCGATTCGAGGACGGCGCGGCGCGGCGCGGGAATGGTATCGAAGTACGCGAGGACGGCTGGAGCGATGCGTTTCATGATGATCAAGGTTTGGCCGAGGGGCTGGCCGCGGGTTCTTCCCCTTCGGCGCCGGACCGCAGGGTCGCGGGGGCACGCGTGGCTCCCGCACCCTGCAGCGAGGGCTGCAGCGGACGAAAAAGCGGTTCGAGTTCCTTCTCAAAGCACCATTGGTAGAGGAAGAAGTCGCTCAAGCGCTCGGCTAAAGCAGAGCCACCCGTCAGCTCGATCGCCCGGCGGAGGTAGCGCGCCGCCTCGCCAAAGCTTCCGCGCTGCCCCTCGCGCGCCATCCCGACGAGAAGCCAATCCGGATCCGGCAAGGGACCCCACGAGCGCCGGGAAATTTCGGCGTCGAGTTCCGCCCCTCGATCGAGCGCGACCAGCGTCAGCCGGCGCTTGAACTGCATCAATTCTTCATCCGCCGGCTCGTGAATTCGCGCAATCCCGCGGTCGAGTTCATCGAGCGCCTGCTGAAACTTGCCCGTACGCCGGAGATACTCGGCCCAAAGAAAATGGTAGCGCCATTCGTACGGCGCGGCGCGCGTCGCGAGCTCAAACGCATCGTTTGCGCGACCGGAGCGATTCTGCCGGGCGAGGAGGAGCGCGCGAAGGCTGTAAAGCCGGCCCGGATCGTCGCCGGCCGCCATGCCCAGCGAGATGTGGTATTCGGCCGCCTGAAAATTCCCCAACTGCGTCTTGAGATACGCGAGGGTCGTCTGCGTGCCCCGCAGATCGGGCCGCTCCTGCGCGAGCTGGAGCAGGAGAAGCTCCGCACGCGGAAAATTCAGCGAGGTCTGAGCAAGGGCCGCCTCATCCACGAGATCGAGCGTGGCGCGATCGGCGAGGTAGGCGGTCGCGCCGTCGGCGGGCCGCGCGGGCGCGCTTCCCGGCGGTCCGGCCACGGCCGCGGCGGGGGGGGGATTCCGGCCTTCCGGTGCAGTCGCCCAGCCGAGACCAAACGCGAGCGCCGCGGTGAGCACGACGAACGCCGCGAGGATGGCGCTCCTTGCGTTGGGGGAAAGCTGGCGCCAAACCACGCGAATCGGCGGCACGGGCGCGCGCGGGGCGCGATCGGGCCGGCCGAACAGGCCGCGCTCCGCATCGAGCCCGGCCTGTTGAAGCTCGCCGGGGGCCGACGACTCGGCGGCTCGCGCCTCGTCTCCCCGCCGACGCGTGCGTTCAATCAGCTTCACCGGGGCGGCGAGTTCCGGCTCGCCGGCAGCCGATGCAATCGAAGCCGCCGCATCGGCCGAAGCCGGCCGAAAGCGCTTTTCCTCCCGGGCAATCAACGAGCGCTCAACCGTGGCTTCGGGGGAACCGGCGGCCTGATTCCCGAGCGCCTGAAGCAGCACCGTCGCGAGCTGCTGGCTCAGCTCGGATGGATCGCCGCCGGCACTCGACGGGCGTGGCGGTGTCCGGTCGGCGGAGGCCGGCGTCTGCCGCGGAGCGAGCGCGATGCGCTGGGCCGGGTCCGCGCGGGACGGGTCAGCTGCGGCAGGCGACGGGGTGTCCTTGATGGGTTCGGACATGCGAAAACGGGGTCGGCATTCCGTAACGGTGCCGCCCCGGCTTGTCGAGCGGGTTCTCGTGCCCGAAGCTCTGCGCTTTCCCATGAGCATCGTTGTCCAGAAATACGGCGGCAGCAGCGTCGCGAGTCCCGAGAAGATCCGCGCCGTCGCGGCGCGGGTGATGGCGACGAAAGCCGCCGGCCACGAGGTCTGCGTCGTCGTGAGCGCGATGGGCGACACGACCGATGAGTTGCTGGCCCGCGCCAAGGTTCTCTCCGCCGATCCGCCGCGCCGCGAGCTCGACATGCTGCTTTCCGCGGGGGAACGGATCGCGATGGCCCTGCTTTCGATCGCGATCCGCGAACTCGGGGGCGATGCGATAAGTTTCACCGGGTCCCAGAGCGGAATCATCACCAATGACCGGCACTCCGACGCCCGGATCATCGAGGTCCGCCCGTTTCGGATCCAGGATGAACTTGCGCGCGGGCGGATCGTCGTCGTGGCCGGGTATCAGGGTGTCTCCTACCGGAAGGAAGTGACGACGCTCGGCCGTGGGGGAAGCGACACCACGGCGGTGGCGCTCGCGGCCGCGCTGGATGCGGGCTGGTGCGAAATTTGTTCGGACGTGGACGGAGTCTACACCGCGGATCCCCGCGTCGTCCCTGAAGCCCGGCGGTTGCCGGAACTCAGCTACGAGGAGATGCAGGAAATGGCCGCCGCCGGCGCCCGCGTCCTGAACGCGCAGGCCGTCGAGTTTGCGAAGGAGCGAGGTATCGCGATATACGCGCGCGCCACCGCGGGCGCGCCCATGGGTGAGGCCGGCACCGGCGAGGGAACGATCATTCGAAAGGGCGCCCCGCGGCCCCCGGGCACCGTCGCAGGGGTGGTGGGTGAAGGGGGCGTGCTCGTTCTCCACGCGACCGCGCCATTCGCCGCGGTGCTGGAGGTGCTCGATTCGCTCGGCACTAGCGGCAAGCAATTGCACTTCGCCGCCGACGCAGGCGTCACCCTGGTGCTTTCGCGCGAGAATCTGCACAACGAGGATGCGCTGCGCGCCGCTCTCGCGAAAAACTTCGGCGACGGGGTGCGCATCGAGGAGAAACTTGGCGCCGTCAGCGCGATCGGGACCGGGATCAACGCGACGCACGCAAACGTCCTCGCGGGCACCAGCCTGCTGCGGGCCGCGGGAATTGAGCCGCGCGGCGTGGCCACCTCTTCATTCCGCATCTCCTGGCTGGTGCCTGACGACCGCGTCCGAGAGGCCGTTCAGACGCTACACGCGCGCTTCGTCGGAAGTCACCCGACGCCATGAAGCATCTGCGCCATGCGCCGTCGGACTTCGGTGCGCGTCAGCTCCTCGGTAGGCGCGGCGAGATTCCAGCGAAAGCCAAACGGATCGGCGACGAAGACGGATCGCTCGCCCCAGGGCTGGTCTTCGATCGGCCTCAAAAGCAACGCGCCGGCGGCGAGCGCACGCGCGAGCGCGGCATCGACATCGGCAACGACGAGACGAAAAGACACCGGCGAGCCCCCGTAACTCTGCACGCTCGCGGAACCCCACGCGGGAAAATCCTCCGCGAGAGTCAGGGTCGCACCGCCGAGTTCGAGCTCCGCCCGCAAGACGCGACCGTCCGGACTGCGCATCGACTCGATCTCCCGTCCCCCAAAAGCCTCCTCGTAGAAACGGATGGCGCACGCCGCGTCGCGAATCGTCAGGTGCGGCGTGAGCGACGCCCGCGGCGCAGCCGGATCACAGGTTTCCATCGATCCATTCGACAACATTCCCGACGATTGTGCCAGTCCGTCATTTTTCCGCAGCGGCGGGATCGACCCGCACCGAGTGCCAGCTCCCTTCCGCGCTGAGCGCGATCCAAGCGGTGGTCACAAACGCCGCGACCGATTGATCGAGGTGCTTGGGGTCAATCTTGTCGAGCGTATCCTCCGCCGTGTGGTGAACGTCGAAATACGAGGTGCTGTCGAGCGCCAGATCCACCGCGGCGACACCGCGGCGCACCATCGGGCCGACATCGGGTCCGCCGGACGCATTCCCCCGCCGAATCTCGATCCCGAGGGGCCGGAGCGATTCCGCCAGCGCGGATGCGACGGCCGCGCCGTCGTTATCGAAAGCGCAGGTCATCTGCCACACGGGTCCGGCGCCGAGATCGGCCTCGACCGCGAGTACGTGTCTGCTGGCTTCATCGGCGTGGGCGGCGGAATACGCCCGGGCTCCGTGGATGCCAGTTTCCTCTGCGGCGAAAAGCACGACTCGGAGCGTGCGCCGGGGCTTTTCCGTCCGCATCCGGATCAATTTCGCGGTGCCCAGAACAATTCCCACGCCAGCGCCGTCATCGAGCGCACCCGTCCCCAGATCCCAGCTGTCGAGGTGGGCCCCGAGAAGCACAATCCCGGCTTTCGGGTCCGATCCGGTGATTTCCCCGATCACGTTTGCCGAGCGCTTCGGTCCATCGGCAACGGTTTCGATCGTGAGCTTCACGCGAACCGGTGCACCGCGTTTGGCCAGGCGCTCCAACTGTTCTGCATCGATCACCGAAAGCGCGGCCGAAGGAATGCGTGCGACGCCGGCGAGCCATCCCACGATCCCCGTGTGCGGTGAGCGGTGCCGATCCGTCCCGACCGACCGGATCAGGAGCGCCACGGCTCCGCGCCGCGCTGCGAGGATCGGCCCCTCCATTCGCGCCTTCACGGCCGGTCCGTAGCCCCGGCCCTCGCGCGATCGCTCCATCACTCCTCCGATGTAAGCGATTTTCCCGGCGAGCGAACCCTCTGGTGCCGCTTCCAGCGCGACGGTATCGGCAAAGACCGCGACCTCGGCATCGAGTCCTCCAGCGGGCGTGGATGGGCTTCCCCCGAGGGCCGCGACGCTGAGCGGTTGCGGGCTCGGGCTGAGAATTTCAGCGTGTTCCGACACGCGCTCCCAGCCCTCGATCTCCACCGGTTCGGTCCAGACCCGGTCGAAGCCCAGGGCCTTCATTTTTCCTTCGGCCCAGGCGACGGCGCGGACGTCGCCCGCTGAGCCCGCGAGACGCGGCCCCACTTCCGTGGTGAGCGACTCGACGATTGCGAACGCACGCGAGTCGCCCGCTTGCGCGCGCTCCTGCAACTCCCGCACGCCGGTGAGGACCGACGGCGAAACGCGGGCAGATTCTCCCGCCGCCGCGAGATGCGCAAAGAGAACGGTGAGCGCGATAAAGGGTGGAAAGCGCATGGCCGGCATCCGTAGCAGAAGCTGCGGTAATGTCAGCGGGGCCGTCGGCGTAAAAAAAAGCGCCCGATGCCGTGAGGCACCGGGCGCGGGCATCTTGCCCGACCGGTTGACTGGTCAGGTAGAGGACGGATGGATCTCGAACTTAGCGGCGATTGTAGGAATCGCGCTTGCCGCCGCCGCCACCACCACCACCGCCACCACCGTAGGAACGCTGGCCGCCACCGCCGCCACCGCCGCCGTAACCACCACCGCCGGTGCGCTCTTCGCGCGGGCGGGCTTCATTGACGGTGAGCGGACGTCCGTCGACCTGCTTGCCATGGAATTCCGAGATCGCCTTCTGGGCGTCCGCGGCATTCTCCATCGTGACGAAGCCGAAGCCGCGCGAACGCGCGGTTTCGCGATCCTGCATGATCATCGCCTCGCGAACGGGGCCGACTTGGGCGAAAAGATCCTGCAGATCGTTATCGCTGGTGTTGAAGGAAAGATTTCCGACGTAGAGTTTGGCTGACATAGGTTGCTTGTTTTCTGAATTGCCAGGGTGAAGAGGCCTTCGGGGATCTGCGTTTCCGGTAATCGGATTTCAAACTGTCCCCTTGAGCGACCTCAACTGAACAATCCACCAACAACCTAAAGTACTTTTCTCTTACTCGGCTTCTCAGCCTCGCAGCGGCGGGAGAAAATGCAAATATTATTTATTCCAGCCCGACGCCGGATATAGGACACCGTCAACAACGGGAAAGTCGGACGTCAACTCTGGCGAACGGTCTGCGGACGAATCTGCCCCGGAAACCAAACCGCCCGCAGGAAACTGCGGGCGGCGGGAAAAACGTCAATCCGTGAGCTGGAACGTGATTGGCACCGTCCGGGTCGTATTCGGCGGTCCCTTCCAGGAGCTCCGAGCGTAATTCTCGACCATGGAATCGAGGAGGGGATGAATCCCGGGCGACATCTGCGCGGCGATGACGCGGCCGGAGGCGTCTGTGGTAATCCGGCAGCCGCCGGATCCCTGAATCCGCATTTTTTTCGCCTGAAACGGATACGATGGCTTGGGGGTCGACCAATTGCCAGGCGCCCCGCCGGGAGGCTTCGCGTTCGGATCCTTGCTCCCGCCAACGATCCCCGTCTGGGGAACAGGTCCACGTTTGGTTCCCGGAGGCACCGGGGTCAGCTTCGGCTTCGAGGCCGGAGTCGTGACGGGCTTCGGCGTCGGAGGAGGCGTGTTTGGCGTTTCCTCCGCGAATTCGGGGGTCGTATCCGGAGTCGGCTCGGGAGTCGGCTCAGGCGTTTCCTCGGGGGTGGGCTCAGGCGTCGGGGGAGGCGTTTCATCGGGCGCCAATTCGGGAGCGTCGAAATCCGCGATCAGTTCGCGCACCGGCTCGCCTTCGTCCTCCACCTTCTTTCCCCAGCCGAAGTATGCCGCCCCAAGGGGCAGTCCGGCGTGGACCAGGAGCGAAAAAATCAGCATTATCAGCATCCACCACCAAGGGTTTCGCCGCATCAAATAGGCTTTCATCGGTTGCCGTATTCAGGTGGGGCGCCCGCCGAGAGGCCAGGGCGCCACAATCATCAAGGGTTGCTAGGTGGGGGCGCTGCCGGGCTGGCCGGAGCCGCCGGAGCACCGGGCGCGGCCGTCGCCCCACCATCGGGCGAGAGCGTCTTCGGCTTGAGCGAGAACGTGACCTTGGCGATTCCCGTCGCCTTCACCTTGTCGAGGGCATCGATCACCATGCCGTGGGTGGCGGCCTTGTCCGCGTTGATGAAGACACGGGTGTCTTTCTTCTCTTTCTTGTCCGCCTCGAGGCGCTTGGAAAGGGAAGAGAGCACGGCCTCCGCCGACATCGGTTGTTTGTCCATGACGTACTGGCCATCCGGCATGATCTGGAGCGTGATGATTTCCGGCCGCTCCTGCGTGGGCGGCGGCGGGGGAGTGTTGATCGACGGCAGGGTCATCTGCATGCCCTGCAGCTTGATCATGCTCAAACTGACGAGCATGAAGCTCGCGAGAAGGAAGAACATGATGTCGATGAGCGGAATGATCTCGATCCGCGCCTTCTTGCCCCCGCTGGGGCCTTTCAGAATGTTTTTCTTCATCGCCTATTTTTTCGGAATGTCCTTGCCGGTCGGAGCGCCGGCCTGGATGGCGAAGGTGATGCGCGTGACACCGGCGGAGCGGATCTTGTCGAGCACGTCCGCGACCGCGCCATGCGTGGCGTTTCGATCCGCGTTTAAGTAGACGCGGGGCTCGCGGCTCATGCGCCGATCGCCGGCGGCAATGACGGCCAGTTTCCCCAAGAGATCTTCCATCCGGATTTGCTCCTTGTCGATCCCGACCTCACCGCTCTCGGTGACGCTGACGGTGTGGAAGTCGGGCTTTTGCTCTGCCACGGCGCTTTTCGCCCCAGGCAGTTTCACGCCCTTGAGACCTTCGAGTTTGAGCATGCTCAAGCTGACGAGCATAAAGCTCGCGAGCAGGAAAAACATGATGTCGATGAGCGGAATGATCTCGATGCGGGCTTTTTTTCCGCCGAGTGCCATTCTGCCGCCGCCGCTTCCTCCAGCCATGAGTTTTGGGTTCCTTCTAAATCAGGATGACGATGATCCGAAGGATTCCTTAGGACGCGCGAACGACGGCGTCGATTTTATCGCGGCCGAGGGTGTCCGACATGACCGCAATGTTCGTGGCGGCGGTGTCGAGTTCGAACTTCAGGCGCTCGACCCGGGCAGTGAAGAAGTTGTAGGGGATCAGCACGCCCATCGCGATCGCAAGACCGCAGGCGGTGGCGATGAGCGCCTCACCGATGCCGGCCGAAACGGCGCCAGGATCCAGACCGGCGTCCGAGACAGCGTTAAAGGCGCCCATGATGCCCGTCACCGTGCCGAGGAGGCCGAGGAGCGGGGCGAGGGTGATCAACGTATCCATGACGGGCAGGAAACGCGACGCCCGCTGGACTTCGATGCCCGAGGCGACCGCGAGCGCACCTTCCATCGAGGCGTGATAGTGGTTGAGGCCGTGCCAGATCATCCGGAGCACGGGATCCTGGGAGCTGCGGGAAAGCGTCGACGCCTGCTTCAGGTCGCCGGTTTCGATCGCGGCGAAGACTTTCTCGATCTTCTCTGGCTCACGCTTGCTCTTCTCGCGCACCCACCAGATCAAGCGCTCCAGCAGGACCATCACCGCGACGATGGAGACGACCAGGATCGGCCACATGATGGGACCGCCCTTGACGAAGTAATCGATAACGACGTTGGGATGAGCGGTCTTTGTGAGAGCAGCAAGCAGGAACATGGCGTTCGTTCGTTTGGAGGTGTGATTTTGAGCCGTCTGGAATCAATTCGCGCGTCAGAAGGTGCTCTGCCAATCGCATTGGCTGGAACCGGAACTGACGCCGCGTGGGGGCGTTTTAGCAGCGCAGCGCGAGGTTGCACGCTTTTTTCTTCTAAGCCGCTAGATGGCCAGCAAATCCTGCGGGTGTCAATTTCGTAACTGGCTTTCGGTGTAAAATTCTCGCCAGCGAAACGCGATCCAATTTCCGCACTGGCTTAAATGCACCACCCTCGCCGGGCGCATCGTTCGCGTTGCCTGAACGGCGTCGCTCCGCATCGTGCAGAGTGATGAGTGAATCCGCTGGTCCGACTCCGCCCACGCTCCGTCAACAGGATCCTGAATTTGTGCGCGGCCTCTTCAGCCGGATCGCGCGCCGCTACGATTTGACGAACGCATTACTCTCCGGCGGACTCGACCGCGGCTGGCGGCGCGCGACGGCCCGCACCGTCGGGGAATGGCGACCCCGCCGCATTCTGGATCTCGCCACCGGGAGCGGCGTGCTCGCGGAAACGCTCGCCCGCTGGAACCCGGACGCGGAGATTGTCGGCGCGGATTTCTGCCTGCCCATGCTCCGCGAGGCCCGACGTCTGCGGGGCCAGCGTCACCTCATTGTGGCCGATGGAACGCAGCTCCCGCTCGCGGACGAATCCTTCGACGCGGTGACGGTCGCCTTCGGCTTGCGGAACATGTCTTCGTGGAGCGCGGCGCTCGGCGAGATGCGGCGGGTGCTGCAAGCCGGCGGGCATGTCGCCGTGCTGGATTTTTCACTGCCGCGCGGCATCCTGCGCGCTCCGTACCGCGCCTATCTCCACCAGATTCTCCCCCGCTTCGCGGGGTTCGTCACCGGCGAGCCCGCCGCCTACGAATATCTCGGCGAATCGATCGAGAGATTTCCGAGCGGTGAAACGATGCTGACGCTGCTGCAGGAATGCGGCTTCCGCGAGCCCGCGGAACGGCCTCTCAGCGCGGGAATCGTGACCCTGTATACCGCCGCCCGGTGACGCTTCCGATCACTCCATCCAGTTGAGGATGTTGAAATTCGTCGCGATGACGATGGCGATGAGCGTGCCGAGCACGACCAGCGGAAGCGCGGTAAAAATGAGCACGGTCGTGACCACGGTCCGGGTCGAGAGCTGGGATTGTTCGGGGCTCGGCGGGGTCGAAGGCGTTTCCATGACACCCGACTATGCGAATCGCCCGATGGCGCGCCAGCAGATTTCTTTTGTGCGCTTCCGGGGCTCGACACCCGCAGCGGCGGCACGGACAGTCATGGTGGCATCGCGATGAACGACTACTACATCCTGCGCAACAACCAGCCGAACGGCCCGTATTCGCTCGACGGCCTCCTCGCCATGCGGTCGCGCGGGGAAATCTCCGACGCGACCCATTGCTGCCGGGAAGGCGCGACGGCGTGGGACGCGGTCGGCTCGGTCCTCGGGCCGGAGACGGCTCCGCCGCTGCCGCCCTCGCTTCCGGCGCTGCCGCCGCAGCTGCCCGCCTCACCCGCGGTGGCTCCGGGAGGTCCGCATGTCCCCGGCGCCGCAGCGGCCGATTTCGCGCACCGCGTCGCGGGGAAGAGCGCGGAAGTATCCGGGCTCGCCGGATTGTTCGCCCGCCGGATCCTCGCGAGCAATTTCACGAACGCCGCGGCCAGCGCCGACGAACGGGCCACGCTGCTCACCGCCTCCACCCCGATCGAGTTCCCGATCGGCCAGAATTACGTGGCATGGCGGCGGGCGATTCTCTGGTTCAGTGGCGTGGGGCTTTCGATCGCCGCCATCTTTCAGATCGGGCCGACCTTCAAGATGCTCTTCGACGGGAGCAATCCATACCTCGCGCTGAAGTTGATCGGCCTCGCGCTTTTCGCGCTCCAGGTTCTCGCGCCGGCCCTGACGCTCTGGGCCGCGTGGCAGTGGAGCGAGGTCAAGGATTCCCGCCGGCTCGCGCGCTTCGCCTATTTTTGCCAGCTCGTAGGACCGATGTTGATCTTCTGCATCCCCGTCGCGTGGCTTGTCTCCGGGAGCCGGTCCGAGCTGAACGCGTTGAAGTCGTTCTACGTGCTTCTCGCCGTGGAGATCCTTTTTCCGAAGATCTTCGCGCTCTTCCCCGGACTCATCCGCGCCTGCCTCACGCTTCGCACCCTCCTGCCGGAATCCCCCATGCCCGGCTGGGTCTGCACGCTCATTGCCCCTCTCTACACGCTCTTCTACATGCTGGCGGTGATCATCGCCGGTCAGGCTGGCAGCCTCTACCTTTTCGCCGCTTTTGTGGCCTTCATGCTCGCGCCGCTTTTCGTCGTGCTCGACGCCCGCCGGCTCTGTGCTCCGATGATCGAAGCGGACATGAACGCGTCCCTGGGCTCCCTCCGGCAGCGGATCCTGATCACGACGATCGTCGGGCTTGTTCTCCTGCTGATCTCGAGCGTCGATGTCCTGAAGCAGCTCAACATCAGCGTTAGCAGCGTCATCAACATCACGGCCTCTCTGATCGGAAACGTTTATCTCCTCACGCTCGTCGCCGCGGACTTTCTCACCGGGCTGATGCGGAAGGCTTTCGAGCTCGATGCTGAGCTGCACGGCGGTCCCCTCCACGCGACGCTGAAGGAGCGCTTCGCCCAGCTCGCCAATGTGCGGCTCGCCGACGTCTCCGCCGGCGAGTCGATGGTGGTGCGCAATGTCAGCGATCTGATGCGCCGCGCCCGCGGGGGCGACCCGCGATCCAACGGATGAGCGCTCCGCGGGCTTTGCGTCTGTACAACGACCTCGCCTCGGCTTGGAGCGGTGAAATTGAAGCGTGGTGTCGCGCGTCCGCTGCCCGGGTCCTGGCGGGCGATGGACCCAGCTGGCTCGTCTGCTCCACGCGGGGACAGGCGGACTGGGCCCGCAGCATGCTCTTTCGCGCGGGCGGGGCGACGCTCGGCCTGCAATTTCTCACGCCGTTCTCGTTCCGGGCCCAGCTGGGCGCCGCTTTGGGAGTTCCCCTCCTGACCACCGGGCGGGAGGTCCTTGAGTTCGCGGCGCGCCTGAGCGCGGAGGCCCGCGGGGAAAAGGAGATCGCCCTCGATCCCTCAGGCTGGATGCAGTCGCTGGACGAGGCTGATTCCGCCGGGATGCTCGAGACGCCGGAGTTTTTTTCCCGGCTCGTTCCGGCCTCAATGGCGCCGTTCGTCGCCCGGCTTCGCGCTCATCCCGCCTGGCTGCCCGGCGTGGACCGGCGGCTGCGCGCCGCCGGGCATGCCTCCCACGTTCTCCGCGAGGTTCGCCTCGGCCTAGTTGGAATCGACGAAACCTGCTCCCGCCTTCAGCCCCTGATCAAAGCGGCGGCCGCCGCGTGCGGCGGGATCACCATGTGGCTCCCAGCGCCGCGTTCCGCCAACGAATCCGCCGCCCAAGCGTGGTGCGAGACCCTCGAGCGCGCGCTGCCCGCCGCGCTGGAATCGATGCCAATGGATGCCGGGGCGCGGAACGCGGCGTTCGTGGAAAGCATCGAGCTCGCCGCGGTGGATCCCTCCGGCGCCACGCTCGAACTCGTCACCGGCGTGGAATCCCGCGACGAAATCGAGTGCGCCGCCGCCTCCATCGCGCGCTGGCTCGTCGCCCCAGAAACTCCCGGGTACGCGCGCTTCGTCGTGGTCTTCCCGACACGGAGCGCGACGTCTCTGCTGCTCAGCCGGGCTCTCGCGCGACGCGGAATCCGCCACGAAGACCGGATCGGCGAGCGTCCCGAGCCGGACGAATCCACGCGTCTCCTCCGCGCGCTGGTCGCCTATTACCGCGAGGGGCACTCGGCCCCGGCCTTGCTCCGACTCCGGGCCGAGCGGGACGCCACCCTCGATCCCGCGAGGCAAATCGAGGAGGAGGACCGGCTCGTCTACCGCTTCGGGGACATCCAGTCGGCGCGCGCGAAATTCTGCGCCCTCCGCTCCGAAATTGCGCCCCTCGCGACGCAGCTCGGCGAGTGGCCCGAGCGCGCCCCGCTGGCAGAGTTTCACCGGATCTGGCTCCGCGCCATTGCCGCCGTGGGCCTGGATGCTGCGGCGGTCGAGCTGTTCTGGAACTCTGCTGCCTCCTGGGTGCCGGAGACGGAAGCAGTTTCCGGCCGCGCCGTCCTCGCGACGTTGGAGGCCGCGCTCGCCGCCACGCCGTCCCGTTACGCGGAGAACGCCCGGAACACGCCGAACGCGCGGATCGTGCTCACGACGCTCGAGGAAGCGACCGGGCAGACGTGGAGCGGCGTGCTCTTGATGCAGTGCGTCGAATCCGTCTGGCCCGCCGCGCCGGTGATCCCCCGCTTCCTCCCGGATGGCCTCCGCCGGACCTGGAACCAACGGCCGGGCGTCACCCGGCTCGCCACATCCTCGGACGCGCTCGGCTCGCAGGAGGCGGCGTGGTTGAATCTCCTCGCCCAGTGCGATGGGCCGATCGCATTCGCCTCGAGTCAGCTCAACGCCGCCGAGCCGGATCGGCCGGAGTTTCCGAACGCCTGGCTGCTCCGGGCGGTCTCCGCACGCGGGCGCGACGCCCCGATGGAGTTCTGGCGCAAGTCCGCGCGGGCCGTGGATCGGGAGCCGACCGATCTTCCCGACGCGGTCGAGTTTCGCGCGATGCACGATCGGCGCGCGGATCCGTCGGCGCCCTTCGATGAATACTCGTTCGACTTCAGCGCGCTCGCTCCGCACGAGCCCACGAAGTTCTCCCCCAGCAAGCTTGATGGGATCGTGGCAGGACCGGGTCGAGCAGCGCTTCGGCACCTGTTCCAGGCGGCCGAGCGACGGGATCTCGAGCGCCGTTTTGTACGTCGGCCGGACTCCATCGTTGGCGACATCGTTCACGAGGAGCTGGCGCTCCGCCTTGCCCGCGCCTGCCCGCCGGGGGTGAGGCTGACGCGCGGTCTGCTGCAGGACGAGCTGTCGGCGCCCCGTCCCATGGTGAAGGCTCTCCGCCGGCTGAACGAAATGGATGAGCCAATCACGACGTGGTGGCACAGTCTGCTCGCGCGCGCCGGTTCGATCGTCCGGGGTTTCCTCCACGCCCTGCAGGAGACGTCCTTCAGCGATGGCTCCTGGACCCTCGTGACCGAGCGAAAGGTCACCCGCGAGGCTGAGCCTTTTCTGGAAGGCCGTCTCGATCTGGAATTTCGCCGGGGCGAGGACATCGCCGTGGTCGACTACAAGACCGGCGGCGCGCCTTCGCTAAATGCAGCCAAGGGAACCGGGCTCGAACTGGTCGGCTATGCCTGGTGCCTGGAGGAAACGAGCGGAGATCTCCTGCTCACGTTCGTCCGCGTCGAAAGTCCGGATCCGTCGCGAAAACTCTCCCGCGCTGCGCTCTCGGACTTCGAGCCCTGGCGGAAAAGGCTCAGCGGGATGCAGCGCGACGGTCGGTACGGGCTGGGATCGCCGCTGCACGACCGCAGCGGCGGCTACACGAAGGAGAGTCTCCCCATCACCACGCGTGAGATTCCCTCCGCCACCCTCGAGGCGCGCCTCCGCGCCTCCGGATGGTTCTACTCCGACGCTGGCGACTCTAGATGATCAGCGCCCACCCGCCCGCTGATCAGGCCGCCCGCGAGCGATTCGCCCGGGAGACCGGTCGCAATTTCGCAGTCTGCGCCGGAGCCGGCACGGGCAAGACCACCGCGATCAGCTCGCGGATTGCCCGGTTGGTGCTGGAGGACGCTCTCGCCGGCACGAACCACGCCGCCCAGCTGGTCGTGGTCACCTACACCAAGGCGGCGGCGGCCGAGCTGCGGGCCCGCGCGCTCGAGACCTCCCTGATCGCGATCCGGGAACCGGCCGCCGCCGGGCACGGAGATCTGGCGCGGCCGGCCGGAAGCCAGGCGCAGCGCGCCGTCGGTGGCCTGCAGCGGGCTTTCTTTGGCACCATTCACAGCTTCTGCCTGAGCCTGCTCGCCGCCCATGGCGCGGCGCTCGGGCTGCCCGCGCGGATTCAACTCGCGGATGACCAGACGGTCGCCCGCCTCGGCGAGCGATTCGCTCAATCCGCCGAGGCGGACGCGATTCCCATCAGCCGCACTTTGCTGCGCTTGATCCCCTACGAGGATCTCCTGGGGGTCGCTCTGGAGGCGGAAGGCGAGAGGTTGCCGCCCAGCCTCGGATCGAGTCCCCCCAAGCCTGATTTCAGCCGCCTTCTGCGCACCGTGGTCAGGGGAAACAGCGTGAAGAACGCTGAACGGACGAAAGCCGCTTCCCGCCGCTGGCTCACGGAGTGGGATTCTGAGGCCGAATTCATCGGACTGCCAACGCTGAGCGGGAAGACCGGGGAAATCGTTGTTGCTTGGGAGGAAGCCATGGCGCCGCTGCATCTCTGGATCGAACACGCGCGGGCGGAAGCCGAAGGCCGCCTCGCCGCGGGCTTTGCGGCGTACCGCGTGCAGGAGGGCATGCTGGGCTTCCAGGACATGATCCGCCTCACGCGGGATTTGTTGCGCGATCGCCCGACGCTCGAATCGATCCGGGCCGAGGCCCCGCGCGTGCTCCTCGACGAAGCCCAGGACACAAGCGGCACGATGTTCGAAATCCTCGCCGAGATCTCGCGTCTTCCCGGCACGCCGACGGGGGAATGGCCGGACGACCCGACCGCGCCGCCGCCCCGACCGGGCCACTTCTCGTTCGTGGGCGACGATCAACAGTCGATCTATCGGAACCGGGCCAGTCCCGCTGATTTCGCGCGCTATCGCAACGCGCTGGAATCGGCCGGACAGGATGAAGCGCAGATCGAGTTGAGCGTGACGATGCGGTGCGACGAGGCGCTTGTCCGGCTCACCAACGCCGTCTTTGCGGACGCGGGCATCGCCATCGTCTCCGGCGGCGCTCCCTATCGTACCCTGATTTCGCGCCCCCACGCCGGGCCCGGTGCCGTCTGGCGTCTCCCGCTCACCCCCCTGACGAGCGGGAACTCCGAGGCAACGCGCGACGCCGAAGCGCACCAGGTCGCCTCCTGGCTGCAACGCACCGGGTGCGAGGCGCTCGGCGTCGCACGCTGGTCGGACATTGCGATCATCGCTCCGCGGAAGGACTGGCTCGCTCCCATCGCCAGGCACCTCGAGGACGCCGGCGTGCCGATCCGCCTCCGTGCCGTCCAGCAAATCGCCCGCCTCCAGCCCGACTGGAGCTGGCTGACTGCGATCCTCCACGTCCTCCTCGAACCCTGGGATCGGTTCGAACTCATCGGCGTGCTGCGCGACATCTTCGGCCTCAGCGACGTCACCCTGCTCAAGGTGCACCGGCTGGGCGCGCTGCAGTTCCTCACGCCGCCGGCGGCGGAGATCGCGGCCATCTGCCCGCGCGCCGAGGCAGCTCTGCAGACCCTCTTCGAATTGCGGACATTCGCCTCCGGTCCGAAGGCGACGCCGATTGGGCTGGTCGATGCCATCCTCTCAGCGACGAACCTCGCCGGACGCCTGGCGGCCCTCGATCTTCCCACCGAGCCACTCGAGGCGTTACGCGAAGCGGCGGCTCGGGCGGGCTGCGAAGGGCGTGACATTCGGACCTGGGTCCGCGAACGGATCACCGCGCTGGAAGCGATCGAACCGGAACTGCCGCCGGCCGGGGATGGCGTGGAAATCATCGGCGCGCAGAAAGCAAAGGGCCTGCAGTGGCCGGTCGTGATTGCCGTTGGTCTGGGCCAGCCCATCGGGGAAGCGCGGAGCCCGGACGGCGATTTCACCGCCCGCGACGACGAATTTCGCCGGTTCCTCTACGTCACCCTCACCCGCGCGCGGCGGCTCCTGGTCCTCCCGGATTCCACCGGGGGCTTCTACCGTCGCCCGAAGAGCAATGAGGCCGCTTATTCCACGCTGCTCCCCCACCTCGCGCAGGTTATCGCGGAACTGCCCGAGGCGCCACCGGGGGGCGCCGGGGCGGCCGATGCGGAAGCCCGTCCCGCCGGCATCGCGCCGGTTGTCGAGGATGCGGTTCCCTGGCACGCCGCGGCGGCGGTGCGCCCGCTCGCGCGGGGGATCCGAGCCAGCGACGCGCCCTCCAGACCGCGCCGCCCCGCGGATGGACCGGTGCCTTTGCTGGAAGCGCCCGGCGGCCGGGATTATGGCACGTGGTGGCACGAATCCGTCGCCACGTTCCCGTGGCATTGGGACGAGAGCTGGCGCGCGAACTGGGCCCGCAAGGCGCTCGCGACGCTCGAAGATCCCGAAACGCGAGCCCGCGGGGAGATCGAGTGTGATCGGCTCCTCGCCTGCGCCGGGCTCGCCGAGCTCGCGGCCGCCCACCCCCGGATTCTCATCGAGGTGCCCTTCACCCATGCGATCGCCACCACTCCACCGCGCTGGCTCGAGGGCGTGATCGACGCCGTGCTCATTGACGCCGCTGGGATTGCCACCGTGCTCGAGTGGAAGACCGATCGCCGCCAGGAGGACGAATCCGACGCGGACATGATCGCGCGGCTCAGGCGCGAACACCGCGCGCAGCTCTCCCTCTACGTCGGCGCGCTGCGGGTCGGGCTCGGTCTGCACGTCCGGGACGGCTTGCTCTATTCGACCGCGCTCGGGCGCGTCATCGAAATCACCGCCGCTTCCTGAGGACCAGTTCCGTGCCGTCGCCCTTGCACGTGAAATCCACGTGCTCGAAGACCCGGCGCATGAAGTGCAGCCCCAGGCCGCCGGGACGAACATCCTCGAGGGGCCGGCCCGCCAGTTCATCGCGGCGAAGCGGGCCCGCGTAATCGCGGAGCCGGAAGCGCACCTCGTAGGCATCCGCCATGGCGGAAAGTTTGATCGGGTGCCCGGCCTCGTTGCGATAGGCGTGCCGGATCACATTGGCGCACGCCTCATCCAGACCGAGCACAACGAGATCGAGATCGTCCTGCAAATCTGTCGCGCATTGCTCGATGAACTCCCGCACGAACTTCCGCACGTCGCCGAGCCGGTCCGCCTCGCTGGTGAACTCAAGATCGCGGCGCACGACCAGATCTTCCGTGGGCATCTGTGATTCCGAGGCCCCAACGGGAAACCCGAAGACGAAAAGCGTGAGATCGTCGTGCGGATCCAGCCCGCTCCGATGGACCTCCTCCATCTTCGCGAGCGCCTCCATGATCTCCTGGGATGACTCGAACCGACGTTGGAGTGCGGCCACGATTCGCTCGGTGCCGAGCAGCACGCTGCCGGGGCCGTGACTCTCGCTCAGGCCGTCGGTGTAGAACGCCAGCCAGTCCCCCGCGCCGAACTCCAGCGTGGTCGTCTCGTATTTTTTGTTCGCAAGCATGCCGATCGGCGCGCGCGATTTGATCTGCACCTCGGCGGCGGTTCCATCGGGATGCACCACGACCGGCAGACAATGCCCGGCGCACGCGATCTCCACTCGCCGCCGCGAGGGAGTGATCCGGCCCAACGCAGCCGTGACGAAGAATCCCCGCACGATCCGTTCGCTCAAGGCCTTGTTCCAGCGCGTCATCGCATCACCCGGCTCGAGCCCCTCGGTGATGATGAGCCGCAGCAGGCTCAGCGACTGGGCCATGAGGAGTGCCGCCGGCACGCCCTTGCCGGCCACGTCGCCGATCACGAAATAGATCTCGTCCGTGCCCATCTCGAAGACGTCGTAGAAATCCCCGCCCACCTCGCGGGCCGGATGGTATTGCGCCGCGAACTGCAGGTCCGGCCGCACCGGCATGGAATGCGGCAGAAAGCTCTCCTGGATCTCGGTGGCAATCCCGAGCTCGCGCTCGAAGCGCGCCCGCTCCTTTTCCTGCTCGAGCAGCCGCAGCTTTTCGATCGCGGTCGTCGCGAGCAACGCATACGCCTCGTACGCCTCCTGATCGCGCGCGTCGAACGCATCCTTGCCCACAGCGTTGATCACCTGGAGCACGCCGATGCAGCCGCCCTCGCGCTTCAGCGGAACGCAGAGAATGTTGCGCGTGCGAAATCCGGTCTTCGCATCGGTGCCGCGGTGGAATCGTTCGTCCGCGTAAGCATCCGGAATGTTGAGGCTCGTCGCGTGATCAAAAACCCAGCCCGCGATGCTCGCTTTCGGTACCGGCATGTTTGGAGCGATGATGCCCTCGCCCATCGGCGACCGCGCCACGACCAGCTTCAGCGTCTCCCCTTCCTCCATCCAGAGGATCAGGGAACTTCCTTCCGCGCCGATCACCCGGCGGGCGACGTCCATGATGGCGGTGAGCAGCTCGCGGTATTCCGTGATGCCATTGATGAGCGACGCGACCTCCACGAGACCCTTGTAGAGACTGAGCGTGCGCCTCAGCTCGTGAGGGCAGTCGGGCACGGATTCAGACGGCAATTCGGCGGGCGCTCCCTCGGCGGACATCGGGATAGTCTGGCGGGCGAATGCGATTGTGCCAAGTGCCGGATTCGCGCGGAAGTGGAACGCAGGCGGGAGGGAGCGGGCCGAAGGATCCGGCCGCGGTGCGAATCCCTCCCGCACGAATCCCTTGCCGCGCCGTGGTCACCCCGATAACGGTGGGCGTCTACCGACGATGGACGAACGTACGCACGACGGAGCTGGCATGTTCGCAACCACGAGGTGGACGCTCGTCCAGATCGCCGGAGGGGAGACGGCCGATGCGCAGCAGGCGCTCGAGCAGCTGTGCTCGATCTACTGGCGCCCGATCTACGCGTACCTCCGTCGCCAAATGCATTCGCAACACGACGCGGAGGATCTGACGCAGGAGTTTTTCGCGTTGCTCCTGCGGCGGAAAATCTTTGCCCGGGTCGCACCGGGAAGCTCCACGTTCCGGTCGTTTCTGCTCACTGCCCTGAAGCATCACGTGATGGATACCCGCTCCCGCGATCGGGCCCAGAAGCGGGGCGGCGGGGTACCGGTTTTCTCCCTGTCGAATCTCAATGGCGAGGAACAGCTCAGTGCGGCCAGCGTCGCCACCGCGCCGGAGATCGCCTTCGACCGCCGCTGGGCCGAACTGGTGATCGAACGAGCCCACCATCGTCTGCGTCAGGACTACGAACGGCGGGAGGACGAGCGCACGTTCGACGCCCTCATCCCTTTCCTGCGCGGTGACCCGCCGGAAAACGCCTACCAAACCGCCGCGGGCGAGCTGGGGAGCCGCCTCGAAACGATTCGTCTGGCGGTGCACCGCCTCCGCAAGCGCTTCCGGGATTCGCTGCGCGCCGAGATCGCCCAGACCGTCGGATCGGAGGCCGAGGTGGACGACGAGCTCAAATATTTGCTCCGCGCCGTCTCCGGCTGAGCTCAGCTTCGGCCCGCCCGGAATCCGTCCCGGATGAGGCGCTTGCACGGCACTTCGGACGCGCGGCCCCGCACTCGGCGGGTCTCTCCGCGGCCAGGCGGTGCATTCCCGCGTTGTCAGCGCCGAGGGCGGCTGGTATCCCGCCCTCGAGATGGATGAACCAGGGCCGGACTCCGACGATCGGTTGCCGGAGGAATCCCAACCGCTCCGGCCGTGTCCGCGTTGTGGCCAGCGCGGACAGACCTCGACTGCCCGCGTTGTGCCCTCTCAGACGTGCTCAACTTCGATGGTTCCTCGACCGCAGCGCGCGGCGAATTTGCGCCCAGTCTCGCTTCAGCAATGTGGAGCACTCCGCCGGTCGAGTTTCAGCAATACCGCATTGAGACGGACGCTTGCGGCGGTCTCGTTGAACTGGGCCGGGGTGGGATGGGCGTCACCTACCGCGCATTTGACCGCAATCTCCAAATCCCCGTCGTCCTGAAGTTCATCAATCCGGTGTTCTTTGCGAACGCGGCCGCGGAAGCGCGATTCCTGCGCGAGGCCCGGGTTGCCGCGCGCCTTCGGCATCAAAACGTGGCCACCGTCCTGCACCTCGGCAGCGAGGGTGAGCGGCGCTTCTATGCCATGGAGTTCGTCCCCGGGCGGAACCTCGAACAGGTCGTCGAGCAGGACGGCCCGCTCGATGCGGCGAGCGGACGGGAGATCGCCCGGCAGGTGGCCCATGCGCTCGTAGTGGCGGAGCAACACCAGCTCGTCCATCGCGACATCAAGCCGTCGAATCTCATGGTCATGCGCGATGCGGCGGGCGCGGGATCTATTCAGGTGAAGGTCATCGACTTCGGCTTGGTGAAATCGCTCGACGCCTTGGATGACGCCCGTCTCACCGACACGGGCCTGCTCGGGACACCGCACTTCGCGAGTCCGGAGCAGCTGCGCGAGGAATCCGTGGATATCCGCTCGGATTTTTATTCGCTGGGAGCGACGCTGTATTTTGCGGTCACCGGGAAAACGCTTGGGACCGGATCGCGCGCCCAGGTGATGGCTCACCACCTTCAGCCCGCGGGTGGGCACGCGATGGCGGCCCGCTCCGCCGAGGTGAAGCTGGACTCGCGCAGCGAAGCGCTCGTCTTCGCCCTTTTGTCGCCGCGCCGGGACGATCGGCCGAAAAATTCCCAGGCGCTGCTGGCGCTGATCGAGTCTGCCAACGCTCTCCCGCACCGCCCGTTTGCCCGGCAGTCGCGCTGGCGGCAGACGGTCTTCGGACTCGTCGGGGTCGTGGCACTCGCAGTCGTCTGGATGCGAATGCCGCCTCGCGAGACAGATCCTCCCGTCGCCTCGCGACTCGTCGATGGCGATCGCCAGCTCGCGACGGCCGGGGAGGTCATCGAGCGGGGCCGAAGCTTTTTCCGGAAATACACGACCGCGGATAACGAATATGCGATCCTGCTCTTCCACCGCGCGGTCGAGCTCGACGAGTCCTCGAGCGACGCGCACGCCTTGCTCAGCCTCGCTTATAGCCAGCGCTATCTCCGCTCGGGATTCGGGGAGCGCAGTCTGACGGACGCCCGCCGCGAGGCGAATCGCGCTGTCGCATTGAAGCCGGATTCGCCCCGGGCGCTCCGCGCGCTGGGGCAGGTCTCTTACGCGGCAAACCGGTTCGCGGAAGCCACCGTTATCTTCGAGCGGGCGCGGGTCATCGCTCCGGACGAAGGAGCGACGTTGACCAGCCTCGCCAGCTGCTGGCGCGAACGCGGTGAGTTGGGCCGGGCGCGCGCGTTCGCCGCCGACGCCTGCGCGCTGAGCCCCACGGATTCGCTCACGTGGTCGATCCGCGCAAACATCGAGAAGAAGCTGGAAAACGATGCGGTCGCGCTCGCGTTTTACACAAAGGCGCGGGACCTCTCACCGAGCACCGCGGAGCCGGTCATCGGCCTCGCCCACGTCCACTACGTTACTCGCCGGTTCGCCGAAGCCCGGAAGGAACTCTCGGCGGCGGCAAACATCACGGGGGACGAAGCGGACATCGAATGCCTTCTGGCTCAGATCGAGCTGCAGGAAGGCAACCTGACCGGGGCCGCGAAGCGCTTGGAGCGCGCCTGCAGCATTAAGCGACACGGGAATCTGGGCTACTTCGGGCAGATTCGCTATTTGAGCCTGTGGGGCTGGACGCTGCTCCAGCTGGGCCGAAAGGATGAAGGAGCCCGCCTGATCGAGGAGGCGATCGTAGCCGATCAAGCGGAGCTCGGGCAGTCGAGGGAATCGGGCTATGCCCACTACAGCCTCGCCGCGTCGCTCTTCGCCCTTCGCCGGATGGATGAAGGACGGGCCCGCCTTGAATTGGCGCTTGCCGCCGGCTGGTCGGATCGCCGGTCCGCCGGGATGGATCGTCGGCTCGACGAGGCACGCGCGAAATTCCCCGAACTTTTCGCGTCGATCGCGCCCCGGTAGCGCCAGAGCGGGCCGGCGCGAGGGAAGGATGGCATTGAGCGCAGAAAATCGCGCCGCCCGCGGTAATCCGGCCGTCTGGAATCCGTGCTTCTGGTGGGCACGTCGTGCCCGCCATCCCACCAACAAAAACCGAGAGCATGAACCCATGACAAACGAAAACACCATTGCCGCCACGCCAGACCAGGCTGGAAGCGCGGAGACCGCGCGGAACCTGCTGACCGGCGTCGTCCGCCGCGCGCTGACGAGCGCCTCGTTCCAGGAGGCACTGTTCAAACCATTCGCCTTAAACGGCGAATTCGACCTCGCGATGAAGACGGCCTTCGGGCTCGCGGGCTGGCGCAGCCAGCTTCCGACGGCCACGGCACTCCGCTTCTTCCGTCCCGCGGTCGAGACGCCGCAGGCGTTTCTGATCATGCCGGAGGACGGCGCCCACACGATCACCGTCGTCCTGCCGGCTGCCCGCCCGTTCGCCATCAACCGGATCGGCGCGAGCGGGGTGACTCCGTCCACGCCGAACGGAACGGACGGAAAATGCCTCGGTGATCCGTAGAGGGCCGTCCCCGAGAACAAGAGGCGGGGCGGACCTCCGTCCCGCCTGCTCCGCGGGCTCACACCGCCTTCTCCCGGATACCCTTCCTCCGCTCGAAAACGGGCGGATTTCCGAGCCAGGTCCGCAGCTCTTCCTCCAAGGCAACCCGGCCGGCGCCGCTCGCCAGGCGTCGTTCCGGTGAGGCCAGCACTTCCAGGGCTCCCGCGCCGAGCTCGCAGTCGAAACGCGGGACATCCCGCTTTCGCAGCGGCTCTGCCTCCTCGCGGCTGATCTGGCCGCGCCGACTCGTCCGCCCCGCGATGCCGGCGCAGAGAATGTCCCACTGCGCGCCGTCCGTCAGCGCTCCGGGTTCCGCCGTGGCGCGCAAAATCTGATCGTACATCGCCGTGTCCTGCGAGATCCGCCGGACGCGGAGAGCAGTGCCGGCCAGGGGCAGCGCGATCCCGGCGAGCCTCTCCAACGCGGCGGTGAAGGCCCGGGCGATCTCGTCGCGCCAGTCGATCGCGGAAAACGCCGCTCCGGGGAGCCACAAGTGCGCCAGCGGATTGCCGTAGGATCCGCGGACGGGACGGCAACTCATCCGGTCTGAGTTCACGTCGGTCCAGCGGCGCACTTCGTGCGTCGCCGGCCGATCCAGCCAGGGCGAAAGGACGGCTTCGATTTCGCGAATCTGTCCGTCCGCATCAACGATGCGGCTCGACAGCATCCCGACGCGCTGCAGACCATCTTCGAGGTCGACGTCCCGACCCGAAGCGCGCTCGACCCAATCCTCGTCCGCCTCGGCGGGCTGCAGCCCGACCTCCGCATCGACCACCACCGCATCGGCCCCGCTGCAAATGAGGTTCTCCTGGTGGACATCGCTCACCCGGAGGAAGTGAAGCACGGCGAGCCAGCGGCCGAGGGAACCCGCGAGTGCCGTCGCCGCGATCGGATCGGCGGGCGCCCGCGACTCGATGTGCTCCATCCAGCCATGCTGCTCCCGGACGAGAAGCCGGGGCGTCCGCACCGCGTTGGGCCCGTCGAGGCTGCCCGCAAGAGCGAAGCAGAGTTGCTCGAACTGCATCGGACGCGGTTTGTAAATCAGCCGCCGGGATCCGAAGTGCAGGCAAAGCACCGTTCGGCCGCCGTCGTGGTAGTCGGAGAGGGGTCCTTCGATCCGCGTTAGTTCGGCTGCCGCACCGCCGGTTCCCGCGGATCCCCATCGATCCAGCAGCGAACGGTCCGCACGCAGATGGCGGAGAAAGGCGGCGATAAAATCAGCCCAATCGCGTGCGAGCCCCACGCATCCACGCGCCGCCACCGGATAGAGCTCAAAGATTTTCTGGAGACCCGTTGCGGCTACGCTGTCGACAAACGTCCGGAATCCGCCCGGACCGGGTTTGGACGCGGCCGCGCGAATTCCCGCTTCGAGATGGAGCGCCGGAGCGACGATCTGCCCGACCCGGCGGAGCAGAAGGACCTCGAGGTCGCGAACCGCGGCGGGAGCCAGCCCGCCGGGATCCGCTCCGTGAGCCAGCAGCGCCCGACGCGCCTCGGCGATGACCGGAGCGAAGATGGGTTCGTACTCCACCTTCCAGCCGGGCGCGTCGTCCCAGTCGACGCGAAACG
This sequence comes from Chthoniobacterales bacterium, assembly GCA_038322235.1. Taxonomy (GTDB): domain Bacteria; phylum Verrucomicrobiota; class Verrucomicrobiia; order Chthoniobacterales; family SZAS-18; genus SZAS-18. The sequence goes on from JBBQFQ010000003.1 coordinate 46,899, forward strand.
GCGCCGCCATTCGTTGCGCGGCCGGCACCCAGTCGGGCACGGACGCGGCCGCCACGAAAGAAACGTCTTCCCCCAGCAACCACTCGGTTCCCGTCCCGATGCCCTGCTCCACCAGCCAGCGGTCGAGCCCTTCACCGTCACCTCCGAACGCCCCCGCAATCCATTCCTGGCGGGTGAACGAGGGGATTCCCGCCTGCGCGGACTCGAGTTGCCCCTGCTGTCTGATCCTCTCTGGAATGGAGAGCGCGCGACCGGCGATCGTCCGCCACGTCCGTTCGAGAGCGGGCGCGCCGGGAGAAGAGGTCGTCATCATCCTCCTCCCGCGAGTGCGTTCGCCGCGACCCGGACGTTCAACATTGGAGGCTCCCCCGCACGTCCTGAGGTCGCGCCGGTGAGCAGTGCTTTCCGGACGCGTTCGCGCGAAATCAGCGGAAACTGGGACATGAGCAAAGCGAGCGCCCCGGCAACCACCGGCGCCGCCGCCGAAGTGCCATTGAAGTCGGTTTCGAAATCGCCCGTTACGAGCCCGTTTGCGCCGCGCGGATCCGTCGTTCGCAGGTGCACCGCAGGCGCCATGATGCTCGCCCCGTCGAAGCGCGCGCCCCATTGGTTGACGTCCAGACCGTCGTCCGCCCGCTTGACGACCCATTCCCCGCTCCCATCGTCATTCCGGCGCCAGGCCGCCCCTGCCACCCCGATGACGCCCTCGATGCCGGCGGGCTCGAGCACGGCGTTCGGGTCGATTCCGCCGTCAGCCGCATCGCCGGTCGAGGCCACGATGAGCACCGGGGGACGGTCGGATCGGTTCAACGCGGTGCGGATGACGCTCGCCAGCGCCGCGCTGGGCGCTCCGTGGTTGTTCGAGCTGATGTTGATGACCGCAACGCCCGGATCGCCCGCCGCGAGTCCGATCGCCCAGATCAGATTGCTCAGCACGCTGAACGTCCCCTGTTCTTCCCTCGGATCGGCGGGCCCATTCCCAGGAACCACGCCGTCGCCGAGCTTGAGACGCTGGGCGATGCGGTAAGGAATGATCGCACAGCCGGGCGCTACGCCCGTGAACCCGGTGCTTGGCAGCGCCGCGGCGAGACCCGCGCAAGCCGTCCCGTGAAATTCCGCCGCATTCATCACCCACGGCTTCGTCATCGCCGCGGCGTTCGTGACATCGACCCCTAGACGCAAAGCCAGGCGCAGCGCCGGGTGCGCGTCCACCCCGTCATCGAGGATCGCGATCCCGACCCGCGGAACGCCCCGCCCGAAACGGCCCCAGACCGGGGCGAGATCGAGCAACTTGGAAATATCCTGCCCGCCGTCACCGGCGTCTGGCAAGGCTGGCGCACGTTTGCTCTCGAAGGTCTGCAGCGTGACGACATCCGGCTCGGCAAAGCGGACGATGTCGGGGTGATTAAGAAGTTCCCGGCAAACCATCTCCGGCTCCGCGCTCGCCGGGAGCTCGATGAGAAAGGTGCCGCCGAGATCGCGGAGGATGTGCCCGTTGTGCCGGCTGACGAGCTCTCGGAGATCGGCGTGCCCCGCGGTTGCGCCGACCAGGATCCTCCCAGGCGAAAATACGTGAGTCAGGCCGGCGGCGCGGATCGGGGCGATCCGCTCGACCTGCGGGTCGTGCGCGAGCTCGGCCAGTTTGCGCGTCAGGGCCCCGGCCGGCTTCAACGCGAGCGGATCTTTCCAGCGAAAGAGCGTGAACTTCTCGCCGGGGAGTTCGAGGCGCGCGCGAAAGGGCAGGAGGTCCCTGTGCTCAGCGAAGGACTGGCGGGCACCCAGCCCGGCTGGCTCCGCAAATCTGACCGCGACGAAGCGGGGAGGAATCGGACTGATGGAGGGAGAGGCGGGAGTACTTCGAGGGCTTCGCATGGTTGCAAGACGGTTGGTGTCTTCCCTCCTGAACGAGGTTCGCGGCTTCCGATTACCGGCTCGGGTGCGATCACCTCCGCGACACGCCAAAAAAATTCCCAAACAGAAACTGCGATCAGCGGCGCTATTCCGATGACGGGCCGCTGAGGTCGCCGCCGGAGCTCATTCCGACCACTCAAATCGGCGCAACCCATTCCCTCCTCCGAGGGCCTTCATCACGGCTTCGATTGCTCCGGCGTGCGCCACGAGCGACGGCCCGTGCGTCGCGGAGAAGTGGCAGGCCAGGAGCACGAGCTGACGGTCCACGACGAGAAACATCGGCGCCCCGGAATCGCCGATGATGAGCGGGATGGAAAACCGTGCCCGCAACGGATCAAACGAGACCCCGTGCGTCACTTCTCCCGCGATCTCGTGCCAGTCGTGCACGACCGCCTGCCGCTTTTGATTCAGGCACAGCATCGGCACCGGCGGAATCAGGCTGCCCGCCGGGTCGGTCGAGGGCGAATGGTAGCTGGCCGACAGAAGCGGATAGACGGCGACCGTCTCCGGAACGTCCGCAGAAAGGACCCCGATCCGGATGTCCGTCAGGCCAACCCGCGCCGTGTTCAGGAGCGTCCGGGTGACCAGCACGCCGTCGCGTCCGAGGAAAAAAAGCGTGGATCCCGGGCCCGGGAAAAAATGATTCGCGAAGACCACGTGTCGGCGGGAAATCAGCGTTCCGTACCCTCGATTTCCCCCGGTGTTGTCGAGGTTCGCGGAGTTCCAGATGCTGACGCCGGAAAAATCGAGCGCGCCGGTCCAGACCGAGGCATTCCGCTCGAAGAGCGACGGTGGCTCATAGGTCGAGAACAACGACCAGGCGGTGTCGGCACTTCGGCCCTTGAGGCGTCCGTCGATTCCCGCCCGCGCCCGGGCCCGCGAAGATCGACCTCCTGACGTCAGCGCGCCGCCCGCGGCTGCGCCCGAGGGGGCGGGCGCGACGGCTTCGGCCGGCAGCGAAGCCGCGAGCACGAAGAGGCTGAGCGCAAGAGCGGGAAGCGTGGATCTCATGGAACGGCGCCAACGCGCTGGTCGCACCAGATCACCGATCGGCCCGCGGAGACAAATGCGAATCCCGCGGCCCGTGCGAGCCACCGGGAACGCCGCTTGCCGGGGGGCCGGGGATCGGGTCACCTTCCGCTCCATGCCCATTGAAATGCGGCCGCTCTCCTCCCATGGCCTGGAATCCGCGGCGAAATTGCTCGCGGACGGCTACGCCGATTATTTTGTTCCCATCCCGGTGTCCGCTTCGGCGCTCCTGCAGATGGCCCGGCATGACTGCGTGGATCTCGATTCGAGCCGGGTGCTGATCGACGACGGCGATCCGGTCGGGGTCGCGCTCATCGCGCGGCGCGGCTGGACCAGCCGCCTCGCCGGAATGAGCATCATCCCGGCCGGACGCGGGCGAGGAGTGGGCCAGGCCGCGGTTCGCGAACTCCTGCGCGCGGCCCGGAGCCGCGGCGAGCGGACCATGACCCTCGAGGTGATCCAGACGAATGCCCCGGCCGTGGCCGCCTACGAAAAGACCGGTTTCCGGCGGGTGCGGGCGCTGGTCGGATTCGATCTCCCGGTGGCCCCGGTCGGCTGTGAACCGGAACCCGCCGTGGAGGTGGATTTTCGGGAACTGGCCCGCGTGATCGCGAGCGAAGGAACCCCCGATCTGCCGTGGCAAATTTCCGCCGAGACCATCGCCACCCTCGGGCCACCTCACCGCGCTTACCGGGTCCGCGACGCGTGGATCGGGCTGACCTTCCCCGCCACGGGCCCCATCGCGATCCGCTCGCTGATCGTCTCGCGGGCCAGCCGGGGTCGCGGCCAGGCCCGCGCCGCGCTGGAGGCAGCCTTCGCCCGCCATCCCGGCCAGAGCTGGCGTGCAGTCGCGGTGTGTCCCGAGGAGTACGCCGGCATTTTCCCGCGCCTGGGCTTCACCCCGGCCGCTCTCTCGCAGTGGCAGATGGTCGCGGATCTGGGGGGCGGGTGAGTCGATGGGAATCGATCTCTCCAACGCACCGACTCGCCCTATCGAGAAATATTTTCAATTGAACGCGTTTTTTCGCTTGAAGTGTTCTTCAGAACACCCAATTATGAACTTGTCACTCCGGTGACATTCACCCCCGGTTCTCCCGTTGGAGGACTGGGATCAGTCAGCAAAAAACCAACTAGAAAAACAAACCCAATTCGATAATTCGAACCCACAACCCAATGCGGCAGCAGCCGCTTCTGTCGGAAACGACGGAACTGTCACCCCGAACGTTGCCCCCAACGCCTCGGTCAACCTCAACCCAAACCTCAACCCCGCTGTCAGCGCAGCGGATTTCCCGGCGGTTCTCGCAGCTCTCGGCCTCTCGGCCGGACTGCTCGAATCGGTCCAGGCGCTCAACCGCCAGTATGAGCAACTGGTCGGACCGCTCGCGTCCATTCCCCGGACGGAACGTCGCCGCTATCGCTACCAGGCGAACGGCGACACCGGGCACACGGACAGCCTCAAGGGCCTCATCGCCCAGCGGCCGGACGCCGTGCCGCCGGACGCGAGTCTGGCGAACGTCAGCGCCCTGGAAAGCGTCCGCGACCTCCTCGCGCCGGAGGTCGAACGCGTCCGCACCATCCTGGTCCGGCTGGAGGACGTTGCCACGCTCGCCAGCCGCCAGTTCCAAGCGCGGCTGAGCACGGCGCGCATCGGGCTCCAGTCGGCGAGTCGCTACGCCGGTGCCGACCTCGGCGAACAGCTCGCGCGAGCGGGGACCCGCTTCCACCGGAAGCGGAAGAAGCCGGCGGCTCCGGGTGCGACCGGCGCCCCGGCGACGGAAGCCACCCCGCCGCCACCCGCGGGACCCGCCGCAAAGGCGTGAGCGATCGGACCAGTCCGGACTGAGCAAGGTCAGTCCATCCCGGCGGGCGTCTCTTCGGAGGCGCCCGCCTTTTTCGTGCCCGGATGTCTCGGGCACCCGGGCAGACGCAACCGTTTGGGCGCGAGAGCGCGCGCCAGGAAAGGGAGCAAAGCTTTCCCCGCCTCGCCCGCGTCGATCTCAACGGCGCGCCCGACACCCGGGGGGGCCCGGCTTGGATCGCTCTCCTGAGCCGCGTCCACCGGACGGACCGAGGCGTCAAACCGCGAAAATCCCGGAAATGGGAGATGCGCCCCGTCTTTCTGAGATGTTTTGCATCTCCCGGAGATGTGAAACATCTCCCAACCTCCCGCATCTCCCTGAGATGCGCCGCATCTCAAAAAGATCCCCCGTATCTTCGGGAGATGCGCCGCATCTCAAAAAGATCCCCCGCATCTTCGGGAGATGCGCCGCATCTCAAAAAGATCCCCCGCATCTTCGGGAGATGCGCCGCATCTCAAAAAGATCCCAACGCATCTTCGGGAGATGCGCTGCATCTCAAAAAGATCCCAAGTCATCTCCGGGAGATGCGCCACGCCACGGCCATGTCCCCATCCCAGCGCTTCCGATTTGCCCCCATCAAAGTACCTCCTTTGCTCGGCAACAGTTCAGAGGACTCCGACTTCTGAGCGAACGCACAACCTCGGCGCCTCGCGCAAACGGCAGGAACGCCCCTGCCCCAACAATATTTACCCGCTGGTTGACAAAAGCATTGACGGCGGAATTTCGTTGTCGACACTCCGTGCGACATGAACGTTCAAAGATCCGCACCTCGCGTCTCGACCGGCTTCGCCGGAGCGATCGCTCTCGCCGCCGCCTCCACCGCATACGGCACAGTGGTGCAGGTCGCCATTCCACTCGACTTTAATGTCGCCGCGGGCACCGCGACGGCTCCCCCGGTTAACTGGGACGTAAATGGCGACGGAATCAACGATTTCACCTTTACCTATCGTTTCCCGAACACAGCGACCGGCAGCGGCGTGATCTGGCAAGCGAATATGAATCCGTTCACGGGTTCCTCCGCCACGAACGGGGTTCTGGGCTATCAGGGCGCGTTCGTCCGCTACGCGGAGGCGTTTACGCTGGGCACGTCGTTTGGACCCACACCTCCGACGAACACCCCGGTCGTGAGCTTTTCGACCGCGACGCAGGTGACCCTCGGCTCGCGTTATCTTTCGGGCAGCGTCCCGAGCTTTTACGGCGGGTTTGCGACCGGGCCCACGCCTCCGGGCACTCAGGCTTATGTCGGCTTCCGCTTCAGCATCGGTGGCCAGACGAACTTTGGCTGGCTCCTGCTCAGCGTGAATGCCGGTTCGATCGATTTCGTCAGCGCCGCCTACGAGACCACTCCGAACACGGCCATCGTCGCTGGAGCGGTTCCTGAGCCCAGCACGCTCGCGTTTCTTTCGCTCGGAGCGGTCGGAGTGCTCGGCGCGATTTCCCGCCGCCGCCGCGCTTGATTTGAGCTGAATCCAGCTTCCTGCTTTTCGCCCCCAGTTCCCGCGCGGGACTGGGGGCTTTTTCTTCGCCCATGACTCCTCCGAAACGCGTGCTCCTGCTCGGCTGGGACGCTGCGGACTGGCAGATTGCGCGTCCACTGCTGGAAGCCGGCCTGATGCCCAACCTGCAGCGTTTGATCGAGCGCGGATCCAGCGGAAATCTGGCCACACTGCAGCCGATCATTTCGCCGATCCTGTGGAACTCCGTGGCCACCGGCAAACGGGCCGACAAGCACGGCGTACTGGGGTTCGTCGAACCGAAGCCGGACGGCACCGGACTTCGGCCGGTGGCCAGCACCTCAAGGCGCGCGAAGGCCATCTGGAATATCCTCTCGGAGTGTGGCCGGCCATCCGTGGTCGTCGACTGGTACGCCTCGCACCCGGCGGAAAAAATCCGAGGGGCGGTGATCACCAACTACCTGCGCGACAGCGTGCTCGGCGCCAAGCCGATCCCGCCCGCGGCCGTCCACCCGCCCGATCTTCTCGAAGTGATGGAGAAGCTGCGGGTGCTGCCGGCCAGTCTCACCGGCGAGCAGGTCGCGCCCTTCTTTCTCGACGGGCTGCCCTCGGACGAGGATCCGCGGGTCCAGGCGTTTGCCGCGCTGTTGGCCCAGAATGCCACCGTCCATAACGCCGCCACCTATCTCGCCGAAGCCGAGGAGTGGGATTTCCTCGCGGTCTACTACGATTTCATTGACCACGCCTGCCACGGCTTCATCGAATACCGGGCGCCGCAGATGGCGCACGTGGGAGACGGAGACTTCAAGATCTTCGGCAAGCTGATCGACCGGGTGTACCAGTACCATGATCTGATGCTGGGCCGTTGGCTGGAGCTCGCGGGGGATGACACCACGATTTTCATCGTTTCCGATCACGGATTTTTTTCGGGCAACGCGCGGCCGCTCGCTCCGCAGTGGCTGCCGCACGCGCCGGATCAGCCGCGCGGCGTGAGCAAGAATCCGCTCGTCTGGCATCGGCCGCACGGCATGCTGGTCGCCCACGGGCCGGGCATCCGGGCGGATCATCTCGTCCACGGGGCCTCGCTCCTTGATCTCGCCCCGACCTTCCTCACGCTCCTCGGGGTACCCGTGCCCCGCGACATGGACGGCCGGGTGCTGACGGTCCTGTTCGCCGGACCCTGCGATAGCGGGACCGTCGAGTCCTACGAAGCGCCGCATCCGGAGGACGGCGTCTGGCGCGAAATGCCGGCGGAGGAGAGCGACCCGTGGGCGGCGCAGGAAGCGATGCGACAGCTGGCGGAGCTCGGTTACATCGAGCCGAATCAGGACGGCGCCGCCGCCATCCTGAGCGCCGAGAACACGCGCCTTAGCAATCTCGCCCAGGTGTATTTCGGCTCCCAGCGTCCGGCCCTCGCCCTCCCGCTCTTGGAGGAACTCTGCGCGAAATACGAAAACGCGAATCACCGGGCCCGGCTGGCGATGTGTCTGCTCGCCTTGGGCCGGGTGGACGACGCTGCCCCCGAGGTGGCGCGAGCCCTGGAGTTGAATCCGGAAGCCCCGGTGGGCCGCCTGCTCGAAGCCTGGCTGCCGCTCTTGCGTGGTGATGCTGCCGGAGCACATGAGCGACTCACCCGCATTCAGGCAGATGAGGAATACCTTCCCTTCATCCTCTTGCAGGTCGGATCGACCTTCCTGCGCCAGATGCGATGGGCGGACGCCGAGGAGGCCTTCCGGCGCGTGCTGACGCTCGACGACGACAGCGCGGAAGCGCACGACGGCCTGGGAGTCGCGCTGCGCGAGCAGGGGCGTCTGGACGACGCTATTTTCGAGCACATGAGCGCCGCCACCCTCCAGCAGGAACGGGCCCAGACGCACGTGAACCTCGGCATCTCGCTCGCGATTCACCGCAAGTTCGACTGGGCCATTCGAGCCTTCGAAGTCGCGGGCGAACTGGCCCCGGACGAGCCCTTCCCCCATCGCTGCCTCGCGCGCCTCTACTTCGGGGTGAAGAAAAATCGGGAAAAGGCGCGGCAGCATGCGGCGGAAATGCTCCGCCGACGCGCGGCCCTGCGTGATCGCGTGCCGGCTTTCTCAGCTGGCGCCTGAGCTCCGGCGCTTGACGGTGACTGGCGCCCGGCTTCGCCCGGAACAAGAGCCCGGCGCGCCTCGCCGATCCAAAAGCGCCTGCGGCTCGGTTCGGACGGGCCGGAGGAGCGTCCCGGCTTGCCGTTTCGGCTTACTTCACCATCAAGGTTCCCCTCATTCCCGCTTGAGTATGCGCGGGGAATGAACACAAGAATTCATAATTGCCGGGTGCCACGGGAGCCTTGAAGGAGGTCAGGCCTTTCTCCTGGGGGCCGAGAAGCCGGATCGAGGCGAGCACCTTCCCGGCCTGCGACTTCGGTTGGTAGCCCTCGGCTTTGGCGGAAGCCGCCGCGTCGGCGTAGGCCACTGCGTCAACGCCCGCCTTGAGCAGGATCCAATTGTGGCCCATCGCGTCCTTGGGCATGCTGCCTTCGTTTTTGAGCTCGACGATCACCTGCTGGCCGGGGCTTACCTCAATGGTGGTGATACTATACTTCATCGTGTCGTTACCGGTGATAGTAACCCGCTTGGGCGGTTCTTCGGCCCGGAGGCTGAAGGCAAAGGCGCACAAGATTAGCGGCGATAAGAAGCTGGATTGGATTTTCATGGGGTGTGGGGATTGTTTGAATGAGGCCGTTCCGAGCGGGGGGATTGGCGGGGCGAGCGTCTCAGAATGCAATCCACCCTTCCCGGTAGAGAGGGTAGTTGTCCTTCGTTCTCCCGCCGGTGCCGTCGAAGTCCGACGGGCCGCCGTTAAAGCGATTGTAGCGAATATACTGGGCGAAAGCTTTCACGTTGCTCTTCGGCTAGAAGGGATTTTCCCGGAAAAGGGGGGACGCGGTTGGGGGGGTAACCGAATACATCCTCCTGCGTCCCGGATCGGCTACGCCGGGGTTGGCCAAGGCGAACCTTCGCTAGCTCTGCGGGACGCCCCCACCCGGACCGCCGCCGGACCCACTTCTGCGCGTATCCGCGTCGGATATTTTCGATTTATTCGTTCGCGCGAGGCGCCGGAAATTCGGCGATGCTGGAAATTGTCCCGCCGAGCGCTCGGAACCGCCGTGACAGAATCCTCCACCTGTGGCTCGTTTTCGCCGCATGATGAAATCCCTCTGCCTTCCCCTTCTCCTCAGCGCCGGCCTGGTTGCCGCTACGAGCGCTCGCGCGCAAGACAAGCCCACCCCGGCCCCGTCGAGTTCGGCGACGACCGCAGTCGTTCCGGCGGCTCCATCGGCCGATCTCGCCAATCCGGCCATGCTCACCGAAACGGCGCCCGAATCCTTCAAGGCGCGCTTCGAGACCACGCAGGGTGCGTTCACGATCGAGGTCACGCGCGCCCTCGCTCCCGTCGGGGCCGATCGCTTCTACAATCTGGTGAAGGCGGGCTACTTCACGGACATCGCCTTCTTCCGCGTCATTCCCGGCTTCATGGCGCAGTTCGGGATCCACGGCGACCCGAAGCTCGCCACCGCCTGGCGTCCCGCGCGCATTGCCGATGACCCGGTGAAGAGCAGCAATACGCGGGGCGCGATCACCTTTGCCACGTCCGGCCCGCACTCGCGCACGACCCAGCTCTTCATCAACCTCGGGGAAAATCGCCAGCTCGACGGCATGGGCTTCTCGTCGTTCGGAAAGGTGATCGCGGGCATGGACGTCGTGGACAAGCTCAACGGCGAATATGGCGAAGGTGCCCCCGGCGGCCGGGGCCCGGCGCAGATGCGGGTCCAGTCCGAAGGGAACGTCTACCTGAAGAAGGATTTTCCGAATCTCGACTACATCCGCTCCGCGGGGATCATGAAGGAGTGACGGCCGCGGCGCGGGCTCTCGGGTCGCCGCTGCCGCTGGTCGGCGGGCGTCCGAACAATTGACTCGCGTGCTCTGCTCGCACGGCGCAAAGTTCCATCACCATGCCTCCCGCTGTCATTGCCGGTCTCGTCATCGTCGCTGCGATCATCGGTCTGATTTTCGTCGCAGTGTTCTTCAACTTCATCGGCGTCTGGGTGCGCGCCAAACTCGCGAACGCGCCTGTCGCCATCCTCAACATGCTCGCCATGCGCCTGCGCGGCGTGCCGGTCGGGTTGATCGTCGACAACCGCATCACGGCCGTGAAGGCCGGCATCAATCTCAGCGCCGACCAGCTCGAAGCGCACTACCTCGCCGGCGGCAGCGTCGACCAGACCGTTCTCGCGTTGATCGCCGCCTCGAAGGCAAACATCCATCTCGACTTCGACCGCGCCTGCGCGATCGACCTCGCGACCAAGGGCACGGGCAAAACGGTGCTCGAGGCGGTGCGCACGAGCATCAATCCAAAGGTGATCGACTGCCCGAACCCCAACAGCGGCAAGACGGTGATCGACGCCGTGGCCAAGGATGGCATCGCGGTGAAGGCGCGCGCCCGGGTCACGGTGCGCTCGAATCTCGACCGCTTCGTCGGCGGCGCGACCGAGGAAACCATCGTGGCCCGAGTCGGCGAAGGCATCGTGACAAGCATCGGTCTCGCGAATTCCTACAAGGACGTCCTTGAGAATCCGTCGGCGATCTCCAAGCACGTGCTTGCGACCGGACTCGACAGCGGCACGGCGTTTGAAATCCTCTCGATCGACATCGCCGAAGTCGACGTGGGAGAGAACATCGGCGCCAAGCTTCAGGCCGAGCAGGCCGAGGCCGACAAGCGGGTCGCCCAGGCCCGCGCGGAAGTGCGGCGCGCCGCCGCCGTGGCGCTCGAGCAGGAGAACATTGCGAAGGTCGCCGAGATGCGCGCCCGGGTCGTCGAAGCAGAGGCCGAGGTGCCCCGCGCGATGGCGCACGCGTTCATGAGCGGGTCGCTTGGCGTGATGGACTACATGCGGATGAAGAACATGGAGAGTGACACGCAGATGCGCAGCTCCATCGCGGGGGTCGGCAACCCAACGACCGGCCCGGCGGCCCCGCCGACGCCGGGAAGATGAGGTAAATTGCCCCTCCTCCTGTCCGTCGCCATGGAAAAGCTGATCATCTTTGCAGTCATCGCGCTCGGCTTCGCGATCAAGAATTTGATCGAGAAGATGGTGAAGGGGAAGCAGACCGATGCGCCGCTGCCGCCGCCGAAGCTCCCGGGTGGAGGAACCGCGGAGGACGAGAAGATGCGGAAATTCTTCGAGGCGCTCGGGCTGCCGACCAACTCGATTCCGCCGGCGCCGGTCGCGCCGAAAGCGACCAAGCCGGCGCGGAAGCCGTCGCCCCCGGCCATGCCCGCGCCCGCGCGGCGTCCGACTCCTCCCCCGCTCCAGCCCGCGCGACGCACGTTCGATCCGGAGATGGATCCGGCAGTGCTCTCCGGCACGCTGAGTCGTGCGGATCCGCGCTTCGACGGCCAGGGCGTCACCTCGGAGATGCGCGATGCGGCGCGCTACGAGCGTCAGTCGGTCGACGTCACGGTGGACATGCACCAGCAACTTCTGCGTCCCGCGGAACAGGTGGAATTGCAAACGGTGCTGCGGATCGGCGAGCTCGTCTCGCCGGCGGCCCGAATCGCCCGCCAGATCCGCGCGAATCCAGCAGCGCTCCGCGAAGCGTTCGTTTTACAGGAGATCTTCGGCAAACCGCTCTCCACGCGGTAGGCGGGAGTCCATTCGCTCCCATCTCCGGGGCGCTATCCCCGCACGATTAGCCCCAAGGCGAGGGCGAGCATGAGGGCTCCCACGAGCGCGTCGAGGACGCGCCACGCCAGCGGATTCGCAAAGACCGGCGCGAGACCCCGCGCGCCGTAACCGAGGGCGAGGAACCACGCGAGGCTCGCGGTGGTCGAGCCGAGGACGAATGGCACCTGGCCCGCGGCGGGCTGGGAGGCGCCGAGCGCCCCGAGCAGGACGATGGTATCCAGATAGACGTGGGGATTGAGGAACGTGAAGCCGAGGGCGGTCACGAGGATCCGGCCGACGGGCACGTCCGAGCTGGCATCGGCCGTGAGCGCGGCACCCGCCGGGCGCAGCGCGCGCTGGAAGGCAAAGACGCCATAGGCCACCAGAAAAGCCGCTCCACCCCAGCGAGCCGCCGCGAGCAGTCCCGGGCTGGCGGCGATGACCGAGCCGAGCCCGCAGACCCCAAGCGTGATCAGAATGGCGTCCGAGACGGCGCAAAGCACGATCACCGGGAGCACGTTTTGCCCGCGCAGACCGAGCCGGAGGACGAACGCGTTCTGGGCCCCGATGGCCATGATGAGCGCCGCGGAGGCGAGAAATCCGGTGGAGTAGGAGTGCCAGTTCATGGGCTTCCGATACGCTTGCGCCCCAATGCAGCCCAGCTAATCTTCCTAATGGCCGTTAAGCTCCGCTAATGCAGCACGACTACCTCCAGCTCGCCGCGCTCGCGGCCGTGATCCGCGAAGGTAGCTTCGAGCGCGCCGCGGCGGCGCTCCACGTCACGCCCTCCGCGATCTCGCAGCGCGTGAAGCTGCTCGAGGACACCGCAGGCAGCGTCCTCGTCCTCCGGGGCAAACCCTGCACCGCCACGCCGGCGGGCGAGAGCTACTACCGCCACGCGCTCCAGGTGGAGCTGCTGGAATCGGATCTTGCGCGGGCGCTCTCGGCCGGGAATTCCTCCCGGACCGGCCGCGGCGTGGGGGCGCCCCCCGTCTCGATCGCGGTGAATGCCGACAGCCTCGCGACGTGGCTGATCCCCGCCCTCACGTCCTTCGCCACGGAGACGGGACTGCGCGTGAAGGTGGAGGTCGATGACCAGGATCACACCGCCGAATGGCTGCGCGCCGGCCGCGTGCTCGGTGCGGTCACGGCCGAGGCTGTGCCCGTGCAGGGCTGTCGCGTGGAGCCACTCGGGACGATGCGCTACCGCGCGACCGCCAGTCGCGCGTTCCTCCGCAAGTGGTTTCCGGACGGCGTCACGCGCGAGACGCTTCGCGCCGCGCCGACGCTCTTCTACAACCGGAAGGATCAGCTCGAGCACCGCTTCGTCGCGCGGACGCTCGGATTTCGGAAGGTGCCGCTCCTGGCGCACTGGATTCCGTCCACGACCGCATTCGTGGAGGCGTCGCTCACGGGGCTCGGTTGGGGGATCAATCCGGAGCCACTCGTCGCCGAACATTTGCGGCGCGGACGGCTCGTCGATCTCGTGGCGGGAAAGGTCCTGAACGTCCCGCTCTTCTGGCAGCACTGGCGGATCGAATCCGCCACCCTTGGAGCGCTGACCCGCGCCCTGATGCGCGCGGCGAAGGAGACACTCGCGGCCTGAGGGCGGACGACGCTCACTTCGGGAGAATCAAGCGCGCGGCGCAACCCGTCCGATCGGTCCGATTCTCGAGATTGAGCGAGCCGCCGTGCGCCTCCGCGATCTGCCGGCAGAGCACGAGCCCGATGCCCGAGCCCTTCGGTTTCGTGGTGAAAAAGGGAACGAACAGGTTCTTCGTACCGGCGATGCCGGGGCCTTCGTCGCGCACGACGATTTCCACCGCCGTCCCGAGATCCGCCCAGCACATCGAAACGCCGCCGCCCGTCTCGCTCGCGGCTTCCACGCCGTTCTTCACGAGATTCACGAGCAACTGCTCGATCTGGTCGGCGTCGATCGCCGCGAGGACGTCCGGGCCGCGTTCGACCGAGACCACCTTGCGCTGCTCGAGGCCCGCGACCCGCAAGACCAGCTCGCCGACCGAGTGAGGCGAGCGCGAAGGCTTCGGGAGCCGCGCGAGATTCGCGTAGGCCGACATGAACCGGTTGAGCGATTCGGCGCGCGCGCCGATGACATCGAGTCCGCCGCCGACGTCCTCCTTCCAATCGTCCGCGAGCGGGTCGCGCGAAATGATCGTCTTCAGCGACCCGGCGAGCGAGCGAATCGGGGCGAGGGAGTTGTTGATCTCATGCCCGAGCACCCGGACGAGGCGCTGCCAGGCCTGCCGCTCTTCTTCCCGCAGTGGCGCGGAGACGTCCGCGAGCACGAGCAGTTCGTGCGGCCGGCCGCCCTCGCGAAAGGTATCGCGATGGATATTGAAGCGGCCCTTTGCGCCCGGAAGATCGAGCTCGATCACCTGCTCGGCCGCTCCCTCGAGACCGGCCTCGAGTCCCAGATCGATCGCGGCCGACTTCAGCAATTCCTTCGGCGTCCGCGCGAGCATCGCCGCGCCCGAGCGATTGACGAGCGCGAGCCGCCGATCGGAATCGAACGCAAAAATTCCGACGGGGATTTCCTCCATCACCTTCCGGAGCAAAGCCTCGGCTTCCTGCGCGCCCAGACGCTGCGTGCGGAGCGTTTCGCCGAGCGTATTGACCTCGCGCACGACCGCGCCGAGCGAGTCGTCATCGGCCGCGCCGCGCACCCGCAGGGAGTAGTCGCCCTCGCGCACCGCGTTGAGAACATTGGCGAGCGTCTGGAGCGGCCGGACGACGGCGGAACGGGTCGCCGCGATGCCCCCGACCGCGAAGCCGACCGCGAGAAGGCCGAACGTCCAGATGACCTTGGCGGAGAAGTTTCCCGCGATCATCAGACCGAAACAAATCAGCACCGCCGGAGCGCACGCGATCGCCGCCATGTACACCACGCGACGATGGAGCGAGGCCTTCGAGCGACGTCGGGCCTGGTCGAGGGAGAGCGTGGGCACGCCCTAGAAGACACATCGGTTTGATGGATTGCACCCGCAAAATCTTGCGAAGTGCGGCGGACCGATTCGTCCGCGGGCAAGCGAGTCGGCGAGCGCCCCTCCCCTGGGCGCGAAAACAGGACGGACGCTCGCACCCGGGAGCGCAGCGCGGCCGGCCTCACCCCGGCGGCATCACCAAATCCGCTGACCGAAACCCGTCCCATTCATGGGACGGCCATTTCCCGGCACCGGAATGCAAATCTTGCGGATCTGATTCATGACATTGTTGTTAACTCCTCCTGTCCATCCACTTAAGAAATCTACATGAGCGTGGCACGGGCCTTGCAAACAGGGGGCGTAACCCGCGAACCCATGAACGCCATCGCTCCACTCCATCGCCCGAAACTTGCCTCGCGTTCGCTCGCGCCGCTCATCGTTTGTCTCACGGCGCTGGCGCTCCCCGCGGCGTGGGATCTGGCCCAGAGCCGCAATCTCTCGGACCCCACGCTTTCGCTCCTGCACTTCGGCGCGATGCCGTCCGCGAGTTCCTGCTCCGTGCCGGTGAACGCCGAACCGAAGGATGGACAGAAGTGCGAGGCGGATCAACCGACCAAGATTTCCAATTCCTGCACCCGCTCGACGACGCCCTCGCTGCCGAGCATCCGGGTGAATTTCTCCGACCTCCTCCGCTGATCTGATTCGCCATCTGCTCCCTGCCATGGATTCTGTCGCCGGCACCAAGCCCTCCAACGCGCCGAACGTGACCGCCACCCGGATCACGCCCATCGGAGCGTTTACGCCGCACTCAACCAGCATGGATATCCCCCGCCCTGATCGCTCCCGCCAGAAGCGGATGAAACGCATCATGGTCGGCGCGGGAGCGGTACTCGGTCTGGCGGTCATCACGCTGGGGGTCTCCCGGCTGCGTCCGGCCGCGCCGCTCGTGGAGCGGAGTTCGGTCTGGATCGACACCGTCAAGCGGGGCCCGATGGTCCGGCAGGTGCGCGGCCTCGGCACGCTCGTCCCGGAAGACATCCAGTGGATCGCGGCCCGGACGGAAGGACGCGTGGAGCGCATCATCGCGCGGCCCGGCAAGACGGTCGCCGCGGACGACATCCTCTGCATTCTCACGAACCCGGAACTCACGCAGGAGGCCATGGATGCCGACCTCAACGCGAAGGCGGCGGAAGCAAAGCTCGTCAGTCTGCGCGTGCAACTCGAGGGCCAGGTGCTCGACAAGCGGGCGGAAAACGCCAAGCTCAGCGCCGATCTCCAGCAGGCGGAGCTCCAGCTCCAGGTGAACGAAGAGCTCTCGAAGAATGGCCTCGTCTCGACGTTGGAACTCAAGCTCTCGCGTCTGAAGGCGACCGACTTCCGCGCCCGCTTCGTCATCGATCAGCAGCGCTTGAAGTTCACCGAGGAATCGCTCCGCCCGCAGCTCGCGGTGCAGGAAGCGGATGTGGAGCGACTCAAGGCCGCGGCCACGCTCAAGCGCGGCCAGGTGAACGCGCTCCAGGTGCGGGCCGGCATGGTGGGCGTGCTCCAGCAGCTGCCGCTCGACGTCGGCCAGCGCGTGACCATCGGCACCAATCTCGCCCGCGTCGCCGATCCGAGCCGGCTCAAGGCCGAGGTGCGCATCGCGGAAACGCAGGCGAAGGATATCCAGATCGGCCAGGTGGCGACCGTCGACACCCGCAATGGCATCGTGCAGGGCAACGTGGCGCGCGTCGATCCGGCGGTCCAAAACGGCACCGTGAAGGTGGATATCGCCCTGACCGGCGAACTCCCCAAGGGCGCGCGACCCGACCTCAGCGTGGAAGGCGTGGTCGAACTCGAGCGTCTCGCGGACGTGATCTTCGTCGGGCGCCCCGCCTACGGCCAGGAGCGCGGCAAGGTCGGTCTCTTCAAACTCTCCGAGGACGGCAAGGAAGCTACGCGCATCCCGGTCGACCTCGGTCGGAGCAGCGTCAACACCGTGGAAATCGTCTCCGGCCTGCAGCCGGGCGACCGCGTGATCCTCTCCGACATGACGAACTGGGACGCGCACGACCGCGTGCGGCTCAATTGACGGAAGCCGAAATCGACCCGGGCCATTCACCAACCTCCAGCTTCACTCTTCGACCTGCCCCCACCACCATGCCTGCCCTCATCGCCCTCGACGCCATCACGAAAGTCTTCCTCACCGACGAGGTGGAGACCCACGCCCTTTCCGGGATTCATCTGCACATTCAAAAGGGAGAGTACGTCTCGATCGCCGGCCCCTCGGGCTGCGGCAAGTCGACGCTGCTTTCGATCCTCGGTCTCCTCGATACCGCCAGCTCCGGGACCTATGATCTGAACGGCCGGCCGGTCGTTTCGCTCACGCCCGCCGAGCGCGCCCGCGTCCGGAATCAGGAGATCGGCTTCATCTTCCAGAGCTTCAATCTCATCGGCGACCTGAACGTCTTCGAGAATGTGGAACTCCCCCTGACGTATCGGGGCATGGCCGCCGACCAGCGCAAGGCCGCCGTTACCGCCGCGCTCGAACGGGTGGGCATGAGCCACCGCTCCCGCCACCTTCCGAGCCAGCTCTCCGGCGGCCAGCAACAGCGCGTCGCGGTCGCACGGGCGCTCGCCGGCAAGCCCAGCGTTCTGCTCGCCGACGAGCCGACGGGAAATCTCGACTCCCGCAACGGCGAGGCCGTCATGCAACTCCTCGGTGAGCTGCACGCGGAAGGCGCCACGATCGTGATGGTGACGCACGACGCACGCTTCGCGGGTCACGCGCAACGCGCGATCCATCTCTTCGACGGCCGCGTGGTCGACGAAACGGTCGGCTCCGGTCCGGCTCCCGCCGTGACCGCGGCGGCGGCGTAGTCCGCGCGCCCCCCTCCGCCCCGACTCCTGCGCCATCCGGAAACGCTGGCGCCCGCTCCCTCCTTGCCTCGTGCCCCCAAAAAACCGCCCGTGAAGCCGCTGATCGAACTCAAGAATCTCGACAAGTCCATCCCGACGAAACCGAGTCCGACGTGGCTGCTCCGCCGCATCACGCTCGACATCGCGGACGGCGACTTCGTTACGATCATGGGCCCGAGCGGGGCCGGAAAATCCACCCTCCTGAACGTGATCGGATTCTACGATCACGGCTGGGAGGGCGAGTACTGGCTCGACGGCCAGCCGGTCCATGCGCTGAAAGCGAAGGAGCGGGCCGCGCTCAACAAGGCGAATGTCGGTTTCGTTTTCCAGCAGTTTCATCTCCTCGATGATCTGACGGTCGCGGAGAACATCGAAGTCCCGCTGCGCTACCGCGATCT
This sequence comes from Chthoniobacterales bacterium, assembly GCA_038322235.1. GTDB lineage: Bacteria > Verrucomicrobiota > Verrucomicrobiia > Chthoniobacterales > SZAS-18 > SZAS-18. The sequence continues at coordinate 65,097 of JBBQFQ010000003.1, forward strand.
CAAATCCGCCGAGCGGGAGGCAAAGGTGGCCGACGCCCTCGATCGTTTCGGCATCGTCGGAAAGAAGGACCTGTATCCAGCTCAGCTCAGCGGCGGACAGCAGCAGCTCGTCGCGATCGCGCGCGCCACCATCGCCGCGCCGCGCCTCCTGCTCGCCGACGAGCCGACCGGGAATCTCCACACCGATCAGGGCCGGGAGATCATGACCTTGTTCAAGCGTCTGAACAACGAGGGCACCACGATCATCCAGGTGACGCACAGCGAGGAAAACGCCGCCTGCGGCAACCGGGTCATTCGCCTGCGGGACGGTTGGATGGAGAAGGGTTGAAATCCGAGATCTGAAATCGCCATGTTTCGACGCCTGCTCCGCACTCCGGTCTTTGCCGGCATCGCCACCGCGACCCTGGCGCTGGGCGTGGGCGCGGCCGGCGCCGTCTTCGGCGTCTTTCGCTCGGTGACGGAATACCGCCTCCCGTTTCCGGACTCCGACCGCCTGATGGTCGTCAATGAGCAAAGCCTGCCGAAGTATCCCCGCTTCTCCGTTGCCGCGGGAAATTTCCGGTCCTGGCAGAAGGAAAGCGCGGACGTGTTTGCGGGCTTCGATCTGAGCAATGCTACCTCCGCCTCCGTCCAACTGCCTCAGGGTCCGGCGCAGACGGTGCTCGGCCAGGTCACGTTCGGCTGGTTCCAGACGTTTGGGGTGACGCCGATCCTCGGCCGCAGCTTCCGGGCGGACGAGGACGTCCCCGGCGCTCCCCGCGTCGTGGTCATCGGACACCGGATGTGGAAAAGCGACTTCGCCGGCTCGACCGGGGTCATCGGGGAAGCGGTCATCTTCAACAACGAGCCGCATGTCATCATCGGCGTGATGCCGGAGGGTTATCCGCCGGCCGGCTCCCAGCAGGCCGCCTGGCGTCCGCTGCGGCTGACGGCCGAGGAAGAGTCGGACCACAACTCGCACTACTTCCAGGCCCGCGCCCGCCTCCGGGACGGCGTCACCGCGGAGCAGGCGGGGGAGCGGCTGAATGAGATCGCGGCGCGGCTGGAGAAGGAGTTTCCCGATTCGAATCAGGGCTGGCGCGTCACGGTCTCGTCCTTCAACGCCGCCGTCACCGACGAGGCCCGTCCGGCGCTGCGCCTGCTGCTCGGCGCGATGATCCTGGTCCTGCTCGTGCTGAGTGCGAATCTTTCCACGCTGGTCCAGGTCCGAGCCCTCGATCGCCGGCGAGAACTCGCGGTTCGGGCGGCTCTCGGCGCGAGCCGGGGAGCACTGCTGCGCCACGCCCTCGGGGAGTGTCTCGCCCTCGGCCTGGTGGGCGGCGGGCTCGGCTTCGCGCTGGCGCATCTCGGGCGGGATCTTCTCCTCCGCTTCGCGCCCGGCAGCCTCTCCAGCCTGCATCCGGGCGGCCCGGGGAGCGACTTCGTGGCCCCGCTCGCCGCCCTCGCGGTCGCGCTCGGCGCCATGCTCGTCTTCAGCCTTGCCCCGTTGCTCAAGGCGACCGAGCACGGCACCCTCGCCGCGCTTCACGGGGGAAATGCCGCGATCGGCGGACGCAACCGCTCCCGCCGGGTACTCGTCGCCGCGCAGCTCGCGCTCACGCTCGTCCTGCTGGCGTGCGCCGGCCTGCTGCTGCGCGGATTCATCCGCAGCGCGTTCGTCGATCCCGGGTTCGAGCCGGACGGAGCGATCGTCTATCGGGTAAATCTCCCCGAAGCCGCCTACGGCGACAACGCGAGCAAGGCGCGATTCGCCGAGACGTTCCTCGGCCGGCTTCAAACGATCCCCGGCGTGGAGAGTGCCGCTCTCGGCTTCATCCTTCCTTTCGACGGCGACTGGATCACGTCCGCTGCGCCGGAAGGTCGCACGTATGGACCAAATGAAACTCCCCAGGCCTTCCTCCAGCGCGTTACGCCGGGCGGATTGCGAACGATCGGCTACCGCCTGCGAGCCGGTCGCTGGCTGACGGAGGCGGACAACGCCACGAGCGCAGCCGTGACGGTCGTGAGTGAAAGTTTTGCCCGCACTCAGTTCGGCGGGAGCGCGGCCCTCGGACAGCGCATCCGGGTCGGCGGAGTCGATGCCACCGGTCAGGCCCGGGAGATTGTCGGCATCGTGGCGGACATCCAGCAGGCGGCTCCAGGAGAACGCCTGCAGCGACTTGCCCACGTCATCGTGCCATTCGCCCAGGCGCCGTGGGGCAACTTTATGGTGGTCCTGCGCACGGAGCGCGCGGGACCTCCCCTCACGGCTGAGGTGAAGCGGGCGCTCCAGGCGGTCGATCCGCTGCTCCCGCTCGTCGGAGGCGATTCCTACCGCGATCAGCTGGCAGAATCGCTGAAGCTTTCGCGCTTCGAGCTCACGCTCGTGGCGATTTTTGCCGGCGCGACCCTCCTGCTCTCCGTCGTGGGCGTGTACGGGATCGCGGCGTACTCGGCGTCACGGCGCACCCGCGAGTTCGGCCTCCGGTTGGCGCTCGGCGCCGAACCCAGGCACCTCTCGAATCTCGTCTTTGGCGAAGCGCTGCTCCTGACGGCGCTCGGCACCCTCATCGGAATCCCGGCTGCGATCGGGGCCGGGCGCCTCGTCCAATCGCAGATCCACGGGACGGAGAACGCCGATCCACTCACGGTCGCCGCGATGGTCGTCATTCTGACCGCCGCCGTCCTCGCCGCCGCCTGGCGCCCCGCGCGCCGCGCCGCCGGGACCGATCCCGCCGCGGCGCTCCGGGCGGAGTGAGCGTGGCCCTTCGCGCCCGCTGAAATCCTTCATCTGAAACCTGAACGTTCATGCACGACTTCAAATTCGCCTTCCGCCAGCTCCTCAAGACGCCGGCCTTCACCTTCGCCGCCGTCCTGACGCTCGCCCTCGCCATCGGCGTGAACTCCGCGATTTTCGCTCTCGTTCATCGCCTCGTCCTCAAGCCGACGATCGCCAAGGACCCCGCCTCGGTGGTCGGCATCTACACGGCGAGGAAAGGCGAGAACGCCGGCTACCGCCAGTTTTCGTACGCGGAGTTTGAGGCGCTGCGGCAGGCGCCCGAGGTTTTCTCCGACGTGTGCAGCCTCGGGTTTTCGCTCGCCGGGATCGGGGTCGATGCCGAGACGGCCCGCCGCAGCTTTGCGCTTTTCGTGAGCGACAACTATTTCCAGCTCTTCGAGGGTTCGCTCCCGCTGGGCCGCGCCTTCACCGCCGCGGAGAGCAAGCCCGGCGCGGACATCCCGGTCATGGTCATCAGCCACGACTACTGGAAGCGGCTCGGGCGGAAGGAGGCGGTGATCGGCTCGAGCCTGCGGGTAAATGGGGAAGCGTTCACGGTCGTCGGCGTGGCGCCGCACGGCTTCAGCGGCGGGCACGCTCTGCTCGCGCCCGACGCCTGGTTCCCGCTGGGCGTGTTCGCGCGGATCGGAGCATCGCAATTCAGCGATCAGGCCTCGACCGATCTCGCGAATCCGCGGGTCTTTTCGCTGAACCTGATCGGCCGGCTGGCCCCCGGGGTAACGCGGGACGCGGCGAAGGGGCTACTCGCGGTGCTGGACCAGCGGATCAACGCCCTCGCCCCGCCCGACTCCGGTCCGCCGCGGGAGCTGCAAGTGCACCAGATTTCCCGCTTCAACATCAGTACGGAGCCGGACAGCGGCGCCGAATTCAACGTCATGGGGAGCGTGTTGCTCGGGCTCGCAGCCGTGGTGCTGCTCATCGCCAGCCTGAATCTCGCAAACATGCTCCTCGCGCGGGGCGCCACGCGCCGGAAGGAGATCGCGCTTCGCCTGGCGCTGGGAGCCGGACGCGGACGCGTCATCCGGCAGCTCTTTGTCGAGGGACTCCTCCTCGCGGTTTTGGGCGGAATGGGCGGTCTCGCCTTGAGCTACTGGGCGAACAGCCTGCTCCTGGGCACGATGAGCGGACTCTTCGAGTCGATGTCGTTTTCCATCATTCTCGACTTCCGGCCCGACGCCACGGTGCTGGCTGCGACCTTCGGTTTCTGCCTTGTCGCGACGATCCTTTTCAGCCTGGGACCGGCCGTCAATCTGACGCGGGTCGACCTCGCCAACGACTTGAAGCAAACCGCCGGGGAATTCGCGGCGGCGCGCGGCGGCCTTTCGTCCGGCTTCTTCGCCCCCCGTCATCTGCTCGTCATGGCGCAGATCGCCCTCTCCCTCGCGCTCGTCTTCTGCGCGGCCCTCTTCTTCCGGGGCGGAGCGATCGCCGCGACCCTCGACCCCGGATTCAACACGAAAGGGGCGTTGGTCGCCGAGATCGACTACAGCCTCATCCGGGTGAAGGCCGCCGACGCCTTGCCGCGGTTCGTCCGTCTGCGGGATCGCGTTCTCGAGATGCCGGGAGTGAAGGGCGCCGCGGTCTCATCGCTCGCGCCTTACAACAACAATACCGACACGCGACGGTTGTTGAAGGCGGGGGAGGCCGTGGACGCGCCCCTCAAAGCGGGTGAACAGCGCGGAGCCAGCGGCGTTTACCACGCCATCACCCACGGCTATTTCCTCACGCTCGGGATGCCGCTGCTCGAAGGCCGCGACTTTACGGCCGCTGAAACCGATCAACCCGGACCGCCGCGCGTCATCGTCATCGACGACAAGCTCGCCAAGCGTCTCTTCCCCGACGGCGGCGCGCTCGGGCAGCGCGTGAAATACTCCACGGCGGATCCCGATGGGAAACGTCCGGAAATGGAGATCGTCGGGATCGTCCGAAATCACCGCCACGAGGTCCTCGGCACCGAATCGCACGCCCACATCTTCGTTCCCCTCGCCCAGGCACCGGAATCGTCGGCGTTCCTGCACATCCGGTTGGCGAACGAGGACCCCGCCGCCGCCTCAGCCTTTCTCCCCTCGCTCCGCCGGCTGTTTCGCTCCTTCGATGCCGATCTGCCTCTACTCCGCGCTTCGACCCTCGCGGAGCTCGTGGACCGAAACATCGGCAACTGGGTGGTGCGGATGGGCGCGGCGCTTTTCGGAGCCTTCGGCTTGGTGGCCTTGCTGATCGCGGCCGTGGGCGTGTATGGCGTCCACTCGTATGCGGTCTCGCGGCGGACCCGCGAGATCGGGATCCGCATGTCGCTGGGCGCCCAGCCCGGCGACGTCTTCCAGCTCATCATGGGCCAGGGCGCCCGCCAGACCGGCTTCGCGCTCGCGATCGGTCTCCTGCTCTCGCTCGGCGTCGGTCAGCTCGTCACGAGCCTCCTTTACCGCGTCAGTCCCTACGACACGATCGCGCTGACGGGATCCATCGTGACGCTGGGGACCGCGGCGCTCATCGCGTGTTTCCTGCCGGCGCGCCGCGCAACGCGGGTGAACCCGATGACCGCGCTCCGGGCGGATTGATCCATGAAATCGCTCCTCCGCCCGTTCCTCCGGTCGCCGGGATTCTGCGCGGTGGTCGTCGCGACGCTCGCGCTCGGGATCGGCGTGAACACGGCGATCTTCTCCGTGGTCGAGTCGGTGCTCCTGCGGGCCCAGCCTTACGCGGACGCGGAGCGGCTGGTCTTCATCTGGCAGGTGGAGGGCGACGAGGAACACTCGAACAACTGGTTCACCTACCAGGATTGGAAGACGCAAAACGCGAGCTTCAGCGACATCGCCATCTACCGGCGCGACTCCTTCAATCTCTCCGGGACCGGCGCGCCCGAGCATCTTATCGGAGCTCTGGCCTCGGCCAACCTCTTCTCCACGCTCGGAATCCCGCTGGCCCTCGGTCGCGGTTTCACTCCGGAGGAGGATTCCGTGGGCGGACCGCGCGTCGTGCTGCTTTCCCAGGCGTTGTGGCAGCGCCGCTTCGGCAGCGATCCCCACGCCCTCGGCCAGTCCGTTGTCCTCAACGGCATCCCGCACACGATCGTTGGCGTCATGCCCGCCGCGCTGGGGATTCCCAGCCGCTCCGAGCTCTGGGTTCCGGTCGGTCCTTACTCCGCGGATGCGCGCTGGGTCGATCGCGGGAACAACCCGGGGCTCTTCAGCGTCGCGCGTCTCCGCCCAGAGGTGACGCTCGGTCAGGCCCAGGCGGAGATGGCGGTGATCTCGGATCGAATCGCGGCGGCGTATCCCGCGATCGGGCGCACGCGGGCGAAGCTCACGCCGTTGATCGAGCTCAGCATCGGAGAGTTCCGCCGGTCACTCTGGACGCTGGCCGGAGCGGCGGCCCTCATCCTCGCGATCGCGTGCGCGAATGTGGCCGGCCTTCAGCTCGCCCGCGGCGTCTCTCGCTCGCGGGAGATCGCGCTTCGCGCGGCGCTCGGAGCGGGCCGGAATCGTCTGATCCGCGAACTGCTCGGCGAGAGCCTCATTCTTGCCGCGATCGGCGGCGGGCTCGGCATCGGGCTCGCGTATCTCTCGCTCGACGTCATTCAGTGGCTCGCGCCCGCGGGCGCGATCCGCTTTCAACAGCTCGCCGTGAACGCCCCCGTCCTCGGCTTCGCCGTTCTCACCTCGCTCGTCGTCGGGCTCGTGAGCGGCCTCTGGCCGGCCTGGCGGGCCACGCGCTTCGATCTGCGCGGCGCCTTGCAGGCCGGCGGCGCATCCGCCGGACTGGCCCCTTCCGCCGGCCGGGCCCGGCAGTGGCTTGTCGTCGGACAGGTCGCGCTGACGCTCACGCTCCTTTCCGGAGCCGGCTTGCTCCTGGCCAGCCTCGATCGCATGCAGCGGGAGAAGCTGGGATTCGACTCGCGCGACGTCCTGACGTTCCGCCTCGATCTCCCGGTGAAGGAATACGACGAACAAATTCCCCGCGTGAATCAGCTGCTCGACAACCTGCGACGCGATCTCGGCGCGCTCCCGGGGGTTCGTTCGGTGGCGGCGAACTACGCACCGCCGCTCCGGCCCGGCTGGCAGTCCGGCTTCCATCGCGAAGATCGCCCTGCCCCGAAAGCCGGGGAGCGTCCGTCCATGGAGCTCAGTTTCCTCGACGGACCGTACTTCGCAACGATGGGGATTCCCCTGCTCCGGGGACGGAGTTTCGATGACACCGAATCTCCCGATGGTCCTCGCGGAATCATCGTGGACCAGGCCTTCGCTGATCGCCACTTCCCGGGCGAGGATGCTCTCGGGAAGCGCATCGTCCTCGGCGACGGCTGGTCGAAGGATCCGGAGCTGCAGAAGGCGACGATCATCGGAATCGTTCCGACGTTGAAACTCTACGGCTACGCGCAGGAGCCGCGACTCGTGCAGGCCTATCTGGCGCGCCGGCAAATCGGCCTGCTCGAAACCACGTTCGTGCTGAAGGGCATCGGTGACCTGCGCGCGCTCGCGCCGGCGATCCGGGCGGCCCTCGCGAAATATGACCCCACCGTCCCGATCTTCGATGTGCGGACGATGGACGAGGTCGTCGACGGGACCTTCGCCGCAGCCCGGTTGTACTCGACCCTCCTGACCTTGTTCGCGACGCTCGCGCTCGTCCTGGCCGCGCTCGGACTTTGGGGGGTGGTCGGCTACGCCGTCGCCCAGCGCCGGCGGGAAATTGGTCTCCGACTCGCGCTCGGAGCGGGCACCGGCCGGGTGGTCGGACTGATGATCTGGCAGGGGCTGCGTCCGCTGGCGGTCGGGGTGGCCGCCGGCCTCGGAGCGGCCTTCCTCGCCGGTCGGCTACTGCAGCACCTCCTCTTCCGCGTGGCGCCGTTTGAGCTGGCTGTCGTGGTGCCCCTGACGCTGGGCTTCATCGGGCTCGCCGCGTTGGCCTGTTGGTTTCCCGCGCGCGGGGCGGCCCGGGTGGCGCCCGCCGAAGCGCTCCGCGCCGAATGAAGATCAACCCCCTGCTCCATGAACGATCTCCGCTTCGCCATCCGTCTGCTGTTTCGTCAGCCGCTCTTTGTCCTCGTGGCGTCCGCCACGCTGGCGCTCGGAATCGGCGCGAACGTCGCCATCTTCAGCGTCATCAACGCGGTGCTGCTCCGTCCGCTGCCCTACCCGGACGCCGAGCGACTGATCGTGGTGCGGGAGCGCAGCGTCGAATTCGAAAATGGATCCGTCAGCTACCCGAACTACCTCGACTGGCGGGAACAAAACCGCAGCTTCGTCGATCTCGCGCTCGTCCGGAGGGAGAATTTCAACGTCTCGGGCGGCGCGGCCGTGCCGATGAGCCCGGAGCGCATCAGCGGTGCCGTCCTCACGGCCAACACGCTGCGCATCCTCGGGGTGAACCCGATTCACGGACGCGATCTGCGCGAGTCCGATGACGTGCCCAAGGCGGCGAAGGTCGTGCTGATCGGCGAGAAGCTCTGGCGAACGCGCTTCGGGGCAGATGGGGGATTGATCGGACGCCGCCTGAATGTCGACGGAGTGGAACGCGAGGTCATCGGCATCGTGCCGGAGACGATGCAGTTTCCCCGGCTGGCCCAGCTCTATGTTCCGCTGGCCGACGGCCGGGCCGAAGAGGGTACGCTGAGCCGCGGTAACCATCCCGGTTTCAGCGCGCTCGGCCGACTCAAACGCGGTGTTTCCCTCGCGCAGGCCTCGGCGGATCTCGACGGCATCGCCTCCGCCCTCGAGAAGCAATATCCCGACTCCAACACAGGCCGGCGAATCAACGCGCTCACGCTCCTGGATTCAACCGTCGGGACGTATCGGCACTCGCTCGTCCTGATGCTCGGAGCGGTGGGCTGCGTGTTGCTGATCGCCTGCGCCAACGTCGCCAATCTCCAGCTCGCGCGGGCCAGTGGTCGGGTGAAGGAACTCGCGGTGCGCGCTGCGCTCGGAGCGGGCCGATGGGAGATCGCCCGGCAGGCGTTCATCGAGAGCCTCGTCGTGGCGGCGCTCGGGGCGATCGCGGGCGTCCTGCTCGCCGGCTGGTGTCTCGATTCGATTCGATGGCTCAGCCCCGGGACGGTGATGAGGTTCCAGGAAACACGGATTGACTGGCCGGCGCTGGGTTACACCGCGGCGATCGCGATTTTCACGTCCGTGGCCGTGGGCCTCTGGCCGGCGCTCCGCACCGCGCTGAACCCAAATCTCGCCGCCGCGCTCCACACGGGAGGATCCCGCGGCAGCAGCGACGGCCCCGCCACGCGGCGCGTCAGGAGCGGGCTCGTCATTGCCCAGGTGGCGCTCGCGCTCATCCTGCTCGCCGGAGCCGGACTGACCCTCAAGAGCTTCTGGCGCGCGCAGCAGGCGCCGCTGGGCTTTGATCCCACCAGCATTCTCACGATGTCGATCGAGATCCCGGAGGCCCGATACGAAAAACGCGAGAGCGTGGCCGGATTCTACGCGCAGTTGCTCGAGCGGGTCGCCGCGCTGCCGGGGGTGACCTCGGCGGCGATCGGAAACAACATCCCTTTCGACGAGAACGAATGGGACAGCAGCTTCCATCTCACGGGTACGCCCGTGCCACCGCCCGGCAAGGAACCTTCGGCGGAGGTGAACATGATCTCCACTGACTACTTCAAGACGATGGGAATGCGGCTGATCCGCGGACGGAACTTCGGAGCGGAGGATGCAGCCGGTCAGCCAAAGTCGGTGATCATCGACGAGCTTTTCGTCCGCCGGCATTTCCCCGAGGTGGATCCAATCGGGAAGCAGATCGACGACAACACCGGCTTCGCGAAGGACGTGCCGCCCATGACGATTATCGGCGTGGTGCCGCGGACGCGAAACGAAGCGCCCGGTGAAGGCATCGAGGCCAACCAGCTGCCCCAGATCTACTACGCGGCAACGCAGCGGCCGCAGAACGGCAACACTCTTCTGGTGCGCACGTCCCTCTCCGACCCGTTCACGCTCGTCGAGGCCATCAAGCGCGAGGTGCGTGCGCTCGACTCCGATCAGCCGGTCGCGTCCATCGCGACGATGGCGCAGAATATCGGCAACAGTCTGGCGGCGCGCCGGCTGACGATGTCGATGCTCGGGGCCTTCGCGGCCCTCGCTCTGTTGCTGGCCTGCGTGGGACTCTACGGCGTCATGGCCCTGAACGTGACGCAGCGTACGCGCGAACTCGGGATCCGCCTCGCGCTCGGCGCAGAGCGGCGTGATGTCTTCCGGCTCGTCCTGCGTCAGGGCGTGACGCTGGTGGCGATCGGCCTCGGCGCGGGCCTCCTCGGGGCGTTGGGAGTCGCTCGCGTCTTCTCCGGCCTCCTCTACGCGGTCGATGCCTTGGATTTTTCGGCCTACGCGATCGCGGGCGTAGCGCTGCTCGGCGTCGCGTTCTTCGCCTGCTGGATCCCCGCTCGCCGCGCCACCCGCGTCGATCCGGTCATCGCGCTTCGCGCGGAATAGGATCCATTTTCCGCCGGAGTTCAGGGCGAAATCAGAGGGCAGGCGGCGCATGGCTGAATTCACCGGATGTTGGCGCATCGACCGTCCCGATCCCGGGAAAGAGCCGTCCCAGCGGCGGGGAAAAGCGCGTTCGCAAGATTGGATGGAACACCCGCGGATCAAGCATTGATGCGGGTTCGAACGGCTTTCTTCGCCGCAAAACGCGCCTGGCACGCAGCCTGCGAAGGGGATCGGTGTCCCGCGGCGCGACTGGCGCCGTCCCAACCGCAAACTCCCATGACCACCACCGCATCCGATCTCCGTGAACTCCGCCTCCGCGCCCGCCGGCTCCATCGCCGGAGCGCCTTCGAGCGCTTCCTCCCCAATCATGCGAGCCTCGTGCCCGTCGTCGCCGCGGCCCCGCTCGTTCCCGTCGCCCCCGGCCGGTCCCGCAGCGCGTGGCATGTTCCGCACGAATTCGTCTGGAACCGCACCTCACTGAACGTGAAGGGCGCCCGCTTTCTGAACTGAGCGCGTTTCGCCTGCATCCCCCATCGGATTCCCCCGCCCCCTCCCATGAGCGACCTCCGCTTTGCCGTCCGACTCCTCCTCAAGGACCGCGGTTTCACGCTCGTCGCCGCCAGCGTGCTCGCGATCGGGATCGCCGCCGTCGCCACGCAGTTCAGCATCATCAGTGCCACCCTCTTCCGCGGACTGCCCTTCCCCGATCCGCAGGAGCTCTATCAGATCGAGCGCTCCGTGCCCGACAACGCCCGCGTCGACACGAACGTGTCGGCCCCCGACTTCGAGGCGTGGCGGGAGCAGCAGAAATCGTTCGAGGATCTGGCGGGGTTTTTGAACGGCTCGACCGTGAACGTTTCGATCGGTAATGAGGCCAAGCGTTACACCGGCTCCTACGTCACTCCGTCGTATTTTCAGGTCTTCCGGATTCGTCCCGCGCTTGGGCGTATCTTCACGGACGCGGAGAATCAAGCGGGCGCCGAGCGGGTGTGCGTGATCTCCCATGGCGTGTGGCAGAAAGACTTCGGCGGGACCCCCGATGTCCTCGGAAAGTCCTTCCGGATGAATGGTCGCACCGCGACCGTGATCGGCGTGATGGGGCGGGATCAGGCGGTCCTGAGCCAGGAGGAATTCTGGATCCCTCTCTACAATGAATTCGATGTGCGCACCCGCACGAGCAAGGCCGATCCCCGGAACAGCCAGTTCACCCTCGGGATCGTCGGACGGCTGAAACCCGGAGTCTCGCTCGACCAGGTCCAGGTCGAGTTCAACGGCCTCGCCAAGCGACTCGCCACCGCTTATCCCGATACAAACAAGGACTTCACCGAGGTGAAGGTGAAGACGATGCAGGACAGCTTTTTCGGCGATCAGTTCAAGGGCCTGATGTTCGTGATGTTTTCCTGCGTTGTCGCCGTCCTCCTCATTGCCTGCGTGAACGTGATGAACATGCAGTTCGCGCGCACCATTCTTCGAGGCCGCGAGCTGGCCGTTCGGGCCGCCATGGGCGCTTCGCCGTGGCGCGTGATGCGGCAGATGCTCTCCGAGGGACTGATTCTCAGCCTGACCGGGGCAGCGGTCGGAGCGCTCCTCGCCCATTTCTTCATCGACCTGCTTTGGAAGGCGAACGAGTCGCTCCCGAATCCGCTCCAGCCGTGGATGCGTTTCCAGCTCGATACCTTCGCACTCGTCCTGATCTGTGGCTGCGCGGTCATGGCCGCCGTGGTGTCGACGCTGATTCCGGCCTGGCTGGCGGTGCGCGCCAATCTGCACAATGCGCTGAAGGACAGCGGCCGCGGGAACACCTCTTCCACCGCGAACCGCCTCGCCCGGGCGTTTGTCGTCGTCCAGATCTCGCTCACCTGTGCGCTCCTCATCGCGACGCTCTTCATGGTGCGCTCGATCTACAATCAGACGACGATGGATCTCGGCTACGATGCGAAGGCCGTCCTGACCGCGCGCATGGGATTGTTCGACGGCGATTATCCGAAGGCCGAGAATCGTCGGGCCTTCTATGAGCGAACCGTGCGGGATCTTCGGGCCCAGCCGGCGTTCGCCGAAGTGGCTCTGACCGACCGCTTCCGCATGATGTTTTCACCCTTCGTCCCGGTGCGGATCGATGGCGTGGCCTACGAGCGGGACAAGGATATTCCCGGCGCGATCAAACAGGAGATCAGCGACGGATTCTTCCAGACCATCGGATTGCGTCTGATCGAAGGCCGCGACTTCAACGCCGACGACCGCGACGAAAAGCAGCCCGTCGCGATCGTGAATCAGACCTTTGCGAAGCGTTTCTTCCCCAAGGGGGCGATGGGGCAGCGATTCCGGGACGGGAAGCCGGAGGAGGACCAGCCCTGGCGCACGATCGTCGGGGTCGTGCCGGACACCCTGATGCAAGGCCCGTTCGATACCAAGCGGGACTCCGCCGGCTTCTACGCGCCGTTCGGCCCCGCGGTTTCGAACTTCATGACGATCGTCGTGCGGCCGCGCATCCCCGGGGCCGATCCGCTCACGCTCGCCCCGACGCTCCGGCAGGAGATGCGAAAGCTGGATGCGAATCTCCCGCTCTATTTCCTGAGCACCCCTGAGCGGACGCTGAACGAGTTCCTCGCTGTCAACAAACTCGTCACGTTCCTGTTCGGGAGCTTTGGGGGGATCGGAGTGATCCTCGCCGCGGCCGGATTGTACGGGGTGATGGGCTTCAGCGTGAACCAGCGGGTGGGCGAATTCGGCATCCGTCTCGCGTTGGGCGCTGCGTCGCAGCACATCGTCGGTCTCATCTATGGCCAGGGTGGCCGCCAGGTCGCGATCGGGCTCGCCTTTGGCCTCGCCGCAGCCGCCGCGGTGCTCTGGACCTTCAGCACCGGGATCGGCAACTTCCTGTTCCGGGTTCCGCTGACGGATCCGCTCGTGTTCGTCGGGGTGGCCGCACTGATCGCGCTGGTCGCGGCGCTCGCCTGCCTTTTCCCCGCGATGCGGGCCTCCCGCGTGGATCCGCTCGTCGCCTTGCGGGCGGACTGAGCGACCATGGCGTGGAGGTGCCACGGCGGGTCTGACACGCCAGACCCGTCCGACCGGGCATCCGCCCGCGCGATCCCCCTCAATCAAGGCCCGAGCGCCACGGCGACAACCAGCGCCGCGAGCAATCCGCAGAGCGGAGTGAACAGCCAGCGGTCCCACGCCGCGAAGCGGGTGCCGGAAACGCGACGGAAGAGGCCACAGTAACGAAAATCGCCGATCGTCCGAAGCGCGAAGACCGCTGCGATGGTCCAGACACCGAGGCGAAAGATCCAAGCGGGCGCGGACGGGGTGGTCCAGAATCCCGCCCGTCCGCAGACGACCAGCGCGGCCGCGAGAAGGAGAAACGCAACCGTCAGAGTCGCCCACTTTCCGGGGATGAAAGCGGGCGCGCCGTTGCGCTCCGGAATCGCCACCCCTGCACCCCACCGCACTCCAAAAGCCCAGAAAACGTGAAGGACGGCGAGGACAGCGAAGCTGGCCGCGGCGAGGGGGGCAGACGGGGAGATCATGACGGGCCGGACTCAGCGCATTAGCGCGCCGGATTCAAATATTTCCGCCACGCCTCGGACTCAGCTGTCTCACGGATAATGCGGTTTCGCTCGATGAGGAATGACCGGAGGTAGCGCTGGAGGACGAGGCGATCAGCGATGCGGCCGAGAATTCCGAGCGGCGAGCTGAATTCAAAGATGTCCCGCATCGTCGATCCTTCGGAGGTCGCCTCGAACAAGTGCTGATGCTCCATGCGCCGGAAGGCACCGCGGACCATTTCGTCCGTAAAGTGGATCGGACGCTCGAACGCCGTGATCCGCGAAGTCAGGTGCTGCCAAACGCCAAAATGGCGCGCCCTCCAAGTCACCTCCTGCCCACGCCCGATGAGACCAGATGTGACGCCGCTGACGGCCCGCTCGCCGGTCCCCAACGTGGAGGCCGTGTGCAGATCAATGCTCCTCGCGAGGTCGAAAACCCGCTCAATCGGCGCGCCGATTACCGTGATGAGTTCAATGACACGCATATCTCCATCGATGATCGTCGACCGGCAGAGCAGGCGGCGCCTCGCCGCGCATGCAGAACCGCCCTACTTCGCAAAGATGGTGACACCGAGCACCTGGTCCGCAATTCCCGTCAAAGCGGCACCCGTGATGAGGCCGGCGCAGATCGCTTCCATGCCGTCGACCCAGAGACGGTGTCCGGCGGTCCCCTTCTCCTTGAAACGGCGGCCCTGCCACCAGAAGAAGAGGGCACCGACCCACATCGCAAAAGATGCATCGGGCGGCAGCACCACGCCGAGACCAATCGAGACGGTCGAGAGCGGGAAAGGCCGCTTCCGGACAATCGTCACGATCTCGATGACGGCCGCAATCACGGCGGCAATCACCATCGAGTAAATGGCGGACACCGGCAGCGACTTCAACCCTTTCGCGATGATGTCCGCCACGCCCTTCCACTGGAGCGCAGCCGGGAAGCCGTATTTGTCGTCGATCATCGAAGCCGGAGAAACGACGCCATCCGGACCCGCGTGGAAAAACAGGATCGGGAAGATGACCACGGCGGCGGCTGCACCCGAGATGATGCCGATCACATGGCCGACCGCCTGCTGGCGCGGCTTGGCTCCAAGCATGTAGCCGGGCTTAATGTCAGAAAGCAGGTTGGCCGCATTCGCCGCAACTTCGGCCGTCATGCCGGCCGTCGTCAGGTTCGTGGCGGGATTCGTCCGGTCGATCGCGCCGAACGTGAACTGCGTGATCTTGCTGAGCGACCCGGTCGGCGTCCACGAGGTGAGGGCCATCGAGTTCGTGCAGATGATGCTCAGCACGAAAATCAGCGGAAGGGACAGCAGGGCGAGACGCCAATCCATCCCGAAGAACGACTGTGCCGCATAGGCCGCCAGACCGCTGAAGATCGGAATGCCGACCGCGCTCATCCAGAGCGGCAGTTCGATGTCCTTCAAAAGATCCTCCTTGGCCGGACCGGCCTCCTTTTTCTTGAAGAGCGTCTTGAACGCGCTCGTGAACATTTCCGGCTTCCCCATCAAGGCGACCAGCGAGCCGACGACCATCATCGTCACGCCCCACCAGAGCGACCACTGGTTGACGATTTCCGCCCGGGTTAGCGCAGTGATCGTCCCGTCGGCGTTGATGCGCGGTACGATGTCCTTCGCGTTAATCATGATCGGCGCGAGGATGACGAAATTCACGAACGCCCCGATAAAGACGCTCGTCGCGACCCGGATCCCCATGAGCCCGCCGACTCCGAGCATCGACATGTCGAGCGTGGCCCGCAGGCCCAGCGTTTTCAGGGGCACCCCACTGATGTTTGGAGCCCAGAGCGAGAAGTCATAACGCTTCGCCAGATATGCGGCGAGGTCGTAGTAATAAGTGTCCAGCCGCTCGTGAAAGTTGAAGGCCTCCTTCATCGACGTCCACTTATCCATGCGCAGAAGGGTAAACTGCAAAAAGCGCATCAGATTCTCCCCGCAAACGAACGCCCAGAAAGAAGCCAGGGCCGCCGACCAGCCGAGAATGCGCGCCTTGAACATCCCCTCCCCCTTGCCGTCGTCCCCGCTGGTGTAGAGTGCGTCCAACACCACGCCACAGGCCGCGCCCTCGGGGAAAGGAAGCTGCTCTTCATTGATGAAGCGACGCTTCAGCGGGAAGGCGACGAGAACCCCCAGAATGGAGATGACGGTCATCCAGACGAACATCTGCCACGGCGGAACGATGACGTTCGCGACGAGCATGTAAGCGGCGAGGCTGGAGATCAGCGGAGTGGTAACGTAGCCAGCGGCGGTGGCGATGGACTGAAGCGCGTTGTTCTCGAGGATCGTGAAATCCCGAAAACCGAGCTGCGAGAGCCCGCGAAAAAGCGCAAACGCGAGGATGACCGAGGTGAGACCGACGCCGAGCGAAACGCCGGTTTTCGCGCCGATGTAGAGGTTCGTCGCCGAGAGCACCCCCCCGAGGATGAAGCCGGTGAAGGCAGCCCGAATCGTGAGCTGCGGGAGATCGTGCCGATAGACCGTCTCGAACCACCATTTGTCTTTTTGTTCCCGGGTCCAGGTGCGGATTTGTTCTTCGTTAAGCTGTGCGAGGGCCATGAGGGGAAAGAAGGGATGGGGGAGCGATTTGCGCGCGAGATTGGCAGAGGTCGCCGAAATATCCAGCCCCGCGTGCTCGCCGGGCCTGCTTCATCCTTGCCCGAGAGCCGTCCGTCGCGGACCTGCCGCCGCCAGATCGAATCGCGCGGGTCCGCGCAAGGCGACCCAGATCGCACGCGGAAGCGAGCGTCCCAAGGGCGGGACGCGATCGTTCCGAAATCGCGCCGCCGGGCTCCATCGCGTCCGCCCCCGCCCCGCGGGAACCCGCATGGTTACAGCATTCTTCGGCAAAATGCGTCGGCTGGCACGGGCCATGCAAATGGTGCGCGAAATCCCTCTTCACATGCGCCTCCCCGTTTTGACCGCCGCCGCCTTCCTCGTCGCCGCCTCGACCGCCTTCGCGGTCTCGGACGAGGTGATCGACAAGAAACTCCCCGCCAAGTCCGGGGGAAAGCTCGTCGTCGAAGTCGAGTTCGGCACCATCGAAGTGACCGGTGCGGACACGAACGAAGTCACGCTCCACGCCACCCGCCGCGTGACGGCCGGCAGCGATGAGAAAGAGCGCGAGTACGTCGCCGCCGTCCCCATCACCTTCACCGCCGAGGGCGACACCATCCGGGTCCTGGCCCGGCGGGGCGATCGCACCGGCAGCGGCAAGGGGAAGTCCTGGAGTTGGAGCTGGAGCTGGGGCGGGCGCTCGAAGAACGAGGCCCGTTACACGCTCCAGGTGCCGCGACATTTCAACGTGAACCTCGACACCTCGGGCGGCGCGATCTCCGTCTCGGATCTCAAAGGAGATACCCATGCCGACACCTCGGGCGGAACCTTGAAGTTCACCCGCCTCCAGGGTCCGATCAACGGCGACACCAGTGGCGGATCGATCACCGTCGCGGAGTGCTCCGGTGCGATCAAGATCGACACGAGTGGCGGCCACATCGAAGTGACGGGCAGCAAGGGCGAGCTGAATGCCGACACCTCGGGCGGACGGATCACGGTCCGGAATTTTGCCGGGGACACCGTGGTCTCGACCTCCGGCGGCAGCCTCACGCTCGAGAACATTTCCGGGGCGCTCAGCGGTGAAACCAGCGGCGGTTCCATCAAAGCCACGCTTCCGTCGCCCATCCCGGGCGATGTCAAGCTGGAGACCTCTGGCGGGTCGATCGAGCTGAGCGTCGCCGCCAACGCCGCCTTCACGCTCGACGCGGAGACGAGCATCGGCAGCGTCACCAGCGATCTCCCGGTCACGACCAAGCGCAGCGGGCGGGATTCCCTCCGCGGGGAAGTGAACGGGGGCGGGAAGTCCGTGTATCTCCGGACGTCGGCCGGCAGCATCCGGGTGAAGCAGTCCGGTTCGTAGTCAACGTCCGCCCGCCGGATGCAGGGGGGCGAATCTGAAGACCAAAATCTAAAAATCTGAATCGATATGAGATCCCTCCTCCGCGCACCGCTTTTCACGCTGACGGTCCTCTTCACGCTCGCGCTCGGGATTGGCGCGAACACCGCGATTTTCACGGTGGTGAACGCGGTGCTGTTGCGTCCGTTGCCGTACCCCGAACCCGAACAGCTCGTCTCGATTGGCTCAAAGAGCCCCCGTCGGATGGGAACGGAAGTGGGGCCCGTCAGCTACCCCGACTTCGAAGATTTCCGGAAGCGGTCGCAAAGCTTTCAAGGGATGGCGCTCTTCCAGGGGGAACGTGTCGCTTTCCAGACGAATTCCGGCGAAGTCGTCAGCTTGATCGCGAAGGTGACATCGGCCTCGCTTTTCGACGTGCTGCGCGTGCCGATGGCGCTCGGCCGCGGCTTCCAAGCCAAGGATGACGAGGCGGGGAAGGGTCAAAAGGTCGTCCTCTCGCACGCCGCGTGGCAGCGTCTTTTCGCCGGAGCGAGCGACATCGTGGGCCGGGCGGTGGTCATGAACGGACGTCCGTGGACGGTGTCTGGAGTTCTCCCTCCTTCCTTCCAGTTTCCTTTCGAGGCGGACCAGGCGGAGATCTGGATGCCGATGGGGCTGCAGCGGATCAACCCCGACGGCAGCAAGGCCTGGACCGAGGAGCGGGGCAGTCACAGCTCCTTCGTCGTCGGCCGGCTGAAGTCCGGGGTCCAGGCGGCGACCGGCAGCGCGGAGTTGGAGAACATTGCGGCGGCGCTGGCGAAAGAATATCCGGAAACCAACACCGCATTCAGCGCCGCAGCCCTCCCGCTTGCGGATGATGTCGTGAAGGACGTGCGCCCGGCTCTCCTCGTGCTCTTCGGAGCGGTCGCCTGTGTGCTGCTGATTGCCTGCGCGAACGTCGCGAATCTCAGCCTCGTGCGAGCGGCCGGTCAGCGCCGGGAACTCGCCATCCGGGCCGCACTGGGCGCCGGCCGGAAGACCCTCATTCGGGGCATGCTCTTCGAGAGTATCGTGCTGGCGATCGCTGGTGGGCTCGCCGGGCTCGTGCTCGCCCGGCTTGGCACGACCGCCCTGCTCTCCCTCGTGCCCGACAGCGTGCCCCGCGCGGCGGAAATCGGCGTGGACTGGACCGCGCTCCTCTTCACGCTTGGCGTCAGTCTGGTCACGGGAATCGGCTTCGGACTGGCTCCCGCCTGGCAGGCGTCGCGCGTCGACGTGAATGACGCGCTCAAGGACGGTGGCCGGGGAGTGAGCGGAGGCCGGCATCAGGCGCGTCTCCGTCACCTGCTCGTCGGAGCGCAGATCGTCGCTTCCCTTGTCTTGCTCGTCGGCGCCGGCCTGATGCTGCGGAGCTTCGACCGCCTGCTTCGCCAGGACCCCGGCTACGATTTGAAGCGGCTGGCCACCTTCCGCCTGAATCTGCCGGACACCGACTTCCCGAAGTCCGAGCAGGTCGCTGAATTCACCGGCCGCCTCCTTGAGTCGCTGCGCGCCCGGCCGGAGATCGAGGCGGCGACAACCACCCAGGCCATCCCGCTTTCGGGGTCGAACAGCCGAACCGACGTGGACATCGAGGGCCAGGAGAAGCCGAAGGGCAGCCGGCCGGCCGAGACGGTCCGCGTGGTCAGCGACGACTACTTCAAGGCGCTGGGACTGACGGTGCAGGGACGCGAGTTCGGACGCACCGAAACATTCACCAGCCCCCAGGTTGCACTGGTGAACCAGTCGTTCGTCCGCCGCTATTTTCCGGCCGGCAACGCGCTGGGAAAGCGGATTCAGCCGGGCATGAGCGCTGGCGACGGTGAACCGCCCTGGCGCGAAATCGTCGGGGTGGTACCCGATGTGCGGCAATCCAATCTCTCGAAGGAGCCGGAACCGGAAATGTATCTTTCCCACGCTCAGCTACCGTGGGGGTTCTTCGGAGTCATGCTCCGGGCGCGCAATGACCCGCGCAGCGCGATCAACGCCGCCAAGCAGGAATTGGCCCGCCTGAAGTCGGACGTGCCGATGTTCCGGGTCGTCACGATGGACGCCTACGTGGAACGCGCCGCGGCGAGCCGGAAGTTCAATGGTCTGCTTCTCGGCGTGTTTTCCGGCGTTGCGCTCCTCCTCACCGCGGTCGGCGTCTACGGCGTGATCGCCCACACGGTTGCGCTTCGTCGCGGAGAGATCGGGGTCCGTCTCGCCCTCGGCGCGACCAGCGGGAACATCCTTTCGATGGTCCTCCGCCAGGCGCTGATCCTCACGAGCATCGCGGTCGCGATCGGACTCGTCACGGCCCTCGCCGCCACGCGCCTGATCGGCAGTCTTCTCTATGGTGTCAGCGCCCTCGACCCGATGACATTCGCCGTCGTCGCCGTAAGCATTTTCGCGGTCGCGGTCCTCGCCAGCCTCATCCCGGCCGTCCGCGCCGCCCGTACCCAACCCGTCGAAGTGCTCCGCGCCGATTGACGGGCCGATGCGGGCAGACCGCCGCGATCTCCCGGAACTCTCCCCGCACCCGCTGGACCGAACCTATGCACGACTTTCGCTTCGCCTTTCGGCAGCTTCGCCGGAACCCCGGATTCGCCTCGGTGGCCATCCTCACCCTCGCCCTGGGCATCGCGACAAATACCGCGATTTTCAGCGTCGTCCGCGGGGTACTTTTGAAGCCCCTGCCCTATCCGGAACCGGATCAGCTGGTTTTCGCGTGGAACACTTATTCGCGCATGGGGCTGGACAAGGCGAGCGTCTCGATCCCCGACTATCTCGACCGCAGGTCCGGCGTGCCGGCGTTCGCCGAGTCCACCCTGTTCGCCGGGGCGAGCTTTGCGTTCGTGGATGGAAACACGCCGGAACGACTGCGCGGTCTGCGCGTGACGCCCTCCTTCTTTGCGACCTTCGGCGTCGCGCCGGCTCTGGGCGGATCGTTCACGGAGAACGACGCGCAACCGGGAAGCGACCACGTAGTGGTCCTCACTCACGGCCTTTGGAAGGCAAAATTCGCCGGTGATTCCTCGATCGTCGGCCGCGAAATCCGTTTGAACGGCGAGTCCTGGCGGGTCGCGGGCGTGATGCCGGAGCGCTTCGTCGCACCCGGACGCGACGTGATGTTGCTCGCTCCGTTCGCCTTCACCCCGAAACAGCGGAGCGACGACGAGCGGGGACAGGAATATTCGAACATGGTCGCACGCCTCGCGCCCGGAAGGACCGTCGCCCAGGCCCAGGCGCAGATCGATGCCATTCATGCGCGCAACGTCACCCAGCTTCCGGCGCACGCCGGATTCTGGAAGACCAGTGGCTTCGGAGGGAAGGTCATCAGCTATCTCGATGAAACCGTCGGGGCCGTGCGGCCGATGCTCCTGATGCTGCAGGGAGCCGTCGCACTCGTGCTCCTCATCGCCTGCGCCAACGTGGCGAATCTCCTCCTCGTCCGCGCGGGAGCCCGGGCCCGCGAGATCGCCGTGCGCACCGCGATTGGCGCCGGGCGCGGCGCGATCGCCCGTCTCCTGCTCGCCGAGAGTCTCATCATCGCCGCGGCCGCTGGAGTGCTTGGCACCTTTCTTGGCTGGGCGGGAGTGCAATGGCTCGGATCACTCGGGATCAGCGAGCTTCCGCGCGCGGGCGACATCACCGTCGATGGCGGGGTGGTGGTCTTTTCGCTCCTCCTCGCCACTGCGACCGGCTTCCTCTTTGGCCTCGCGCCTCTCGTCAGCCTCTTCCGCGGCAGCCCGGCTCAGACGATGCGCGAGGGAGCGCACGCCTCGTCGGGAAGAGCGACCGGCGCGCTGCGCGGCGGGTTAATTGTGGCGGAAATCGCGCTGGCGTTCGCGCTCCTCACCGGCGCCGCCCTGCTTTACCGGAGCTTTGCCAACGTGCAGAAGGTCGAACTCGGCCTCCAGGTGGAAAACGTGCTCACCGCCCAGATCGCCCTGCCGACCTCCGGATACGCGGAAAACCCCAAAGTCGCGGACTTCTATACCCGGCTGCTGGACCGGGTTCGCACGCTGCCCGGAGTGAGCAGCGCCGGCGCCGTCAGCAATCTTCCGCTCAGCGGCACTCCCGGCCAGGGCTCCTACAGGATCGAAGGCTACGAACCCGCGCCCGGCGAGGCCCAGCCTCACGCCGTTCAGCTCACGATCGATCCGGGATACTTCGCTGCGACGGGAGTTAAGGTTGTCCGTGGGCGCGGTTTGTCGGCCGCCGACGACGCGAAGGCTCCGCGCGTGGTGGTCATTGACGAATTCCTCGCGAATAAATATTTCAAGGACACCGACCCGATCGGCCGGGGGATTTTGACTGGCGGCGCGAACGACTCCGATCGGTGGGAAGTCGTCGGGGTAACCGCGAACGTCCACTTCGTCAGTCCGGCCGAACCAGTTGCAAAAGAGACGCTCTATTTTCCCGTGGCGCAGGACCCACAGCGCATGATGGGGCTGGTTGTAAAAACGGCGCTCGCTCCCCAGTCGTTGGTGAACGCCGTCCGGAACGCCGTGCGCGAGATCGACCCGAATCAGCCGATCTTCGATGTCAAGACGCTCGATCAGCGCCTGGCGCAGACGCTCCAGACGCGCCGGGCTGCCATGGTACTGGTGGTGGCGTTCAGCGTTGGCGCGCTGCTCCTCGCGGTCATCGGTCTCTACGGCGTGCTCGCCTATTCCGTCAGCCAGCGCTCGCGCGAAATCGGCATCCGCATGGCCGTCGGAGCCCAGAAGAGAGACGTCCTGCGATTGATCCTCGGGCAGGGGATGCAGCTCGCTGCCATCGGCGTGGGCGTCGGGCTGCTTCTCGCCGTCCTCCTCGGCGGCACGGTGCGCCGGCTCCTTTTCGGCGTGACGGCGTACGAGCCTTCGGTCTGGCTGGGCATTGCCGTCGTTCTCGGCGTCGCGACGCTGCTCGCCTCCCTCGTGCCATCGCTCCGGGCTGCCCGCGTCAATCCCCTCGTCGCCCTCCGGTCAGAATAAGCCGCGGCTGTGGTTTCCCAAAAACTTCGGAATGAGATCCCTCCTGCGCTCCCCGGGATTCACGCTCCTTGCGGTTCTCACGCTTGCAGCCGGGATCGGGGCGTGCGCCGCCATCTTTTCAGTGGTGAGTGCCGTTCTCGTCCGCCCCCTCCCCTACCCCGAACCCGATCGGCTCGTGGGCATCTGGTCGAAAAGCCAGCGATCGGGGAACATCTACCATCTTTCGTCACCCGACTTCCTCGACGTCCAAGCGCGCACGGACCTCTTCGCGGCGGTGACCGGCTTCGGAACCGGACCAGTGGCTGTGACCGCCGCTGGCTCGGCGAGTCGGGTCGATGGCGCGGAGGTCACCGCGGATTTTTTCAACGTCATCGGCGTTCGACCGGCCGTGGGTCGCGTCTTCGAGCTGGCCGAATGGCAGGCCGGGAACGCGGCCATCATCAGCAATCGCCTCGCGCTCCGGTTTTTTGGCGACCCCGCCCGGGGGGTCGGCGCGAGTCTTCGCGGGGACGGCCGGACCTTCGTCGTGGTGGGGGTGATGCCGGAAGGATTCGCGTACCCGTCGGGAACCGATATGTGGGTGCCGAGCTTGAATCTCGATCCGAGCGCAAGCCGCTCCGCCCATAATTTCGAGGTGGCGGGACGACTGCAGCCGGGGATGGCACTGGCCACTGCGAGTGACGCTCTCGCCGCGTTAGGCGCGCGCCTGGCCAAGGCGTATCCAGCGACGAATACGAACAAGAGTTTTACGGCGCTGCCGCTGATTGAGCATGAGATTCGGGGACACCGAGCCACCATTTGGACGCTGCTGGGGGCCGTGCTCCTCGTCCTCCTGATCGCCTGTGCAAACGTGGCGAACCTTCTGCTGGCGCGCGGCGTGGCCAGGCGGCGGGAACTGGCGGTGCGGGCGGCCCTCGGGGCGTCCCGAACGCGCCTGATGCTGTTCCAGCTGCGCGAGAGCGCGATCCTCGCCGGACTCGCCGCGCTTCTTGGCACCGCCATCGGCGCTTCGGGCGTGCGCGCGCTCATCGCGCTCGCCCCGGTTGGGATTCCGCGGCTGACCGAAGTGGGGCTCGATTGGCCAACGCTTTGCGCCGCCTGCGGCCTCGCGCTCCTCGCGACCCTGCTCACGGGTGCGGTGCCGGCTCTCGCGGCGGCGCGGACCGATATTGTCACCGGGCTCAAAAGCGGTGGCGCCGCCTTCGCGGGTGGGCGCAGTCGGATCCGAGGCGCCCTCGTGGTGAGCCAACTCGCCCTCTCGCTCGGCCTCCTCACCGTCGCTGGCCTGCTCCTCAGGTCGTTTTGGAATCTGAGCCAGGTCGACCCGGGATTCCGCCCGGAGCGGGTGCTGGTGATGGATGTCACGTTCCCGGCGTCGAGCGAGGCTGACGCTCCGCGCGCGTTCGCCTTCCTGGACGAAATGCTGCGGCGCGGCGGGGAGTTGCCGGGGGTCAGCGCTCTTTCGTATGGACGCGAGATGCCCCTCGGACCGACGGGAACGAACGGTCTCTATCTGATCGAGGGTCGGGCGGAGCCGCAGAGCGGCACAGGCGCTCAGAATGCGCTCTGGCGCTTTATCGGACCGGGCTACTTCGCCGCCCTCGGAATTCCGCTCCGCTCCGGCCGGGACCTCGACGGAAATCAGCGTCAGCCGGGCGTGGAACAGGAGGCCGTGATCAACGAGACCATGGCGCGCGCGTCATGGCCCGGACAGGATCCGATCGGTCAGCGGATCCGGATCGGCATGTCCGCCGCGCCCCGATGGATGACGATCGTCGGGGTGATCGCCGACGTGAAACAAGGCACTCTCGACCAGGCGCCGGGAGAGGAACTCTACGTCGCGGCTGCGCAGTTCCCCGCGGCAAACACGCAGACCCGCTTCATCATTCGCACGCCGGGCGCACCAGAGGGATTGAGCGAGCCATTTCGACGACTCGCCATCTCGGTCAACCCCGAGGTTCCCGTCCAGTTCCAGACGGCGGCGATGATCCTCGGCGAAACGCTGGCGGCTCCGCGTTTTCGAGCCCAGTTAACCGGCGTTTTCGCGGGTCTGGCTCTCTTGATCGCACTCGTCGGTGTGGGAGGCGTCATGTCGTTGATTGTGGCTGGGCGTCGGAGGGAAGTCGGAATCCGCCTCGCGCTCGGTGCGACGCGGCGCGGCGTCGTGATGCTCATGCTCCAGGAAGGTCTCGGTTTCGTCGCGCTCGGCCTCACGCTGGGGGGAATCATCGCGCTCGGAGCTGGACGCGTGCTCCAAGCCCAACTGTTCGCGGTCGGAGCCTTTGATCCGCTCGTCTTCGCAGTGGTCGGAATCGGGTTCGCGCTCGTCGCGGCCATCGCCATTCTGCTCCCCGCGCTCCGTTCGGCCCGCGTCCTGCCCACTGAAGCGCTCCGGATAGAATAGTCGGCCGAATCCGGGTCCGACGGGGGACCTTCTTGCGCACGGCGGCGGCGCGGGCTTAGTCTCCCCCATCCAAACCAGGACCGGGCGCTCTAGTAGTTTCGACCGAAGCCATGCCGATTCCACCGCTCCGCGAAGAGTCCTCAAATTTTCGAACCACGCTCTGGGATCTTGTGGCCGGGGTTGCGAACGGCGACGCGAAGATCTCCCGGGCGTCGCTCGAGGATCTTTGCCGAATCTACTGGCGTCCGGTTTACGGTTTCGTCCGCTCGCAAGGCTGGGGGGAAGCCGACGCCGCGGACCTGACCCAGGAGTTCATGGGAAGTGTGATCTCAGGCAAACTACTCGAACGGGCCGATCCGGCGAAAGGACGGCTCCGGGATTTGCTCCGGGGAGCGGTCCGCCGGTTTCTCGTCACGGAAGCGCGGAGACGAAACACCCAGCGACGAAGGCCGAGGGGCGGCGAAGTTTCTCTCGCGAGTCTCGGTGAGACCGGCGAGAACCTCGATGACACCCTCGACGCCGCCACCCCAGACACGGCAGCGTATGACCGGGCGTGGGCCGAGGAGACCATGGAAGAGACCTGGCGCGAGCTGTGCGCCCGGGATACGGGCCGTCCCGGAACCCTGTCCACCCCGCAACTCTGGCCCTGGCTGATCCAGCCGGATCAGGCCGGCGATTTCGACGCGCTCTGCCGGGAACACGGCATCGAGGTCGGCACCGGACGGGTACAACTCTCGCGCCGGCGCGAGCGCCTTGGGCGGGTGTTACGCCGTCTGGTCCAGCAAACCGTCGCGACGGATGCAGACGTGGAATCCGAAGTCGCCTATCTCCTGCGGGCGTTCAGCTCCTGAATGTATCGGCGTCGACGGGACTGCCAACGCCGGCGGGACCGTTCAAAGACCGGTCGGGACCGTCCGCAGCTTTTCCTCCCAACGGGTGAGCAGGTGGACCACGACGTTGATCCCGAACTTGTAGCTCGTCTCGATCGCCTTCGGCTCGAGATTTCGAATGTAGTTCGCCCGGCGCTGCCACAACTCGAAGTTGAGGGCGACGAAGTTGTCCTGCTCATCCTTTCGAAAATCGACCTCGCCGCGTTCGTTCAGTCCGATCTGCCACATGTCCCCGTAATCGTTCGCCGTATACAGAATCGCGACCTCGCCGTAGATCTTGAGGGCGTAAACCGGCTCGGCATAAAAATTGACCCCCGCCGGGACGCCGCGGACCTCGTTAAAATATGTCCTCGTGTAGATCGGATGATCCGGCGGTAGCACCTCGAATTCCTTGTTCACGTCAGGCACGACCCGCTTCATCTCGCGCCTGAACGCCAGATCGAAGCGCGAACGCCGTCCAGGGAGCGTACTGTCACCCCAGATCGCTCCACCGAGTTGAATGTATTTCCGCAGATTTTCGACTTCCTTGTCGGTTAGGACAAAATCCCGCCGCCCGGTGAAGAAGATGAACGGGGGTTTCATGGCAAAGATCTGGTCACTGCTCAGGTCCAGGGGGACGGCGTTCGCCTGCGCCTGAATCCGGTCCCGGGACCACTTGTTCATGAGGTAGAGAAGATTCGGGAGGCTCCCAAAGTCGATCGTCTTTCCGTCCCGCATCCTGACCGTCGAGTTCCAGTCTCCGCCGGAGTATTTGGCGATGTAGGCCGTGAACTTGAACGCCCGGTCCTTCCCGACTCCGCTCCCACCCGATCCCTGACCCCAGCCGCCGGTGAAGGCCTTCATCGACTTGGCTTGGGCGAGCGTCATGCCGCCCGGGAGGGTCTGCTGTTGCGGAGCGGTGGCCGCCACCGGATCGAGCGTCCGGGCCGTCGAAGGCATCATGTCCGGGGCGGCGCTCGGCAGTTCGAACGCGCTGGGAAGAGCGCTGTTCGTCGTGATCGCGGTGAGCGACTGCACCGGCGTACTCGGCGTCTGAACCTGATATTGCGTTTGAGGCTGCACCGGAGTCTGCGGCGTTTCCGGAGGAGCCTGCGGTGCCGCCTGCTGGACGAGTCCAGCGCCACCCGGATCCGAATCGAAATCCGCCTGTCTCAGCGCCGCCCGGAAGAGAATGGTGCCCCCAAAGAGGAGGATGAAGACAAGGTGCAGCAGCGCCGAGATCGTGAAAAAACGCGATTTGCGCACGCGCGCCACGAATTCGTTGAGCTTCGACGGGGAACTCATCAGCGCCCATGCATCGCAAGGGGCGACGCGTTTCACAAGTGCGCTCAAAGGGTTTTTTGCCGCGAAGGATTGACCGCCGTCCAGACCCGCCCTAGCCTTACTTTGTGAAAGTTTTCACAAGGGTTCGATCCTCGCTTCCCCCGCCTGCGCCGGGCCGCGATATCAAGGAAATCCTCACGCTCATTGAGCCGCATCTCGCGAACGTGGACGCCGCGATCAAGCGGCAGTCGGAATCATTCGACGCGGCGGTTTCAGGTTACGTGGCCTACGCCCTGGATTCGAACGGCAAGAGACTTCGGCCGGCGCTCGCCCTTCTGGTCGGCGGGGCCACGCAGGGGGTCAGTGCCCGGCACGAAGATCTCGCCGTGATCCTCGAGATGATCCATCTGGCGACGCTGGTTCACGACGACATCATGGATGGGGCGGACACCCGGCGCGGGCAGCCAACCCCGAATGCGCGCTGGGGGAACGCGATCACCGTCCTGCTTGGCGACTGCCTTTTTGCGCATGCCCTCGACCTCGCGACAAACTTCGAAGAGGCCGAGGTCAGCCGGAAGATCGCCCGCGCCGCGACGGCGGTCTGCACGGGAGAGATCATTCAAACGCAGCGCCGGTTCGACCTGAATTTGAGCCACGCAGATTATTTCCGGATCATCGAGCTGAAGACGGCGGCGCTCTTCGGCTGCGCCGCGGAACTGGGGGCGCACCTTGCCGGGGGCAGTCCCGACCTCGCGGCGAAGATGAAGGTTTTCGGCCTGAAGCTGGGCACTGCGTACCAGATCTACGACGACTGTCTCGACATCGCGGGAGATGAGGACAACGCGGGCAAGACCCTCGGGACCGACCTCAAGAAGGGAAAACTGACGCTGCCGATCCTGAACCTGTTGCGCGACGCTCCGCCCGCCGACCTTGCGGTCTATTCGCAAATGATCCTTCGGGCGGAGGAACCCGAGTCGATCGCGCTCACGGCCGCCGTGCGCCGCAGCGGCTCACTGGCCTCCGCCATTCAAACGGCCGTGGACATGATCGACGACGCGCGCGTCCAGCTCGCGGCCCTTCCCGGCGGTCCCTTTACCGATGCGCTCCATGGCGTCGCCGAAAAGGTGGCCGAGATGGTCACGCGCTTCGGTGCACGGGCGACGTGAACGTCCGCGGCGGTTGCTCCGTTCCTGCTCTCGACGAACGCGGGACGGCGCGCCAGGATTCGCTGCGATGGAAACCGAGCGCATCAAGGAACTGCCCGAACACGAGCGTCCGCGGGAGCGCCTCGCGGAGCGCGGGGCCGCCGCGCTCTCCGATGCCGAGCTCATCGGGATCCTCATTAACACGGGAATTCCCGGCTCCAACGCGGTTCAGCTCGGACGCCAGTTGCTCGTGCGCTTTGGCTCGCTCGCGGGTCTGTCCCGGGCATCCGTGGCCGAACTCGAGAGCCTGCGAGGCATCGGACCCGCCAAGGCCGTTCACCTGGCGGCGGCCTTTGGGCTGGCGTCGCGACTCGCGCGCGAGGAATTCGCCCGCCGAAAAGTCGACAGCCCGGCCCACGTGCTGGAGCTGCTCGGCGCGGAAATGCGGGCGCTCCCGAAGGAGTCTCTGCGCGTCATCCTGCTCGATCCAAGGCTGCATCTGATTCGCGTGCACGAGGTCTCGCTTGGCACCACCAACGAAGCCATCGCGCACCCGCGGGACATCCTGCACGCCGCGATCACCCACTCGGCGTACGCGTTCATCCTCGCCCACAATCATCCGAGCGGAGATCCGATGCCGAGCGACGCGGATCACCGCCTCACGCGCCGCCTCGCAGAGGCGTGCAGCCTCCTCCAGATCAAGCTGCTCGACCATGTCATCATCGGAGCGCCCAGCCCGGGCCACGCGGCGCATTTCAGCTTCCGCGAAGCTGGGGTGATTTGACGAGCCGGGGCACTCCACGATTCCCAAGCAGCACCGAAGTCTCCAAGTTCGTTCCATGATTCATCCCAGCGCCATCGTCTCCCCGCAGGCCCGGCTCGCTGCCGATGTCCACATCGGGCCGCATGTCGTCATCGATGGAAACGTTGAAATCGGAGCCCGCTGCGTGATCGAGCCAAACGCGGTAATCACTGGACGAGTCACCATCGGGGCGCGCAATCGCATCGGAACCGGGGTCTGCATCGGAACCGAGCCGCAAGATCTCCGTTTCGACCCCGCCACCGACAGTGGAGTCTGGATCGGAGAGGACAACGTCCTGCGCGAATACGTCACGATCCACCGCGCTACCGTCGCGGGGAAAGACACGACCATTGGCCATCATAACTTTCTCATGGTTGGCGTGCATCTCGCGCACGATGTCCAGCTCGGCAGCCACAACGTCCTCGCCAACAACGTTCTCCTCGGCGGGCACGTGAGGTTCGGAAGTCATACCGTGGTCGGCGGCGGCTCGGTCTTCCATCAGCACATCCGGGTGGGAGACGGCGTGATGACTCAAGGCCTGAGCGGCTTTTCAATGGACGTTCCTCCCTTCTGCGTCGGCGCGAGCGTGAACCTCATTGTGGGGCTGAATGCGATCGGGCTACGGCGCTCCGGACGAACCAGTTCCGAGCGTCTCGAACTGAAACGTGCCTTCGACCTGCTCTATCGGAGCGGGTTGAACGTCAGCCAGGCGCTGGCAAAAAGCCGGGAATCCGAGTGGAACGGAGTGGCGCGAACGTTTTTTGACTTCGTCGCCGGCGCGGACAAACGCGGAGTTTGCGGACTCGCCCACACCGCCGCCGCTACCTGAAACTGTCCCTCCCGTCCTGCCGACGGCTGCGTCCGGGCGCATCCCGCCGCGATGCATGTTTGACTCCGCGGCCGTGCGTCCCTCGAAAGGGGCCGGCCGCGGTCCGTTCACGTCGAGCGTTCAGGGCTGCGCGACGGGCACGACGACATCTGACGTCAATTCCCCGTTTAGCGCCGCCTGGAGCTTGGAGCGATCGAGATCCTTTTCCCACGCGGCGATGACAACCGTCGCGACACCATTTCCGACAAAGTTCGTCAGCGCCCGGGCCTCGCTCATGAACCGGTCGATCCCAAGGAGAAGCGCCGTCCCCGCGACGGGAATGTCCGGAATCGTTTGCAGCGTCGCAACGAGCGTGATGAAGCCCGCTCCCGTAATCCCGCTGGCGCCCTTCGAGGTCAGCATCGAAACGCCGAGGATTGTGAGCTGCTGCCCAAGCGTGAGAGGCGTGTTCGTTGCCTGCGCAACGAAGAGGGCCGCCATGGTCATATAGATATTCGTGCCATCGAGATTGAAGGAGTAACCCGTAGGAACGACGAGGCCGACCACGGGTTTCCCACAGCCTGCCCGCTCGAGTTTCTCCATCAGGCCGGGAAGCGCCGGTTCCGAAGAACTCGTCCCAAGCACGAGCAGCAACTCCTCTTTCATATACACCACGAACTTCACGATGCTGAAGCCCGTCCACCACGCGATTAAGCCGAGGACTCCGAAAACAAAGATCAGGCATGTCACATAGAACGAGCCCATCAACCAGGCGAGGTTGGCCAGAGAACCGAGCCCGAATCTCCCAATTGTGAACGCCATGGCACCGAAGGCTCCGAGGGGTGCCAACCGCATCAGCATATGCACGATGCAAAAAATTACCTGCGCAATCCGGTCGATCAGATCCTTAATCATCTGACCAGCGCTTCCCAGGTGGGAGAGCGCCACTCCGAAGAGAATCGCGACGAGCAGCACCTGCAGAATGTCGCCCTCCGCGAACGCGCCGACCAACGTTTTCGGGATAATCCCCAGGACAAACTTAACGAGACTTTGTTCCTTGGCTTGCCCCTGAAATTTCGCAATCTCCGTCGTGTCGAGCGTCTTCGGGTCCGCATTGAAGCCCGCCCCTGGCTGCACGACGTTGACGACGACGAGGCCGATGAACAGGGCAAAAGTCGAGACGACCTCAAAATACAGCAACGCCTTGCCGCCGACTCGACCCATCTTTTTCATGTCCTGCATCCCCGCGATGCCGGAAACAACGGTACAAAAGATGACCGGAGCGATGATCATCTTAACCAAGTTGATGAAACCCTTGCCGAAAGGCTCCATCTTTTCCCCCCAGCCCATCACGGCTTTCCCATCGACTGTGCTGGACGGAAAAAGATATCCGACCAGGATGCCTATCGCGATCGCGAAGAGGACCTGAACGTACAGAACCTTGTAAAATGGCTTCGGGGCGTTTGTGCGGGGGTCGGCAGACATGTTCGGGGGGCTGCGGGTGGGGAAGAGGTGACGGACCGAGACGCTATCTGCCGTTTCCACGCCTTATTCGTCAATGGCATTTCCCGTCGAAATTCGCTGGCAGCGTCAGAGCTGATCCGGTTTCTGGAACCTTCGGTTTGACGGTTGGAGGATTTATGCCAATTTCCCGGTCCGCCAAAGCCTTTCACCCTTCCACCGCCCCGCCAATTGCCATGCCAGAAGTAATCGTTCGCAAGGGAGAGCCCGTTGACCGCGCGCTCAAGCGTCTCAAGACCAAGATGGATGCTGAAGGCATCATGGACGAAGTGCGCCGCCTGCGGGCGTTCGAGACCCCGGCGCAGCGGCAGAAGCGTAAGACGAAGGCGAATGCCAAGCGCGGCAAGGTGAAGTTCCGGTTCAACCCGAACATCAATTCCGGAGCCCCCGCGGGAGCGCCGGCACCTGAAGCTGCGGCTGCCTGAGCGCCGCCTCTAGCGTGGCCATTAAATGACGGGAGGGCGCGCATGGTCGCGCCCTTTTTGTTGGCAGACGTCCTGGCCCCGTTATTCTCCGTCGCATGGCCGTCTCCTCGGAACGAGAACTCCCTTCCGGCGCGCGCAATCTCTGGCTCAAAGCTCTGAGCGCGTTTGAGACACGCAACTACGGCTACACCGTCACGCTGCTCCAAGGCGTGCTGAAAGAGCATCCAAATTTTCTCAGCGGGCGGCAGCTCCTGCGGCGCGCCGAGTTGATGCAGGCGAGCAAGGCCGGCAAAGGATTTCTCAAGGGTTTAGCCACCGCCCAGTTGTCGGTGATGAAGGCCCAGTCGCTCGTGAAGAAGGATCCGCGGGCCGCGATCCTGGCCGTGGAGGAAATCCTCGAAAAGGAACCCACCAACCAGAGCGCTAATTTCCTCCTGCGGGACGCGGCACTCGCGGCCGGGATGCCCGAGACGGCAGGGTTCGCGCTGGAAACCCTCCGCGATGCGTTTCCGAGGGAGCCGAAAATCCTTCATGAGCTCGCGCGTTTTTACACCAGCCAGAAGCAGCCCAGCCGGGCGGTCGAGATCTACTCCCTCCTGATTGAGATCAACCCCTCCGACCTCGAGGCAATCAAGGGTGGGAAGGACGCTTCCGCCCGCGATTCGATGCGGCAGGGTGGCTGGGAAGAGGCAAGGGACTATCGGGATGTCCTGAGGAACAAAGATGAGGCGGTCTCGCTGGAGCAACAGGCCCGCTTTACGAAAAGCGACGAAATGATCGACCAGCAACTCGCGGAACTTTCCGCGCGCTACGACGCGGAACCCGAAAATCTGGACGTCGTGCGCAAGATTGCGGCCCTTTATGAATCCCGGGAGGATCATTTCAATGCGCTCACCTGGTACGAATACGCCGCCGCGCTCACGCAAAATACTGATCCCGGTCTGATCCGGAAAGTCGGCGAACACAAACTCCGGACGCTCGACGCGCAGATTCACGAGTCCGAAGCATGGCTCGAAGCGAACCCGTCCGCGTCGGTGGAGGATCTCGAGAGCGTCCGCGCGACGCTGACGGAACACCGGCGCGCGCGCGCCGAGCTCGTGGTGGAGGAAGCCCGCGATCGCGTGGAGCGGAACCCCACCGATCTCCAATTCCGCTTCGAACTCGGCGAGCAGCTCGTACTCGCCGGCCGGCACGGTGACGCGATTCAAGAACTCCAGAAAGCCCGCCAAAGCCCGAGTCTCGGGATTCGGGCGGGGGCCCTCCTCGCCCAGTGCTATGAAGCGAAGGGATTGCTCGACCTCGCAAAGAAACAGTACGCAGAGGCAGCAGCCCGGCTTCCGTCGATGGATGCCCTGAAAAAGGAAATCGTCTACGCCCTCGCTTTGATCCACGAGCGAAGTGGCGACCACACCGCTTCCCTCGAAGCCTTGAAACAGATTTACGAAGAGGACTATTCCTACCGCGATGTCGCGGCTCGCGTCGAAGGCGCGTATCAATAGGACCCGCCGCTAGCGGCCCACCCCGGGCGGAGGCCCGTTCCGGGGCGGAATGGGCACAACCGGGGGTCGCTGCTGGCGCACTTTTTCAATGATCTGCCCGACCTGCGGGTCCTGCCGAATCATGGCGTTCTTGACCGCCTCATTGTAAATGCGCGCCGCCTGCTGCCGCGCCTCCGGAAACGTGGCCGCGTCGCGCTGCTGGCGCGCTGCCGCGACGCCCGCATCAGCCTGCACCGCCTGGCGCGCCCGCAGGAGTGTCATTCGCTCCTCCGGCGAGAGGAAGCCCAACCGCTGCTCAAACTTTTTCATCTGCGCGCCGCGCTGCTCGCGCACGCTCTTTTCGAGGCGCTCAATCGTGGGAGCGAGGGATGGGTCAGCCTTCAGGAGCGCGCTCCGCATCGCTTCGCGGAAGGCCCGCCGGTCGGCTTCCCTCGTCGCGAAGGCGGCCTGCACGACCGGGTCCCGCATCGCCGCCTGCCGGGCGGCGCGGAACTGTTGGCGTTCCTGCGGCGTCAGGCTTTGGAGAAAGATCTGACGGGGAGTGAGTTGACCGGGCGCTCCGTTTGGCCCCCCCTGATTTCGCCGCATCCATGGACGCTGGAGCGGACCGCCGGGCCGTCCTGGTCCCGCAAACGGGGCGGGCGGTCGAGTGAGAGGGGTGGCATCTGGGCCCGGGGGCGCTGGCACGGCACTCTGCCCCCGGCCGTCGAGCGGAAAAAGCAGCAAAAGCGCACCAGCCACGGGCGCGAAGGAGAGGCGGAATTTCATGGAGCGGAGCGGCGCCGGGTTCGGCGGGAATAATGATCGGAATCTCAGGAGAAACACCTCCGAACGCAGGTTGTTGCGCGATTTCGTGGCAGCCACCCGCACCACCCAGGCAAATTCAACAAAAAGGCCGCATCTTGCGACGCGGCCCTTTGAAAGATGCAAGCGGGAGAACTCAGCGCTTGGAGAACTGGAACCTTTTACGGGCGCCGGGCTGGCCGGACTTTTTCCGTTCCTTCTCACGCGAGTCGCGCGTTAGGAGGCCCTCCGCCTTGAGAGCGGGGCGGAGTTCTGCATTCGTCAGCAGCAAAGCGCGGGCGATGCCGAGGCGAATCGCGCCCGCTTGGCCGGCAATTCCGCCACCGACGGTCTTGACGCTGATGTCGAAGCTCTTCGACGCGTTCGCAACTTCCAAAGGCTTCAGAACGGTATTCTGCATCTGGATCGAGGGGAGGTAATCCTCGAACGGACGCTGATTGATCGTGATCTTCCCGTCACCGGGAGTCATGACGACGCGGGCAACAGCGGTCTTGCGGCGTCCCGTGGCGGAAAATGTCGTGTCTGTGCTCATGCAAAAAGCGGGCTTATTGGCTCAAATCAAAGGCTGATCGCCTCAGGCTGCTGGGCGGTGTGCGGATGATCCGACCCCACGTAAACCTTCAGCTTCGGGTGGAGCGAGCGACCCAGCCGGTTGTGCGGGATCATGCCCTTCACCGCGTTCTCCACGAGCAACTCCGGATGACGGGCGCGGCGGCTCTTCACCGTCTCGCTCTTGTGTCCGCCGACGTAGCCGGAGAAGGACGTGTAAATCTTCTGCGTCTCCTTTTTGCCGGTCAGGACGACCTTTTCGCAATTCACCACGATGACGAAGTCACCGGTGTCGGCGTGCGGAGTCCAGATCGCCTTGTGCTTGCCGCGGAGCAGGTCCGCGGCCTTCACGGCCACGCGCCCGAGGGGCATGCCGGCGGCATCAATTACGTACCATTTGCGCTGCACTTCGTGCGCTTTGGCGGAGAAAGTCTTGTTCGAGGTGTGTCTGGACATGGCCGGGTCGAAAGGGTCGGCAAGGTAGAAGTGAGCAAGGGACTGTCAATGGAATACTGCGCCTGATCGAAACGGCGGCGAGGAAGGGGTCGCTAAAGCGACGCCCGCTCCCCGCCAATGGCCCCCGCGATCGCATCGGCGAGATTGTGCCGGTAGGCCGCATTCCGGAGCAACGCCGCATCACCGCCGTTGGTCATGAATCCGCATTCCAGCAGGAGGGCGGGCCGCCGGTTTTGCACGAGGACCCAAAAGTCGTTGTGCAGGACCCCCGCGCCGGCCGTCCCCTCGACCTTACGCACCGCCGCCTGGATGCGGCGGGCGAGCGATTCCGTACGTCGATCACTACTTTTGTAGGCGACGAATCCGCGGGAGTGACGCGGCCCCATGTTCGCGTGGATGCTAATGAAGATGGAATTCCCGGCCTGCTCACCGATCGAAACGCGATGGCTGAGCCGGAGATAGCGATCGTCATTCCGGGTTAGCACGACGCGAAAACCCCGATCCCGCAGGATCGGCTCGAGTTCCGCGACGAGGGCGAGCGTGAATTGTTTTTCGCTGATCCCATTTCCGCGCCCTCCCGAGTCCACGCCTCCGTGACCGGCATCGAGAACCACCGTATTGAACCGCGGCATCCGCTCGGATTCCATGCCGGCGCAGCCGGTTAACCACAGGGCGACGAAAAGCGCGGAAACCGCGCGGCAAAATTGAGGCATCAGCCCGCGGTCTTACGCCGCACCCAGAGCGGGTCAAGTGCCGAGCCCGCGTTCCGCGAGGTCCGGGTTGTTCTCCCCTGCACTCACGGCTAAGAATGAAAACTCCCGCCCCCAGCGGGACTCGTTGGCGGGGACGTGGCGGTCGCAGGATTCGCTCCATCCCCGCCGCGCCAGCCCGGCCGCCGGTCGTCACCACAGTGCGCGACTCCGCTGGCCGGGCTTGCTTCCTGCCCGCATGTCGTTGCCCACCATCTCGGTTGTTGTGCCGTCCTTTCAGCACGCCCGCTTTCTGCGCGCGACTCTCGAGAGCATCGTCACCCAGCAGGACGTGCGGCCGGAGATCATCGTGTGCGACGGCGGCAGTACGGACGGGACCGTCGATATCCTTCGCGAATACGGGGACCGGCACGGGATCCCATGGACTTCCCAACGTGACAAAGGGCAGGCTGATGCGATCAACCGGGGACTCGCCCGCTCGACAGGTTCGATCCTTGCCTTCCTCAATTCGGACGACGTGTACTATCCGGCCGCGCTGGCGCGGGTGCAGGCATTTTTCGCGCGTGAGCCTTCCGCGCTCATCATGTATGGCGACGGGGAGCACCTGAAGGAGGACGGGTCCTTTCTCGAGCGCTATCCGACCGAACCGTGGGACTACGCGCGCTTGCAGAGCGTTTGTTTCCTTTGTCAGCCAGCTGTTTTCTGGCGGCGCGAGGTCGTGGCCCGTTTTGGGCCGCTCGACGCGTCTCTGCACTACGCGCTCGACTACGAGTATTGGCTGCGGATTGGCCGAGCCGTGCCCTTCGCCTATCTGGCCGGTGAAGTTCTGGCCGGTTCCCGACTCCATCCGGAAACGAAGACGCTGAGCAAGCGCGTCCCTGCCCACCGGGAATACCTGCGCGTTGTTCTCCGGCACGGGGGAAATCGCGACGCTGTGCTCAAGTGGCTCCGCGCGCTCACGCGCTTCGGCTGCCAGATTCCAGAGCTCCCGTGCAACCGATTCCCCACGCAACGCGCCGGCCTGGCCTACGCGCTGCGCCTCTTCGCCAACGCGCTGCGCTTTTCCGTACCCATCGACGCCGCGCTGCGCGACGAAGCGCGGCAGGCGTACAAGAAGCGCTATTTCGTCTCCTGACTCATTCCACCATCCCGATGAAGTTATACTCCGAACATCCTGGCGCCTCGATCACGATGAGTGATGATCCGCACCTCCGCGAAATCCTCCGCGCGGTGATCCGCGACGGGAGGATCAATCAGGTGTTGGAGAGCGGCACGTATCGTGGGCTCGGATCCACGACGATGGTCGCCGAGGCGTTCCCCCGCGAAACCGCACCCGCCCGGTTCGTGACGCTGGAGGCGAATCAACTCAGCTGGCAGGAAGCGCGCCGGAACCTGGGGCGTTTCCCCTTCGTGACGTGCCGCTGGGGCTTGAGTGTCGGCTTGGAGGAGGCGCTGGTCTTTCTTTCCGGGGACGAATGCCTCCGCGATCACAGCCGCTGGCCGGACATCTTCATCGACGAGATCAACAACCCGCTCGAGTTTTATTCCGCGGAAGTTCGCGGGCAACTCGGTGGCGTCCCGACCTCCACCGAATCCGGCGAGCACCAAGGCGAGAACCTCTTACGGCGCGAACTCGGCGCCATGGACGATTCGCCCCTGCTGGTCGTGCTGGATTCCGCGGGAGGGATTGGCTTTCTGGAGTTTTCGATCGTCCACGAGCATGTCCGGCACCGTCCCTACTGGCTCCTGCTCGACGACATTCATCATCTCAAGCATTTCCGAAGTCTCGCCACGTTGCGGGCGGATCCAGCGTTTCGAATCATCGAGTGCGATGAAGAGCGAGGCTGGGTGCTGGCGCAGCATCAACCCTGAGCTGCCCGGCGGGAACAATTTTTTCGTCATCGGGAGCATCCGCCCCGACCTCGGCAAGCGACTCACGGCCAGCAGACGTCGTCGACGAACGGACGAGCAATCACAGCGGTCCCGCCTCGCCGCGGCAGACCCGGTGAGGTTGACGCCGCCTCGGAAAGACCCGAGGAAGCCTCCGGCGTCTCTGACTCTGCCAATGGCACAGCGCATCCTTTTCCTTCGACCAGACACCTACGGAGACATCGTCGCGTTCGAACCGGTACTCCGGGCGGCCGTTGAGGCGTGGCCGGATGCCGAGATCGCGATCCTCGTTCGTCGGGGATACGAAGACCTCGCCCCGCTGTTCCGCCCCGCGCTCCGCTGGCTCACGACCGATTGCCAGCCCTACCGGCACCTTCCGACGGCGAACGAGCAGGTTGATCCCGTGGCAGAGTTGCGGCGAGCCGTTGCGGCATTCCGTCCCACGACTCTCGTCGGGGCGGCATTCAATGGAACGTGGATTGAGACCGTCGCCGCGAGTGCCGCTCCCACGGCGCGCCGGCTCCGGCTCGGCCGCTTGAGCCTCGACGGTCCGACCCGCCGGGCTCTCCACACGCTCGGGATCGAACCGGGAGAGGATGATGGATTTCCCGAGCGCGTTCCCGTGGATCGCGACGCGCGCGAACACGCCAAGAATGAGGCCCTGTTCGCGATCCTGGCGGAGCGGCCGGCGAGTCTACCGCCACCGCAACTCGCGGTTCCCCCGTTCGCCGCCGCTCGCGCCCGAGAGACGCTCAAAGCGGCCGGACTTTCACCCGGCGCGTTTCTCGCCGTCGTTCCGGCGGGCACCGCGAATGTTCCGATCAAAGCGTGGCGACCGGCGTCGTTCGGCGCCCTCATTGCGTGGGCGGAGCGCGCGCACGGTCTCCCCACATTCTTGTTGGGTGCCCGCTCCGAAGCGGAGATCTTGGAGGCGGTCGCGCATGCCGCGGTCCAGCTTGGGGCGAGCCGTCCCGCCGTGTATGCCGGCGAGATCGCAGAGATGCCCCTCGCTGCCGCGCTGCTCGCGGAGGCGCGGGCCGTGGTGGCGAACGACACTGGCCTGCTGCACATCGGCGCGGCCCTCGCTCGCCCCGTTGTGGGAATCTATGGCGGGGGCACGTGGCCAAGGTTCTGCCCTGCGCCGCGGGCGGACTTCGTCGCCGTCGTCCAGGAATTGCCCTGCTTCGGTTGCGGCTGGGACTGCACGTTCGGCTCGGCCCCCTGCCTTTCGACGATCCCCTGGGAATCAGTCCGTGACGCGGTGGAAAGCTGTCTCGCAGTCGGAGAACGTGCTCCGCTCGATGCGCGCGTCGATGCGACGGCGATTCCCGAAACGACGAAGCTTCTGCTCGGAGCAGCCGATCGCCGCTTGCGCGACGCAATCCGCGACTCGTCTGACCGCGGGCGGCAGGTAGCACAACTCAGCGATCTGGTCACCGCGCGGGAGCAGGACGCAGACAAACGCCACGAGCAGGTCCTGACTCTATCCGCGTTGATCCAGCGATCGGAGGCGGACCAGCAGAACCAGCAGAGCCAGATCGAGCAATTGACGGCGCAGGTGCATGCCCGGGAGCGCGAATTTGCAGCGCGCGGCGCGCAGATCTCAGAGCTTACGGCACTCGTGCAAGCACGGGAGCACGAATTCGAGGCGCGCGGCGCGCAGATCGCGGACCTCACCGCGCAGGTCCAAGCGCGCGAGCACGAATTTGAGGCGAGGGGGAGACAGATCGAGGAGCTCACGGCGCTGGTCCAAGCGCGCGAGCACGAATTCGAGGCGCGGGGGAAACAAATCGAGGAACTCACCGCCCTTGCCCACTCGCATCGGGAGGAAGCCACGGCCCGCGGCGGGCAGGTCGAAAAGCTGACGGCGCTGGTCCAAGCGCGCGAGCACGAATTCGAGGCGCGGGGGAGACAGATCGAGGAGCTCACCACCCTCGCCCGCTCGCATGGGGAGCAAGTCACGGCCCGTGGCGAACAGATCACGGAGCTGACCGGGATGGTCCACGCAGCCAGGGGCGAGCTGGCCACGCTGATTCGCGAGCAGGACGAACTCCGCATCCGACTCCATCACGAGGCGGAGTTGAGCGCAGATTTTCGCGAGAGGCTGGCGGGCGCCGAAGCGGGCGCGGCAGCCCTCAAAGCGGAGCTGCGCGCCCGCAACATCGAACTCGATCTCGCGCTCCGCCTGCTCGCGTCATTCACTGAGCCCCCCCGGCCCGTTGCAACGACCGGGGCGAGTCGGCCGCGCGGCTGGTTGCAGCGCTGGAATCCATTTGCGAAGGCAACGGCATGAACCCGTCACTGAATTCCAAATCGCTGCGCGTTCTCGTCGACTTGACGCATCTGCTTCCCGGCGGGGCAAACGGCGGGGTGAAGCCGTTCCTCTTTGAACTCATCGCGTGGTTGGGAAGACAGGCCGGAGGGAACGTGCAGATACTCTTCCTTACCCGGGCCAGCTCGCATGCCGAGGTCCGTGAACGCCTTGCCCGGCTCCAGGATGAACTGATCTGCGTCCTCGACGACGGGGTTGGTCCGCCGGCGACGCACCGCGGGATGCCACGAGAGCGCGTTGCCCTCCCCCCACCCGCACACCTTGCTCAGGAGCTCAGCGCGGACGTGCTTTACTGCCCGTTCGGTCCGCCGGATTTCGCCTGCCCGGGGATTCCCATCGTCAGCCTCGTGGTCGATGTGCTGCACCGCGACTTCCCCGAGTCGATCCCGGCGGCGGAGATTGCCCATCGGGAAGCGTACTTCGCGCGCATCCTCGCTCACGCGGATGTGATTCAGTGCATCTCGCAACACGTCGCGCGGAGGCTCGGCGAGCTCTATGCCATCACCCCCGAGCGCGCGTTCGTGACGTACATCGCGACCCAGACGCGTCTCGCAGCGTCCCACCAGAAAGCGTCTGCCCCGAGAAGCGGCGCGCCGTACTTTTTCTTCCCCGCAAACGCCTGGGTTCATAAGAATCACGAGGCGCTCCTGCTCGCCTTCCGGATCTATCGCGAGAGATGCGCGGCCCGCGGGATCGAGCCCTGGCGTCTCGCGCTGACCGGTCACGAGGACGAGCGCTGGCACTTTCTGCGCGGCCTCGCCGGCACTCTCCGCCTCGGCGACAGCGTGGATTTCCACGGCTTCGTCCCGGCGGAACGCTTGCGAGAATTGTGGCGCGGTGCCGGGGCGCTCGTCTTTCCCTCCTTGCACGAGGGGTTCGGCATCCCGCTCCTCGAGGCGATGTCCTTCGGCGTTCCCATCATCGCCAGTAACGCAACCTGCCTGCCGGAGATCGGCGGCGACGCGTGCCTCTTCGTCGATGCCCGGCGGCCTCTGGACCTCGCCGATGCGATGGAGCGGCTCGCGGGCGATCCGGACCTTGCCGCCAAGCTCGCTTCCCGGGGCCGGGGTCGCCTCCTCGCCTTCAACTTCGCGCACGAAGCCGGCAAACTCCTCGAGCACCTTCAGACGCTCGCCCGCGAGCAGAAAGGCGCGGGCCGCCGCACGGCCACCGGCATTCACGCCGACGGTTGGACGGAGGCAAGCGGGACCCTCTCGCTCCCCCGGGCGGCGGAGGGCCTGCACTGCCTGACGATCGAGTGCCGGGCGATCGCGGCCGACCGCCGGGTCATCCTGCGCGCCGGAGACACCGAATTCGGCGGGTTCGATCTTCCCGCATACGCGGCTGGCCGGCTCGAGCTTCCGTTCCGGGCACCGGGAGGGGACCCGCTCCGGATCAGCGTCCCCAATGCCGCCAGCCTCTCACCGAGTGACCTCCGTTGTCACGGCGTGCACCTCGAGCGCGTCCGGTTAACGGGTCCTGATGGCACCGTCACCACCATTTTCCCCCTCTCTGTCTGATGAGGGTCTCGATCGTCATTCCCAGCTATAACCAGGGTCGATTCCTCCGGGCGACGCTCGAGAGCATCCTCACGCAGGAGGGTGAACCGGCCGAGGTGCTCGTCTTCGACGGCGGGAGCACGGATGACTCCGTGGCCATTCTGAAGGAATACGGCGAGCGGATCTCCTGGGTGTCGAAGCGGGATCACGGCCAGTCCGATGCCATCAATAAAGGCCTGCGCGAGGCATCGGGCGAGATTCTCGCGTACTTGAATTCGGACGACGTCTACTTCCCGGGAGCGCTCGAGGCCGTGCGGCGGCATTTTGCATCCGATTCCGCGAGCAAGGTCGTTTACGGACGAGCGCACCATCTGAAGGAAGATGGCCGCTACCTCGAGGACTATCCGACGGAACGATGGAACTATGGCCGTCTGCAGGAGACGTGTTTTCTCTGCCAGCCCGCCACCTTCTGGCGCCGGGAAGTCGTCGAGGAGTTCGGGGTCTTCGATCCCGACCTCCAGTACGCGATGGACTACGAGTATTGGTTACGGATCGGGAAACACCACGCCTTCGCCTACCTTTCCGACGCCCCGGCCCTGGCCGGTTCCCGACTGCATGGCGACACGAAAACGTTGAGCGCGCGCGTAAAGGTTCACCGCGAGACGCTCCGCGTCGTCCAGCGTCACGGCGGTTCGTGCACCGCCGTGCAGGGCTGGTTGCGTCACCTGGCCCACTACCGCACGATCGACGAGTGCGGAGAACCAGCGAACGCC
Source organism: Chthoniobacterales bacterium (assembly GCA_038322235.1). Taxonomy (GTDB): domain Bacteria; phylum Verrucomicrobiota; class Verrucomicrobiia; order Chthoniobacterales; family SZAS-18; genus SZAS-18. Next base: position 107,524 of record JBBQFQ010000003.1, read on the forward strand.
GGCGAGCAGCGCGTTTTCGTCACCCGTTGGGCCACCCACACGCTTCTCGCCGCCCGCGAATTCGGCGTGCCCCTCGATGAGCTCGGTCTGGCGGAGATCGGTCGGCACGTCACCGCCGCCAACATCTGATTCCCATGCGCATCGGCTTTGACGTCGCCCAGACTTGTACCGAACGCGCCGGCTGCGGTTGGTTCGCCCACTCGCTCGCCGATGCAATCGCCTCGGCTTCGGGCAAGCACGAACTTGTCCTCTACCACCACTTCGGCGACTGGCTCAATGCGAGCACGGCGGGCGGCACTCTACTGACCGGGTCGCGGGTCAGCACGCCTCTGGCCGGTCTGGATGCCGCCGCCGCTGCCGCCGTCTGGGCGGACTGTGCACACCCTCTTCTGGGCTCGCCGGACATCGTGCACGCAAACTCTTACCGTGCACCTCACGTGGCAGGCGCACGCCTGGTCTACACCGTTTATGACGTCTCGTACTGGACCGTGCCGGAATTCACGACGGACGCGAACCGATTGGCGTGTCAGACGGGGACGCTCGCGGCCCTCGCGATGGCGGACGGTTTTGTTTTCATCTCGCAAAGCGCGCGCGACGAGTTCGAGTCGGTCTTGCCGGGCTGGCTGAACGAACGGAACAAGCCATCCGTGGTCATCCCGCTAGGCGCGCGTGCGCCCGTCCCCGGCGGCATGCTCCCGGAAAAAGCTCGGGGTGTCGACGCATTCTGGCTGGCCGTCGGTACGCTTGAGCCGCGCAAGAACTATGAGGCACTCCTAATCGCGATCGGCGAGTATCACGCCCGAAGTTCCCGTCGGCACCCGCTGCTGATCGCCGGCGGAGGCGGCTGGAAATCCTCCGCCCTTCGGACAGAACTGGAGCGACTCGAGTCCAGCGGAGCGGTGCGTTACCTCGGATACGTCAGCGATGCGGAGCTTTCCGCCCTCTACACGGCCGCTACGGGATTCGTCTTTCCTAGCTGGTACGAGGGATTCGGCCTTCCGGTGCTCGAGGCGATGACCCATGGCTGCCCGGTCATCTCATCGGATCGCACCAGCCTGCGCGAAGTCGGTGGGACTGCGGCTCTCTATGTCGACCCGGCGGAACCGGGGACCATCGTCGAAGCCTTGCTGCGATTGGAATCGGGGCCAGATCAGATAACTCGCCGTCGGCTCTGCCGGGAGCAGGCGGCGAAATTTTGTTGGGAATCCGCCGCACGTGACTGTCTAGCCTTTTACGGCGACGTGTTGCGAAGAAGCCGTTAGGTGACGGTCACCGAGTCGACCCCGGTTCAAGATCGAGCAGCCTCCGCCAACGGTTACGCGAATCCTTTCCACATGAGCAAGAACGACGAGATCGAATACATCCAGACGGTCGCGAGAACGGAGAGTGTCCCGGTCGACACCTTCTCCGACTACCTGGCCAGAAAGCCATTTTCAGATGCGAAATGCTGGGAATACCTCGCCGACTTTGCACAGATCCTTGCCCAACTGCCGGTCGCGCCCGCCCGCCTCCTCGACCTCGGCTGTGGGAGCGGCTGGACCACGGAGATGTTTGCCCGGTGCGGCTACAATGCCGTCGGTGTGGATATCGCTCCCGATTTCATCGCGCTGGCCAACCGAAAGCTCGCCCCGGGACTCGATCTCCACTTCAAGTGCCATGATTACGAACGGAGCGTTCCCTTCGGCGAGTTCGACTGCGTCGTGATCTTCGACGCCCTGCACCATGCAGACGACCCGTCGCTGGTGGTTCATCGCGCGGCCGAGGCGCTCCGCCCGGGCGGCACCTTCGTCGTTCTGGAGCCCGGGGCGGGGCACTCCACCACCGCGGATAGCATTGGTGTGATGGAAAAATACGGCACGACCGAAAAGGACATGCCATTTTCCTTCTTTAGTCCGTTTCTTTGCCAGGCGGGCTTCACGAACGTGCGCCAGTACCTCCGCGTCCGCCAACTCCCGCTCGTCAATCTGGCTACCGCGGTCGGCCCTTATCACCAAATTCAGCACGCCACCGGTCTTTGCTTTGAAGTGGCTCAAAACGGCCTCACCTCGCTTGTCGTGGCGCAGAAGGGGGACGGGAAAGATCCCAGTTCACCAGAATGAACGGCTCTCCGAAACGCGAAGCGACAAATCAGGCGGGGGATCGCGATCCCGCATCGCTCTGGCGGTGGCGGCAGCTTCTGCCTTTGCTCCTGCTTGCCCTGCTCCATGGCGTAGTAGTGCTGCAGTGGTCCGCGCGGCACGGCCGCTTAGCACAGGAAATCACCTTCGACGACAACGGCTACTTCATCGATGGCCTGCAGCGCCTGAACGCACTCCACGCCGGGGGCCTCCCGGGTCTCTGGACCAGCCTGTGGCAGGCGCCTCCGCACAGCCCGTATTCGTCCCTCACGGCCATGACTGCTTTCGCGTTCTGCGGAGTCGAGGATTGGGCTCCCTATTTCTCGAATTCGCTTCTCATCTTTCTTCTGCTTTGGGCGGTCGACCACATTGTTCGGAGCGAAACCATCCTCCGGCGGTTACTAGCAAGCGCCGTAACGCTTTCGATTCCATTTTGCTTCACAGCGGTGCACGACTTTCGGCCCGACTTCGCGGTTGCACTGTTCACAGCCGTGGGCGTGATGCTGACCGCCGAGGCCGCGACCGCGCGAGTGGAGTCCGGGGCGAACGAAATCTCGGGATTCCGGTTGGGCCTCGGCGGACTCACACTAGGCGCGGCTTTCCTCACTAAACCCTCGTTTTTTCTGCATACCTTCATTCTGAGCGCGTACGCCGGAGGACTCGTCCTAGCCGCCGGCGCAGGCTGGCTGAGTGGCCCGCGTGCCGCGCTTCGGAGGCGGGCTGTGGAATTGGGGACTTTTTCCGCCTGCGTCATCCTCCCGCCGTTGCCGCTCTATGTTCGGGACTACCTGCATATCTTCACCTATTTCGCCAGTAACACCGGTCAGGGCGCGGATGCGTCCCTCTGGCGGCTCAAGGGGACGACTTTCGGGGTGGTTTCCCAGTATCTGGTGAGCGGGCCGATGGGTCAGATGCTCGGAAACTACCTCTGGGTGTTCTCTCTCGTTCTGGCCGTCGGAGCCGCCGTCGGGTTCCTCCTCCGAGAGCGACGATTCGTCCTGCCCGTTTTCCTCTCGACGGCGGCCCTCGGTTCGTTGGCGATCATGATCTACGGCCGATTAGCCAACAGTTTCTTTGGGCTGACCTACCAGATTCTGCTGCTTTTCGGAGCTTTGGCAGCCGCGCGCGCGCTGCGACAAACAAGCGCGTGGCTTGGAACAGCCGCTTTCGTCGTGATGGCGGTGGCGCTCTTTGGGAATCTCGCGCTCCCCGGTCGGAACGCGTACGCAAGATCGTTGCTCGATCCGCCAAACCCTGAGATTGGGGCCGCGACTCGCGGGATCGCCGAAACCGTCCTGCGACAGCTTCCACCCTCTCCGCCAGGGCGCGAACGAGCCCCAGTTCGAATTGGATTCACTTTTGCCGGCGAAGTGAACTCCAGTTCCGTCGAATGGGTAGCACTAAAGCACGGGCTCGTGCTGAACACCGATGATGCTCACCGGCTTTCGCGCGCGAACGAAATCGAGGCGTTAATCGCGAAATGCGATCTGATCGTAGCTGTCGAGCCAGGGACTTTGGGGCCCTATCCATGGCTTCCTTCGACCAGCGCACAGGGAACTGTCCTGGAACACCTCATTGCGAACGCCGTCTACACCGAGGTCGCCCGCTTCCCGGCCGCCGGCGGCGGTTATCGAATGTTCCGAAGGGAGAGTCTCACCACTTTTGGCTGGCCGACTTTGGCTGAAGGTCTCCTCCCAATCGAAGGACCGTTCCCACAGTGGGGCCTCGGCCTTGTGCGTTGGGGAACCGCTCCCGCCACCCGCTTAAATCTGCCCTCGGAGGGGGCACAGACCGGATCCCTGGAGCTGGAAGCGCGGTCACGACCCGGGCAGCGCCTCACCGTCCGCATTAACGGCGTCGAAGCAGGCATCCACGCTTTCACGACTTTCGACTTCGAAAGTGCCACCATTCCGCTGCTGTTTCGGCAGGGAAACAATGCGCTCGAGATTGCCTACGAACTCTCGGAGCCCGCATCGTCGGATGCCGTCATCCGCGCAGTCTTGTATCGCAACCTGGAGGTAAGGCGCCGCTAGTGGACTTCGATCGCTTCGCGAAGACGTATGGAGAAAAGCTGGACCAGTCGATCAGCTACTGTTCGTTGACCCACGATTTTTTCACCCGGGTGAAGGCCGCCCACCTGTGTGCCGAGGTGGAGACGGTGGCGGGACGGGGCGCTCAGCCCGCCATCCTGGACCTCGGCTGTGGCGGCGGACTGACGGATGTCCTGTTGAAGGGACGGTTTCAACGTCTCCAGGGTTTGGACGTCTCCCATCAGCTAATCGAGCAAGCACGACTGCGCAATCCTGAGGTGCCTTACTCAACCTACGATGGAACGCGCTCGAACTTTCCCGACTCGACCTTCGATTTCGTCTTCGCGATTTGTGTCTGGCACCATGTCCCCCCGGCCCAATGGCACCGATTTGCGGCCGAGTGTTTCCGACTCACCCGTCCGGGCGGAACGATCTTGGTGTATGAACACAACCCGTATAATCCGTTGACCCGACTGACGGTGGCTCGGTGCGAATTTGACGCCGATGCGGCACTGCTGACCCCGAGTAGGATCCGCACACTTCTTACCGAGGCTGGATTCACCGCCGGGAAGACGGAATTCTTGATCTTTCTCCCTTTCGATCGCCCGTGGTGCCGCGCGCTGGAAGCGAGGCTACTTCGAAGAATCCCGCTTGGAGCGCAGTTTGTCGTCAGCGCTCGCAAGTAATGGGCCAGAACCCATCGTTCAGTTTATCCTTTCCCGCACGATGAAGAGCGGGCGATTCTTAGCCTGCATCGTCAGTCGACCGAGATATTCGCCGATGATCCCAAGTACAAATAACTGCACGCTGCCGAGCAGCAGCACCACGACGATGAGGCTGGTCCACCCTTGAACGGTGTGGCCGAAAAACCACTGGACGATCGAATAAATCGCCAAAAAGAATGCCATAAGCCCGACCGCGCCTCCGAGATAAGTCGCCGCAATGAGCGGTTTAGTAGAGAAACTCGTAACCGCGTCCAGAGCGAAACGGATCATTTTCCGAAGTGGGTATTTCGAGGTACCCGCCGCGCGTTCCTGCCGCTCGTAAAGGAGGGGAACTTGGCGAAACCCGAGCCAGCTCACCATGCCGCGGATGAACCGGGATTGCTCGGGCAGTCGTAAGAATTCCTCGAGCACCCTTCGCCGCATTAAACGGAAGTCACCCGTGTCCGCGGGAATGCTCGTATCTGCCAAATAGTTCAGCGTTCGATAGAACGCGGCCGCACTGACTTTCTTGAACCAAGTCTCCCCTTCGCGTCGGGTGCGCTGCCCAAAGACGACATCCGCACCCTCCTCCATCACCTGAAGCATTTCGCGGAGTAGTTCTGGTGGATCCTGAAGATCGGCGTCAATCACCAGAATAAACTCTCCCCGGGCATGGTGCAGTGCGGCGGTCAACGCGAGTTGATGTCCGTGGTTTCGAGAGAGGTCGATGCCAACAAATGCCGGATCGGCGATACATTGAGCGCGCACGACCTGCCACGTGGCATCGCCGGATCCGTCATTCACGAGAATGATCTCGAAGGATCGTCCGGTCGCGCGGCACGACGCGATCATCCGTTCGCAAAACGTTGGAAGCACCTCGGCCTCGTTGTAGCACGGCACCACGACAGAGATGGCTGGCCGTGCTTTCTCGTCTGTATTCGGAGTCGCCGAAGGCATAGCCATAGGCTAGCTCGATTAGACTTTCGTGCTAGCACGGAGCGGTGCAATCGCGAGAGGATCCCGTGCTCGGGGGCGCCCGCTACTCAAGCGCGGCGGTCTCAGAAGAACCAGTTTTCGGCCCCACCCCCCGGGCTCGACTGGAGCGACCGGCCGCAAACAAAGTTCTTCAGCCGGGCGGCAACCATTGGCCCTCCCAAGGGTTCACGCTCCCAAGGTGACCTGCCGCGAACCCCGCCACCGCCTTCCTGAAGAAAATTGACCAGATGCTGTCTCCTTCGCGCCAATGAGGACGTCCAGATGTCTGTCGCAAAACGAATCCGACGTGTCCGACTCAACCTGCAAACTTTGTGACATTATTGACCCAACGGCGGGCGGCCCGCCGTAACGTGTTCCTCCTGAACGGTTCTTCTCCCGAATAGCGCGATTCTTGAAATGTAACCGGGATAGCCGACGTTCGACGCTGGCCCTCGTCCTGCTCTGCCTCCCGACTCTCTAAGTAACCGATGGATTTTTCAGTCATCATCCGCGTCGCCAACGGACGCGAATATCTCAGAGCGTGCATCGCCAGCATCGAGCGGACGCTGGGTGGGCGGCGGGATCTTGAAGTCATCGTCGCGGATGACGGGGATCCCCGCCTGTCGCAAGCCGAGCTGGCAACCCTCCGCCGCCCGCGCTACCGCACCCTGGCCCTCGCGAGCGCCGGCGGGGACGCCGCGGTGCGAAACGCCGCGGTCGCCAGCGCTCGCGGTCGCCACCTCATTTTCCTCGATGACGACACGGTGCTCACGGGGGACTGGCTCACGCCGATGCGCCGGGCCCTCGCCCGTGCCCCCCGGGCGGGAGTGATAGGAAACGTACATCGCGACGCCTGGACCGGACTGCTCGATCACGCAGGAATCAGCTTCGGCCCCGAAAACGACCCCGTGCCGTTCGGCCGCGATCTCCCCTCCCCTCCCACTGGGGAATGGTCGAGGTGGCCCGCGGCGGGAGGCGCCTGCTGCCTGATGCGCCGGGATCTCTTTCAGCGACTCGGCGGATTCGACGAGGCTTTCGGGGACGGGTTCGAGGATATCGATTTCTGTCTGCGGGCGGGCGAGGTCGGCCGGCAGCACTATGTCGCGCACCGGAGCGTCATCTACCATCATCTGAACGCCTCACCCGGCGGGACCTCCCAGTATCGCGCGAATCTCCAGCGCTTTCAGGCTCGCTGGTCGCCCACGCTCGACGCTTGGGCCGAACGCTGCGGCGTCGAAGCGGGAACCCGGGGGAGCCGGGAAGCCGGGGTCCATGAACGGCAGCGCTACTGGAACGACGGCTGGCGCTACGTCCGCAAGCATCTGCTTGCGCCCTGGCGCTATAACTCGGCCCGACTGAGCCAGGCCGTCACCAAAATCGTCGAAGGCCGCCCACAGCCTCGCGGCCTGGACGGTGAGCAGCGGTTCTTCGCGTGAGGGGCGACGTCAGTCGCGGGTTGACGGCGGGGGTCTTTCCCGCGAAACCCCAGTTCTCCGATCCCGCGGAGCGGCCCGATCTCCGCCCGATGCATCGGCATCGAAGGATGCCATCCCCGCTCTACGTTTCCGTTACTGATACCGCGACGAATCCGGCGCGCTCGGGGATCCAGATGGTGGTCCGTTCGCTCGTCGGAGCACTCGGACGCATGGCGCGCGACCGCGCACGCCTCGTCGTGTGGCATCCGCCCACCGATTCGCTTCGCTCGATGCCGCCCGACGTGTCCGTGGGTCTCGGGGGCGAGAACTTGCGGGACGATGCGCCCGTTCGCCTGCGGGAATGGATTGGTGAGCCGCGTCCCTGGCTGGCCGGGGCGCGTCCCGACCGACTCCCGTTGCATTTTCATCCCCGCCACCGCCAAGAGCTGCCGGGCGCGTGGCTTCTTCTGCCTGAGCTGATCTATCGGAGTGGCAACGCCGGAAAATTTATCGCCTACGCGCATCGTCAGGGCATGCGCGTCGCGGCGATTTTTCACGACGCGATCCCCATCGAGCACCCTGAATTCGCCCCGCCCGGGCTGACGGATCTCCATCGGGAGTACATGCGCGGCCTGGCGACCTGCGATCTCCTCCTCGCCACGTCGGAGACGTCCGCGGCGAGCTGGCACGCGTTCATTCGCGAGGAAAAGCTCGCCCCGATCCCCCTGAAAATCATCCGCCTCGCGAGCGAAATCCCCGGCGCGCCGCGGGTCCTGCAGGCCCGCCCCGTCGCCGACGACCCGGTTCGCGCGCTCTGCGTCTCTACGGCCGAGCCCCGGAAGAATCACCAAACCCTGCTGGCAGCCCTCGATTTGCTTGCGACCGAGTACGGCCGCCTCCCCCTCGAAATCGATCTCGTTGGCGCGCCCTACGCCGGGGCAGAAGCGCTCGCAACCGCACTCGAACAGGCTGGCCGGCGGCACCCCGGACGCTTCCGCTGGCACCGGCGGGCCGACACCGCCCAGCTCCGGGAACTTTATCTCGGCTGCGACTTCACGGTCTACCCTTCGCTGGTCGAGGGCTTTGGCATGCCCGTCATGGAGAGCCTCTGGTTCGCCCGGCCGTGCGTCTGCGCGAATTTCAGCATCATGGCGGAGAACGCGGCGGGCGGAGGCTGCCTGACCGTGGATGTGCGCAGTCCCAGCGCGCTCGCGGGAGCGATCAAGCTATTGATCAACGATCCGGCCTTGCGCGCCCGTCTCGCCGAGGCAGCCACGACCCGACCCCTGAAAACGTGGGACGACTATGCGGAGCGGATCCTCGGCGCGCTCGACGCGGCTTGAGCGGGCCCTCCCGCTGGCCCCGGCATCCAGATCGTGGTTCAATTCGGGGCGATGCTCGGCACTCTGCATGATTTGACCTTTCCGGCGCTCGAGCGTGAACTCGTCGCCGGCGGCGTCCGACCTTTTCATACGCGGTCGCTTTGGCGGGCGCTCCATCGGGAAGCCTGGCGGGACGTCCGCGACCGCGAGAATTTTCTGCCACCCTTGCGGCGCTGGATCGATTCCACGCGGCCCGCGCTGGATCTGCCGGAGGTGGCCGCCGACACGGAGAGCTCGGACGGTCTCACCCGCAAATTCCTCCTCCGGCTCGCCGATGGCCAGACGATTGAGACCGTCTTGATGCGTTTCGCGGGCCGCTTCACAGCCTGCGTCAGCACCCAGGCCGGCTGTGCCATGGGGTGCGTGTTCTGCGCGACCGGGCAGATGGGATTCTCCCGCCAGCTCCGGCCGGGAGAGATCGTCGCGCAAGTGCTGCACGCGCAGCGGAGCCTGCGCGAAGGCGGCGGGACCGGCCTGCGGAACCTTGTGCTCATGGGCATGGGCGAGCCGTTGCACAACTACGACGCGGTCATGACGGCCCTCGAGATCATCACGGACACGCGCGGTATGAATCTCGGCCCGAGCCGGATCACCATCAGCACCGTCGGCGTCGTGCCGGGGATTCTGCGCCTCGCGGAGGAACGCCGGCCCTATCATCTCGCGGTCAGCCTCCACGGCGCGAGCGAGGCGGAGCGCTCCGCCCTCGTTCCCGTCAGTCGGAAGTGGCCGCTCGCGGAATTGATCGCCGCGTGCCGCACCTACGGGGACCGGACTGATCGCCGGATCTTCTTCGAGTGGACGCTGATCGCCGGGCAGAACGATTCCGTCGATCATGCCCGTCGCCTCGGCGCGCTGCTGGCTGGGATCGACGCGCACGTCAATCTCATCCCGCTGAACGCGACCGATGGTTACGCGGGTCGGGCCTCCGCGGCGGAGGCAGCGCACGCCTTTCAGGGGGCGCTGCGCGAAGCGGGCCTTCCCAGCACGATCAGACAGCGGCGCGGCATCGATGTCGCCGCTGGCTGCGGTCAACTCCGGGTCGCTCGCGGCAAATTGCCAGATGCGCGTTCTACGGTTGCAGCAGCAGCGTCTGCTGCGCCCGCACCCGGTAGAAGCCCTGCGCGTTAGCGTCCGTGATCGTTGCCGGAGTCGACATCGTCGGGCCTCCGTTGCTGGGCAGCACTCCGAAACCCACGTCGGCAAACGTGCCGGGATTCAGGTTCGAGTTGTACTCGACCACGTAGAACCGCAGCGGCACGCTCGTCCAGCTCAGCGAGAGGGTCGTGCCCGTTTTCGTGAAGGACGTGAGCGCAAAGACCGAGTTGCGATTGTTCGGATCCGTCCCATCCCGATATTCCTGCAGATTCGTCAGGCCGTCGCCATCCGGATCGGCCCCCGCGGCCGCGAGGGGATTGTTCGCCGCCCCGAAATTCTGGATCTTCCACGCATCCGGCACGCCATCCCCCGCCGTGCTCAGCCCGCGTTTAATCTTCGTGGTGACGACGTTCACGTTCACGTTCGTCCCCAAGTCGATCCAGCCAATATTCGCGCCGTAGGCATAACCGGTGAGCTTGCCCGTGACGATGTCCACCTTCGGGTCGCCGTTCGCTTCGAAATTGATCCAGCCGATATTCGCGCCGTAGGCGAAGCCGCGCAGCCGGCCGTCGGGCTGGAGGTTCACCCCGAAGTCGGTCGCGGTGTTATTCTGATAATATACTCCGTTCGCGGCCGTCCCGCTCCCGAAATTGATCCAGCCCACATTCGCCGCATACGCGTAGCCGGAGCAAACATACTCCCCGATCACCACGCCGTTCGTGGTATCCCCGCGCATCCCCACCCAGCCCGCGTTGGCCGCGTAGGCGTATTGATTCGTCGGGTCGATCGTCGTCTGTCCGGAAACCGGGTCGGCGGCGAGCAGGAGGGTGGCAGCCGCAGCGAGAGAGAGGCGCGTAGCGTTCATGTTCTTATCGGGTAATACCGGAATCCCTCGCGCAGGTTTCAATAAATCGCGCCGGAAGTCCATCCTCGATTGCGTCCGCCGACGCCGGAAAGGGAACGCCGCGCGGGGCCATTGCCGAGCGGATGCGCTAGCCGATGCTCCCGGATGACCCATCGCCTCCGGTCTCTCGCTGTGGCATCCTCAGCCATGGCCTTCTTCAGCGCATCCCTCGCTCCCGCCGACCCCGCCCCGGCCCTTCCGACGGCGGCCGCGGCCACGAGCGCGATCAACGGACTCGGGCTCGATCTCTTGCGCGGAAGCGCCGTCGCGCCGGGGAATGCGCTGCTTTCACCCTTCTCGATTCAAACCGCGCTCGCGATGACCTATGCCGGGGCCGATGGCGCGACGCAGGAGGAAATGGCCCGCGTGCTGCATTACCCCGCGGATGAACCAGCGCTCCACGCCTCCTTCGCGGCGCTGAGGGGGGCGCTCGAGGCGATCGCGAGAGCGACGGCCGAACGCGTGGCCGATTCCAAGCGCTATGGGGGACCGTCGGAACCCGTCACGCTCAGCGTCGCGAACCGGCTCTTCGGTCAAAAGACGTCCGAGTTTCGCGCGCCTTTTCTGGCGCTCTTGCAGGAGCAATACGACGCCCCGCTCCAACGGATGGACTTCGCGGACCACGCCCCCGAAGCGGTGAAGGAGATCAATGCGTGGGTCGAGAAGCAGACGCGCGCTCGCATCAAGGACCTCGTCCCGCCCGGGGCGATCAATGCCGCAACCCGGCTCGTGCTGGTGAATGCCATTTACCTGATGGCGCCGTGGGCTTCCGAGTTTTCGGCCGCGGCCACCGCCCCCGCGCCCTTCCGGGTCGACGGCAAGGAGCCGGCCGATGTGCCCACCATGGTGAAGCAGGACCAGTTTGGCTTCGCGCAGCGCGAGGGTTACCAAGCCATCACCATCCCCTACAGCGGCGGACTGCAGCTGCTCGTGCTCCTGCCGGATGCGCCGGACGGGCTGCCGGCGTTGGAGGCGAAGCTCACAGCCGCGATCCTCACCGAGGCGGCGGCGTCCACCTATGCTGATGTCATTCTGCATCTGCCCAAATTCCGCCTCGAACCTCCCCTCACGTCGCTCGGCGACGCGCTCCAGGCGCTGGGGATGAAGACCGCGTTCGACGCACCGCCGGGCAGCGCAAACTTCGACCGGATGGCTCCACGGCGTCCGAATGACTACCTTTGCATCTCAGAGGTCTTCCATAAGACATTCCTCGCGCTCGACGAGAAAGGCACCGAGGCCGCTGCCGCCACCGCGGTGATGATGCGCGCGGGCTCCGCCATGATGAAGCGTCCTGAACCCGTCGAGGTGAAGGTCGACCGCCCGTTCCTTTTCGCGATTCAGCATCGGGAGAGTGGCGCGTGCCTCTTTCTCGGTCGCGTGACAGATCCACGGTAGTGGTCCCCGCGTGACTTGGCGGGTCCGCGCCGCGCGAAACCGCCATCGCGCGATGGCCGGGGACCGAGGATCTCATTCAAGTCTGACCCTCCCGCGCCCTCACGGTGGCGCCGCGACCGTCACGCCGTTTGCACCGCCGCGCCTGGGCCTTCGCCTGCACGAGCTGCGCCGCGAAGGGAATTCCACATTCCACCGTGGTGGGCCGTGGTCTCCGCCATCCGGCGGACGAGGGTAAGAAGGCAAGCGCGGGCGGCAGTGCCCCAACTCCTTCTCCCACCCCCGAAACCACCAGCCCGGCCAAGCGAGTTCGGAACTCCGCGCCAGGAACCGAGAGCAGCCAGGGCAGCGGCAATAAACAGGGCGGACGTTCGCCGGATCGCTCGCCCTCGTTCTTGCGGTCGGTCGGACTTCGGCAGATGGAGCAGGACAGGCACAGCGGGCCCGTCGGGGATTTTCCCTGGGGCGGCGGAGATTTTCATATGCTCGGCGGTAGTTCTCACAAGAACCCCGGAGGTTTTCATAAGGACCGCGCGGGTTTTCATAAGCTCAGCGGACGTTCTCACAAGGTCCCCGGACGTTTTCATAAGGTCCGCGCGAGTTTTCACAAGCTCAGCGGAAGTTTTCACAAGATCCCCGGACGTTTTCACAAGGACCGCGCAGGTTTTCACAAGCTCGGCGGAGGTTCTCACAAGGTCCGCGGAGGTTCTCGCAAGCTCCCCGAAGCTTCTCACAAGGTCCGCGGACGTATTCACAAGGTCCCCGAAGGTTCTCACAAGCGTCCCGGAGCATTGCGCAAGCTCGGCGGAGCTTTGCACAAGCTCGGCGACCTTGAAAAAAGTCCCGCGGATGGAAGAAATTGTCGGGCGGTTGTCTGGGACAGCTCCAAGGCCGGACCTAAATCCGTGATGATTCCCCGCTCCCCCTTCGCGGCCATCGTTCCGGCTTCGCGCGGGCCGGAGCACCGGTCCGTCTAACTCTGGCTCTTCCGTCCGCGGAAGCGGAACGCGGCGAGGCTGAGAAGGGCGCCCACGCCCGCGAAGACGGTGCCCGGCTCCGGGACGCTCGCGACGTTCAACGACGCACCCACAGTGCTCGCGCCGAGGGTGTATGAACCGGTGAAGCCGGCAATTCCGTTGGCATTGCCGATGTTAACCGCGACGATGTCGATCCGGTCCTGATTCGTCGCGCCGGGATCGGTGGTGAGCGCTTCATACGCATTGCCCGCGCCGACATAGAGGATCGCATTGACCACCTGGGAAGCCGAGCCGGAAGTAATGAACGTATCGTCGATGCCACCAAGAACTCCATCCGCCCCATAGAGGACGCCGACGCGATAGCTGTTGTAGGAGTCGGCGGCCGTAAAGCTGTCGGAATAGGCGAGAACGCCGTCGGTGCTGCCGAGGCTGAAGTTGAGGCCGGCCAGCGTGACGGTTTCGCCGCCGGTCCCAATGATCCGCAGACCCCAGTGGATCCGATTCCCGTACTCGTTCGCAAAAGCTGCCCCGTAAGTCCCCACGGGATCCGCGCTGCCGTTCCAGGAGGGAAAATTCGTGACGATGTTGAGGTTCGACGGAATCGTCGATCCGCTCGGGATCGCCTGATAGAATCCGGGGGTTCCCGGGGTCCCAAAGCTCGACACTCCCGTGTAGAGGGCCGTGATCGCGTTCGAACTCCAGGCGCCAAAGCTGGGTGAACCGTAGAAGTTCGGGGCCGCGGCCGGAATGACTTCCACGGAGACCGCCGCACGGCCCACTCCCGCGAGGAGACAAAGGGCCACGAGCCCATTGGCGAAGTTTGACCGCAGAGAGGAGGGAGACATCATAGGTTCCAAGGTGATCGGGGCGGGATCCTGCCAGCGGGAGGATCGGCTGACGAGCAAAATCGGTCTGAATGCGGGGCAAGGCCAGGGCTTTTCACTTGAAGGGCCTTGAGGCTGATCAACAGGAGGCAGAAGATTCAGACTGGACGTTTCCAACTTCTTGGGGCAAAGGATGGTGGGATGAACTGTCGTGATCGTGGCGTTAAGGCTGAATCTGGACCGGGAGACGAGCCGATCTACCCGGCGAAGTCCGTCGGGTTACGGGTTTGCGCAGTGCGTTCGCCCGAGGAGGTCGCTTTTTGCAAGAGCTGCCTGTCCGCGGAGCATTCGCTGGGGGCTGGGCACCCGGCCGGCCGGGTGCTGTGGCAGATCGTGCGGCGCAGGAGCGATGAGGAAGTGGTGGCTGTGCTCCTGTGGGCGGCCAGCGCGTGGCACCTGCGCGAGCGAGACCGGTGGATTGGCTGGGACGGGCAGATGCGTTCGGCTCGTCTGGGGCTGATCGTAAACAACTCGCGTCTGCTTTTGCTGGAGAAAACCCGGGTCCCTAATCTGGCCACGCAGGTGCTGGGGGCGGTCCTGCGGGCGCTGCCCGCGCAGTGGGAGGAAGCCCACGGCTACCGGCCGCTTTTGGCCGAGGCGTTCACCGATTTGGAAACCCATCACGGCACCAGTTACAAGGCGTCGAACTGGCTGCCGCTGGGCCAGACCAAAGGCAGCGCCCGGCACGCGGCGGATTTTTATGTGCCGCACGAGCGCCCCAAGAAGCTTTGGGTCTATGCGCTCTCGCCCGAGGCGCGCCAGCAGCTGTGCGCGGCGCAACTGGCCCCGGCGCACGCCGCCGCCGAGATCGCTCCAACGGTGCGCAGCGCGCTGCGCGCGGGCGAGTTGCGCTCGCTGCGCGAGGTCTTCGGCGCGCTGCGCGATCCCCGGCGCGTCAACAGCCGGCGCTACCCGCTGAGCGTGTTGCTGACGCTGTTGGCGCTGGGCCTGCTGGGCGGCGCGCGGACTTTGAGCGACGTGCATCGCAGCGTGCAATTGCTCAGCCAGCGAGAGCGCCAGTTGCTGGACCTGCCCAGAAAGAAGGGGACCAAATTTTACCGCGTGCCCTGCTACAACGCACTGCGCGAACTCTTGCCCATGCTCGATCTGAGCGAACTGCTCGAGCGGCTGACGGCTTGGCTTGGGCAGCACGAGGGCACGTTGCCGCGCACGCTCGCGCTCGATGGCAAGGATCTGGGCGCCCAGCTCGGGATCATCGTCAGCCTCATCAACACGACGCACAGCGGCAGCGGAACGTACCCTGGCCTCGAGCACGACGGCACCAGCGCGCCCCCGCTGGCCATGGCCTGCGCGCTCGGCCGGGGCCACGAACAAAGCGCCGCCACCGCGTTGCTCGCCCGCGCGGACGTCAATCTGGTCGGGGCCGTGGTCACCACCGATGCGCTGCATTGCCAGAGCGCGACGCTCCATCAGATCGTCGCCGCCAAGGGCGGGGATTATCTGGTCAGCTTGAAGGGGCAAGGCGAGAACGAGATGGGGGATTGACTGGATTCGGCAGACATTCGCGGAGCGCGTTGCGACCCGCGGTACGATGCCTTCGAATTAATTTGTCTTCCGTCGCGCCCATCATGGACACCGAAATAGGTTCCCGGTAGTGTCTCAGCTGTCCACCCGGCCCGAACATGAAATCGAAGCTGAAGCTCTTTGCGGTCTCCATTCTGGTCACGGCGTGTGCGATGCTCACGTTTATTTACGCCAAGCGGAGCCCGACGAACCCCGCGGTGGCGGCGATGAAGCGCGTCTCCGAAAATCTGTTCGCGACCTCGCAAATCGAACCCGACGACCTGAAATCGCTCCTCCGGGCAGGCATCACCGCCATCGTGGATCTGCGACCGGACGGGGAAGACGCCGATCAGACGTCCTCCGCTGAAATGGAGCGCGCCGTCCGGACCATTGGAATGAAGTTTTACTACATCCCCGTGCCCCATGGCGACATTCCCGAACAGTCGGTGACTGCGCTCGCGGCCGTGCTTTCGCAACAGAAATCGCGAGCCCTGCTTTACTGTCGCTCCGGGAACCGGGCGGTACGGACCCTCGCTCTGGCGGAAGCCCAGCGGGCTGGCGGACCGAGCGCCGAAGAAATCCGGTCCATGGTGATCGCCGCGGGTTTCGAAGCCGATGATTTGAAAGACCAAATCGCGCGTCGAATCGCGCGAAGGTGACCTCCTTCAACTCGAATCCCGATGACAGCCGAACTCCTCACGCCAGAAACGCTCGATGGTCCCGCGAGCCGGCCGCAGTCGCCGGAACACGCGCTAAGGGAAGTCCCCGCCGTCCGGTCGATTTTACCCGCGGAAACACGAAACTCTCCA
The DNA here is from genome assembly GCA_038322235.1 of Chthoniobacterales bacterium. Taxonomy (GTDB): domain Bacteria; phylum Verrucomicrobiota; class Verrucomicrobiia; order Chthoniobacterales; family SZAS-18; genus SZAS-18. The sequence continues at coordinate 123,732 of JBBQFQ010000003.1, forward strand.
ACCGACGGAGTCGTCAGGATCGAGAACTTCATCATTAGCGCATTCGTGGTGCTCGCCGGCTCTTTCCTCGGACTGATCCTCGCCTTCTTTCTCGGCTTCGCGTTCGGTTGGATCGAAATTTCCTGCTGACCCAGCGGGCCTATCGCTCGCTCTGCTTCAGCAGTACGAACAACTCCGCGGCAATTCGCCAGCGGCCTTCGCGCTGGCGCCACATCGCCTGATATTCGCCGCGCAGTTCCACCAGGCGGCCCGCTTCGGTCCAGCGTCCGACCCACGTTCCGCGTTCCGAGGCCAGCGGTGCGGCCTGGCTGATGGTGACCGTCCCGGGCGTGCGGATATAACGCAGATCCGGTCGGCCCCGGAATTGCTCAGCGAAGCGGTCGCGCATCGACTTGCGCCCGCTGAACTTTTCCCCTCTACCCGCCGTGATCTGGACGTCATCCTCCACAAAGGACGCGACCAGCTTCGCGTCGTGCACGGCGATGGCGGCATTCGAGGCTTCGCGCAGGCGGCGAATTTCCGCCGTGGGGTCGTCGGGGGTCGGTGAGGGCATCGCGCGCAGGCTGGCTGGAGGCAGGGCAACCGAGCCGTCGTTGGAGTGGTAGAGGCTGCTCATCGAAGGCCTCGCAGAATCTGATCTAGCAGCCCCTCGCCCCGCGAACAAAACGTTAGCTGGCCAGCGCGTCGCTCTGCTTGACGAAGTCGTCGCCGGACCACTCGGCATCGCCTTTGATCATGCCCTTCGCGGACGTCTTCGCGGCATCCGCCTCCTTCCGCTCGCGCTGCATGCGAACGAGCTCGGAGTGAGTCGTGAAATAGGGCAGGCTCCTGCCCTTGAACTCCGCGATCGTCTCAAAGCGGTGCTTCTGCATGAAGGCGAGCAGCTCTTCGTTGAGCCGCTGAACCATCCGATACCCGAATTTCATGATGCCAGTGCAGACCTGCACGGAATCGCTCCCCAGAAGAATGAATTCCGCGGCGTCGGTGCCGGATTCAATCCCACCGAGTCCGCTCAAGCTGCGGCCCGGAAACTCATCGTGGATGACCGACGCAACCTCCATGCACATGCGCAAGGCAATGGGCTTCACGGCCCGGCTCGAATATCCGCCGGGCGTGGTGTAGCCCTCAACGCTCGGTTCGGGGCGAAGGGTCTCGAGATTCACGCCCACGACGCTGCGAATCGTGTTAATCGCGCTGATGCCATCAACCCCGGCGCGGAGCGACGCGCGCGCCGGTTCCTCGATGTGCGTGATATTCGGCGTCATCTTTGCCCAGACGGGCACCCTCGCGACACTCATCACCCAGCCGCACACCTCTTCGAGGATGTCCGGATCCTGGCCCATTGCAGCGCCCATCTTTCGCTCGGGCAGACCGTGCGGACACGAAAAATTCAGCTCGAAGGCATCCACGCCCGCGTCCTGGCAGCGGGTAATCATTTCGATCCACGCGTCCTTCTGGTACTCCTCCATGACGGAGGCAATCAACGCGCCGGGGGGTTGGGCATCTTTGCAGCGCTTGAATTCGTCGATCCAGAGCTCGAACGACCGGTCGCTGATCAGTTCGATGTTTTCCCAGCCGATGACCTCGCCGTTCAGCGCGAGGTGCTTGCCATAACGGGGGGCGACGTTGACGACCTTTGACGCGTCGAGGCTCACCGTCTTGGCGATAACTCCACCCCAGCCCTCCCGGAACGCCCGGTTGATGACGCTCAAGTTCGTCCCCGGCGGGCCCGAACCCACGACAAACGGGTTTGGCATCTTCAGTCCATTCACGGTGACGGCGAGGGTACTCATGCCGCGTTTCTGGCAAAGAACCCACGTTGCGGGAACAATAATGTGCGGCTCCGACCAAGAATTAAATGCCCGGGAGAGCCGCTCGGCACTCCGTCCGCTCGATTCTCCCCGCTTGATCGCGGCGCCCGGATGGGTTGATTCCCCCGATGCGATTCTCCCGCGCCATCGTCCTCGCGCTGTGCACCATCTCCGGGGCCGGAGTTCTCCCAGCCGAGGATTTCCGGCTGGTGAGCGGCATCGTGCTGAAGGATGCGCGGATCGTCCGGCTCGAGAGTGGCGATCTGGTGGTCGCCCACCGGGGCGGGGAAATGCGCGTGGCGCCCACTTCGCTCGATGCCGCGACCCGCGCGCGGCTGCGGGGAGAGCGCGAGCGACCCGCGACGCCGGTGAAGCCGCAGGTTTTCACGCTGTCCAAGCCTGAGTCCGGCTCGGCGAGCGGGAGCAGCGCCGCGGCGCGCGATGGCGTCCTGGTGACGGCGGCGGCCGTTCCGCTGGTGGAGCCGTTCGCACTGACGCCCGAAGATGCGAAGGCAAAAGCCTTCTTCGTCGACATCCAGAAAAAGAAGGAACTGCGCGACGCGAAGGAAGCCCCGCGCAGCGCCCTCGCCTGGGCTCCGCTCGAGAAACTGCCTTTCAAACTGATGAGCGTGGGCAATGAGGACCGCTTCTCCACGCCCAGCTATCTGCTCCGCGACTACGCGCCGGGGAATACCTACGGCGCGCCAGATCCGCGCACGGGGAAGTAGCCGCACAGGCAGACGGCTTACGCTGCGAAGATGCCCACGAAAGGCGTCTTTCCGGCGACCTGATGCGCGCGGTACATGCCCGGGGCGTTGAAGGGCATCGCGACGTTTCCCGCCCGATCGATGGCGATCAGTCCGCCCTTTCCGCCAATGTCTCCGACCCGCGCGATCGCCCCGGACGCCGCCGCGGCGAGCGAGGCGCGCCCATGCTCCATGCGAGCCGAGACCTCATGGGCCGCGTTGACCCGCATGAAATACTCGCCCCAACCGGTCCCGCTCACCGCACAGGTGGCGTCGTTTGCGTAGGTGCCGGCCCCGATGATGGGAGAGTCCCCCACCCGCCCGAAGCGTTTGTTCATCATCCCGCCCGTGGAAGTGCCCGCGGCCAGGTGGCCCGCCTGGTCGAGCGCGGCGGCGCCGACGGTCCCGAAGTTCAGCTCGCGAAAGAGGACATTGTCATCCGCGCTGAAGGAAGTCGCGTGCGGACGGCCATCCGCTCCCGAAGGCGCGGCTTGGGCAGCTTCCCACTCGCGGACGCGGGCCTGCTGGGCGATGCGAAAAGCGGTTCGGAAATACTCGTTCGGCATCATTTCGTAGCCGAGTTCGCGCGCGAACGCCTCCGCTCCGGCTCCCGCCATCAGCACGTGGCTTGATCGTTCCATCACATCACGCGCGAGCCGGATGGGATTACGAATATGGCGCACGCCCGTGACCGCACCGGCGGCGAGCGAGCGGCCGTCCATGATCGACGCGTCGAGCTCCGCCTCGCCCGCCGCGTTGAGGCACGCGCCGTGGGCCGAGTTGAAAAGCGGGCAATCCTCCAGCGCCAGAATCGCGCTCGTGACGGCGTCGAGACTCGAGCCCCCTCGCTCCAGAACGGTCCAGCCAGCCTCCCGCGCCTGGCTGAGGGCCTCGCGAAACCGATCGGCCAGCGCGGTCGAGATCTCGCTCGCCAGGATCTCGCCGCAGCCGCCGTGGATGATGATGCCGTGCATGCGCTGATTCACTTCCGATACGCCACGAGGAACAAGCGCCGAAACGGGAAAATCACGCGGCCGTCGCGCCGCGCGGGATAATCCGCCGTCACCTGACGGAGCAGGCGCGCCTCCAAGCGCGCGCGCTGATCATCGTCGGCGAGCGCCTCCAGAAAGGGACGGAGCCCGGTGCCGCGGATCCACTCCAAAATCGCGGCCGGTCCAGCCAGCACGTGCTGATAGTTGGTCACCCAAAGGTCGATTCGCGGGCAATCGGCGCAGAGCAGATCGTAATAGTGCTCCGGCGTCTGCACGTTCAGCAGCCACCTCGCCGCTTCGGTGCGCTCCCGCCATTCCGGATCATCCGCGATGGCGAGGATCGCCCGGTGAAGGGGAGACTCGAGATGCGCGGGCAACTGCACCGCCAGAGCGCCGCGCGGAGCGACGGAGCGGAGCATCTGCGGGTAGACGCGATCGTGATCCGGCACCCACTGGAGCGCCGCGTTTGAGAACACCAGATCGAAGGCATCCGGCGCGACCCAAGTGGAAATCTCCCCGGTGATCCAAACGTGATCCGGATCGGCAGACCGGGCCTTCTCGATCATGTCCGGAGATGAGTCGAGCCCGATCACCTCCGCCTCCGGCCACCGGTGGCGAAGCACCTGCGTGCTGTTCCCGGGGCCACAGCCGAGGTCGATGATTTTGCGAGGGTCCGGGAGCTCGATCCGGCCGGCCAGATCCAGCGCAGGCTGCGTGCGTTCGCGCTCGAAGCGCAGATACAGGTCTGCATCCCATGAAGGCATGACGGCGAGCCTCGGCGCGAAGCGGCCTTCCGACAAGACGGCCTGCGTCATCAGGCCGATTTTCGTTTTAAGCCCTCCGCATTTGCGCCACTCTCCGACTAATCCCCCTGCCTGGATGTCTGTGACAATTTTCAACACTCCCGTCATCACCCCGATCCTGCGCGCGATTGCGCATCTTGGCCTCCGGCTCGTCGGCTGGCGGGTCGAAGGAGGAGTGCCGCCCGCGCGAAAGTTTGTGCTCATCGCCGCGCCCCACACCTCGAACTGGGACGCGCCTTTGATGCTGGCCTTCGCCCTGATCCTGCGGATGGAGCTGAGGTGGTTTGTGAAGGCCACTGTCTTCCGCCCGCCATGGGGGCCGATCCTGCGCTGGATGGGAGCGATCGGGGTCGACCGTTCGAAGGCCACCAATCTCGTCAGTCAAGCTATCGCGCGCTTCTCCGTTGAGGAGGATTTCGTGCTGGCGGTCCCGCCGGAAGGCACGCGGCGCGCCGCGCGCTACTGGAAGAGCGGCTTCTATCACATCGCCCACGGGGCCGAGGTGCCGATCTCCCTCGGGTTCCTCGATTTTGGACGCAAGGTTGGATCGGTGGGTCAGCTTTTTCATCCCACCGGCGACATCTATGCGGACATGGGAAAGCTGCGCGAGTTCTACACGCCGATCACGGCGTGTTACCCCGAGAAAAAGGGACCGATCGAGGTGGCGCCGGCCGAGGCGGCGGTCGAAAAGCCGAAGTCTTAGCCGCTACGGTCCGGCCGAGGCGGAAAGACTACGCCAGGACCTCGTTCGCGACGGCGCCTCCGCGGGAAAAGTCATCGAGATTCCGGCGCGTCGTGCGCGCGATCCCCTGCAGGGCTTCCCGGGTGAAAAAGGCCTGATGTCCCGTGATGAGCACGTTCGGAAAAGTGAGCAGGCGCGCGAAGACGTCATCGCCCAGAACCTCTGCGGAGCGATCTTCGAAAAACAGCGGCCCCTCCTCTTCGTAGACATCGAGCGCGAGCGCCCCAATGCGGCCCGACTTCAGCGCGGCGATGACCGCGCGCGTGTCGAGCAGGGCGCCGCGACTGGTGTTCACGAGGAGCACGCCATCCCGCATCCGCGAAAGCGCCCGCGCGTCGACGAGGTGATGATTTCCCGCCGTGAGCGGACAGTGGAGGCTGACGATGTGGGATCGCTCGAGCAAGGCCCCGAGCGGGACGTAAGAGCCGCCCTGCGCCACGCAGGCGGGGTTCACGATCGGGTCATGCAGGAGGACTTCGCACCCGAAGCCCTGGAGAATGCGGGCGACGATCGCCCCAATTTTTCCGGTCCCGATGATGCCCGCGGTCTTGCCGTGAAGATCAAAGCCGAGCAGACCATCGAGCGCGAAATTACCGTCCCGGACGCGATTGTATGCCCGGTGAATCTTGCGATTAATCGCGAGGATCAGCGCAAGGGTGTGCTCGGCGACGGCGTGGGGCGAATACGCCGGTACCCGCGCGACGCGGATTCCCAGCTGGGCCGCGGCCGCGAGATTGACGTGATTAAATCCGGCACTGCGCAGGGCGAGGGCCCGGATGCCAAGACGCGCCAGACCCTGCAACCGTGCGGCATCCGCGAGGTCATTCACAAAAATACAGGCCGCCTCGCAGCCGGCGGCCAACGCCGCGCTCATGTGATCGAGACGATGCTCGAGAAAGACGAGCTCATGCGCTTCAGCGCACTCCGCCGTCAGGAATTCGCGATCGTACGTGTGGGTGCTGAAAACGGCGGTCTTCATCAGGGAATTGCAGAAACTAAAGCGGCTCTTAGGCTGACGACAACATCATGCAATCTCGCCTGCTTTTCCTGATTGTCGCAGCTCTGCTGCTGGTTCCGCCGGCCCGCGCGGGAGAGCCTTTCATGCGCGGGATGACGGTCTCCTGCCAAACGTGGGGGATCGAATGGGGCACGCCGGAATTCGGTCTCTGTCTCGATCGTCTCAAGGCCCTGGGCGTTACCCACGTAGCGATCCATCCGTATGCCCAGATCGGCGAGGATGGGAGCGTTCGCTTTCGGGCTCCAGATCAGCAGTCGCATCTCCTCCGGGCCATGGCGATGGCGAAGGAGCGGGGTGTTTCGCTCATGATGATCCCGCACCTCGCGTACTGGGGCACGAAGTTTAAGTGGCGGGGTGAGATCTGGTTTCCGGAGGGGCCGATGTGGGACCGCTTTTTCAAGGAGTACGGCGAGTGGATCACCGGCCTCGCCGAGCTGGCCGCACAAGGCGGCGCGGAAATCTTCGTGGTCGGCCACGAATACGATCACATGCACTATTATGAGGCGCAGTGGCGGAAGATCATCGCCGACGTCCGCGCCGTCTATTCGGGCAAGGTGACCTACCACGCGAACTGGTCCGAATACGAAAAAATTCCGTTCTGGGATGCGCTCGACTACATCGCGATCGGCGCGTATTTTCCGGTCTCGTACAAAGACGGCGCGCCGGAGGCGGAGATTCAGGCGAGCTGGCGGAAGATCGCTGCCGACCTCGGCGCGTTTGCGCGGAAGCAGGGGAAGCGGGTGCTCTTTACCGAAATCGGGTACAATGAGAGCGCCGAGGCCGCGCGGAAACCGTGGGATTACGAATCCGGCGGGCCGGACGCGAAGGACATCCGGCGCCGCACGACTGAAGCGGCGCTCGCCCTGGAAGGCGCAAAATTTCCCGAACTGGCCGGCGTCTTTTTCTGGAAGTGGTTCCCCGATATCGACCGCAGCAACGGCGGGATCCGGCGCGCCCTGTCGCTATTTCACCACGAAAACTTCGACATGAGGGATCCGGACATGGTCGAGGTCCTCCAACGGACCTGGGCTGCGAAGAAGTGAGCGGGCCCCCCGACCGGGGAACGGCCGTCCTGCGCGGCGGCGCCATCGGCGACTTCGTCGTGACGCTCCCGCTCCTCGCGGGACTGCGCCAAGCCTATCCGGCCGCGCGCCTCGCTGTCGTGGCCCACGGCCAGGTGGGCGCTCTCGCGGAGGCCGGCGGACTCGCGGACGAGGTTCGGGCGCTCGACTCGCGCGCCATTGCCTCATTCTTCCAGAACGCGCAGCCGCCGGACGCGGAGTGGGTCGCGTGGTTCCGCGGGTTCACGCGGATCATCAGTTTCCTCCATGATCCGACGGGCGATCTCCATGGCCAACTCGGCCACTCCGGGGCGCAGGTGATCCGCGGTCCGACCCGGCCGCTCGATGGTCATGGGACCGCCGCCAGCCAGCTCGCCGATCCGGTCCTGGGTGCGCTCGGCCTGCCGCGGATCGATCCAGGGACGTTCCGGCTCACGCTGCCATGTGCAGCCCACGACCAGGCGGAGCTGATTCTCCGCACCGGGCCGTGGATGGCGCTGCACCCCGGCAGCGGCAGTCCGCGGAAGAACTGGCCGGTGGAGCGCTGGGCCGGCTTCGTCACGCGCCTCTTCGCGGCCCGCCCCGAAGTCCGCCTGCTCCTTCTCGGGGGCGAAGCGGATGCGGACGCGGTCCAGGCGCTCTCCTCCAGACTGCCGCCCGCCCGCCTTCACGTCGTCTTCGACGCGCCACTCGCGCACGTGGCCGGTCTCCTCGCCGCGTGCGAATATTTCCTCGGGCACGACAGCGGTCTCGCGCACCTCGCCGCAGCCGTCGGCATTCCGGTCTTCCAGCTTTTTGGTCGCGGTGATCCCAGCGTGTGGAGTCCACCCCAGACGGGCGTGATCGCCATTCCCGCACCAGGAGGAGATCTGCACCGGCTCGAAGTGGATGCGGTCTGGGCGCAATTCGCCGCGGCCCAAGGCCCCGGAGGAAAAGGCGGAATTTCGCCATAATTTTGTCGAATCCGGGTGGAGCAGGTCCTAGGGTTTCGTCGATGCATTCCCCCGAACTTGCTTCCCACGCTGACCCCGCCCCGGCGACGACCGTCTCCGCGAAGGCCAGGTACCGCACGCTGCTCATCTTCGGCGCGCCCGGCAGTGGGAAGGGGACGCAGGGGAAATCGATCGGCAGTATCCCACGATACGTCCATTTCGCCTGCGGCGAGGTATTTCGGTCCCTCGATACGCGCACGGAACTCGGCAAAGCGTTTCTGCTTTATTCGAGCCGGGGCGAGCTCGTCCCCGATGAGCTGACGGTTAAACTGTGGGATGAGCACATCGACAAAATGGTCGATGCAGGACGCTTCAAGCCGGACATCGACCTGCTCGTCCTTGATGGTATCCCCCGCAATGTGAGGCAGGCAGAGCTCATGGAGGTCCACATCGATGTGGAGCGGGTTTTCCATCTGACGTGTCCGGACCGCGAGAAGCTCTTTACGAGGCTCAAGAAACGCGCGCTAAAGGACAACCGGCTCGACGACGCGAACGAGGAGGTCATCAAGAAACGACTCCAGACCTACGAGAACGAGTCCCGACCCCTTCTCGACTATTATCGGCCCCGCGGGATCGTCCAAATCATCGACGCCACGCAGCCGCCCGTCGCCGTTCTTCGGGAGGTCCTGAGCGGGATCGTGGAGCTCGGAAATCTCCCAACCGCCTAGCCGCGCCTTTCCTGCCAAAGTCAGGCGGCGGCCACGCGATCGATCGCGCAGCGCTTGTCGTTTCGGCGGCCCGCGCTTACTGCTCCGCCGACATGGCTGATGCTGTTCCCAAGGAGAAGCCTCGCATCCTCATCGCCGATGACCAGGCGGATGTGCGGGAGGCCCTGCGGCTCCTGCTCAAGAGCGAAGGCTACGCGGCGGATCTCGTCGACTCGCCCGGGCAGGTCCTCGCCGCCGTGCGCGAGAAGAAGTACGCGGCCTTGCTCTTCGACCTGAACTACACGCGCGACACCACCTCCGGCCGCGAAGGAATGGACGCGCTGCCGGAAATCCTCGCGGTGGATCGCGATCTCCCGGTCGTCGTCATGACCGCGTGGGGATCGATCGACCTCGCCGTCGATGCGATGCGCCGTGGCGCGCGCGACTTCATCGAAAAGCCCTGGGACAATGACCGGCTCCTGGCGACTCTGAAGACGCAGGTCCAGTTTCGCGATGTGCTGATCCAGCACGCTCCGGCCGCGAAGCCGACGCCGCCAAGCATCACCGAGACCTCGATCGACCGCGCCCGCGAAGTCGCGAAGCTGAAGCATGAGACGTCGCAGCTGCGTATCGAGTTGGAGGGCGCCGCCAGTTACATCCGGGCGATGCTCCCGCAACCCCTGACCGAGCCATTCCGAGTGGACTGGCGCTTCGTCCCCTTCTCGGCGGTCGGCGGAGATGCGTTCGGGTACCATTGGATCGATGACGACCATTTCGCGTTGTACATTCTCGACGTCTGCGGCCACGGGGTCCCCGCGGCGCTGCTCTCATCCACCGCCCTGAAGGTGCTCCGGGCCCACGCGCTGCCGGCGGTCGACTTCCGCGATCCCGGAATGGTGCTCACGGCCCTGAACAACGCGTTTTTGATGCGCGACCAGAACAACTTCTACTTCACGATTTGGTACGGCGTGTGGCAACGCCGGACCCGCGAATTGCGCTATTCGTGCGCCGGGCATCCGCCGGCGGTGCTGATCGAATCGGCGAATCCGCTCACGCCAGTCCCCGTCGGAGTGCCCGGACTGGTCCTCGGTGCCCGGGCGGGGAAGCGCTACGAGACGCACTCCCACCAGATCGCGGAAAACGCGGAGCTTTACCTTTTGACCGACGGGATTTACGAAATCCGCCAACCCGGTGGAGACATGTGGCAATTCGAAGATTTCATGGAGTGCGTCGCCACCCACGCCCCGCGGGCGGAGGACACGCTCGACCGACTGCTCGAGCGCGTGCGGGCGGTGCGCGGTGAGGATGCGCTGGACGACGACGTGTCACTTGTTCGATTCTCCTGGTGAGCGTCATGGACAACCCCCTTCCACCGCGAGCACTCACGCTCGAACCGTTGAACACCTTTCCGGCGGTGGCTGTCGCGATCGGTCAGGCGATCGAATTCCTCCAGCGAGGCGGCCCCTCAAAGCATGCCCTTTTCGTGGCGGAGCTCTCCATGGAAGAGTTGCTCACAAACGTGGTGAAATACGGGCACAAAGACCGCTCGCCCCATCCGATCACGGTCCGCCTCGATGATAACGGGATCGATTGTCTCTCGCTCATCGTCGAGGACGACGGCCACGAATTCGACCCGTGGATCGCGCCGCCCCCGGAGCGCGCGAAGCCCGTCTTGGAACGCTCGCCCGGGGGCCAGGGGCTCATGCTGATCAAGAAATTTGCGCGCTCTTGCGACTATCAACGCATCGGCTCGCTGAACATCACAAAGGTCCAAATCGACCGTTCAGCGAGCGAATGACGCACCGAATTTTGTAGAACGTCCCGCCCTTTGTGCTAAAAACCGCACACAACTCCAACCACCCACCTACCTCATCCCATGATTTTGCATGACCTCGGCTCAAAAGACGGAGTGACGATCGTTGAACTCAACGGCCACATGGGCCTCGGCGCCGTGCAGGAAATCGAAGATGCGTTTAAGAAGGCCGCCCTGTCCCGCGGCCAGTCGGTCGCGGTCGACCTGTCTGGCGTGGACTACATCTCCTCTTTCGGAGTCCGCCTCTTTCTCGACGTCATCCAGGAACTGGAGAAAAAGGGCCGGAAGATGTCCTTCGTTGCTCCCACCTCCGACGTACAAAAGGTCCTCGTCGCCTGTGAAATGGACACCCTCGCCGGAATCGAAAAGGATCAAGAGACCGCCGTCGCAAAGCTCAAGGGCTGACGGACGGAAACCATTTTCCTCGTCGGAGGGACGCACGATCATGCGTCCCTTTTTTGTCGCTGCGCCGAGGGTTGCGACGCCCGCCGAGACGCGCGGGCAGGCCGAACGCTGGATCCGGCGACCAAGAATCGGGGCAAAAAAAGCGCGGAGCCGCTGACGCGGCTCCGCGCTGAAGAAAGGCGAAGGAGATCAGTCCGCGGCCAGCATATCGCTCGGCCGTTCCTTCTTGTTCAGGGCGCGGCGAAGCTTCGAGAGGGCGATGTTCTGGAGCTGGCGGATGCGCTCACGCGTCACGCCGAACTTCTTGCCAACTTCCTCGAGCGTCTTCGGCTTGCCGCCGTCCAGACCGAAGCGGGAGAAGATGATCTTCTTCTCGCGCTCATCCAGGACTTCGAGCAGACCGTCGACTTCATCGCGGAGGTTCTTATCGCGGAGCAACTCGAACGGCGTCTGGGCATCCTCGTCGCCGACGATCTCACCAAACTCCGTCGAATCATCATCGCTGATCGGCGCATCCAGACTCGCCGGGCGAATCGAGACCGTCTTCAGCTGCGAAACCTTGCCGCTCGCCAGCCCGATCTCCTCGGCGAGCTCGTCATCGGTCGGTTCCCGGCCAAGTTCCTCGCTCATCTGAAGCGCCACGCGGCGCATCTTCGAAATCTTGTCCACCAAATGGACCGGCAGGCGGATCGTCTTCGACTGGTTCGCGAGAGCCCGCTTGATGCTCTGTTTGATCCACCATGCGGCGTAAGTCGAGAGCTTGCCGCCCTTGGCCGGATCGAAGCGTTCAACCGCCTTCATCAAGCCGATATTCCCCTCGGAAATCAAATCGAGCAGCGGGAGACCCAGATTCGCGTAATCATGCGCGATCTTCACGACCAGCCGGAGGTTCGACTTGATCATGATGGCGCGAGCCTCGCGGTCGCCCTTTTTGATGCGCGCGGCCAGATCGATCTCGTCCTGAGGGGTCAGGAGAGGGATCTGCCCAATCTCGCGTAGATAAATTTTAATTCCGCTATCGCTGTCTTCGGCTCCCATGTTTCGTGTGGTGTTCGGGGTTTGGCTGGTTGGGCACGTCACGTTCGACGCGCGCCAAAAGAGGGAGCATTTTTCGTTCTTAATGGCCTTGACGAACGGTTTTTCTTCGCGATTTTCCCTATCCGCATCGAGTCTTCTCTTGAAATAGGCCGTCATCACTTCGACGTGCACCACGCCATCCCGTTCAAAGTGTGACAAGGGAAAGCGTCAATCTGGCCTACTGAGACATGTTTGCACGCGTATTCTCTGCGGCGGTCATTGGGGTCGATGCGATCTCCGTCGAGATCGAGGTCAACAACGGTCCAGGGTCGGAGAACAAATCGCGGCTGATCATCGTCGGTCTCCCCGACGCCGCGGTAAAGGAGAGCCTCGAACGGGTCACGACCGCGATTTCGAACTCCGCGTACCGCTGGCCCGCGGGAAACACCGTGGTGAACCTCGCTCCCGCGGATGTCCGTAAGGAAGGCCCCAGTTTCGATCTCCCCATCGCGATCGCGATGCTGGCCTTGACCCAGGAGATGGATCGCTCAAGACTCGACAACGTCTGCCTGGTCGGTGAGCTCGCGCTGAACGGCGCCGTCCGACCGGTGAAGGGTGTCCTCTCGACGGCGATTGAGGCCCGGCGGGCCGGGCGCGGCGCGCTTTACGTTCCGTTCGAGAATGCCGCCGAAGCCGCGCTCGTCGAAGGCTTGCAGGTCTTCGGCGTGCGCAACCTCCGGGAGTGCTTCGAGGCCGTCACCGGGCTCAAACCCCTCGCGCCCATCGCGTCCGATCGCGACGCCATCCTCTCGGCGCATGCCACGTATGACGGCGATTTTTCCGAGGTGAAGGGGAATGACCACGTCAAGCGCGCCATCGAGGTGGCGGTCGCTGGCGCGCACAACCTGTTGATGATCGGTCCGCCCGGTTCGGGGAAATCGATGCTCGCGAAGCGCATCCCGACGATCATGCCGCCGATGACGCTGGAGGAGGCGATCGAGACGACGAAAATCCACAGTGTCGCCGGATTGCTGAACAGCCGGTCATCGATCTGCGCCACCCGCGTCTTTCGCAGCCCGCATTCGACAGTCTCCGATGCCGGGCTGTTGGGTGGCTCGCACAACCCCAGCCCGGGCGAAGTGAGCCTAGCGCACCACGGCGTGCTCTTCCTCGACGAGCTGCCCGAATTCAAGCGCTCCGCGCTCGAGACGCTCCGCCAGCCCCTCGAAGACGGCCGCGTGACGATCTCGCGAGCGGCGGGGACCATGACGTTTCCAGCCGATTTCATGCTGGTCGCGGCGATGAATCCCTGCCCCTGCGGCCACTACGGCGACGTCAAGAAACCGTGCCGCTGCCATCAGACCCTGATTCACCGCTACCGCGCCCGCATTTCCGGACCGCTTCTGGACCGGATCGATCTGCACGTCGAGGTGCCGGCGATCGAGTACCAGCAGCTCGCGTCGGAGACGCCGGGCGAGCCGTCCGAGGCCATTCGCGCCCGCATCGAGCGCTGCCGGCGCGTCCAACTCGCCCGCACGGGCGCGCCGAATGCGCGCCTCCGTCCCCGGCAGATCAAGGCCCTCTGCCGCCTGGATGAATCCTGCGCCGGTCTCCTGAAGCTCGCCATGAGCGAGATGAACCTCAGCGCGCGCGCCTATGACCGCATTCTGAAGGTGGCGCGAACGATCGCCGACCTCGCCGAGAGCGAGGCGATCCAGTCCGACCACCTGAGCGAGGCGATTCAATACCGCACGCTTGACCGCGGTCTGTAATCCTGCCAGATCACGCCGCGGCGAATCGCATGCTTGCGGGCCGCTTTTCTCGTCTCCACCTCCTCAATTCTCCCATGGGCTTCGCCGACGAATTCAAGACATTCATTGCCAAGGGGAACGTCGTGGACCTCGCGGTCGGCGTCATCATCGGCGCGGCCTTCGGCAAGATCGTGGGCTCGCTCGTCGAAGACGTCGTGATGCCGGTGCTCGGAAAATTCCTCGGCGGCGTGAACTTTACGAACCTCAAGGTCGTGCTCGACCCGGCTTACCTGAAGGACGGGAAGGAGGTCGCCGAAAACGCGATCAAGTACGGCAACTTCGTCCAGATGTGTTTCAACTTTCTTCTGATGGCGTTCGTCGTTTTCTGCTTCGTCAAGGCGATCAACACCATGCGGGACCGCCTCGTGAAAAAGGCCGAGGCTGCGCCCGCACCGCCACCTCCCGAGGATCCGGCGGAGGTCAGGCTGCTCACGGAGATCCGCGACCTGCTCGCGAAGCGGTAGGTGATCGGTGCCCTCGTGCTCTCCCCGGTCGATGATCCGGTCCAGCGGGATTCGATCCCGCGCGAGTGTCGGCGGAGTTTCATCGACGCCTTTGCTGAACCTAAACCTCCCGCCCGGGCCACATGAGCACTCCCTTCACTCCCGATCTTGCCACGATTAAGCGCTTCGCCAACAAGAATGCCGCCAGTCACCTCGACATCACGATCACGCGCTTCGACGCCGACGGCGTCGAGATGACGATGCCGATCACGGACAAATGCCGGCAACCGCTTGGCCTCCTCCACGGAGGGATGAGCATGGTCCTCGCGGAGTCCGCCGCCAGCCTGCACGCCTGCTGGGGGATAGACCTCCAGGAGCAGGCACCGGTGGGAATCGAGATCAACGGTTCGCATCTCCGTTCGGCGCGGGAAGGGACCGTGCGTGCGGTGGGAACAGTCATCCGCCGCGCCCGATCCCTGATCGTGCACGAAGTGCGCATCTCTCACGTCGAATCGGGGGAATTGCTCTGCATTTCGCGGGTGACGAATTTCTACAAGCGGCAAGGGAGCTGAGCGACTCCGCCGGCCCGCTGGCATTCTCTTCGCCCCGCGTTACTGATCACGCCATGAGCACCCCCTCCCTCGTCATCTCCGAGCGCCACGGCGCCGTCCACCGTCTCGCGTTGAACCGTCCGGAAAAGAAGAACGCGCTCACCCTCGCGATGTACTCTGCGCTGACCGAGGGCCTCCTGGCGGCGGCCGCGGAGCCGGGCGTGCGCGTGGTCGTACTCGAGGGTTCCGACGCCTGCTTCACGGCCGGGAATGACATCGCCGATTTCGCCAGCGGCTTCAGTGCAGAGAAGTTCGCCCCGATCTTCCAGTTTCTCGAGACGATTCACCGCTTCGAAAAACCGATCGTGGCCCGCGTCAATGGCGTCGCCGTCGGCATCGGCACGACGATGTTGTTGCATTGCGACATCGTCTTCGCCGGAGAGGGAGCGCGCTTTCAGCTTCCCTTCACCAATCTCGCCCTTTGCCCGGAGGCGGCCTCGAGCTGGCTGCTCCCCCGCGTGATCGGTTATCAGCGCGCGGCGGAGATGCTGTTGCTCGGCGAACCAATCACTGCCGCCCGCGCGCACACGTTCGGGCTGGTGAACCACGTCATCCCCGACGCCGGCACGCGGGACGCGGCGTGGTTCGCGGCCGAGAAACTTGCCGCCCAGCCGGCGGCGTCGGTCCGGCTCACGAAGTCGCTCCTGAAGCGCCGGCACGCCGACACCGTCTCGGCCGTGATGAAGGAGGAGGCCCTCCTTTTCGGCGAGCGTCTGCAGTCACCGGAGGCGATGGAAGCGTTCATGGCATTTTCCCAGAGACGTAAGCCCGATTTTTCGGCATACGTGTGATGGTCGGAATTTTTTTGGGAATGCCGCAGGGCGTTCCTGCTCCCAACAACACGCCGGGCTAAACGCCCGGGCGCAACAACAACCCACCTAGACTGCAACCCATGAAACTCATTCGTTCCACCGTCCTGGCGTTTACGCTGGCGACCGGCCTTCTGGCCACCGTGACGCCCGCTTTCGCCGGCGAAAAAGCCAAGCCGAAGATGGTCAGCGTCGACGCCGTCCGCACCGATGAGGCCACCGCAAAAATGGTCCTCAAAGAGATGATGAAGGACAAAAAGATGAAGAAAATGATGGTGAAGGAAATGATGAAGGACAGCGACTTCCGCTCGATGTGGCAGGAAGAGTCCGCTTCCTTCGGCCGCGGCGGCTGATTCGCTTCCCCCAGCTTCTGGACTCCGGGCGGCACCGACCGAAAGGCGGTGCCGCTCCCTTTTTTCCAGCGGTCACGCGGACGGGGCGGGGCACCGCTGACGCTCGCCGCCGAGAAAACAGCGGGAGTTTCCCGCAAAATCCCGGTGCAGCCCAAGGCGCAGATCTGCGCACGGATCCGAAAGCGTGGGTTGTCTGGGACTCGAACCCAGAACCTAGTGATTAAGAGTCACTTGCTCTACCGATTGAGCTAACAACCCGGAAGGGGACGAAGACCTTATCCGACCTCGCCGGCCCGGCAAGTGATTTTCCAGGAACCGCACCACTCCCGCGCGGAGGTCGGCACGAATTCCGCTCCGGAAGCTTCCTGATGCTCTCACTTTGTGCGAATTACGGGCCGATGTCGTGGACATGCGCAACTTTCATCGGCCTCGCGGCGATTGACCCCATCGCCATTGGTGGGGTTGGTGCCGCGATTGTCGCGGCCATTGTCGCGATCATCGCCTTCGGCGCTTCGCGACGCGCCAGCGCCCGGGCCGCGGCGACCGAGACGGCGGCAGCAAGTCTCACGGCGGAGCGCGACCGACTGCGCGAAATGCTCCGGAGCGCCGCCGGCAGTGCGAGCGAACACGAAAAACTGGCGCAGGAGCTCGATCAGGCTCGCGCGGAGATCGACAGCCTCCGGACCCGGAGATTCGAGGCGCACTGGCTCTCGCTCCTCGGTCAGCAGGTCGGGGCGGCCACCCACGAGGTAAACAACCGCCTTGGGGCCGCCATCCTCGGCAGTTCGAGCCTCCGGGAAAAGATCGCCGTGCTTACGGGCCGGCTCCAGAGCGATGAATTGCGGCGCAGCGACCTCGAGGGCTTCATCAGCACCGCGCTTGAGACGGGCGATCTCGTCCAGCCCAACCTGCGCCGGGCGGCCGACCTCCTCGTGGCGCTCAAGCAGGTCGCGACCGATCAGCTGCCGGGATCCCGTCGCCGGGTCGAGTTGAAAGGCAGCCTGCAGGCGATCGCGACGACGCTCCAACTGGTCCACAAGACCACCGGGCTGCAAATCGCCGTCGAAGGTATCGAAATCTCCGTCGACCGCGCGGGCGCCGCGTTCCCGCGCATCCTGGCGGAGCTGGTTTCCCTCTCCATGCTCGGACCGCTCGCTGGCCGGCGCGATGGCCGGATCCGCGTCTCATTGCTGCGACGGGGCGCGTTTCTCGCGCTCCATTACTCGGACGACGGAAGTCGGTTTCCGATCAGCGTCGCCGAGGCGATCAACCGCGGATCGGAACAACCGGATTCGGCTCCGGAGCCACTTCAGCCCCTGCTCGAACTCGTTGTGCGGGAACTTCGTGGATCGATCCAGGTGGGGGTTGATCCGGCCGCCGGAACAAACCTGATCCGGATCGAATCGCCGCTTGAAGCGGCCGTTTGAATCGGCAAGCTGAAGAGATCGGCCTGCCCGGTGTCACGAAATGAGTCCAGCCGACCAACCCCTCACTTTCGCAAACGAAGCGCCGCCGGGCGCACCCACGGTCGACCCTGAGCCTTGGCGCGTTTTGATCGCGGACGACGAGGAACCGGTGCATCACGCGATGCGCCTGGCGCTGAATGGGTTCCGGTTCGACGGGCACCACATCCAGATCCTCAGCGCGCGATCGGCCGCGGAAGCACGCGACGTCCTCGCCGCCAACCGCGATATCGCCGTCGTCCTCCTGGACGTCATCATGGAGGATCATGACGCCGGACTCCGGCTCGTCCGCGAACTCCGCGAGGACCTCGGGATGCGGCTCACGCGCGTAGTCCTCCTTACCGGTCAGCCGGATGAAATCCCTGAACAGGCCGTGATCCAGCCGTTCGATGTCAACGATTACAAGAACAAGACGGAGCTCACGCAACAGCGGCTTCATACGACGCTCACGACCGCGCTGCGGGCTTTCCGCGATTTGCGTGGCGTCGAAAAACTCCGGGCATCGCTCGAACGAACGGTGCAGTCGCAGATGGACGAGTTGCGCGAAAAGAACCGCCAACTGGAGGCAACCCTCGAGCGCCTGAAGCAGCTCGACGGAGAAAAAAACACCCTCCTCGGGATCGTCGCCCACGACCTCAAGAATCCGCTTTCGGGCATGGCCGGACACATTCACCTCCTCCTCGATGAGCCGGATCTGCGGCGGGAGGAACGCGACGAAAGCTTGCGCACTCTGCTCCAGGGAGTGGAGGGAATGACGGAGCTCGTGAAGCGCCTCTTGAACGCGAACGCGATCGAGCGGGGTCAGATCAAAACAAATCCCGAACCGGTCGACCTCGCGGACCTCTGCTGCACGCTCGCAAAAGCGTACACGTTGAAGCTGCTCGGCAAGGAGCAGCAGATGGCTGTCGAGGTGTATACCGGATCGCCGATCGCCCTCGTCGATCGCGCGCTGACCCAGCAGATCGTCGACAACCTCTATTCGAACGCCATGAAGTTCTCCCCCGCAGGGAAGGCGATTTGCGTGCGGGTGCGCGACGATGAATCGGGGGCGGTTTGCATCGAGGTCTGCGATCACGGTCCGGGACTGACAGCCCAGGATCACGCGCGCCTCTTTTCGCGCTTCACTCGCCTGAGTGCCGCGCCGACCGCCGGGGAGGACGCGACTGGACTGGGACTTTCGATCGTGAAAAAGCTCGTGGAGCTAATGCGCGGGACGATCGAATGCCTCAGTGAGCCCGGCCACGGCGCGACTTTTGTCGTGCGTTTGCCCCGGCCGGAAATCGCCTGATACAAAACTGGGCTCGCTGCGCCCTTGCGCGCGATACCGCGGACGGTATAGCCTCCGCCTGATGGCATCGTTCTTTTCGAGGCTCTTTTCTTTTTTCGGCGGGAAGTCCACCCCTCCGCCTCCACCTCCGCCTCAAGCTTCGCCGGGCATGCCGCCGCCTCCCTCGGCCGCAGCGCAAGCGGCGCCGGCCGCGATGACGCGTCGGATCGGCACGGGAAATGATGCCCCGCTTGCCCCCTTGCTGAACGACCCGCGCGGCGGCCGCAAACCGGGCATTTTCACGAAAATGCTGGGCCAGAAAGTGGCTCCGACGACGAAGTGGCAGGACCCCCTCTGGATTCCGTCCAGCAGCGAGCTCCAGCAGATCGCGAAACAGGAGGAGACCCGGAAACGCGTGCTCGTGATCGACAGCGATGCCATGGCCGTCGCGGACTGCAAGGGCATGATCGAAAACGAGGGATTCATTGTCGAAACGGCATTCGATGGCGAGGAAGGGGTGCAAAAGATTTTCGAGACGAATCCGGATGTCGTCATCCTTCGGCTCGTTTTGCCCAGATTGAGCGGCATCGAGATCGTCCGGCGCCTGCGTACGCTCGAGCCGTACAAGCGCCTCCCCGTGATCGGGCTGGCGGAGTCGGGCGCTTCCTACGGCGAAGCGGAGGCCCTCGCCGCCGGCGTGACGCGCGTTTTCGATCGGGGACTCGCGACCGAGGAAGACCTGTTTCTCGCCCTGCGGACCGCGCTCCGGAAACGCGTCTTCATGCCGAAGAAGAATTTGTTCCAGCAGGCGACGACCGGACCGATCAAGCTCGGCTCCAGCATCGTCGCTATGCCCGAGGATTTTGGCCGCCCCATCACGGCCGAGCGCGCATCCGCCCCCGCACCGTCAACCAGGCCGATTCCGTTCAGCCCGTCGGCTCCCTCCGGCCCCGCGCCCCGCGCGCCGGTGCCGTTCAGCCCGACCGGCCCGCTCCTGCCCGCGACAGCGGCCCCGGGAACGCGGCCACCGATGCCGGAACCGGTCAGCGCGCCGGTCCCGTTGCCGCCCGGGATCATCGCTCCCACCGCCCCAGTCCCGATCGCAGCGCTGCCGAATCCCCGGCGAATTCTCCTCATCGAGGACGAGGAGATGGTCGCGACCATCTACCGCGCGCGGCTCACCCGGGCCGGCTACCTTGTCGAGCTCGCGCTCGATGGCGAAACGGGATTGCAGCGCCTGCGAGAATCCCCGCCGGACGCCGTGCTCCTCGATGCGCATCTCCCGCGCATGGATGGACTCCAGGTTCTGCAGATGATCCGGTCAGAGCCCCAGATCTCCGGCGTACCCGTCATTCTCTGCACGGCGGCGATGAACACACGGATGCAGGAGGAAGCCATGCTCGCCGGGGCGGTGCGGGTGCTCGACAAGACCGCCATCACCCCCCTCCAGGTCGTGGAGGCTGTGCAGTCCCTCTTCGCCGAGCAGAAGACGGTCACCCAGCCGGTACCGAGCGACGTCACACCCGCGACGATCAAGCGCATCACGACCCGGATTCCGCCGGAGCCCGCGCCGGGCCACGAGATTCCAGACTTCCTCCCGCCCGACGATGAGGCCTTCGAGGCCGAGATCCGGGAGGCGTTTCTGCAGGAGGCGCCGATCAGTGTCGCGACGATCCAAGCGGATGCGAAGGCGCTGATGAAAACCGCGGCCGGGAGTCCGGAGCGCGATGAATTCATCACCGCCCTCTTCAAGAACACCCACAAACTGGCCGGCACCTCCGGTCTCGCCGGGTTCAGTCAGGTGTCGCGGCTGTCCTCCGCGATCGAGGCACTGCTTCTGAAGATTCAGGAAAAGCCGGAACGGCTCAACGCCTCCTGCCTGCGCACGCTCGTGCAGGCAGTGGATTACATCGGTCTCCTCTTCAGCCGGGCCAGCGCCCTGCGCGATTTTGCGCGGCAGGAGGCGCTCGCTCTTGTGGTCGATGACGAAATGATTGGCCGGAGGTACGTGGCGCACTCGCTGACGAAGGCAGAGATCTCGTACCAGTCCGCCGGCAACGCCGTCGAGGCCTTGAAGCTGCTACAGGACTACAAGTTCGACATCATCTTCCTCGACGTCGAGATGCCCGGCATGAATGGCTTCGATCTCTGCAAGCACCTGCGGACTCTGGGCGGTTACGAGAAGACGCCGGTGATCTTCGTCACGTCACTGAACAGCTTCGACGCCCTCGCGAAGTCCCGCATCAGCGGTGGTACAGACTTCCTCGCGAAGCCTTTCTCCTACGCGGAGCTCTCCGTGAAGGCTCTGACGCAGCTCGCGCGCCGGCAGATGGAATTGCTCCCGGAGGCCGATCAACAGAAAGTCGCGGCCGCGGCCGCGGCACTCAGTGCCCAGGCGAACGCAGCGTAGTGCTCTCACCGATTGGGATCCCCGCGTGCGGTCGGTTGTTCGCCGTTCGTCGTCCGCGCTCCGCCTACTGTTCCGGCAAGGGGTCCGTGCCGTCGGAGCGGATCCGGGGCTTCGGCAATTCCTGGCCCTTGGCCTCTGGAGTGGGCTCGGGAGTTGGCGTCGGCGTCGCATCGGGATCGGCTCCGGCCGCGGCCGGTGAAGGGCTTGGCTGCGGCTCGGCGACGATCTGCGTAGGATCGCGAAAGCGGTAGCGAATGAGAAGGGAGCGGAAGGCGCTTTTCACGACATCGCCCTCCTTCTCCTCGGCGGAGTAATAAATCAGCAGCACCAGGGTATCGAACCGCTTCCACTCATACCCCGTCAGCATCTGCGCGATTCCCGGGGCGCTGTCATCCTTGACGGGCCCGCGGGTCACGAGCACACCCGGCGCGGCAAACATCGTCTCAAGCCGCTTGCGGAGATTCCCCATTCCGGCGTTGTACTTCTCGGACGGCCAGGCGTTGTCGCCGTACTCCAGATCGATGCCGACCACGTGCTTCTCTTGAAACACGATGCGGGAGTCGCGCAGACCGGTGATCTTCACGCCGCCGACGCTCCAGATCTCGCCCGTCTTATCGAGTGGGACCTTCTTTTTCACCGCCGCATTCACACGTGGAAGGATCGACAGGACGGTCTCCGGCGAATCGCCCCACGCGATCCCGAAAGGCAGCGGAAGCGGATCATCCGCGGTCGGAGCCGGCGTGGGAACGGGCGTCGGCGCCGGACGCGAGCGCGGGCGCGGGCGCGAAGCCTCCGGCTTCGGCGCGCCGGGAAGCCGGGGCGTTGGTGACGGTCGCTGCGCCCGCGAGCTCCCGGCACCTGTCATCCAGGCGAGCAGGATCAGGATGAGCGTGCGGAGATTCATCGGGAACTTCGGCGACGGGAAGGAATACCGACCTCTCCCGTCCGCGTCACTTCTTCGCCGCCGGGGCGGACTGGATGTGGAGCTCGCGCAGTTGACGAGCGTCCACCTCGAGCGGCGACTGGCTCATCAGGTCCATGCCCCGGTTGTTCTTGGGGAAGGCCATCACCTCCCGAATGCTCGAAGCGCCCGCCATCAGCATCACGAGGCGATCGAGTCCGAGAGCGATTCCGCCGTGCGGCGGGGCGCCAAAGCTGAAGGCGCGCAGGATGTGGCTAAACTTGCGTTGCTGCTCCTCGGGACCGATGCCGAGGGCGGCAAACATCTTCGCCTGCAGCTCGCGCTCGTGGATCCGAATACTGCCGCCACCGAGCTCGATGCCGTTCAGCACCACGTCGTACGCGACCGCACGGACATCGGCATAGTCGCCGCGTTCCATCCGCTCCACGTCCTCGGCGTGCGGCCGCGTGAAAGGGTGATGCACTGCCACCCACGAATGCTCCTCCGGGCTGAAGGCGAGCAGCGGGAAATCGACGACCCAGAGAAAGGCGAGACGGTCGCCTGCCGCCTTGATGAGGCCGAGGACCTCGGCGCAACGGAGCCGGACGCGGCCCAGAACCTCGCAGGCGGCATCGCGCTGGTCCGCCCCGAAGAAGATGATGTCCCCCTCGGCAAAATCCAGCTTGGACGCGAGCGCCTTCTTTTCAGACTCGCCGAAGAACTTCACGATCGGCGACTCCCATTCCCCACCCGCCTGCCACTTGATGTAAGCGAGCCCTTTCGCTTTGAACTCGGACTTCGCCCACTCCTCCCACTTCTTGAGCTGTTCGCGCGAGAGTAGTGGCGCCGCGCCTTTGGCGTTGATGGCCTTGATGACGCCCCTGGACTCCGCGATGCCGCGAAAGACCTTGAACTCAGCCGAGCGGAAGATGTTCGTCAGGTCGACCAGCTCCAGACCGAAACGGATGTCGGGTTTATCGGAACCAAACCGGTCCATCGCCTCGCGATAGGTCATGCGCGGAAACGGCGTCGGGATCTGGATCCCCTGCGCATCCTTCCAGATCCGGCGCAGCATGCCTTCCGCGAGCGCGAGGATATCCTCGCTCCCGACAAAGGACGCCTCCACGTCGATCTGGGTGAATTCCGGCTGGCGATCCGCCCGCAGGTCTTCGTCCCGGAAACACTTGGCGATCTGGAAATACTTTTCCAAACCGCCGACCTGCAGGAGCTGCTTGTACTGCTGCGGGGCCTGCGGCAGGGCGTAGAAGGAACCCGCGTGGATGCGGGAAGGGACGAGGAAGTCCCGCGCCCCTTCCGGCGTCGGATTTGAAAGGATGGGGGTCTCGATCTCGAAGAACCCCTGCTCGTCGAAATAATCACGCGTGGCCTTCGTCACCTTGTGCCGGAGACGGAGGTTTGCGTGCATGTGCGGCGTGCGCAGATCCAGGTACCGATACTGCATGCGCAGGTCTTCGTGCACGGACGGGTCGTCGAGCGGGAACGGCGGGACCTCGCTCTTGTTGAGGATCGTCAAAGCGTCCGCGACGAGTTCGATGCCACCAGTCGCCAGATTCGCGTTCACCGTCGCAGCGGAGCGCTTCTCGATCTTTCCGGAGACGCAGATGACATCCTCACCGCGCAGGCCATGGGCCTGTCCGGCCACCGCCGGATGGTCTTCCGGGCGGAACACCACCTGCGTGACGCCCTCGCGATCGCGAAGATCGAGGAAGATGACGCCGCCGTGATCGCGCCGGGAGGCGATCCAGCCGGAGAGAGTGACGCGCTGTCCTTCGTGGTCCGGTCGAAGCTCGGCGCAGTGATGCGTGCGGTAGGTTCCCATAAATCAAAAAAAGGGCCGGGAAACTAGCCCGGGCCAGCGTCGCGTCATGGGATTTCTGCGGGTGGACGAGCGCCAGTTTTGATCAAGCATCAGCCCGCGACCAGCAACCACCGACCGCTTCAGAACTCCGCCGTGCCGGGCGTGCGGGCAAAGGGGATCACGTCGCGAATGTTCGAGACGCCGGTGATGAACATCAGCATTCGCTCGAAGCCGAGACCAAAGCCGGCATGAGGCACGGACCCGTAGCGCCGGAGGTCGACATACCACCAGTAATCCTTCTCGTTGAGCGAGTGGTGCTGCATGTTGGCCCGCAGGATGTCGAGCCGCTCCTCGCGCTGGCTTCCACCCACGATCTCGCCGATTCCCGGCACCAGCACGTCCATCGCCGCCACGGTCCGGCCGTCGTCGTTCACGCGCATGTAGAATGGCTTGATGTCGCGTGGGTAGTTGAAAACCGTGGTCGGACACTTGAAGTGCACCTCGGTGAGGTAGCGTTCGTGTTCCGCCTGGAGGTTGTGCCCGGGCGTGACGGGGAACTCGAACGCGTGCCCGCTGCGCAGCAGAATCTCGACCGCCTCGTCGTAGGAGCAGCGCTGGAACGGCCGCTCCAGCACGAAGTCGAGCCGCGTGAGCAGCTCCTTGTCCACGAACTTCGAAAAGAACTCGAGGTCGCCCGCGCAGTGCTCGCGCGCATCGCGAATGAGGTATTTCACGAACTCCTCCGCGAGATCCATGTTTCCGCGCAGATCGCAGAATGCCATCTCCGGCTCGATCATCCAGAACTCCGCGGCGTGCCGCGAGGTGTTGGAGTTTTCGGCGCGAAACGTGGGCCCGAAGGTGTACACGTTCGAGAGGGCGCACGCGAAAATCTCCGCCTCGAGCTGCCCGCTGACCGTGAGATAGGCCGGACGCGCAAAGAAATCCTGCGCGTAGTCGATCGCGCCACCTTCCGCGCGCGGCGGCTTGGCCGGGTCGATCGTGCTAACGCGGAACATCTCCCCCGCTCCCTCGCAATCGCTCGCCGTGATAATGGGCGCGTGCACATAAACGAAACCCTTCTCCTGGAAGAACCGGTGAATCGCATACGCGACGCGACTGCGGACGCGGAACACGGCGCCAAACAGGTTCGACCGCGGCCGCAAGTGGGCGATCTCGCGTAGAAACTCGAGGGAGTGCCCCTTCTTCTGCAGCGGGTAGGTCGCATCGGCCTCGCCGAGGATGGTGAAGGAATCGGCGACCACCTCCCATTTCTGCCCCTGTCCCTGCGAGGGCACCAATTTCCCGCGGACCTCGATCGACGCTCCGGTGGTGGCCTTTTCGATGTGGGCGTAGTCGGCAAGCTTCGCGTCCGCGACCACCTGGATCCCTTTCAGGCACGAGCCGTCATTCACTTCGATGAACGAAAACGTCTTGCTGTCGCGTCGGGTCCGCACCCAGCCCTGCAGGAGGATGGAGTCGAGCGGAGTTTCGCGGGTGAGCGCTTCTTTGACGGAGGTGCGGGACATGGTGGGGAGAAAGTGGATCGCGGGCGGCCCCGCAACCGCACCACTGGCCGAACGGCGCCGCAATGCAAGGCACGCGAGCGTTCCGCACCCCGGTTGAGGCGAAACGGCGGAAGGCCGTCCTCTTTCGTGAGTTTCCCGCGGCGCCGCCTTGCCGGAACGCCGGGCCGGGCGTACTTCCCCGCCCCATGTCTTCACCAGCGCTTTCCGAAGAGTTCGTCCGCGAAACCCTCCGCGGCATCAAATACCCCGGCTTCAGTCGCGATATCGTTTCCTTCGGCCTCGTCCGCAGCATCACGGTCGATCCGGCGAAGAATGACGTCAGCGTGCAGGTCGTGGTCGCGACGACCGATCCGAAGGTGCCGCAGGGGATCCAGGAAAATGCCACCGCCGCACTCCGCGCGATGCCGGGCGTGGGGACTGTAGATCTCCGCATCGAGGTTACCAATCCCCCGGCGGCCGCGGGTGCGGTCGGCGCGGGTGAACGCCAGAACGCCATCCCCGGGATCAAGCACATCATCGCCGTCGCTTCCGGCAAGGGCGGTGTGGGAAAGTCGACGGTCGCCGCGAATCTGGCGGTCGCGCTCTCGCGGACGGGCTCTTCGGTGGGCCTCTGCGACTGCGATATGTACGGACCGAGTGTCTCGCTGATGTTTGGCGTGCGCGCGCCGGCCGTGGCGGATGACGACGAGCGCATCATCCCAAACGAGGCGCACGGGATCAAATTGATGTCGATGAGCTTCCTGCTCGCAGGCGACGATGCGCCCGCGATCCTGCGTGGCCCGATGGTCACCCGCCTGACGCAGCAATTCCTCCGCCAGGTAAACTGGGGCGAACTGGATTTCCTCATCCTCGATCTGCCACCCGGGACCGGTGACATCCAGCTCACGATCGTGCAGACCGTGGCGTTGACCGGCGCGGTGATCGTCACGACGCCGCAGGAGGTGGCCTTGATCGACGCCCGGAAGGGCGCGGCCATGTTTGCGAAAACCAACGTCAAGGTTCTCGGTCTCGTCGAAAACATGAGCTATTTCCTCTGCCCCGATAACGACAAGCGTTATGACATCTTCGGAAGCGGCGGCGGCGAGCGGGAAGCGATCCGGCTGAAGACGCGCCTGCTCGGCCAGATCCCGCTCGACATTGCCACGCGCGAAGGCGGTGACCGGGGCCTGCCGATCGTCATCGGCGAACCGAAGGGCGTGGTGGCGCTCGAGTTCTTCAAGATCGCGCAGGCGCTGCGGGAAACGGTGGCCGAGTAGCGGCGGTTCGATTCGGGAATTCGTGACATCCTATGAATGCGGCCACCCTCGCAACCGTCACCTGTTCATGCGATTTCAGCGCCGCGACGTTGCAAGTTCCGCCTGCCGCGCGTTAACTTCCCCTCTGCGATCCGCCCCCCCGAAAGACGCACAATGATCCAAGGTTACGATGGAGCCAAGCCGGAGAACGACGTAACGTCGGGCTTGGTGAAAAATTCGATCCTCTACAAGGAGTTCCTCGCCGAGCGCGAGGAAATCCTGAAGCATAAATGGATCGAGAGCGAAAAGGCCGGGTACGACATCGGCTTCGAAAAGGCCCTGCTCGACTGGATCGTGAAACATCGCGCCACCTGGCGTGAAAAACGCCGCGAAGGACGGGCGACCTGATCCCCGGTCCCCGCGTTTAAGGAGATCCTGCGAGGTCCCCAACGCTCCCATGAACCCCATTCCTGCCAGCGCCACCGCGGTTCTCGACGAGGAAGCAATCCGCCGGGCGCTCCGGCGGGTGGCGCACGAGATCATCGAACGCAATGCGCCGGCCCTCGCCGAAGGCATGCTGGCGCTCGTCGGCATTCAATCGCGGGGCGTCGAAGTTGCCCGCCGTCTGCTCGCGCACATCGGCGAGATCGAGCGGATCCGTCCGGATTTTGGATCGCTGGATATCTCGATGCATCGGGACGACCTGCGCCGGAGGCCCCCCATCACCGCGATCCAGCCCACGGATCTGCCGTTCGCGCTGGAGGAACGGACCGTCGTGCTCGTGGACGACGTGTTCTTCACCGGACGCACCATTCGCGCCGCGATGGATGCACTGAGCGATTTCGGCCGCGCCGCCCGCATCCAGCTCGCGTGCCTCGTCGACCGAGGTCATCGCGAACTCCCCATCCGGCCGGACTACGTCGGCAAGAATCTTCCCAGCGCACCGAACCAGCGGGTCTTCGTCCGCTTCGCCGCGACCGATCCCGGTCTGACCGACGGCGTCTGGCTCGAGCACCTCTAATCCCCCTCCCCATGCCCCCCGCGACGGATCTCCCCTCCTCGAGCGATGCGCGCGAGACGCGCGCCGACGTGACCTGGACGCGCAAGGATCTCATCGGCATCCGCGAACTCTCCGCCGCCGAGATCGTCACGATCCTCGACACGGCAACCGCCTTCAAACAGGTCGGCCAGCGGGCGATCAAAAAGGTGCCGGCGCTGCGCGGCCAGACCCTGGTAAACTTCTTCGTCGAATCCAGCACGCGCACGCGAACCTCTTTCGAGATCGCCGCGAATCGTCTGAGCCTCGACGTGATCAACGTCTCCGCCACCGCTTCGAGCCTGAGCAAAGGCGAGACATTGAAGGACACCGCCCACATCTTTCAGGCGAACGGCGCGGACATCATCGTCATCCGGCACGGCAGCGCCGGAGCGGCGCAATTCCTCGCGGAACGGCTCCACTCCAGCGTGATCAATGCCGGTGACGGCGCGCACGAGCACCCCACCCAGGCGTTGCTCGATGCCTTTACAATGCGCGAGCGCCTCGGCGACCTGCGCCGGAAGCACGTCGTGATCCTCGGCGACATCCTCTTCAGCCGCGTCGCGCGCTCAAACATTCACGCGCTCCTGAAACTCGGCGCGCGCGTCACGCTTTGCGGACCGAGCACCCTCGTTCCCCGCGAATTCGA
Organism: Chthoniobacterales bacterium; assembly: GCA_038322235.1. Classification (GTDB taxonomy): domain Bacteria; phylum Verrucomicrobiota; class Verrucomicrobiia; order Chthoniobacterales; family SZAS-18; genus SZAS-18. Next base: position 152,112 of record JBBQFQ010000003.1, read on the forward strand.
GCGACTCGGCGTCTCGGTCACGCACGAGCTCGATCCGCTCCTCGATCAGGTGGACGTCATCAATCTGCTGCGCATCCAGCACGAGCGGCAGCGGAAGGAGTATTTTCCCAGTCTCGTGGAATACACGTCCCTCTTCGGCCTGACCAAGGCCCGCGCGGAGCGCTTGAAACCGGATGCCCTGATTATGCATCCCGGGCCGATCAATCGAGGCGTGGAGATCGACAGCGATATCGCGGACAGCGGACGCAGCGTGATCCTCGACCAAGTCACGAACGGCCTCGCCGTGCGCATGGCAGTGCTCTATCTCTGCGCGGGCGTGCGGCGGGCGTGACCACCGTTCCCCCGGCCGGGTCTCGCGAGACCCGGCCAACTCCACTGCACCAAGGCCTCCCCCATTCGGGGGATTGCCACAGACGGCCACGCCCGATAGCTTGCGGCGCTGCGCTGGTTCTCCTCACTTCCCGTGTCTGTCCGCTTTCAACATTACGAAGTCCCGCAGCGGCCAGACGGCACCCCCTGGGAGCTCGGTCGGGGCGCGATGGGCGTCACGTACAAGGCCTACGATACGAATCTGCGCAGTCCCGCGGCGCTGAAAGTCATCAATTCGTCCTTTCTTCAGAACGAGCAAGCGCGTGAACGCTTCCTGCGCGAAGCGCGCGCGGCCGCCCAGCTGCGGCACCCGAACGTCGCCACGATTTATCACCTCGGGCACGAAGGCGTGGAAAACTATTTCTACGCGATGGAGCTGATCGAGGGCGAAACCTTCGAGGAGCTCGTGAAACGGGAGGGACCGCTCCGTCCCGCCGCGGCCCTCGAACTGACCCTGCAGGTCACGCGTGCCCTTATCGCCGCCCACGCGGTGGGTTTGATCCATCGCGACATCAAGCCGTCGAACCTCATGCTCACGCGCCACCACGGGGAGCCGCTCGTGAAGGTGATCGACTTCGGGCTCGCGAAGGCCATCGGGCCGGACACCGAGGACGCGGACGGCGCCAGCAATGGCCTCACGCGGACCGTGGGCAGCGCGTTCGTCGGGACGCCGTACTACGCCAGCCCTGAACAGCTGGAGGGCCTGAACGTCGACGCCCGCTCAGACATCTACTCCCTCGGGATCACGCTCTGGTATTTGCTGAGCGCCCAGACTCCATTCCAGGCGTCGTCCATGGCCCGCGTCATCAGCGAACACCTCTCCAAACCGCCGCCCTTCGAACGGCTGGGGACGCTGCCCGAGTGCGTGGTGGCGCTTCTGCGGCGGATGCTGGAGAAGGATCCTGCGCATCGGCACCAGACCCCGACGGACCTGCGCGACGAGATTTTCGCGTGTCTTCGCCAGTTGCCTCCTTCCGATCTGCTGTCGCACACCAGCTCGGCCATCTTCGCGCTGGACGCCGCTCCGGCCACCCAAGCTGGCGTTGCGAGCGGGTTGAATGCGACGATGCCGGATCTGCCGCCGACCGTTTGCGAGATCGGGCCGCTGAACGTCGGCGCGACTCTCGAAGGCCGCTTCAAGCTCGGAGACCGCGCCGGGACCTCGACGTTTCGCGCGGCCGATCGGACGTCGGGCGTATCCGCGATGATTCGGCTGCTGACCGCGTCCGCGATGACAGCGGCGAAGGCGGCTTTTCCAAGCTGGCAGGCCGCGGCGCGGGATTGTCCGTCGCTGCTGACTCCAATCTCGATCGGTTTCTCTCCCGATGGCGGCGGCTACGTCGCGCTCGAGTGGCTCGAGGGGTCCGCAACGCTGCTGGACCTCATGCGGCAACGCGGCGCCGTGACGCTCGGGGAGACTTTGGCGATTCTCGAACCGATCGCCGGCGCCGACCTCGAACTCCGGCGGCAAGGCCTGCACGGAGTGCATCTCGATCCGATGCACATTCTCATCCCCGCGGCCGGCTCGCCCGTCCCGGCGATCCCGCGGGTGTTGCCCGCCGAGATTTTTCCGGACGCCGGGGATGCCCCAGTCGGCAACGAGACGATTCTTCAGCCGACCTCCTCATCGGTGCCGTCACTCACCTCCGGCGGGGATCCGCGCGCCTTTGGCCGGCTCGCCTGCGAACTCCTGGGCGGCCCCGCCCGCAACTGGCTCGAACCCGGATCCTCGCGTTTCACCCCGCTCTCCGCCTTGAATGAAGCGGGGAACAACGTGCTCCGCCGGTCCCTCTCCCGTTCGCCGGATTCGCGGAAGAGCGATGGCTTCAGTACGGGTGCGGAGTTCGTCGCCGCTCTCCGACGCAGCGTGGACGGGTTCGTCGCTGCGACGACGGGCGTGCCCCTCCCTTCCGCCCCCCTCTCTGCCACCCGCCCGATGACCGAGGGAATCGGAGGCGCCGCGCCGAAGCCGTCTGCACCCCTCGCAAAATCCCGACCGCCCAGTCACGCCGACGAGGAGACGATCGTCCCAGCCCCGCGGACCGAAGCGGCGCGAAAGCCGTCCCTGCTCGTGCCCGTCCTCGCGATGCTCACCTTGTTCGCCACGGCGGGAATCATCGGTGCCTTCCTCTGGAAGCGCCCGGCGTCGATCGGCGTGCCAGGGCTCGACGCCACCCCGACCCCCGCCACCGCGGCCGGGAGCACCGTCTCCACGACGAATCCGGCACGACCCCGCCCCGCCGGGATTTACCCGCTCAAACCGGAGAGCGCGTGGACGAATACGCTCGGCATGCAGCTCGTTCCGGCCGGCTTCGGCTCGCTCCACGCCGCGATCTGGCCTGTCCGCACGGCCGACTTCGCCGCCTTCGTCGCAGCCACCCAGTATGATGCCACGGGCGGCATGTACTCGGTGGGGCCGCTCGGTCGGCGCGGCCAGCTCGGCCGCTCGTGGAAGGATCCTGGCTTCACCCAGGGAGCCGATCATCCGGTCGTCGGCGTGAACGTCGCCGACGCGGAAGCCTTCTGCGCCTGGCTCACGAAAGTGGAACGTGACGCCGGTCTGCTCCCCGGCGGAAGGCGCTACCGGCTTCCGACGGATGAGGAGTGGAGCACGCTGGCTGGCCTCAAAGAGCAGGCCGCGAGTCTCACGCCCGACAAGCGCTCCGACCGGGCAGGCGACATCTACCCGTGGGGCGCCCAGTGGCCGCCGCCCGCGGGAGTGGGAAACTACGCCGGGAAGGAATCCGCCCTGCCAGAGGGCGAGATGCTCCCAAATTACAACGACGGGTTCCCGCGGACTGCGCCGGTCGGCTCGTTCCCCGCGAACGCGCTCGGACTCTTCGACATGGGAGGAAACGTCTGGCAATGGTGTTCCGATCGCTACAAGGACGGCGCGAACTGGCGGGTCGTACGCGGGGGATCGTGGCTCGTCGCGGACCGCCCGAAACTCCGGCTCGGGGCGCGAGATGGCTATAACCCGGCCTTCCGGCATGACGACATCGGCTTTCGCTGTGTCCTGGCGCCTGAGCAGTGACGCGATTCGAGGAGCAGCCGGCCGAAAGTTTTTCGCCTTCCCGCTTCCTTTCAAGATTCACCGCTCTTATTTTCCTTTTCGCGTCAGCCTGCTGGGGCAGGCTGGACCGGGCCTTAACCATGCGACTCTTTTTCGTTTTTAACCTCATCTTCGTCCCGGTGCTCGTTCTGGCGCTCGCGGGATCCGGGTACATCGTGCGCGAGTCGCTCCAGCGAAATGCCGAGCAGGAGGTGCTCCAAAACGCCCGGGTGATGATGGAAACCACCACCGCCACACGCTCGTACACGACAAAGCAGATCGCTCCGCTGCTCGAGCACGAGCGTTTTAAGTTCGATCGGTTGTCCAGCGAACTGCAGCAAACGCTTGACCGGCACCTGCCCGCCGCCTTTCAGCAGGTGACCGATCGCGTCCCCGATCCGGCCCAGAAGAAAGCGGTCGCAGCGGCGCAGAAGCAGGTGATCGAGACGCTGAAGCTACGCCCCCACGATCTGCCGGAGGCCGAGTTCCACCCGCAGACGGTGCCCGCCTATGCGGCGACGGAGATCTTCAATTACTTCCGGGCGCAATATCCTGATTACGCCTACAAGGAAGCGACGCTCAATCCGACCAATCCGCGCGACCGCACGGCGGATTGGGAGGCGGATGTGGTGAATGAATTCCGCCAAAAGCCGGACCTGAAGGAACTCGTCAGCAAGCGCACCACCGCGACGGGCGTTGCGATCTACATCGGCAAACCGATCACGATCAAGAATAGCAGCTGCCTCACCTGTCACAGCACCCCCGACAAGGCGCCTCCAGAAATGATCAAGACGTACGGCTCGGCCAATGGCTTTGGCTGGAAGCTGGATGAAACCATCGGCGCCCAAATCGTGAGCGTGCCCACCGAGTTGCCCAACGCGATTGCCGATCAGGCTTTCAAACGCATCGCGGTCTGGCTCATCGGAATCTTCGTCGGCGTCTTCATCCTCGCGAATCTGACCCTGGCGCTGGTGCGCCGGAGCGCAGCGCCCCCGGCTTAGCCGCCTGGACACGGTCGAATCACGCGGGAATTGAACGCCTGCCGCTGCGGGAGCCTCCCAATCGGATGGTCCGATTCCCGTGGTTTCTCCTCTCGGTGGCGGTCTGCCTCGCTCTCGCGCCGGTTTCTCCCGCTCCCGCGGAGACTGGCTCCAGCGAACCGGATGCATCGATCCGCTTCCTCTTGGAGTTCGTCCGGACGTCGAACTGCTCGTTCATCCGCAACGGAACGCCCCACACCGCCGTCGAAGCGGTCGCCCATCTCACAAAGAAGTACGAGTACTATAAGAAGGACATCAAGACGCCCGAGGATTTCATTCGGCTCGCCGCACCGAAGAGCGAACTCAGCGGGAAACCCTACCTGATCAAGCTGCCGGGCGGCACGGAGGAACGCAGTGACGCCTGGCTTCTCCGGGCGCTGGAGCAGCACCGAAAGTAAGCGAGCGATGCCGGCCGCGGCCGGCACCACGGCAAGGCCGGAAAGGGAAGGGATCGAACGCGTTTCTCGTGAGGCGTCCCGCGCCCCCGAAGACGCGAGGTGGACGACAGATGGCGGAGCCAGAAGGACAAAAGCGCACGCCGGGTGGCGAAATGGTCGGCGACGGACGCAGGAGCGAAGCCGCCAACCCGGAAGTGACTCCATCGGCGCGGAACCGAAGCCATCGGCCCGGAGCCGAAGCCATCGGCGCGGAGGCGACGCCATCGACGGGGAAGCGACGTCATCGACGCGGAACTGAAGCCACAGACGCGGAACCGAAGCCACAGACGCGGAAGCGAAGCCGCTGACGTGGAACCGAAGCCAGTTCCGGCTCCGCGATTGGTTTTTCGGCTTCGCGCAGCCAGATTCGACTCCGCGATTAGCGCCCCCGCAGCCGCGACCCCTCAACTCATTCTCCCATCAACCCCCGGCCGGCAGATTCCCCCGGGCCAAGTCGCGTTCCGCGTCACGTCGCGCGGCCCGATACAGCCGCCCCCGCCGCGTGGTATCCACGACGGTCGTACAAAGCGCGGTCCACGCCAGTCCCCCCGCCGCCGCCGCCAGGACATCACTCGGATAGTGGGCTCCAAGATAGACGCGACTGAGCCCGACGAGAGAAATCATGACGATGGTGCCGAAGACCGCGAGGAAGCGCCAGCGCCACGTCTGCCAGGAGATGACGGCGAGGATCGCGAGCATGCCGTAGAGCAAGGTGGCGGCCATCGTGTGTCCGCTCGGAAAGCTGAACCCATCAAAGCTGAGCAGCGCCTCCGTGAACGAGGGGCGTTGGCGGTGAAACGTGATCTTCCAGAATGGTTCGAGGGCCATTCCGCCACCGACGGCGAGAACGAACGCGGTGAGGCGATGCCAGCATTTCTTGTGCACGAGCGAGACGATCACGACCAGACCAACGCCCGCGACCCACGGCGCCGAAGCGAGGAAAGAGACAAATTCCATGAACGCGATTCCACTCGGCGTCTGGCGCGCGTGAAACCAATTGGAAATGATCCGGTCGAACTCCGTCAGCCGGCTCCCTTCCATCACGTCCTCCGCGATCCCGCTGAACAACCAGGAGGCCCCCGCCAGCACGAAAATTCCCGCGGTCAGATGCAAGCCGAGGAATCCCTCCGGGGAAAGCCGCGCGAGGAGAAAACGGACCGAAGGCGCGACGCGACGACGCGCGCCCGCCACGATGGGATGATCAAGCGCAGTCTGCCAGCCGCGGTGCAAATCCGCCTCACGGCGGACGAGCCACTTCCAAAAAAACCGGAAGACGATCGCGAAGACGATGACACCGAAGACGATCTGCCCCGCCTCGCCGATGCGCCGGGCGACGATCCGCCAGCTGGCGCCGACGAAGTAGCCAACGAGCACGAAGCTCGTCGCCCAGACGACGCACCCGATGGAGTTGTAGATCAGGAAGCGCCGGTAAGGCATCCGCCGCGAGCCCGCGATGAACGGCATCATCGCCCGAAGAAGATGCAGAAAATGACTCGCGAAGACCGCCTTGCCTCCGTGCGCCGAGAAGAAGCGATCCACTTTCTCCACGTGCTCCGGGCGCAAACCGACGCGGTGTCCGCGATCGACGAGCCAGTCGATCCCAAGGTAGCGCCCGAATTCAAAACCGATCGAATCCCCGATGATTGCCGCCAGCGCGATCAGACCGATGACTAGGCGAAGGTCGAGCACCCCCTGCTCGGCCATGAAGCCCCCTACCAGCACCATCGTCTCGCCGGGCATGAACAGACCCAGGAGGACCTGGCACTCGAGGAGGATGATGACGAAAATCACCACGTAGGCCCATGGGCCAAGACTGGCCACCCAGTTGACGAATTGTTCGAGCATCGCGACGCAGCCGTTTCTGGACGGCGCAGCAAGATGGGATACTCCCGGCGGGAACTCCAACGCGTTCTTTAGGTTCCGCGTCAGCGACCCGCATTCAATCCGCAACTTGGCCCCGACTCTTGCAGGGCCAAGCCAGGTCGAAGCGCGCGAGATATTTCCGTAGCCGGTCGGCATCGTTGGCCACGCTTCGCTTCGCCCGGCTCACCGCGAAGAGCTGGCGGCCGGCATCACTGAGCGAATGGCTGGCGCGACAGGCGCGGACGACACACGCGACTTGGGCCCGATCAAACAAATCCAACCCTGCGGCCGCGGCCGCGCCAAGCGCATCGACCAGAAGCGCATCGTCTGAATCCGGCGTCGGGACCGTGGCCCAGCCGGCGCGGAGGCGGGTGAGTTCCGATTCGAGTACGGCTTTCCCGATGCGGCCCCCGGGTGCGAGCGTCGCCATCCGCGTGATCGCGGCGTTCAAATCGCGGAAGTTCGCGCTCCAGGTTGCTGCCGGCGACCGGCCGAATTTGAGGAACTCCGCCCGCACATCTTTCGCCATGCCGATCCGCCGCCCGAGCCGCTTCGAAGCTGCCTCGAGTTCGTGCTCGAGGTTCGGTTCGAGGTCTTCGAGCCGGGCGGCCAATCCGGGCAGCGAGAACGTCCAGAGATTGATCCGAGCGAGCAGATCTTCGCGAAACGCCCCCCGGCGGATATCGGCGCGCAAGTCGCGATTCGTGCCGGCGATGAGTTGGAAATCGCTCCCGACCTCCCGATCCGCGCCAACGGGCAGGAAGCGCTTCTCCTCGAGCGCCCGCAGCAGCATCGCCTGCTCATCGAGTCCGAGTTCGCCGATTTCGTCGAGGAAGAGGAGACCGCCGTCGGCCGAGCGGAGCAGCCCGGGACGATCGCGCTGCGCGCCGGTGAACGAGCCGCGCACATGGCCGAAGAGCGTGCTCGCCGCGGTGTCGCCCCGGAGCGTCGCGCAATTCACCTCCACGAACTCCCCGGCAAGCTGATGCCGCTGCTTCTTGAGCTCGAACACCCGCCGCGCGAGGGAGGATTTGCCCGCGCCCGTCGGCCCCATGAAGAGCATCGGCTCGCGGGACGCGATGGCCACTTGCTCGATCTCGCCGATCATCCGGTTGAACGCCGCGTTGCGCGTGGCAATCCCGCTCTTGAGGAAAGACTGCGCCTCGCGCTGTTCCTGAGCGAACCGCGCCGCGATCCGGTCGTAGCGCGAGAGATCGAGATCGATGATCGAGAAACTGCCGGGGGAGCCACGATTGCGATCGTCCGGCGGCGAGGTCTGGACGAGGCGACCGGGTAGATGCCGCGACTCGGTAAGCAGGAAGAGACAGATCTGCGCGACATGCGTCCCAGTGGTGATGTGAACGAGGTAATCCTCGCGCTCGGGCTGAAAGCGATAGCCGCGCGCGAAATCGGCGAGCCCGCCATACACCTCCTCGAAGTCCCAGGGATCCCGGAACTCCACGGCGTGGCGTCTGACCTCCGTCTCCGGCGAGACGCTGCGAAAGTCAGCCGCAACCGACTCCGCCAGCGCCTCTGACTTCGGATCGTGCAGCAGCTCGAATTGTGAGACGAGCAGATCCTCCTGCTGGCCCAGCGAAACGGTCGGTCGCCAATTTTCCCAGCGTCGCGCTCCTTGACCCCGCCCTCGATCGAGCTGGGTGCCGAGCAGCCCGAGGACGACGAGTTTCCGGGCAGTAGTGGGCATCAGCGCGTCATGTAACGAAAACCCGTCGCCGGCGCCACTCCCGATCATCGTTGGCCCAGATCGAACGCGTACTGAGTGGCGCCGTCTCACTGAGCTTCTGATGAAAATCGCGCTCTTTAGCGACATCCACGGGAATCTGGAGGCACTCGAAGCCGTCCTGGCGCACACGACCGCGCTGGGATGCGAAGCGCGCTGCTGCCTCGGCGACATCGTGGGCTACGGCGCGAGTCCGGGAGCCTGCGTCGATCGCGTGCGGGCCCTCGAGTGCCCGACGATCAAGGGCAACCACGACGAGCAGGCGGTCGTCGAGGACTCACTCGATGGATTCTCCCTCCACGCCGCAACGGCGATGGAATGGACGCGCCTGCAACTCAGCGTGGAGCAGAAGGCCTGGCTCGCCGGACTGGGCATGGTCGTGCAAGAGCACGGTTTTACGGCCGTCCACGCCACTCAGGATCAATCACATCGCTGGGGATACGTCTTCAACCAACTCGATGCGGCGGCGCATTTTCGCTTCCAGACGACGACGGTCTGCTTCATCGGCCACACTCATGTGCCCCGCCTGTACGTGAAGGACGAACACGTCGAATCGCGCGCGCTCACCAAATTCCAGGTCCAGGCGGGGCCGAAATATCTCGTCAATGTGGGATCCGTCGGCCAGCCCAGAGACGGCGACTGGCGGGCGGCCTACGTGACCTTTGATTTGGAGACAAACACGATCGAACTCCAGCGCGTGGAATACGACGTGGCAGGCGCCCAGGCCCGAATCCGGTCCGCAGGATTGCCGCCAAGACTCGCCGATCGACTGCAACCTGCGAAGTAGTTTGCGTCGATCGTTCGGCGCCAGAGGCTAGCTGGGAGACACATTTTTTAGATCTCCTGCTAGTTTTCATGGCGCGCGGCACCCCTGGGATATGGGTCGCCAGGGGCAAGGATAATCAATTCCCCAGAGTAAAACGGGCGATCGCGCCCGCTTTCCGAGGCCCGTGGCACGGAGCCAGCATTAGGAGAGTGCATCGCCAGCGAGTCGGACCCGTCCGCTCCTCGTGGCAAAAACGCAACTCCCCGCCTCCCCGACCATGGCCAACCAGACTCTGTTCCGAACCCTCCCGGGCGGCCACCTGCCGCCGACCGACATTCGCAACGAAGCGGGTGGGGTCGCCTACGCGCTGGGAGCCAAGCACGCGCTCGCGCAGTACGCCGTGACGGGCTGCCTGCAGGCCACATTCTATGCGTCGGCGGCGGCACAACTCGATCAGGTTCTCCGCCTCACCGCGGGAGTCAGCCCGGAGTTCATCGCGCAGACCGCGCTCTACTGCCGCACCCGCGGCGTCATGAAGGACATGCCGGCGCTGCTCTGCGCGACGCTCGCCGTCCGCGACACCACGGTGCTCGCCCGAATCTTCGATCGCGTGATCGATGACGGAAAGATGCTGCGCAACTTCGTGCAGATCGTCCGCAGCGGCGTGACCGGGCGCAAGTCGCTTGGATCCGCGCCGAAGCGGCTCGTGCAGCGCTGGTTCGAGCAGCGCGACGACGACCAGGTCTTCCGCGCCGCCGTGGGCCAGGCCCCGTCGCTCGCCGATGTGATGAAGCTGGTGCATCCGCGTCCGGCGAGCCCGGCTCGCGCGGCCCTTTACGCCTGGCTGATCGGTCGTCCGCATGAAGCCGGAGTGCTGCCGCCGCTGATCCGCGCGTTCGATGCTTTCAAGCGCGGAGAGTCAAAGGTGGCGCCGGAAGTTCCGTTTCAGATGCTGACCGCGCTGGAACTGGATCGCACGGCGTGGCAGTCGATCGCCCGTCAGGCGTCGTGGCAGATGACGCGGATGAACCTGAACACCTTTGCCCGTCACGGGGTCTTCGAAGACAAGGCGCTCGTCCGCGAGGTGGCCGACCGCCTGCGTGATCCGGAGAAGATCCGGCGGGCGCGCTGCTTCCCGTATCAGCTGCTGACCGCCTTCCACTCCACGAACGACACCGTTCCAGGGATGGTCGGTGATGCGCTCCAGGACGCGATGGAAATCGCGATCCGGAATGTGCCGGCGATCGATGGCCGGGTGGTGGTGTGTCCGGACGTTTCGGGCTCGATGCAGTCACCGGCAACCGGCCACCGGCCCGGCGCGACGACCGCGACGCGCTGCATCGACATCGCCGCCCTCGTCGCTGCCGCGATCGTGCGACGGAATCCGGAGGTCTCGGTGCTGCCGTTCAGCGATGACGTGGTGCCCTGCCAGCTCAACGCCCGGGACAGTGTGATGAGCAACGCGAAGCTGCTCGCCGCGCTGCCGAGTGGGGGAACGAACTGCTCCGCCCCGCTCCGGCGCCTGAACGCGACGAAGGCCCAGGCCGACCTCGTGATCTTCGTCTCCGACAACATGTCATGGATGGACTCCAACGGGGGTGGCCGCAGCACGGCGACAATGCAGCAATGGCAGACGTTCCGGGGTCGCAACCCAAACGCCCGTCTGATCTGTCTCGACGTGCAGCCGTACGGCTCGTCCCAGGCGATGGAACGCGCAGACATCCTGAACATCGGCGGATTTTCCGACGCGGTTTTTGAGGTGATCGCGAGTTTCGCGTCCGCTCAGCTGGGCGCCGATCACTGGATCGGATTGATCGAGCAGATCGAGATCTGAAATCGCGTCCGCGGCCGAGTCGGCCGCGGGCGAACCGACCCGAAACATTTTCGCCGAATGCCGGTGGGACTACATTTCCAACTGTCACGTCTCCCCAACTCCTCGTCGGCGATCCTCCGCCCACCAACCACTCACTCCATTTCCGCGAAGGGCGAATGCCCGTGGGATTACATGGTTCAGCGGGTTCGAATCCCGCCCGTTCGTCGCCGCGCCAGCGGACCGAGCGGAATATCTCACACCCGTTTGTCGCCCTTCGAGATCACTCACCGTACCCATCGCATTTCCGCCCGCGGCGCACTCCGAAGCGGGCGCAGCTTTCGTGACGAATGCTCGCGGAACTACATTTCATCGCTGGTTCCAGGTTCGAGTCCTGGTTCGCCGTGAGGCGAATAGCTCAATCGGTAGAGCAACGAATGTTTCGCCCACCCTTGTCGTCACGTCTTTTCTCCTGCCCACCAAGAACGCGTCGAACGCCGATCAGGCGACGTCCCGGCTCCAGGCCTCTTCGTTTCTCGCCGCCCCGGATTCTGCGTCACCCCTGAAGCCATGAACTACCCCGAACTCAACGAGATCATCCATCGCCACCAGCGAGCGTGGCTGCTGCTGCGCGATGCCCAACGACATGGTCGCGTGGCCTCACACCGCCTCGATGCAAGTCTGATCGCGGTCTTGTCTGACGCGGCGGCGGCCCGGGATTGGTTTTCGCGGCACCGCGATCAGCTCCCGGTGCAGCTCAGACCGTCGATCCCGCAGATCGAGACATTCGCCCGACTGATCGCCTCGTTCTTTGCGACCTCGGTCCGCTTGACGAGCGTGCGAGATCGAACGGGAGAGATGCGCTCGCGACTGGTCTCGAGCCCCTCGCAAAACCTTCAGGGGTCGCGGCGGGGCACGCGGTCAAAGCAACGTCTGGCCGAAAAAGTGCGAACCCTTCGCTTCTACGGCTTTGAATCGCTCCTCCAGGATGGCGACATCGCCATCGAGGGACCGCCAGCGCTCTTCGATAAACTCGACGCGGAAGCAGACTTTGCCCGGGACGTGACGCTCTATACCTACGCGGTGGAGTTGCTCCGACGTGGTCGCTTCGCGTCCCAAGGCGAGGCCGTTCACCGCCTCTGGTTGACTCTCTCCGAGGATGACCGGACGCACCTCAGCGCTGACTTGATCTGGGCCGCTCGCGCCCGGCTGATCGTGCGCCTCGGCGCGATTCCTGAACTCAGAGGGATCGATTTCGGCGACGGATTGGTCGCTGCGGAGGAGCCGCGCACAAACGCCGAACTTCACGACCAAGGCGCCGCCGTCCACTCTTCCTCACCTTCGACTCTTGATTTATGAACACCGACCATCACATCACCCCGACTGGACTTGCCACCGGCTTTCTGCCGGCAAGGGGTTCGCGCGGAAAGCCGATTACCGTGATCGGGACCGACGCGATCCGCGCGGGGTTTGACGCACGCTGCCTCGAACAGGCGCTTAATTCCCGCGGGGCTCCCGGCGTGTCCGATCTCGTCCTCAATCCTGACGCGCACGCCGGCTACGGCGCGCCGGTCGGCTGCGTGCTGGTGTCGCCCACGCACGTCTATCCGGGACCGGTCGGGGTGGACATCAAGTGCTCGATGAGCCTGCTCGCGCTCGACCTTCCCGCGGAGGCCGCGGCGGACAAGCCGACGCGTCGCGCCCTGATCAACGCCATCTGCGAACGCACGCCAACGGGCGCAGGGCGCGGCCAGCGCAGTGCGAAGAAGTCGCGCGCCGTCTCACCCGCCCTCGGCCGGCAGGTGGCAACAGAGGGCGCCTCGCCCGCGGTCTGCGCGGCGCTTGGGATTCCGCCGGAGTGGGCCGAGCGTTGCGAGGACTCATTTCATCGCGGGCACGACGACACGTCCGACGCGCTTGCCGCGCGGCTTGAGTGGCTGATCGCGAGCGGCGCCCTGCCAAAATTTGCTGAGAAGATGACCCAGCTCGGAAGCTACGGGGGCGGAAATCATTTTGGGGAATGCGAAGCGGTGGAAATCGCCGACAACGATCGCGCGCGCCACGCCGCCTCGGTCTTCGGCCTCAGGGATCAGGGGCTCGCCTTTCTCTCGCACTGCGGGTCGCGCGGTTTCGGTCACAACCTCGCGAGCGGCCAGTTTCGCGCTCTCCAGCATTTCTTCACCACCTGGGGACTGCCGCTCCCGGGTGACGACAAGGAACTCGTCTACGCCCCGCTGGGAACGCCTGAAGCGGACGCGTATCTCGATGACATGGCCCTCGGCGCGAACTTCGCGACGCTCAACCACCTGCTGATCAACGCGCTCGTTCTCGAAGCCTTCCAGGAGATCCTCCCGGGAACACGCGGGCAGCTCGTCTATTGCATCAGCCACAATATCGCACGCCGCGAAATCGTGGAAAACCGGCCAGCGTGGGTGCACCGGAAGGGGGCGACCCGGGCGTTCCCAGGAGGACACCACGCGCTGCGAGGCACCCGCTACGCGGAGACCGGACATCCTATCCTCCTGCCCGGGAATCCGACCGCGGGATCGTGCGTCATGGTGGCAGATCCTGGGGCGGAAAAGAGCTGCTACTCTGTGAACCACGGAGCCGGGCGCGCGAAGGGCCGGAAGGCGGCGATCCGCGAGCTTGACCAGCAGACGGTCGACGCCGGGTTCGCTGCGGCGGACATCCTGACGAACTGCCGAAACTATCCGAAGGACGAAGCGCCCGCCGCTTACAAGGACTTCGACGAGGTTTTGCGCAGCGTCGAACAGGCCGGACTGGCGAGCGAAGTCGCGCGGCTCCGGGCTCGCTTCGTTATCAAGGACTCCGACGAGTCGCTGCGAGGAGCAGCTTAGAAAAGCAAAAAGGTACGAGGACGAGTTTCGGAACCGGAGGTGCCGGACTACTGCGGACGACGAAAAGCTATGGCAAAGACGCCAATGATCACGATCGATCGTGCCGAAGGTGAGGGCGGCGGGCAGATCCTGCGCACGTCGCTCGCGCTTTCACTCGTGACCGGAACGCCGTTTCGAATCATCAACATTCGCGCCGGACGAGCCAAACCCGGTCTGCTGCGGCAGCATCTGACGGCGGCGCAGGCCGCAACGGCGGTCGGAGATGCGGCCACGGATGGCGCGGAAATCGGGTCCACCGAGTTTCTCTTCCGCCCAGCGACCATCCGGCCGGGAGAATACCGGTTCGCGGTCGGCTCGGCCGGCAGCACGACTCTGGTTTTGCAGACCATTCTCCCCGCACTGATCCTCGCCTCGGACCCATCTCACGTGACCCTGGAAGGCGGCACGCACAATCCCTTCGCGCCACCCTTCGACTTTCTGCAGCAGACGTTTTTGCCGGCGCTCACGCGCTTTGGCCCGAAGCTCGAGGCGACGCTCGACAGACCGGGGTTTTATCCCGCCGGCGGCGGACGTTTCCACATTGCGATCACGCCGGTGTCGAAGCTAACTCCCCTGGAACTCTTGGAAAGGGGCGCGGATTTGGGCCGGCAGGTCGTGGCCCACATCGCCGACCTCCCGTCCGGCAGCATCGCCGCGCGGGCACTGGCGCAGTTCGAAAAGCGGCTGGGCTGGCCGGAGACCGTCCTGACTCGGAAGATCCATCCGCCAGAACACGGGCCGGGCTTCCTCCTTTCGGCGACGATCCGCTCAGAACACCACACTGAGACGTTTACGGGCTTTGGAGAGCGCGGCGTGCGCGCTGAGCACGTGGCGGATTCCGCGATCGATCAGGTCAGGAGCTATCTCAGCTGCGGCGCGCCAGTCGGGGAGCACCTCGCCGACCAGCTGCTCCTTCCGCTCGCGCTCGCAGGTGGCGGGCACTTCAGGACGGTCGGAATTTCACTCCACGCGCGCACGAACATGGCGGTAATCGAGCGCTTTCTGCCCGTCCGGTTCACGGCCTCCCCAGGTGAACCAGATGGCACCGTTGTCGGGCTCGCGCGCGCATGACGGAATTCTCCGTGCCTCGCGCCCGCACCCTCGCCCGTCCCCCCACTATCAGGCGGCAACGTGGCTGTCGCGCAGGGTCCGCACGCGGTCATGGGCCGCTTTCACGAAGGCGAACTGGCGGGACACGACTTCTCGCACGTTGGAAGGCAGCTTCTCGCCCTCGAGAACGGAGCGGAAATCCCCGATCGCGGAGTCTTCGCCGCGCTCGCACTCGACGAGGATGGCATGATCGTCTTTGCTCGAAAGCGCGGCCCGGAGATTCATCCAGCCCCGATGCAGTGCACCGGTGAGAGACGCGTCGGCCTCATACTCCTTCCCGAGCTCGCGAACGAGCATCTGAAGGTCGCCCGCCATCTCGGCGCGCGCCAGGGAATAGGTGTTGAAGAGATGGCGAAGCTCCGGGGTTTCCGTCTCCGCCCCCGCGAGCCGAAATCCTTCCTGCCCATCGCGGAGGGTTTGGATGAGGTTGTTGACGATGCCGGCGATTTCTTGGTTGGTGGAAGCGTTATTCATGAGAAGTGCAGGTGGGAATTCGCGCGCGATTGCGCATTGCGGTCCTCCCTCGTTCGCGAGGGCTGCTCCCTGCGGACGTATCGCGGTCAACGGTCGGTGCGGAATCGACCGGCCCTTTCGTTGCAGCGCCGGCCCAGTCGCGCGTGCCTCCCGCGCCCTCGCTTCAGCTTTCCCGGGAGCTGCAGGCGAGCGGGGCCCATGCGGTCGATGACTGCTCCCGCTCCCGATCGATCCCGCCCCACTCCCCCGGAGGCGCCACTCACCATTTTACGCCGGTTGGACCACTAGCGTTTCGCCGGTGCGTAGCTGTAGCCCTTGCCGCTGCGGCCGCCCGACACGCGGAGCTTTGGCAGGTCCTCGCCCTCCTTCAGGTTGAGGAGCTGCGTGAAGAGATACTTGAATCCGGGCAGCTTCCGCCGCGGGATGGGCCGGTCGATGAACCTCTCGATCGCCTGCACGTGCGTCATTTCATCGGCCGTGAAGAGCGTGTAAGCATCGCCCTCGGCGTGGGCGCGGCCGGTCCGGCCGATCCGATGAACGTAATCCTCGGCGTGCTGGGGGACGTCGAAGTTGATGACGTGCGAGACGCCTGCGATATCCAGTCCTCGCGAAGCGATATCTGTTGCGACGAGCACCTCGTAAGTGCCATCGCGGAATCCGGCGAGACCTTCCTCCCGCTCCTTCTGAGAACGGTCCGAGTGCATCGCCACGACCTTATGGCCCTCGCCTGTCAGGCGGGCCGCGACCTGGTCGGCACCCATCTTCGTGCGGCAGAAAACGATCACGCTCTTGTAGTGCGTCTGCTCGAGGATCTGGTGAAGCAATTCAAACTTCTGCGCCGTCGCGACGGGATAGAGCGCGTGATCGACGGTCTCGGCAGGTGAATGCTGCATGCCGATCTGAATGATCTCCGGCTCCCTCAGCGCCCATTTCGCGAGCCCTTCGATTTCCGGCGGGATCGTCGCGGAGAACAGCAGGGTCTGCCGATTCTTCGGGCACTGCTTGAGCAGGCGCTGGACGTCGGGCATAAAACCCATGTCCAGCAACCGATCTGCCTCATCGAGCACGACCATCTCGAGATCCTTGAAGTTCAACTCGCCGCGCTCGAGGTAGTCCAGCATGCGGCCGGGGGTGCCCACCCAAATGTCCATCCCCCGCTTTAGCTTCTCGCTCTGCTCGCCGTAACCGACGCCGCCGTACATGACCCCGGCCCGCAGTGGGCTGAAGCGGGAGAAACGCTGGAGGGATTCCTCCACCTGCAGCGCCAGTTCGCGGGTGGGTTCGATGACCAGGCCACGGAGTCCGCCCGGTTTGTCGAGCTTCGTCAGCATCGGCAGCGTGAAGGCCGCGGTCTTTCCGGTTCCAGTCTGCGCCGAGCCGATCAGATCACGCCCGGCCAGCACCAGCGGAATCGCGCGCTCCTGGATCGGAGTTGGGTCGATGTACCCCGCCGCCTTCACCGCTTGTTGCACGTCTTCCGAGAGAGCCAGATGTTCAAAACCCATTCGCCACCCTAGCGAGCGCGACTCGCCGCGCAATGCGCTCCCCGGGGGCGAACTCACTCCCGCAGCTTCGAATAGCGCAGGAAAGTCGTATAGGCGTTGCCGACAGCGATCCAGAGACCAGGAAATCCGTCGAGAAAGCCGGCCTTCAGGAAATAGCCCCGGAGAAAGCGCCAGAGCGGACGCAGCAGATTGGCGAAAAGCGACCAATTCCGACGCTCGATCTTGGACCGGATCCCAAACGCATCGACGTAAACCAGCTGCTTCTCCACGAAGCGCCGCATCGTCGGGAACGGCCAGTGGTACAGATCGCCCGCGATCCGCTCGATCCGTCCCGTCACCTCGACGCTGGTGTGCTCACTCGTCCCATCCCATCGGCCCTGGCTGCGCCGAAAGAGCCGCAGAACGCGGTCTGGATACCAATCGCCATGCCTGATCCAGCGGCCCATGAAGGACGAACAGCGGGCGAATTCGACGCCCCCGCATCGCTCCGCGCCCCCTTCTTCGAAGAAATGGCGGATCGACGTGCGCAACTCGTCCGACAAGGCCTCGTCTGCATCCAGACAGAGCACCCAATCGTGGGTGCAGTGATCGAGGGAGACATTCTTCTGCTCGCGGAAGCCCGGCCACGGATTCTCGATCCATCGTGCCCCAAACCGCGCGGCGATCGCGGCCGTGGCATCCGTCGATCCGGAATCGACCACGACGATCTCGTCGACGAATCCGCTCACGGACTCGAGGCATCGCGCGAGGTTCGCCTCCTCGTTGAGGGTGATCAGAGTAACGCTGAGCGGCGGGCGCGGCATCGAACGCATCGTGGCGCGCCCTCTGGCCGGTGTCGAGCGGCGCCGTTATTCATTTGCATTCAGAGCGAATGCATCCATCTTCCCGCCCCTTTCCCAAAAACGTTCGTTCCTTTTCCCCGATGGCTACTCCGCTGAAACTCACCGCCGAACCCCGCACTCAACTGGGCCGCGGCGGCGCCCGCAAGGTTAAAGCTCAGGGTTTCATTCCGGGGACGATGTACGGCAAGTCCGTTGCCGCGATGAACCTGCAGTTCGTGGCCAAGGACATTGCGAAGCTGTTGTCCCACGCCGCCTCGGAGAACGTGCTCGTGGACGTCGCGCTGGGTGGCGAAAACGCCCGCATCCAAATGGCGCTGCTTCAGGAAGTGCAGCACCACCCGGTTTCCCGGCGCGTGTTGCATCTGGACCTCCACGCCGTGGCCGAGGACGAAGTCCTGCACGCCCACGTCCCGATCGAATCCTTCGGCGAACCGGCTGGAGTGAAGAATGGCGGAGGCAATCTCGACCAGACGCTCCGCTCGCTCGAAATTGAATGTCTCCCCCGCGTCTTGCCCGAGGTTATCCGGGTCGACGTTTCCGGGATTGAGCTGGGCAATTCGCTCCACGTCCGCGACCTGACCCTTCCCGAAGGCGTCAAGGCCCGGGTCGAAGGCGCGCTGACGGTCTTCGCCGTCCATGCCCCGCTCGTCCCCGCGGAAACCACGCCGGCTGCCGGCGCCGCTGCTACTCCAGAGGTGATCAAGGAGAAGAAGGCGGACTCCGCCGGTGGCGACAAGAAGGGTGCTCCCGCGGCCAAGGCCGCTCCCGCGAAGAAGTAATTCGGTCGCGACCGCGACCCGCCTCGTGCTGTGACGCTCGCCGATCCAAAAGCCGTCGGTCTCAGTGCGAAGCCACGCCTTGTCGCGGGCTTGGGCAATCCGGGCCGGGATTATGAGCACACCCGTCACAACGTGGGATTTCTCGTGGTCGAGGAACTCGCCGCGCGCGAACGGGTCCCCCTGACGGAAGAACGGGCCTGGAAGTCGCGCACTGCGCGCACGCCCGGCGGACGCCACTTCCTGCAGCCGCTGACGTTCATGAACCGCAGCGGCGAAGCGATCGGCGCATTTGCGAGCTTCTACAAGATTCCTCCGTCCGAGGTGCTGATCGTTTCTGATGACACCGCGTTGCCCCTCGGACGCCTGCGGCTCCGCCCCGGGGGATCCGATGGCGGCCACAACGGCCTGCGCTCGATCGCCGATCACCTCGACACGACGGACTTCCCCCGTCTCCGCGTGGGGGTGGGATCAGCCGATCCTGGTGAACTTGTCTCGCACGTCCTGGGGCGCTTCCGCCCGGAAGAGGCTGAGGTCGTCCGCGAGACGGTGAAGCGCGCCGCCGACGCCGTCGAGACGGCGCTGGAGCACGGACTCGAGACGGCGATGAACCGATTCAACCGCGATCCGAAGCCGCCCAAACCGAAGGCCGCAACGCATCCGGACGCGGAGATTTCCCCAAACATCAAACCAACCGCAACATGACCAAGACCCGCTACGAAGCGCTCCTCATTCTCGACACCCAGGGCAAGGAGGACAGCGTGAAGGATACCATTGATCGGCTCGAGAAAGAGTTCGTGAAGGAAGGCGCCGAGATCGAACACATCCAGAAAATGGACAAGCGCCCGTTTAACTACGCGGCTGGCCACCTCGACGCGGGCTACTACGTGAACTACGTGTTCCACGCGGCCCCGGGGACGGTGGAGAAACTCCTCGCTCGCTTCAAGCTCGATGACTCCGTCTACCGGCAGTATTATTCGAAGCTGAAGGCGAAGTCGGCGGCCGTAAGGTAAGCTCGCCTGTCTCCCTGCGGTGCGCGCTGGCGCCGATCAAAACCCCGCCTTGCGCGGGGTTTTTTCGTGATCCCGCGTCCGGTTCCGTCTACGGCTTAGCGAGCTCACCGTTGAACAACTGCGCCTCTTCCGTCAGCAAGGGAGTGGCGGCCGCAGTTTGAAGGAATGGTCGAGCCTCACTGCGCCGGTTGGACGCCGCCAGGATCACGCCGTAGTACCCACCGACATACGGCGACGCGACAAAGTCGGCTGCGTGGGGCTCCATGAGCGCGAGCGCCTCCTCCGTGTCTCCACGAAGGTGGAGCGAGTACGCGTAGACCGCGAGATTCTCGATGGCTCGGGGATTCGCGAGATACGCGTCCCGCGCCAGTTCATGCGCCCGGGGCAATTGCACACGGCCCGCCAGGTAAAGGGTGGCAAGACTCCGTTTGGCCACGGCGTCTTCGGGCTGCAGTTCCAGATACTTTTCAAAGATTCGGCGCAAACCCACGGAGTCCACTCGCTCCCGGTAAAACGCATAGAGCGGCGGCAGCAGCTCTTTCGCCATGGAGGGCTCCAGCCGGATCAACGCCCAATCGACCTCGACGCGTTCCTCCAGCCAGCCCCACGTGACCGCCGCCTGGCGGAGGTGCTTCAAACCGGCGACGTTGTCCACGGCAATCCGAATCGCGCCCGTCCAGCGCGTACGCGCGACGTCCCCCAAGCCCAATTCGCGCGCCGCCCGGGCGGAGAACGCCGCCCGTTGGGGTTCGAACACGCCCCAGGTTTCTGCTCCATTCGTGAGCGCGTCGAGTCGCTCCCACTGCTTCAGCATGATGCAGGCGTCAGCGCGGACGACCAGCAGCGGCGGGGCCTCGCGAACTTCCGGGGCGAGCGCCATCAACCAGCGGTCCGCTTCGGCCGGACGTCCATGAACTATCAGCCACCGGCACACGTCGAAAGCATCCGTGACGCTCGTCGTCACGCGGTCCTCGAGTTCGCCGATCGTCGGCTCCACCTGCGTGGGAGCCGCGAGCAAGACGGTGTTCAGGAGGAGAATCCCATCACCAACGTTTGATTTCGGACTGGCAAACAACGTGCGGGCCACGCGCATGGCGCCGTCGCGATCACCCGCCCGGATGAGCGCCGGGGCGAGCGCCCGCATCGCGTCGCTGGCGACCTCGGGAATCTGGACGAGCGCCTGGAGCTCGCGAATCTGGGTCGCGATCTCGTCCCGGTCGCGCGTCTGTTGCAGGCGCATCATGGCCAGTTTCAATCGCGCCGGGGCGTCGTCCGGTTTGATCTCGAGGAGCGTTCGCAACGTCTCCTCGACCGCCGCGTTCCGGCCAGCCAGCGTGTCCAGATTCGCCCGCAGCCGCAGGTATTCCACTTTCCGGCGATCCCGGACGGGAACGCCGTCGAGCGCGGTCGCGGCCGACGCGGTCTGCCCGAGAGCAAGCGCGGTCGAAGCCCAGACGAATTTCCGGGTGCTGTCGTCGGGGAAGATCTCCGCCAGCCGCTGCCGGTGGATGATCGCCTGGGGCGCGCGTGCCTGCATCATCAGGTCAGCAAGCATGGTGTGTGCTGCCACATGATTCGGCCGGTGGCCGAGGAGTTCGTAGAGCTTGAGAAATGCGTTCTGGGTGTCGCCATTCGCCGCGGCCGATTGCGCGCCGGCGAGGAGCCGGGTGTCGCGATACTGACTCGCCAATTTTCGCCCCACGAAGATCCCGGTGGTCGCGAAGACTACGACGGCGGCGAAAAGGATGACCGCGACCCCACGCCGGGCGGACGAAGCTCGAAGTCCCCGCCGCATCAGCGCCTCCCGCAGGCTGAGCGTGAGCGCCCCAACGAGTCGGAACGGCAAGCCGAGCGGACTGTCATACATCCACTTTCCCAAACCCTTGAAGACGGGACGCGGACGGCGCTTCGAGCGGTTGAGGGAGATTGCGGGAGTGTCGGTCTGCGCGACCACGACCGCGCCGGCGCGGAGCTTCCGCAGCATCCGGCGGAGGCTCGAGGCCCGGATGTCGAAGCGCGCGACGCGTCGGAGACTGCGGCGCAGGCGGCGACGAATCGTGGTAAAATTCATGCGGAAAAGTGGAGCGGGGCAGCCAGGAAACTGAATTAGTTGGCCGGACGCACCCGCACGACCTGCTCCAAAACCGCGGGAAATCGCTTCGCCGCGTCTTCTGATCCGCCGACTTCGAACATGAGGATCTCGATCATTTGCTGTCCGAGATTTCTTCGACCAGCCAGCGCCAGCCGGATCCGTTTCCAAGCGTGATCCCATCCGCCTGCCGTCACGTAGACGTTGAAGTCGAGATCCTCCCGCGGAGCATCCTCCGAGAGGCAGTAGAAAACATGCACCCGCTGGCTCCGAGGATCGGGGTTCCGCGCGAACTCAAGCTGCTGGAACTCGAGCGGTCGGCGAACGCCAGCGATCGGCCACGCCTTTCGTCCGTGGTCGGCGACCTGCTTCAGTCCGGAGGCGGGCAGGCAGACATCGGGCCGGTGATCGGACGCGAGGTGCGCCGAGTTCCGGCCCGGCTTCCAGCGGAAGTGGAACATCAGGTAGCCAGGGTCCTGAGGGGCGGCACCCGAGCGCCACTCGACCGAACGTCCCTCGTCGAATCGCAGGATACGGGCCGAGCGTTCCGGGATCGGAATATCGCGGAACTTTGCCGCCTTCTCGGGCCACTGCACGTCCCAGGCCGGGGCGGACGGAAGACCCCGCTCGTGCCACCTGAACCATCCTTCGACGGCGCCTTCCGTTCCCACCAGCCAGAAGGCAATCGCGTACCAACCCCAGCGCGGCATAGACCAGGGAACCCCCACCACCCCGGGCGGCGGGATCGCGAGTGACACGGTCGGCTTCGCGATTACGCCACGTTTCAGCCAAGCCGCGATCATCAGCGAGCCGACAAAGACTGCGCCAAGAATGAAATAGCCGATCAGATCGTGCTGGCGCTCGACCTCCTCCATCCCCCGTCCGGCTGCTACCCAGACGAGGTAGGTCGCGCGAAAGGCATTCGCGAACAGGGCGGTCGCAATCGAGCCCGCCAGCATGACGCAGCGGCGGAAAGGCGGCAGCCGATTCAGCTCGCCGAGAAGCAGCCCGATCATGAACGAGGTCTGGAGAGAACGCACGCCACTGCACGCCTCGTTCACGCCCACGACGCCGGAGCCAATCCGGATCAAGTTGCCTTCCGCCTGCGCCGGGATGCCGAAAAGCGCTACGACCTCGACCGAGAGCGCAGCGACATGGCGCATCAATTCCTGGATGACGTAATCCTCGAAGCCGCGGAGCCACGGGACGGCGACAAAAAAGAATAGGACGGGGAAGGACAGGTGAACGAGCCACGGCCGCCCGCCGGAGCGCCAGATAAGGATCAGGGTCAGGAGCGCCGCCAGCGCCGCGTGCACCCACCCCAGAATCCGCCACTCCGGATTCGCGATCTGGACGAGACGCAAGGGAAGCAGTGACGCGAGGGTGACCAGCGCGAGAGTAAGGAGCAATCCATCCCGGGTCCGGGAGGGCGCCGGAGGGTTTGCCGCCGGGGCTTGTTCCCAACGCAGCCAGAAGAGCGCCGCGGCAAGGAAGGGCACGAACCACCCGTAAGCGTACTGCTCGGAGAGCGACCACTCTCCCCCCAGAAACCAGCTCAGCACGCCCCAAAGAACGACGATGCAAAAGATCAAATCCCAGCGCAGCGGCAACGCCGCAGGAGAATAAGGAACTGCGTCGGTGCGCGCGGACGGAACCTGGGGGGATGATCCGGCGGCGGCAGCAGATGGTGGCATGATTTCGGGTGAGAAGCGCGCCGAAGATGGTTCGGCACTCGCATCCCGCAAGACAGACTGTATTTATTCACCGAAATGCCGACCGTTTCCATCCCGAAGATCAGCCCGGCGAGATTTCGGTGCGCGTGTCTCGCCGCAGTGGCCTTGTTCGCTGGCGCTTGCGAACGTCAGGGCGAGGTCCTCGCGACTGCGCTGGTGATTCAGGGCGACGTGCGTCACGGCACGGAGATGCTTCGCCCCGGCGCGACCTTTCGTCCGTCGGCGACGGTTGTTTCTGGTGCGGGCGCCTTCGCCGTGTTTTCGCCGCTCCCCGGGACGATGCTTTGCCTCGACTCGTCGGCCGAGCTGCAGCTTTTCCCGGCGCAGCTCAGAAAAAAGGACGACCTCGTCGTCGGCCGAGTGATCCGCGCCGAATTGAAACGGGGCCGACTGATCCTGAGGATCAGCCCAGCGGCGGAAGGCCCTCTCGATCTCCGAATTCTCGTGCCGGGCGGCGAAGTTCGCGTCTTCGAGGAAGCGGTGGCCGAGATTGATGCTTCCGATCCATCGAACACTCGCGTCCTCTGCGCGTCCGGCCGCGTCACGGCAAGTGGCGGCATTGAATTGATCAGTGGCGCTTACACTGTCCACGGAAATAGTGGCTTCTCGTTCCCCCGCGAAGCGTCCGACGACGCGCAGGTGTGGCCGGTGGTGCTCGAACTTCGACGGCTCGATGCCCAATTGGAAGACGTTACGGAGCGTCAACGAAGCTTACGACCGACCGCGGCACGGACAGAAAAGGCGGAATCCGCAAAGAAATGACTTGGCAAGGGGCGAGCGGCCCCCCAATCTCAGGTTGTTCGTGCAAAGAACCCTCCTTTTTGGGATTTACCGATTGCAAAGCCCCGGAAAACAGAAACTATCGAACCTCGTTCCCGACTCATATGCGCGCCCTCTTCCGTTCTTCGTTTTTCACTGTTGCCGTCGCCTGCGCCTTCGGGCTCGCGACGCTCGCCCCGGAAGCCTCCGGTGTTGCCTCGACTTCGTCGGGCGAACTCCTTGCCGCTGAGCTTCCTGCAGGGCTGACGATTGCGTCCGCGCCGACGCCGGTTCTCGCGAAAGCCGTCACCGCCGCGGTGAGCAAGCGCCGGGATCAGGCCGTGGCGATCCTCCGGGTCGCCCTGCTCTCCCGGAAGAGCAAGCGCCGGGACTACAGCAAGGGCATGGTGGACCGCAGCAAAGGCGGTTCGCGTGGGTACGGACCTGATGTCAACGATGTCGTTGAGTTGACTCGCGCCGCCATCGCGGGTGCCCCTGACCAAGCACAGGCTCTCGTGAACGAAGCCATCGCGATTGCTCCCGACGCTGCCGAAGCGCTCCAAGGATTGTTGAACACGCCTCTCGGCTTTTCTGATTTTCCGATCCGCCTGCGGGATCTTGACGCCGGGATTGTTGGTTCGCCGAGCGGATTCTCGACGATCAACCCGGCGAATCTTTCCGGCCCAGGCGGCCAGAATATCATTGTTTCGCCGGAGCGCTGATCGCTTCAGCCTTCCCCGTGTGCTCCCGGCCGCACGGGGATAATCAATCGTCACTACAAAGTCCGGACAGACGAACCCTCACCTTGACCGATGAATCGTTTGTACGATCAAAAAATCTCTTCCCCGTTCCGCTCCATGCGTTCCCTCATCGCCGGAGCAGCCGGACTCTTCTGTGCTGGTGGCCTGTGTGATTTCGCGCAGGCGCAGATTTTGACGGGGCGGATCGATCGAGTTGCTGGGCCGTCCGTTCCTACCTTCCCGACGGCTTACGGGACGAACGGCTTCCAACTCGCTCCGAACGCGAACGGCGGAACGATCATGGGGGAATACCGGCGGTTCCGCTACGGTTTCCGCGTGAACCTTAGCGCGACGTACGACGACAATATTTTCATCGCGCGCAGCAACAGGCGTGGAGACTGGCTGTTCCTCATTGAGCCCGGCATCTTCCTCGGCTGGGGCAATGTCGCCGGCGGTAATTATTTCAAGCTGGATTACGCCCCCGGATTCACGTTCTTTGAGAAGAATAGCGACCAAAACAACTTGGAGCACCGTTTCCGGCTGGAAGGCGGGTATTACTTCGGCAAACTGTCCCTGCGCATCGCGCAATCGATCGACGTCCTGCACGGTGCGGATACACAGTCCGGCAACCGGGTCTCCCGGAATATTTACCTGACAACTTTGGGCGTTGGCTATGCCATTACAGGCAAGACCTCGGTGGATTTGGGCTTCACATACAGCCTGAACGATTACAGGAATCAGATCGATAATTCGACGTATGGTGGGAGCGTGTATTTCAACTACACCCCCGGCGGGAAGTGGACCTACGGCTTGGGCGGTGGCGTGAACCATACGACGGTTTCCGGGCTGAACGGAGTCGATCAGAATTCGGAGAACATCAATTTCCGGGCGAACTATCAGGCCACCGGAAAGTTGGCATTTAACGCATCGGTTGGAGTCGAAATCCGGCAGTTCGGCGGGTCGCGAAGCAACGAAGTCACCCCGCTCTTCGAACTCGGCGCGATTTACCAACCTTTCGATGGCACGACGGTCACGCTGCGCGCCGGCCGTCGGACGAGCCCGTCGTCGGTTCTGGGCGGCCAGAATTTCATCCCCACGAACTTCACCCTCTCTCTCCGGCAGCGTTTCATTCAGCGGCTGTTCTTCAGCGCCTCCGTTGGATTTGAGAACTCGAGCTACTACGCGACCGTCCCTTCCTCTACGGGAGTCGTCTCGGGCCGGAGCGACAATTACTACACGGTCAGCCTCGGGCTCGACTACGCGGTCCGCGAAGGCTTGAGCGTCGGTGCCTTCTACACGCACCGCGAGAACGCCGGAAATTCCCTTTCGCAGCCGTTCGTGTTTTCGAACAACCAATACGGCGCGCGCGTCTCGCTCAGTTTTTGATCGCGTTGCCGGCGATGGCGCCCGCATTCCGCGGGTTGCCCGTTGGGTGTTTCGTGTGATGGTTGCCCCGACATGCGCCGTTTGTTCCTCGCCTTCTTTTGTCTCGCTGCTCCCCTCGGGGTCAGCCAAATCCACGCTCAGGGTGTTTCATCATCCTACGTCATCGCTCCGAACGATCAGATCCAGATCGACGTCTTTCAGGAGGAGGACCTCCGCACCAGCGCCAAGGTCTCGCAAGACGGAACCATTACCTTTCCCCTCGTGGGCACCGTTCGGATTGGTGGTCTCACGATCAACCAAGCGACGTCGCGTCTCACGGAGCTCCTGAAGAAGGACTACCTGCGCCACCCGCAGTTGACGCTGAGTGTGGTCGGCTTCTCGAAGAAGCGCTTCACCATCCTCGGTCAGGTGAACAGCCCGGGAATCAAGGAGATGCCCGACCAGGAGAGCATCGATCTCCTCGAGGCAATCGGCATGGCCGGGGGATACACCCGAATCGCCAATCCCGGCAAGATCACGATTAAGCGACGTCGGGGCGCCAAGGATGAAGTCATGATCGTTGACGCGAAGCAGATGGCGAAACAGGGCGGTAAGGGCTTCCCCATTGAACCCGGCGATACCATCACGGTGGCCGAGAGCATTTTTTAGTCGTCTCACTGCCTGAATCATGGCCTCCGTACCCTCGTCGTCCTCCGCCCCGGCCAGCGCGCAAGCGCAGCTCGATCAGCTCTCGGAGCTGTTCCGGCCCCAAAGCTCCTTTGACTACCGGCACTTCTTCCACTTCGCCCTCGCAAAGTCGTGGGTGCTCATCCTGACTCTCATCGCGGGACTGCTCGTCAGCATCAGCTACGTGGCGCGCACCCCGAAAGTCTTTCAGTCCAAGCTTGTGCTAGAAGTGGACGCGGCCCCAAATACGATCGTTGCGATTCAGGAGGTGAGGCAGCAAAATCTCGGAGCGCTGGATCAGCTGCGAACGATCGAACAGAACCTGAACAACCGCACGCTCATGCAGCGCGTCGTCCGCGCGCTGGATCTGACGAAGAACCGGGATTTCATGCCCCCGCCCGAAGCCGGTGGGGCCTTCAGTGAGGAGGCGCTCGCCTCTGCCCTGAGCGGCATGGTCAATCCAATCGTCCGACGCGGAACCCGTTTGATCGACGTTTTTGTTCAGCACAACGATCCGAAAATTGCGCAACTCGTAGCCAACGCCGTCGGACGCGAATACATCCGGGGCTCGATGGAACGCCGCGCAGGTTCGTCGGAAATGGCCCAGCAGTTTCTCATGGAGGAGGCGGAACGACTCAAGAAGAAGGTCCGCGAGTCCGAGCAGGCGCTGCAGGAGTATCGCGAATCCCAGAATTCGACCTCGTTCGAAAATCAGGAGAATATCGTCGCCGACAAACTCAAGGACGTAAATTCGCGCCTGACCTCGGTGAAGTCGGACAAGATCCGCCTGGAAAGCGACTTTGCCCAAATTCGGCAATTTGAAGGGAACGTCGAGAAGCTCCTCACGATCTCGAGCGTAGCCAATCACACGAGCGTCGTGGAATTGCGGAAGCAGATTCAGGATCTCGAGGCCAATCTCGCGACGCTGGCGCAGCGCTACCTCGACAAGCATCCGAAGATGATCCAGCTGCGCACGAATCTCGCCGAGGTTCAGTCCAATCTGCGCCAGGCGGTGCTCCGGCTCCCGCCGATCATTTATTCCGAGTACGAAAAGATCAATCAAACTGAACGCAGTTTCGCAGAGCAGCTGGCCCAGCAGGAGCGGGCGGCGCTGGATCTGCAAAAAAAGACGATCCGCTACAAGGAACTCCTCCGGGACCTTGAGACCGATCGCGCGCTGTTTGAATCGATCCTGCGACGTATGAAGGAAACGGATGTCACCAAAGGCATTCAAGCCGATCCCGTCCAAGTCGTGGAGCAGGCGAGCTTTAATAACTCACCCATCCGTCCAGACCGCGCCCGCGCCATTACCACGGGCATGGTGCTCGGCTTCCTCGCCGGCATGGGGATCATTCTGCTCCTCATGTATCTGGACTCCTCCGTGAAGACGGTGGATCAGGCGGAGAAAGTCTTCGGTCTCCCGACCCTCGCCGCTGTGCCGCAGGTAAAGGATTTGGCGAGGTCGACAACGCTCGTTGTCGCCCGCGACCCGAACTCGGTCGTCGCCGAGTCATTTCGCTCGCTCCGCGCGTCACTTTCCCTCCTCGGCCCGGAGGCGGAACGGAAGATCACGCTCTTCACGAGCGCGCTTCCTGGCGAGGGAAAGAGCTTCTCCTGCACGAATTACTCCGTCTCGCTCGCGCAGCAAAACCTGCGGACACTCCTGATCGACGCCGACATGCGGCGTCCGTCCCTCCACAAAGTCTTCGGGATGGACCGGCGGGCGAAGGGCCTGACCGAGTATCTCGTCGGGACCGCCACGATCGAGGAAGCCGTGCAGAAGACGCAAATCGAGAATCTTTACGTGATGATGAGCGGCGAAAAGGCGCCGAATCCGGCCGAGCTCTTGTCGGGTAATGGCTTTGCGGAACTCCTCACGGAGGCGATGAAATTCTACGAGCGAATCGTGGTGGACACCGCCCCGCTGGTCCCGGTGAGCGATACGCTCCTCCTGCTCCCGTACGTCCAGACGATCTGCATGGTCGTCCAGGGCGGGAAGAGTCCCCGCAATGCCGTCCAGCGCGCGATCGAGATGATGGCGAAGGTCTCGCATCGGCCCGACGGCATGGTGCTGAACAAGATGCCCCGCCGGTCGGGGATCGATTACTATTACTACTACGGCGAGCACGGCTACCACGAAGGCGTGTACGGACAGTCGGGTCGCGGGAAGTCGGCCGCTGCTGCGCCCGCCCCAGCGGGCACGCCATCCTGACGCTGCAAGCGGGCCCCCAGAACAACCGGCGAGTCAGTCCGCTGTCTCAGCTGCCGGGGACGTTGTCGCTGGGCAAATAACTGATCGCAGCACTGAAATTCCCCCGGCTGCAGCGGGACTCGAGGGCGAGGTCGTTCATAGCGGGCCCTGCCCCAATCGAGCCCGGGCTTCAGGCCTTGGTCCGAACCGACCGGTCAGCTGCTCTCCGGGCAGCCGCGGTATTTGTCGCTCGTGGTCGGCGGGCAACCCCGAAGTGACGAACGCGACAGGCCCGGCGCGACTTGATTCACGCGCCGGACCACTCGCGGAACTACGACCAATTGGGCGGAAAAAGCCACGAGCGGGGCTTTCCGATGCTGCAATGCAGCGAACGGGCCAGCCAGTTCCCGCACCAGGCGCTAATTAGAAACAGCAGTCTCGGGATTTGGTTCATGGAATTCAATGCCAATGGCGCGGAGCCTTTGCTCCAGCGTGGGAATGGGGTGGAAGATGGCTTCCTTCGACGGTGAGAGTTCCGTGTCGGTGGCGTTCAGTTCCTGAAGCGCCACGAGCAGATCCGCCACTTCCTCAGCCGACGCGAGCGTGAGGAGATAGGCATCCGCTTTCAAAACCCATCGCCGGCAGACCGTCGGCCAGACGAAAAGCGCGACGAAACACCATGTCGTCATTACCGCCATGCCCCCAAGGGCCGAAGTGAGCGGGCTGGGCCCCAGCGGCAAACCCCACGCGAGGACAAAGCCCGCCGCCAGCCAGAGGAGACTGATGAAAAGCGAGATCCGGCGATATCCGGACTTCAGACAAAAGAGCTCGCGCGCGACCATAAAGGCGGCCTGCCGGGGCTGGAGATAGCGCGCCACGCTCGTGCTCAGACAGACGTCCGGAATCACCATTCCGTTCTGTTCCTTGGTCGACATCAAAATCGGACTCACGATGGCACCGTTGACCGCGAAAGCGTCGGTGTCCTCGATCCAGGTGAAATGCGCCGGCGGGATGCGGAGCTCCTCGCATTCGCCCCGTAGGCCAAGCACGAACGCGGGGTCCGGCGGCTCCGTCGGCCGCCAGGAAGCCGGGATCGCGCGGAAGGACTGCTCCGCGGTGACGAAGCAAACGATGATGACAATCATGCCGAGCGAAAGCTTGGCCGCGAGCCACCAATGGGCTCCAAAGCCCAGGGCGGCGCCCCCGAGGCTCGCCGCCACCCAGAAGCGAACGGCCCCGTGAGTCCAGTCGCGCAGCCACTCGCCAAGGGTTTGGGTGGTGCGCTCGACCATCGCTTCAACCGCATGCCCCACGAGAATCTCGAGCGGCAGCAGGGCGAGGAGACCTGCGAGGACGATGACCGCGAGCTGGCCCGCGAGCGGCCAGCCGGCCAGGCGGATCTCCAGAATTGGCGCGGCGAGATACAGACCCCATGCCAGCGCGAGGTTCAGGCCAATGGCCGTGACTCCCGCCCACATCCGGACCCTCTGGTAGTTGGTCGCAAGCACAGCGCGGTTATAGCGGTGGTCAGGGCGGTCGGCAATCTTCCTGCGCAACCGATCTCATCGGTCCTTGGCGCGCCGTCCGATTTCCGTAACCTGCCCCCGCCCATGGCCTCCCTCTCCCAGCAAGCCTTCGCCGAAGCCCGCCGCTTCATTCCCGGCGGCGTGAACTCCCCCGTTCGCGCTTTTCGCGGCGTCGGCGGCGAGCCATTTTTCGTGGACCGGGCGAGCGGTTCGAAAATCTACGATCTCGACGGGAGAGAGCTGCTCGACTTCGTCGGCACGTGGGGTCCCGCGATCCTCGGTCACGCGCCCCGCGTCGTGCTCGATGCCATCGCCAGCGCGGCCGCGAACGGCGTCAGCTTCGGCATTCCCAACCCCCGGGAAGTCGAGATGGCCCGGACGATCTGTGCGTGGGTGCCCTCGATTGAAAAGGTCCGCATGGTGAACAGCGGCACGGAAGCGACGATGAGCTGCCTTCGCCTGGCGCGCGGTTTCACGGGGCGCGATCGGATTCTCAAGTTCGAAGGCTGCTACCACGGACATGTGGACTCGCTCCTCGTGAAGGCCGGAAGCGGTGCTCTCACGCACGGACAGCCCGACTCCGCCGGCGTGCCACGCGCCTTCGCCGAGCTGACGCTCACGCTTCCGTTCAATGACGAGGCCGCCCTTGAGCAGTTGATGCGGGAACGTGGCCGCGAGATCGCCGCGATCATCGTCGAGCCGGTGCCCGCGAATGCGGGCCTCTACCTTCCGCGCCCGGGCTACCTCGAGCGAATGCGGGAGCTCTGCACCGAGTTTGGGACCGTGCTCATTTTCGATGAAGTCATGACCGGCTTCCGACTCGCGCAGGGCGGGTACCAGGAACGCTGCGGCATCCAGCCTGACCTCACCGCCCTCGGGAAGGTGATCGGCGGGGGTCTCCCGGTCGGCGCGTTCGGCGGACGCGCGGAAATCATGGACTTCCTCTCCCCGGACGGTCCGGTCTATCAAGCGGGGACGTTGAGCGGCAATCCGCTCGCGCTGGCAGCCGGACTGGCTCAACTCCACGAACTCGAGCGCGCGGATGCTTACACGCGTCTCGAAGAGATCGGGGCGATCTTTGAAGACCGGATCCGCGCGGCGCTGCGCCGAAGTGGCCGCGACTATTGCGCCCAGCGGATCGGCTCCATGTTCTGCCTGTATTTCACCCCTGGTCCGGTTTGGAATCTGGCGGATGCCCAGCGGAGCGATCGGGCGGCCTTCGCCCGCTTTTTCCACGCCTGCCTCGCGGGCGGAGTCTATTTCGCGCCTTCCCAGTTCGAAGCCGGATTCCTCTCGCTGGCGCATTCCGAAGCGGATCTCGACTTCGCCGCTGGCGTGGTCGAGAGGGCTCTCGCGACATAGCCGCGAAAACTCAAGGCTGCCGCTCGAGCGCGAAAATGCGGCCCCAGTCGCCGTTTGCGATTTCGCCGCAGTCCTGTTCCCAGGGCCGGTTCGACTTTGCATACCGTTTCGCTTCCCGCGGACCCCAATAGATGTGGGTCACGCCAAGACGCGCCGCGGCCTTCCGCCATCCGCGCCCACCCAGCATCAGCGTCTCGACCTCCCGGCGCAGGTCCGCATACTCCAGCCCATACCCGTAGAGATGCCCGTCGTAGCCCATCGCGATGCGCCGGCCGAGCAGGACCAGGGGATGGTTGTACGCCGGCGCACAAGCAAATCGGACGGATCTCGGAAGGTCGGCGACCTCCACGCGAAGAAAGTCGAGCTCGCTGCGGCGCGCGATTTCGACGCCCTTCTCCGCGCTCCGCAGGCCGCCCAAGAGGGATACCGCCCCCGAGGCAAATATCCCGAAACAGACCAGCACCCGCAAGGCGACAGGCCAGTCGCGGATCAACGCACTCCAGACATAGGGTGCCGCGGCGAGATACGCCCAGATCATCAATTTCGTGTTGTCCCACTCCCACGGAGCAAAGGCGAAAAGCGCGCACATTCCAAAGGCGCATCCGGCGGGAAGCACGAAAGCCGCGGCGGCCGAGTCTTCCCGTCGGGCGCTGCGCGCCAGACTGCGCCAGCCGAGGCGGAGCCAGAGCCACGCTGCGAGCGGCAGCGAGAGACCGAAGTTCAGCACCCAAAACCAAGGGACGTTTCCCCCCGGCTCCCACATCCAGCCAGGGCGCCAGCGGAAAAACCGGCCCGCGCCGAAGTTCGTCATCAACGCGATGAGCGGGGCGGCGAGCGCCAGCGCGAGGGCGAGCGTGAGAAAGACATCGCGGGAGAACGTGCGATCAGCGCCCCGGATCAGTCCCCACCCGACGAGCAGCCCCATCAGGAACAAAAAGGCGTAGAGCTGGAAGAAGGCCGTCGCCACGAGCAGCAACCACTCGACCCAGCGCGGCAGCGGCGGCGCGTCACCGCCACCCTCCCCTGCCCCGCCAAACCAGCGCGCCCGCCAGCTTATGAGTAGCATCAATCCCGCCGGCAGCGCGAAGAGGAACCCTCGTTGCGTCACGAAGATCGCCGTCGCCAGCGGCTTCCAAGCGAGAGGCATCTGGTAGTCTTTCACCACACCCGTCGCGAAAATCTCGAACCCCGCGAGACCCCCGGCAAAAAGGAACGCCAGCAGCGTGAAGGCTCCGCCCCAGCGCCGGAGCGCGAAGGCCGCGAGCACCGAACCCGCCAGACCGCACCACGCCAGAGCCCTGAGTTCATCGGCACCGACGGACAGAAGCATCGCCTGGAAAAAGTCGGCCCCTGGATAATACCGCAGCATTTCCCACGCGTGCAGCGGATGATCCGGCCAGACCGGCTCGCCGTCCGCGAACATCCGCGCGTAGAGCAGATGCCGGCAGATGTCGCCGAGGTTGTTCGGCGCGCCGATCCTCACCACATCCTTGTCCCAGTAAAGCAGCCAGCAAAACGAACGGAGCGCGAAGAGCGCGAAGGCCGTCAGCCCCGCCCAATCCCACGGAGAGAGCGCGCGGCGCGCGGTCGCTTCGCGCGCCTGCCAGCCCGCGACGACGGACGCCAGCGCGCCGATACCCAGCCCGATCCAGGCGAGCTCCAGCGAGAGCGCGCCTTTCCGCAGGGCGAGGGCAAAGCTGGTCAGCGTGGACGCGCCCACGAAGACGAGCATCGCGACGACGAGGCGCTGCGTCACGGCTTCTCCTCCTCGTCGTCGTCATCGTCCGTGGGATTCGACTCCGCCGGCTTCCCCGCTCCGGCGCCCTTTTCGCCCAGAAACTCCGGCAGCCGGCCCACCATCACCTCTTCAAAGATGGACATGCGCAGGAGCGAATAGGCCTTGTCGTATGCGGGATGGACGGCGATCCGCTCCTTGAAATAAGGCTCATCCAGCCGGGCCTCGATCGCGGGCAACCGCGCCTCATTGGTCAGGACGAAATCCGGCCGGTCTTCGGGGATCGCCGGGACCTTCCCGTCCTTGCCCGAAGCGTAGTATCCCACGCGCGTGAAATCGCCGAGCAACCAGGGAACGGGATAAGAACTCGCCCCGACGATGTAGCCCCGGAGATGCCGGTTGCGCGGATCCCGCCGGGCCAGTTCGAGGATCGGCCCCGAAAAGTGCGCGAGACTCTCGAAAGTCTGCACGTAGGCGTACGGTTCGTTGTCGTTCGTGTATTCCCGCCAGGTCAGGATCGCACCGCGCCAGGCGCCGTGACTCAGCAGGATCACGGCAAGAACCACCGTGGAGACTCGTCCGACGCGCGAAGGCAATGTCCTCCTCCCTTCTTCGACCAGCAGCGCCGCTAAGATCAGGAACGGCCACCCGAGCGCGAGCATACACCAAGGGGTCTTATATTTAATGATCGCATAAGCCGTGAGCGTGCCGAGGGCCGTGATGCTGAGCCAGCGCCAGCGCCGATCGGCCCCCGGAGCGAGGAAACGGAAGGCGGCGATCGCCCCGGCGAGAATCCACCACTCGTAATACGCCATCGTCTCAAACCAGTAGTGCGATGGCTTCGTGTGCCCCTTGTTCGTCACCCCCGTCTTCACCCACGCGGCGAATGTCGTGTACAACCCGCGCAGGTCCTCGAAATGGAAGAACGCCGCGGAGTAGAAGAAGACGACCACCGCGAGCGCGATCGCGACCGACCACGACACATCCTGCCATGAAAACGTCCGGGGCCGGCGCGGTTCGACCGGATCACCCGGATCCTCCCCGATGATCCTGCCCCAGAGCCACGCACAGGGCCACGCCAGCAGCGCGGCGCCCACGTGGATCGCATACGTTTCCTTCGTGAGGATCATCCCGGTGAGCCCGCCGACGAAACAGCCCAGATCCTGCTTCGTCCCTCCCGACCAAATCCCCAGCAGGCCGAGGAAGGTCAGAACGAGGAACAACGCGAGCGACGCTTCGTGGATCGCGTCGCGCTGGTAATAGAGGAATGCGGGCGAGAGCGCCATCGCGAGCGCGGACCAGCGGGCCACCGCGACCCCGGTGAATCGGGGCAACCTCCAGAGGAGGAGCGCGATGGTGCCGAGGCCCGCGAGAACCACGGGAATCCGGAGCGCCCACAGGTTGCGGCCGAAGAGTACCTTCGCGAGGAACAGTACGTAGAAGTGCAACGGCCCGTGATAGTTCGTTGGATCGTAGCGGAACGAGCCGTTGCGCTGGATTTGGTCGACGAACCAGCCGTTCACGCCCTCGTCGAAATGCGGTGGCCGCAGATCCAGCCAGAGCAGCCGCGTCACCGCCGCGAGGGCGAGGATCAGCAACGGAATGGCTTGGCGGCGAAGAAATGGCATCGGAACGATCTCGAGCGCACATGGTGACGCCGGTTCCGCGCCGGGTCCAATCCCGGCGTGGAAAGCGGATTGCCCTTGCCGCGCACCGATTCTTCCCCGTTTCTTGGGCCGCGATGCTTTCGATCGTCATTCCAGCGTACAACGAGGCGCACCGCCTGCCGCGGAATCTTCCCGTCCTGCTCACGTACCTGGACCGGCTGGCTCCCGCGGGTGGGTTCGAGGTCATCGTGGTCGTCGAGAAAAGCGAGGACGACACCGTGGAGCGTTGCCGTGAGGCCGCCGGTGGGCGCCCGGAGGTCACCGTCGTGGCGAACGACGTGAAGCGCGGCAAGGGCCACGCCGTGCGCTGCGGCATGATGCGCGCGCGCGGAGAGATCGCGTTCTTCATGGATGCGGATCTCAGCACTCCCCTCGAATCCGTGGCGGAATTTCTCGAGCACTTCGCCCGGCACCCGGAGCACCACGTTCTCATCGGCAACCGGCGGCACCCCCAGAGCGTCATCGCCGTCCGCCAGGGGTTCCTCCGGCGGAAGCTCAGTGATGCCTTCAATCTCGTCGTCCAGGCGCTGATCCTACCCGGCTGTACCGACACCCAGTGCGGCTTCAAGGCCTTTCGCGCAGCCGCCGCCCGCGAGATTTTCTCGCGCCAGCAGCTGCCTGGCTTCTCCTTTGACCTCGAAGTGCTCCTGCTCGCGCAAAGGTTGGGCTTTCGGGTCCAGGACCTGCCCGTCGACTGGCACGACGAACCCGCCTCCACCCTCCGTCCGCTCCATGACGGACTGAAAATGCTGCGCGATATCTTCGTCGTCCGCGCGCTCGTTCGCCGCACGCTCGCGGAGCGTCCGCTCGCCTCCGTCTCCGCCTCGTGAAGCTGCTGGTGCTCGGCCGGAATGGTCGGCTGGGCGCCGCCCTCGCCCGCCAACTGGCGGCCTCTCACCCCGTCACCGCCCTCGGCCGCGCCGAGTTCGATCTCGCGGCCGGCGACGACGCTCTCCGCCGCGTGCTCGACGCGCAGGATTTCGAAGTCCTGCTGAACGCCGCCGGAGCCACGAACGTGGACGCCTGCGAGCGCGACCCGGCGCTGGCCGCGGCCCTCAACGAGCATGCCGTCGCCTCGCTCGCCCGCATCTGCCGCGATCGCGGCGCCCGAATCGTCCATTTCAGCACCGACTACGTTCTCGATGGCACCGCGATCGAGCCCGTCGCGGAAGACGTCGAACCGCAGCCGATCTCCGTGTACGGACGCACCAAGCTCGCGGGTGAGCGGGCCGTCTTGGAGGCGGATGCGTCGCATCTTGTTGCTCGGGTCTCCTGGCTTTTCGGACCCGACAAAGCCTCCTTCCCTGATGCCGTCCTCCACGCCGCACGCTCCGGTGGAACGATCCGCGCGATCAGCGACAAATGGTCCACGCCCACGTCGTGCGAGGACATCGCCGTCTGGATGCTCCGTCTCCTCGCGCGCGGCCTCCCCCGAGGGGTGCTGCACGTTTGCAACGCCGGCGGTTGTTCCTGGCTCGACTACGCCCGCGCGGTCGTCGCCGTCTTTGAGGAAGGTGGCGGTGTCCTGCGATGCGATCCGCTCATCCCGACGCCCCTCGCCGCGATGACCTCCTTCCTCGCCCCGCGCCCGCCCTACACCGTCCTGGCGACGCAACGTCTCGCGTCGGCACTCGGTTCCCCGCCGAGAGCGTGGAAGGAGGCAGTCAGGGACTACATCCTGCGGGCAATGAGTCCCCCACTGCCCTCAGACCGCATTGACGACCGCGCGGCCCCGACGTAACGATCCGCAGCGCAAAGCCGGCGTGGCGAAATGGCAGACGCGACGGACTCAAAATCCGTTTCACGCGAGTGAGTGTCGGTTCGAGTCCGACCGCCGGTAAAACACTGAGGACGAAAGGAATACAGAGGGGGAAAGGGGCGGCGGCGGGCCGCGAATCGTAGCGGGCTGACAGGTCTCGACGCGGGCGATCGGGCTGGGCGGTGCGGGCGAGCCTCAGTGCACTCGCGACGCGTGGAACGAGAACATTTCAACCAGCGCACGGACAGCCCGTCATCGCGAGGAACCCCGCGGGGGGCAGCTGACAAGTCCGGAGAATTGTCTGGATGCGCCCGACCGAATTGGCTGCATTCGCGCGATGAACATTCGCCTCGCAACGCTATTAGCCGCGACCCTGATCGCGTTTCGGTCAGCTGCGGGCGGAGAGCTCTTGAGTTTCCCAGACAAGAACTACTCCATCGAAATGCCCGCCGGGTGGGCGCAAGTCAAGGTGTCGGAACCGCCACCCCACTGCATGATAAAGTCGTCCGACGGGAAGCGCGTCGCCCAAGTGATCGTGTATGATCCGCCGTCGGGCGATACGGGAGAACGAGACCAGGCTACGATTGTGGGGGAGCTCCTCAATGGCGTGAAAAAAGGCGCGCGGAAGTACGGTCACGAGGTGAGAACCGAAGGTGCCGTGAGTGCAAATGGGCTGAATTTTCTGACGCTCGAGATGGGGCGGGACGGTGCTGGATCAATGGCCGCGCGGCTGACGGCCACGGGGAAAACGGTCTATCTCGTGCAGGTTCTCCACTCGCAGGGCGAGGTGAGTCAGGATGCCGAACTACGCGCTGTCTTGGAGAGCTTCCGTGTCCTGAAGATCGTGGATCCCGCGCCGTTGAGCAGACCGGAGGTCTCCGCTCGCCCCAGTTCGCCGCTGTTCCGCGCCAGCTACCAGATCGGCTACTATTCGGGGTACTTCATTCTGGCTGCGGTGGGCGTGGCCCTTTTGGTTCGAGCGCTTCGCTCGCGGAAGACGTAGCGGCTGTTCTCTCCAGCCGCGCCACGGGCGCATTCACGCGGGAACGGGATCCGCGCACCAACGGGAAGGCGGCTACGCTCGAGAAGCAGAACGACAAAACGCACGGCATGGACACCGTTCAAGCCGTCTGGGAGGGAACCGACAAGGACGCCCGTGCATCGTCGCCCTGACGATCATCGCCGTGACCGACGACAAGGGGCTCCTGATCATCCACGGGGCCTCACCCGAGGGCGACAAGAAGCATCAAAAGGCGATCGAGGAGATCGCCAAGAAGATCACGAAGCTCGGGAAGCAGGAGGGTCGATGGCTCGAGCTACGGATGTGAATCGGTCGGCTGCGCCCGCCCTCGCGTCCTCTATTTTCCCGATTTCTCCCTGAGCACCTCCGCGACGGACAGCAGCCACTCCGGGAAAGTGAGACCATCCGCAGTAGGATCATAGTCGCACCCCAGTTCCTCGCAGACGATCCGTCGCAGCGCGGTCTCGGGGAGCTTTCGCGCCAGGAGTTGGTGGATCTCGGCGATGACGCCGCGCATCGCCAGCCGGGACGTTCCCTCGGCGAACGCGCGGACGGCGTCCAGGGGTGTCGCGTGGCCTTCGTCCGGCCAACCCTCGTGCAGCCAGTCGGCGAGCAGGCCGAGCAGACGCGGATATTGCTCCTCCGCGCTCATTCCACCGATGCCGCCAGCCTCTCCCGGCCAAACGCGAAGCGGGCGAACTCACCGAAAACTCCGGCCCAGGTGCCGGTCTCATGCCGGCCCCCCGCGACCTCGTGATAGACCACGTTTCGCCCCGGTTCCCAGCCCTTCGCCGCGAGTTCGTCGATGAGCTCGGTCGTATCCTGGATGGCGTCGATCACGCCGTTCCCGTCGCGATCCTCCGTCTCGTCGTCGGTTCCCGCCTGGAACCAAAAGCGACCCGCCCGATCGTCCACTCCGGTGGGGCCGGCCTCGCGCACGATCCGGTGGGCGATGCGGGAAATCTGCTGGGCACTCACGTCCGCGGAATCCTCGCGCCACCAGAACGAGCCGCTGAATACGCCGCAGATCCCGAAGACCTGCGGATGCCGCCACTTCAAATCGAAGGCGGACAACCCACCCAGCGAAGCGCCGAGAACGGCGGAATGGGCCGGATCGCGCGCCACGCGATGCCGCTCGTGCACGACCGGGAGCACTTCTTCGAGGACGAAACGCACGTACTCGCCCGCCCGCGCGCCGCGGCCGGCGTAGTCGGCGCGGCCGCTGACTCCGTACTCCATCTTGCGCGCCCCATTGGAGGGGATGGCAACGACCAGCGGCGCGACGATCTCGTTTTCGCGCGCGAGGTGCTCCAGCGTGGCAACGACTCCCAGCGCCTCCAAGTCCTGGCCGTCATTCAAAACAAGCAGCGGGTGCCGCGCGTCATGACCGCGCAAAAACCCGCCCGCGGGACGCGGATGCACGATCCGGACGTCCCGCAGGTTCCCGAGGAAACGCGAAGGAAATCCGGTCAGAGTGTCGGTGTGATAGCGGAGCGCAGGCAAGGCGAAGGACGGAATGGACGGAAACGAGCCGTGCTTTAGGCCCGAGTGAGCGCCCCGTCACCCGCGAATTCCCGGGAATACCAGCGACGGGGGCCGGCGAGAATTTCAGCGGCGCCAACCGATCGGCTTTGAGCGGGACCGGGGCGGGTGCTACCTATGCCCCTTCCCCAACACCCCATGGATTTCGAATTCAACGCCGAGCAGAAAGCCCTCCAACAACTCGCCCGCCAGGTCGCCCGCGAAAAAGTCGCGCCACGCGCCGCCGAGATGGACGAGACGGGGATCTATCCGGAAGATATTTTCCAGGTCTTCCGAGAGACCGGCTTGCTCGGGGTCGGCCTGCCCGAGGAATACGAAGGGAGTGGTCTTGGCATCACGGGACTCGCCATCGCGGTCGAGGAGATGGCGAAATACTGCAATTCCTCCGCGCTCATCCTTTTGCTCACGCGGCTCGGTACGTCTGCGATCCTTTTTGGCGGAACCGACGAGCAGAAGCGGCATTACCTTCCGGCCGTGGCGACCGGTAAAATGCGCGGCGCCTTCGCCCTCACCGAGCCAGGGGCCGGCAGCGACAGCGGAAACATTTCCACGAGCGCCCGCCGCGACGGGAAGCACTACGTCCTCAACGGCACCAAGCAGTGGATCAGTGGCGCCACCGTGGCGGACTTCTTCGTGGTCGCGGTCAAGACGACGCCCGGCATTGGCAACAAGGGGATGAGCGCCTTCATCGTAAACAAGGACACCCCCGGTTTCCGCGTCGGCGCGCACAATAAGAAGATGGGCGTGAAGGGAGTGCCCACGGCAGAACTCATCTTCGAGGACGCGCGGGTGCCGGCGGAGAATCTGCTCGGCGTCGAGAACGAGGGCTTCAAGCTCATCATGAAGAACCTGAACAGCCTGCGCCCCGTCGTCGCCGCCCGCGGCCTCGGCACAGCGGAAGGGTGCGTCGCGTATGCGATCCAGTATGCGAAGGAGCGCGAGACTTTCGGCAAGAAGATCATCGGGCATCAGGCCATCCAGTTCATGCTCGCCGAGCTGGCGATGCAGATCGAGGCCGCACGCTTGTTGACCTATCGCGCCGCGAAGATGGTCGATGACGGCCAGGTCGGGAAGCAGGCCGCGCCGTATTTCTCGATGGCGAAGGCCTTCGCCACGGAACTCGCGAACAAGGCGGCCTACGACTGCCTCCAGGTGATGGGAAGCTACGGCTACAGCACCGAGTACCCCATGGAGCGGTATTTCCGCGACGCCCGCCAGCTGACGATCGTCGAAGGCACCAGCCAGGTGCAGCGCGTCATCATCGCGAACGCGCTGATCGACGGGGACCTGACGTATCCGTGACGCGGGTGCGGCGGCGAACCCGCCGCGGACGTCCGCCGTCGCGGGAGACCCTGTCCTCTCTGATTGACCCGCTTTCCTCCCCGCGATGAACGGTCTTCGCTTTCTGCCGCTGGTGGCCGTGGTTTTGCTCGGGACTGCCAACGCGCGGGCCGCGAACGAGGACTTCTCGGCGCTGATGGATGCCGGTCGCTACCCAGAGGCGGCGGAAACGGGAAACGCCCGCGCGAAAGCGGCGCCGGATGACCCGGCCGCCCTTTTCAACGCCGGCCTCACGAACGCGCTGGCCGGCCAGCCGGACGTGGCGTTGCCGCTGTTTCGTCGCGTCCTCACCATCGAGCGGAACGACTTCCTCGCCGCCGCCAAGATCGTCCAGTGCCTCCAGGCGCTGAAGGACGAGGCCGAGTTGGGGAAGGCCATCGCCCAGGTACGCGAGATTCGGGATCGACTCGCCACCGCCGGGGACAAGTCCCCCGCATTCTTCACTCGCGAGCAGTTCGCGACCGACGGAAAAAACCTCCTGGTGCAGGAGCATTTCGAGCTGACCGGCGACCGCGCGATCAAATGGGCTTTCCTGATGGTGGATGCGAAGGGAGCAGTCATCCGTCGCATCAGCCTGGGCTCCTCCGACTCCACCACCCGCATCGCCCGCGAGATGGGGGAGATCAGCGCCGACCAGCGGATCTGGCACCTCGATGAATACGAAGGCGCGAGCCATTTCTCGCTGGCCTTTTACAAGGAGTGTCCCACTTACGCCGAGACGCGCGCGAAAGTGATCGAACGGCTCGCCGGAAAGGTCGAGCCGCTCTCCAGCACGGTACCGAGCAGGTGAAAGGCGCTCGATCGGAACTTCCTCATTCCAGCTCCGTCCGCCGTTATGCCCCTCCCCCGCGCCCTGCTCGCCCTGAGCGCCTTCCTCTTCGTCGCCGCGTGTGCGCTGCCTGCGCTGGCGTTTAGCGTCACGAAGGATCCGAAGGACCCGCTG
Organism: Chthoniobacterales bacterium; assembly: GCA_038322235.1. GTDB lineage: Bacteria > Verrucomicrobiota > Verrucomicrobiia > Chthoniobacterales > SZAS-18 > SZAS-18. Next base: position 194,267 of record JBBQFQ010000003.1, read on the forward strand.
GCTCTCTGGACCGGCATCCAGGTGCTCGCGACAGGTTGGCTAGGGTTGTTCACCGGACAGCTCGGGTGGTTCGCGAACCCCTTCTGGTTCGTGGGCGGAATTCTGATCCTCGCAAACCGGCGCTCCGGCGCCCTCGTTCTGACCGTCCTCGCGTTCGCCGTGAGCCTGCACACCTTGACCATCCGCGGCCAGACGGTCCCGGCGGACGAGGCGGGGACGAAGACGATGACCGTGGAATCGCTCCGGCCCGGCTGCTACGTCTGGTTGAGCGCGATCGCGATCAGCGTCGGGGCCGCGTTCGCTCTCGGACCCGCCGCCGGCGGAGCGCCGCCCAAGCTGCCGCCGCCGCTCTGAGATTTGCGATTCGGGCGGTTTTGCGGTGCCCGATCGCAAAGACTAACCAACGCTTTTTCCGGTCCCTCCCGGGATCCTTCACGGGGTGACAGAGCTCGCACGATCCGTTCGCGCGCGAATACCGAACCATCGGAATTCTCCTGTCGCGCGTGCTGGCGCCTTTCTCCTTTTTTTCGATGGCCGGTCGACCCGGGCAGCGCAGACGCCGTTGTTGAGCTATGACGACCGCGTCGCGGTGGCGGGGATCACCTTCGACGAGACCAGACTCTTCAAACTTGCGCAGGCACCACCGGGGCCCCGTTGTGGGGCAGCGATGGCAGCGGGACTGCCGTCATCGTTTCCGGGGGCGCCCGCAATCGGGCAACGCCATCGGTGGGAAAATGTTATTTTTCAGGAGCCCTGAAGGGGCGGCACCAGTCGTCGGCGCTCGCTCTCCCCGGCCAGCGCTCGCTCGCCTCGGCCAAGCTGGCGCAGCCGCCACTTGCGCAGCTTCGCGCGATCGGGACCTTCCCGCATGACGACGAGACCCGCCCCGGAGTTGAGCGTCGGTTCGCACGCTGATCCGCCGGACGATCTGGCCTATTGGCTGGCGCGATCCCCGGCCGAGCGACTGGCCGGGATCGAATTTTTGAGGCGGCAGTTCTTCGAGTATGGAAAAGCTGAATCCGAACTTCGCCGATTTCTTGAGGTTGCTCACGAAGCACGGCGTTGACTACGTCGTCGTGGGCGGCTACGCGGTCGGCTTCCACGGTTACGTCCGCGCGACCGGCGATTTGGACGTTTTCGTCCGCACTTCGGATTCCACCGCTGAACGTCTCGTTGGCGCATTCGTGGAGTTCGGCTTCGTTTCCCCGGAGTTGCGGAGCGAACCCTTTCTCGTGCCCGGGAACATCGTGCGCATCGGTTTACCGCCTCTGCGGATCGAGGTGATGAATGCCATTTCGGGGGTCGAATTCTCCGAGTGTTTCGCGGCCCGCGTCCGAGCGGAGATCGATGGTTTGGAGGTTCCGCTTCTTGGCCGGGAGGAACTTCTGCGCAACCAACGGGCGAGCGGTCGGCCGAAGGATTTAGCCGACATCGCCGGGCTTATCCCCCCTTCCTGACTGCTTTGTTCCCGCTGTGTCTTGTTCCCGCTGTGTCCAAATGCGGTCTTCGGGTGACGCTTCGTCCCGCATGCGCCTGGGCGACGACGAGGTACTTCTCCGCCCACGGCCGTAAATTCGCCCGCTCTTCGGCGGTGAGTGGCCGCGTGATTTTCGCGGGAGCGCCGAGAACCATCGAGCCGGGCGGCGCTACGAATCCCTTCGTCACGAGCGCGTTCGCTCCCACGATGCACTGGTCGCCGATGACCGCGCCGTCGAGCACCGTCGCGCCCATGCCGATGAGGCATTCGTCGCCGATTTCGCAGGCGTGAATGATCGCCCGATGCCCGATGGTCGTGTAGCGCCCCACCTTCGCCCCACAGTCGTTGGCGAGATGGACCAGCGTCAGGTCCTGCACGTTGGTTCCTTCGCCGATCACGATCGAGTTGAGGTCGCCTCGCAGGACGCAGCCGTACCAGATGCTGCTGCCCGGGCCGAGCGCGACATCGCCGATCACCGTCGCATTCCCCGCGACGAACGCCGCCGCGGCGGTGTCGGGCGTCCGACCGAGGTGGCGCGCGAGTCGGTCCAGGAGTTCCATGGCGGAAGCGTATCGCGGCGGACCGCGGGCGCTACCCGCCGGTCGCGAAACCGGGATAGAGGGTCATCCCGCCGTCGACGAAGATCGTCTGGCCCGTGATGTAGTCGCTCTCGTCGCTCGCCAGCCAGACCGCGACTTTCGCGACATCCTCCGGGAGACCGACGCGGTCGTACGGGATCAGCTTCAGCAGTTCATGCTCGGCTTCCGGCGTCGACCACGCGGCGACGTTGATGGCCGTCTTCGTCGCGCCCGGTCCGATGCTGTTCACGCGCACCTTCTTCGGCGCGAGTTCCTGCGCCATGCTCTTCATCAGCTGCATGAGGCCCCCCTTGCTCGCGGCGTAGTTCACGTGCCCGCCCCAGGGGATCGTTTCGTGGACGCTGCTCATGCAGATGATCTTTCCCAGCGCACGACTCACCTCGGGCCGCGGACCCCGACGGAAAAACTCGCGGACCGCCGCCCGCGCGCAGAGGAATTGACCGGTCAGGTTCACGCCGATGACCGCGTTCCACTGCGCGAGCGTCATCTCGTGGAACGCGGCGTCGTTCTGCATCCCTGAATTGCTGACGAGGATGTCCAGCGTGCCAAACTCCGCGACGGCCCGAGCGAACATCGCCTCGACCTCCGCTTCGTTGCTGACGTCCGCCTGCACGGCGACGGCCCGGCCCGCCCCGAGGGCGCTGATCTCGGCGGTGATCCTTTGGGCATCCGCCGCCTTCGCGTTGTAATTCACCACCACGTTCGCGCCGGCGGCCGCGAGCGCTCGCGCGCAGCCTTCGCCGATGCCGCTGCTGGCGCCCGTGACGAGCGCGTTTTGTCCGACGAGGGAAATGCCCATCTGGGAATCTGCGGAGGATGGGCCGCCGCGTCGAGGGCCCGTCGCTTCATTGTCTGGAGCGTGACGTGAAGAATTCGACGCATCCGCTCGCGGACCGCAGGCGCTCAGGCGGCAGCGAAATACCGCCCCGGGGTTGTGCCGAAGACCTCCTGAAAGGCCGCCACGAACGCGCTCGCGCTGTGGTAACCCGCCTCCGCCGCGACCACCTTCACGGCCCGGCCCGCCGCCAGTTCCCGCAAGGCGTGGGCGAATCGCGCCTGCCGTCGCCACCGGCCGAAGCTCAGGCCGGTTTCAGCAGCGAAACGCCTCTCCAGCGTCCGGATGCCCACTCCGATCCGCGCCGCGATCGCCGCCCCGGAGGCGCCATCCGCCGGATCGCGCAGCAGGTCTTCGGCGACCCGCCGCAGTTCGGGTGCTTCCGGCAGCGGCAGGTCGAATGCCGGGGTCGGCTGCGTGCGCAGCGCATCGAGCAGCAGCGTCGCCAGCGCCCGATCCACCGAAGCCCGCCGATCGAGAACGCCGAGGTCGACCGCCCGGAGAATCAGCGCGCGGAGAAAGTCCGAGACCGCGATCACCGTGCAGCCCGCCGGCATCGCGCGGGTCCGCCCCGGCCGGAGGTAAAGGGTGCGCATCTCCGTGAGGCCGGCAAAGCGGATGGAATGAACGACCCCCGCGGGCACCCAGATCGCCCAGTGCGGCGGCGTCACCCAAGATCCGCGCTCGGTCCAGACGGTCATCACGCCGGAGGCGGCGTAGATCAACTGATGCCACTCATGCTGGTGCCGCTCGATCAGCGACCCCGAGGCCAGCCCGGCAGCCGAAGAGCGCACGACGAAGAATTCTTCATCGGCCAGGGTGCGTCGTTTTCCCGACATGCAATGTCGAGTTAGCGCGATTGCGACTGCGCTGTCGATCCCGCAGCATCGTCGCATGCCCAACAACCTCGCTGCCTTCGCCATTCACGTCGACGACGTCACCCGTGCCATTCGCTTCTACGAAGCGGTTTTCGCCTGGCGCTTCGAGCCCTGGGGTCCTCCCGGGTTTTATCTTATCCACACCGGGGACGATAAAAATCCTGGGATCCAGGGATTGATGCATCGCCGGCAAACCGCCCGCCCGGCCGGTGCAGGACTGAACGGGTTTGAATGCACCATTTCCGTCGACGACGTCGATGCGACCGCGGACGCGGTTCGGAAAGCCGGGGGACGGATCACGATGGAAAAGGCCACCATCCCGACCGTCGGCGCGGTGATCCGCTTCGAGGACCCGGAAGGCAATATCGTCGGCGCGATGCGCTACGAGAAGCCGCCCCACACCTGACGTCGGGTTGGTTTCAGATCACGTCATCCGGAACCAAGATCCTTCATCCTTGTCTCCTCCCGGTCCGGGTCAGTCACCGGAAAATGCCCGGCCGCGGTGAGCGCTTCGATCAATGACCGGCCGCCGTGCTGGCGCGCATGCGCTGCCTCGGCCTCGGTGATGCCCACGACTTGGTAGAAGACGAATGAGCCGGAAGCCAGCTGCACACTCCGCGCAAATCCGACCGGCTCGGCCAGCGTGAGATGAGTCAGCGCGGAGTCTCCTTCCCGGATCGGCCCGCGCAGGGGCAACCGATCGTAATCGCTCAGCGGCTCGCGCCCGGGATATCGCCCGTGGCAAAGCAGGATCTGAAACGTCATCAAGTGTAAGAGCCGCAGGATCGCCCAGTCGCCTGCCGCCTTCGTCTCGAAAACGAACTCGCAGCCGAGTCCGGAGGTTTTCGCTGGGTCCGGTTCCTCCGACTCCCAATCGTTCGACATGCCCGAGGTGACGTACAGCCAGGACTCCCTCGTATCCGTGGGACCATACTCCATCACCCCATAGTGCAGCCACCGCGGATCAAAAGTCTCCTGCTGGAAAACCTCCGTGAGCATGTCCGCCTGGATGGGAAAAATCCCCCGGCTCTGCTCGCCGAACAACTCCGGGTACAGGATGTCCTCCCGGTGCGCCCACACCCGCTCGAACCATCCGCGGCGGTCGCGAGGAGATTCGGGAGCAGGCATGAGGACGGAACCGAGATTGGATCGGGGAACTCGAAATTCGAACGCTTCGCTGCTTTGGCCACGTGCGGGGGAAGGCCCGCTCTCCCTGCCTCCGCCCTACGGCACTTCGTAAACCTCCACGAGTCCGATGCCCGGCGTGCCGCTCCCGCGGAGCAGGCCGGTGTAGTTTCCTTCGGGCAACTCCACCAGGATCGCGGACTCGGACCCCTCGGCTGGCGCCAGGCCGGTCGCGAGGAGGTCGGCAAGCGTGAAGCCAAGAACAGGATCAATCTCGCGAAAGTCGCGGTTGTACGCCAGCTCGGCCCCGTCCGCCGCGATTTGCAGGAAGAGGCTGGTCCCGGCCAGCGGATTGCGCACCCCGGCGCGGGCGAGGCTGGGTCCGAGGCCGCGGAGCACAACCTTCAAGGGCCCACCGCGGATCGCAAAGCCGCCAATCGTCGGCTCGGCGGAGCCGCCGTTTGGGGAATCCGTCAGGGCACGAGTTGAGAGGTTGACGACGCGCGCGGCCCCGGGCGGATCGAGATCGTAGATCTCGACCAGGGCCACGCCGGTGGCACCCGCTTTTCCGCCGACAATCGCCGTGTACGCGCCAGCGCCGAGATCCAGCACGAGTGCAGCCTCGCGCGCATCCCCCGGCACCAACCCCACGCTGGCGAGGGCGGCGCCAGCGGGACCGCTGGCCCAGTCATCGTTGGCCGCCACCTGGACTCCCGCCGCGTTCACGAGCGTCACGGTGGGATCCGCCAGGGCATTCGCCACGCCGGCGGCGGTGAGGCTCGGGCCGATGGCGCGGACGATGATTCGGCGGGTGCCGCTGCCGACGATCACAAAGCCCCCGATCGCCACATTTTCACCCGCATCAACGAGCGCCCGGGTGGACACGTTGATGAGCCGGCCGCGTCCGCTCGCTGGCGCAGGAGGCAGCGGCTGCGCGGCAAGGCGCACGAGGCCGCTCGCCAGGTGGCCATCGAATCGCTTGAAATAGCCGCCCACCAGAATGCTCCCGTCTGCCGCCACCGCGATGGCTCGCACCTTGTTTGTCGGCTGATCGAAAGGGGGGGGCTCAATGAGGGTGGTTTCGGCACCGAGCCCGGCGGAAAAGGAGCGATCCACGGTACCACCGGAGGTCAGGCGGGCGACCGATTCGGCGCTAAAGCCGCCCACCGCGCGGAAGACGCCGACGACGAAAATGCGTCCATCCGGCTGCACGGCGAGCGCGTTGAAGTCATAGTTGAGGTAGGCGGAGAAAGACCGCGGCGCTGGCTGGAAGGTGGGATCGGCGGACCCATCCGGGAGGAATCGGCGGATGCCGCCAAAGGCCCGAAAAGCCGGGGTGTTGTACTCATACTGAGTGTCAAGGGTGTCGGTGAAGAGGACTCTGCCCGCTCTGTCGAGAGCCAGGCGATTTGGCTGGCTGACCGGCGGGTTTCCCATGGCAGGGCGGAAGGAGGGATCAATGGTTCCATCCGGACGCAGCGCCACCAAGGCCGCGGCGGGGTCCCCCCGGTAGGATTCGAATCCGCCGCCCACGTAAATGCGGCCGTTCGGTCCCAACAAAACGTCCGTCGTGAAGGACTGACTGCCCGCGAACCCGCTCCCGGCGTCGAATCCCGGATCCAGGCTGCCATCGGGAAGCAGGCGCGCGATCGAGCGCGTCCTCCCGCCGTCTGCGCGCACCACTTCGAAATCACCGCCCACGAGGAGCTTCCCATCGGGCTGCCTCGCCAGCGACCGAAGGTTCGGGAAGCCCGGGAAGGACGGGGGGCGAAACTGCGCGTCCACGGCGCCGCTCGCATCGAAGGCGAAAACCGCGGAGGATGATGCGGCGATGACGCCGCCTCGACCATCTGGCACGAACGCGAAGATCGTGCGGGGGAGGGAATTGGGCGCGAAGGCGGGATCGAGGCTGCCGTCCCGGAGCAGCCTTGCGAGTCTGGGACGGGGCTGGCCATTTATGCTCGTGAAGTTGCCACCAATCCAGATGCGGCCATCGGGGAGAGCGGCGATGGCCTCGATCCATCCTCCAGTTTCCTCGGCCCCGATTCCGGGATCGAACGACGCATCCGGCGCGAAGCCGGCCGTGAATTGCGCCACACTATTCCGGCTGAGGCTTTGGATGCGGTCGAAACGTCCGGCGGCGACGATGCGACCATCGGGACGCCGGGCGACCGCGTTGATCGATTGCAGCGTACCGACGGGGAAGAGCGCGTTCGGATCCGCGGATCCGTCGGGATTTAGTTTCACCAAACCGCTCAGCGGGAGGCCTTCACCGGGGAAGTAAAGCGTGGCGATCACCGCCAGCGCACCGCCGGACGGCAGAGGGATCAGCTCGGCAGGCGGGGTCGCGACGGCGACGGAAAACCCCTGGTCAAGGGTTCCGTTCGACAGGATGCGCCAGACGACGGGCACGCGATCACGGAACACTCCGGCGGGGATTCCGAGGAAGTACGCCGACTCGTCTGGGCCGGCGATCAAACGGCCATAACGAAGATCGCCCGAGCCCAAGCCACCGCCTTCGAGGAGAGTGCCGGTGAGATTGAAGCTGGGATCCAGGGTGCCGTTGGCGAGCAAGCGGACCACCTGCTGCCGAAGGATCGTGCCGCCGGCACCGTCCGGCGCGGAGTAGTCCCCGCGCAGGAGGATCTTCCCACTCGTCAGGATGGCGAGTCCGTCGGTCCGCTCGGTCACCAACGTCGGCGGAGTGAAGCTGGCATCGAGCCGCCCATCGGCCCGCAGGCGGACGATGCCATTTGGCCCGGGATTCGCGAAAAGAGCGCCGGTCACCACTCCATTTGGTCCCGTCAGGGTGTAGCCGGCATCGTTGGTCAACTGGACGAGCACCTGGCCATTGGATGCGACGGTGGCGCCGCGGTAGCCCGGCAGATTCGGTGCCGTGAAGGCGGGATCGATCGAACCATCCCCGTTCAGGCGCAGCAGAGTCGTCTGCAACCCATCGCGATCGGCTGCCAAGGCCCGCCGCAGAGTCAGCACCGCGCCATCTGGGAACAACGCCACCGCGTGGTAGGTGGTGCCGGGGGGCGGCTGGGGATTGAACATCGTGACGACTCCGCCCGTTTCATCCAGCCAGACGCCGCCGGCGGACGGCTGCCCGTTGAAGTGGGAAAACGAACCGAGCAGCAGCGCCCGCCCATCATTCGCGAGGAGGACCTGGGTGGCCTCACCGGCAGCGCGCAAGCTCGGGGTGAACGCGGTATCGACCTGGCCGTCCAAGGCCTGGGCCCACAGTCCCGCGGCCGGACAGATGACCGCGAGAGTCAGGCAGATTGCGGTGACAATCCGCGCGAACAGGCTGGGCATGGCTCAATATAGGTCGGTGGATCGCGCGGTCTAGAATCGATCCACGGGCCGAATCGAGCGTGGCGGCGGCGAATTTGCTGGGTGGGGCGCCACCGCCGAAGACTGCGGAATCGGGCCAAAAACCGCCCAGCGAAAAAATACTTCGAAGATTTCTGCTTTGAGGGCGGGACGCGGGCTGGCGCACACTTTGAACCACCGACGCACGCTCAGGGTGTGCTCATGCACCCTTTTTTTCTGGAAAGCAGATTCAAAGGGTGCGCCGCACGGTCCCCCGGCGCCGATTTTTCAGATCCGGAGTCTTCCGCGCAGACTCCCAACCTTCCGGGCACCCAAAAAAGTGTGCTCTCGCACCCTTTGGAGCGGCAACGCACCTTCGCGGTGAGCAAGCGCACGCCGAAAATCTGAAAAGCAGATCCGAAGGGTGCGGATGCTCACAAAAAGTGTCCTTCGGCTCACAAAAAACGGGGCATCCGACCTTTTTTTCTTGCCCAAGGCACACTTTGAACCGGCGCGGCACACGTCCCGACGAACTTTTTTCGCTCGGAGGGTGGAAAGCAGCAACCCCCGCCATCTCCGCACACTTTTTGGGGTCACGTGCACGCGTTGAACCAGAACGGCACACTTTTAGTGAGCGAGAGCACACTCCGAACCGATGCGGACACACTTTTCGGGTGCCGGCGCACGCTTTGAACCTGAGCAGCACGCTTTATGTGGGCGAGAGCAGACTCCGAACCGATGCGGGCACACTTTTTGGGTGCCAAAGCACGCTCTGAACCTGCCCAGCACACTTTAAGTTGGCGAGAACACACTCCGAACCGGTGCGGGCACACTTTTCGGGTGCCAAAGCACACTCGCAACCCGCCACGCCGACTTCGAGTGGGCGGAGGCCCCCGCCGCACCTGCACGCCCACCCTTGAGGGGTGGAGGCGCACGCGTCGAATCGGCTGGGAATCTAACGCAATGAAAGCGCCAGCCGGGCCGCTTTCGTTCCTGTCCCGCATCGGCGAGCGAAACTTCGGGATTCCGAAGGCGTAGGTCTCCATGCAAGGAGCCGGTTGCCTCCGGATCGCGCTCCCGCGTCGGAATACCTCCGTCCGTCGCCTGTTCGGCGGGCCAACTCCCCTCTTTATGAAAACTCGCGTCCTCCTGTTCGCGGTGCTGCTCGCCGCCACCACCGCCCACGCGCAGGTTCCCCAGATCATCAACTACCAGGGCCGCGTCGCAGTCAGTGGCTCGAACTTTAGCGGCCCAGGCGCGTTCAAGTTCGCCCTCGTCAATGGATCGGGGACGGCGACCTATTGGAGCAACGATGGGACATCGGTCGCCGGGAGCGTCCCGACGCAAGCGGTGAGCGTGACGGTGGCGAACGGACTCTACAGCGTCCTCCTCGGCGACACCGCGATCATGACCGCGATCCCGAACGCGGTTTTCAATAACACCGACGTCCGTCTCCGCGTCTGGTTCAATGACGGGACGAATGGGGTCCAGCAGCTCACCCCGGATCAACGCATCGCCGCGGTCGGCTTCGCCGTGATGGCGGCGAATGTACCGGATGGGGCGATCACGACGGCGAAGATCGCGACGGGAGCGGTCACGGGATCGCAGCTCGCGACCGGTGCGGTGGGGACCACGCAACTCGCGACGGGCGCCGCCGCGGCCAACCTGGCGGCGAGCGGACAAAGCGGGGTCGCGAGCGGCGGCATTGTCTTCTCGGCCGCCCAGAACCCGGCGCTCGTCGCCGCGGGATATGTGAATATCGGTACGATGACCGCGGTCGATGGCTGGCAGCAGCGCATCACGACCGCGCCGCCCGCCAGCGGGCGGTTTCAAGTGACCGGCGTCTGGACCGGATCCGAAATGATCGTCTGGGGCGGCTGGACGCTCGCCGGCCAGGTCTATTTCAACGACGGCTCCCGCTACAATCCGGTCTCGAACAGCTGGACCGCGCTTCCCGCGACTGGTGCGCCCGCCGCTCGACGCGGCCACACCGCGGTGTGGACGGGAACGGAAATGCTGGTGTGGGGCGGGAGCGCCGGCAGCCCCTTCGGAGACGGCGCCCGCTACAGTCCGATTTCCAACGCCTGGACCACGCTGAACGCAACCGGTGCCCCCGCCGCGCGCTCGTTCCACACGGCCGTCTGGACCGGTGGCGAAATGATCATCTGGGGTGGCGCCGGCGCGGCGGTCAACCTGGCCGACGGGGCGCGCTTCAATCCCAGCGCGAACGGAAACGCCGGCGTCTGGACCGGCCTTCCGGCGACGAATGCCCCGTCCGCCCGCGCGTCTCACACCGCGGTCTGGACCGGATCCGAAATGATCATCTGGGGCGGCAGCGGCGCCGCCGAACTCGGCGATGGCGCCCGCTACAATCTGTCCGCGAACTCCTGGACCACGCTGCCCCTACCGAACGCGCCCAGCGCCCGCTATTACCACACCGCCGTCTGGACCGGCAGCCAGATGATCGTCTGGGGCGGCACCACGAATGCGAGCGCCTTTTTCAACGACGGTGCGCGCTACAACCCCGCGGCCGATGCATGGGCGCCGATGAGCGCCGTCAACGCGCCGAGCGGGCGCGGCCAGCAGCTCGCCGTCTGGAGCGGAAGCGTCATGGTGATCTGGGGTGGCCTCTTCAACTCCACCGCCCTGGCGAACGGCGGCCGGTACGATCCCGCGAGCGACGCGTGGAGCGCCCTCAGTGCGAACGGCGCCCCGAGTGCGCGCTACGGGAGTGCCGCGATCTGGAGCGGCACGGAAATGATGCTTTGGAGCGGGATCACCAGCGTCTCGGTGTATCCGACAAACGGAGCGCGCTATAACCCGCAGAGCGATGTCTGGACGCAGATGGCCGCGGCCTCGCCCGCGGCGCGGATCAGCCACTCCGCCGTCTGGACGGGGAGCGAAATGCTCGTCTGGGGCGGCGGCGCGAACAGCACGATTCTCGGCGACGGCGGACGCTTCAACCCCACGCTGAACGCCTGGTCCCAGATGCCCGCCGCGGGAGCTCCCTCCGCCCGGCGCGATCACGCGACCGTCTGGACCGGGACGGAGATGATCGTCTTCGGCGGCTTCGCGGGCGCTTCGACGTACCTGAATGACCTCGGCCGTTTCTCCCCTACGACCCAGTCCTGGAATCCCGCCGTTCCCACCGGCACTCCGCCCTCCGTGCGCACTCTCGCCTCCGCGGTGTGGACCGGCACGGAGATGATCGTTTGGGGAGGCAATGCCGGTGTTGGCGCGATTCGCGGCGACGGAGCGCGTTTCAATCCCACGAGCAACGCCTGGACGGCGGTGGGCGTGACGGGCGGCCCGCCGAGCGCCCGCTACTCGCACAGCGCCGTCTGGACGGGCAGCGAGATGTTGATCTGGGGTGGCAACACGGGCGGAAGTGCGACGAACACGGGCGGACGCTACACGCCGGGGACCGACACTTGGGTCGCGATGGCGCTGACGGGGACTCCGCCCAGCGCCCGATTTTATCACACCGCGGTCTGGACCGGCAGCTCGATGCTGATCTGGGGTGGAAGCCCCAGCGGGTATTCCAGCGGTCTGCTCGGTGACGGCGCGGCGTTCACGCCGGGCGCGGGCACGGCGTGGGTGGCGCTCCCTTCGGCGAATGCACCCACCGGCCGGGCCGGACAGAGCGGCGTCTGGACCGGATCCGAGATGATCATCTGGGGTGGCTTCGCGCTGCCCACCAGTACGCTCGCGAGCGATGGCGGCCGCTTCAATGTCGCGAACCAGACTTGGGCCGCGCTCAACGTGAGCAGTCCGCCCACCCCTCGCTACGTGCACAGCGCCGTCTGGACGGGCAGCGAAATGCTCATTTTTGGTGGGAGCGGTCCCACGTTCCCGTTTGGCGATACGTGGAGCTATTCGTTGCCGAAGACGCTGATCATTTATCAGCGGCCGTAGCGTTGGATCGCGCCCAGCCCGCGCGCGACGTCGCCAGCGTGGCGGGATTGAAGCCAGCGGTGACGTGACGCGGTTCCGCAAGCGCGATTCGGTGATCTGGAGTGCGGCTGCCCTCTGCCGCTTTCTGGGGAGCCGGGTGCGGCCAGCCCGCCAGATGTCCAAGGCAGCGCGAGGGTGCAGCCCGCTGCCTTGCTCGTGGTCAGCGTGAGCCAATCGTCGCCCACCAACGCGGCTGAGGGCTGCCGCACTCCAAACGTGAAAATCGTCTGAGGCGGTTCCGCAACGCGACTCAGAGGGTCCCGCCCTGCGCCGCTTCGCGCAGGCGGGCGGGCGGTGTGAAGCGCGGGCCGTAGCGGGACGCGAGTTCCTCGGCCCGCGCGACGGCGGCCGGGAGACCGTATTGGATGAGATACTGCACGGCCCCGCCGGTCCACGGCGGGAAGCCGATGCCAAAGATGGAGCCGATGTTCGCGTCGCGGTGGCTTTCGAGCACGCCCTCATCGAGACAGCGGATCGTTTCCAACGCCTGGACGAAGAGCAGGCGCTCGATGCGGTCGCGCTCAGGAATCTCGACGGCGGGATTTCGCCACGCGCTCAACCCCGCCCAGAGATGCTTCTCTCCGGCCGCCGGGTAGTCATAGAACCCGGCGCCCGCAGTCTTCCCGGCGCGCTTGAATTCCTCCAGCATGCGCCGCAAGACGGGCTCGGAAATCGGCGGCTTCCATTCGCGGCCTTCCGCCTCCGTATCGCGCTTCGTCTGATCCGCGATGTGCGCGATGAGGCTCAGGCTCACCTCATCCGCCACGACGAGAGGCCCGACCGGCATGCCCGCCTTCAAGGCGGCCATCTCGATCGCCGCGGGAGCTTCGCCCTCGAGCAGCATCGCGATCCCCTCATTCACAAAGGTGGAGAACACGCGGCTCGTAAAGAAACCGCGGCTGTCGTTCACGACGATCGGGAGCTTCCCGATCTGGAGCACGAAATCGAAGGCGCGGGCGAGCGTCTCCGGGCTCGTTTCGCGACCTTTGATGATCTCGACCAGCTGCATCTTGTGCACGGGCGAAAAGAAATGGAGCCCGATGAAACGACTGCGGTCTTGCGCAGCCTGGGCCAGCCCGGTGATCGGGAGCGTCGACGTATTCGAGGCGAGCACGCCGCCGGGCGCGAGGAACGTTTCCGCCTCGGCCGTGACTTTCGCCTTCAGTTCCCGATTCTCGAAGACCGCCTCGATGATGAGATCGCAGCCGGCGAAATCCGCGGCCTTCGCGGTCGGCTGAATCAGCGCGAGCGTCGCCGCTTTGGCGTCGTCGCTCAAGCCGCGGCGTTTCGCGAGAAGCGCTTGGGTGTGCGCCTTGCCTTTCTCCGCCGCCTCCAGCGTCACGTCCTTCAGAACCACGGGCAGCCGGCGGCTCGCGCAGGCGTGGGCGATTCCCGCACCCATCATCCCCGCCCCGATCACCCCCACCCGCGTGGCCTTCCACGGGGCAAAGCCGGCGGGCCGACTCGAGCCGGCCTTGATCTCGTTGAGCTGAAACCAAAACGCGCCGATCATGTTCTTCGCCACCTGACCCGTCGCGATCTGCGTGAAATAGCGGGACTCGATCCGCAGCGCGGTGTCGGTATCGACCTGCGCGCCCTCGACCGCCGCCGCGAGAATCGCTTCGGGAGCGGGGAAGCAGCCGCGCGTTTTCGCCCGGATCATCGCCGGGGCGATCGCGAGCATCTGGGCGATCTTCGGATGCGTGGGTCCGCCGCCGGGAAACTTGAAGCCTTCCTGGTCCCACGGCTGCTTCGCCCCGGGATTCGCCAGAATCCAGGCGCGGGCTTTGGCTGTGAGTTCGTCCGCCGTCTCCGCGAGATCGTGAATCAGACCGAGCTTCCGACCTTCCGCAGCGTTGAACTGCTTGCCTTCGATGAGGTATTCAAAGGCGCCCTCGAGTCCGAGGAGTCGCGTCATCCGGACGATCCCGCCGCCGCCGGGGAGCAGGCCCAGCGTGACTTCGGGCAGGCCGAGCATCAGCTTCGGATCATTGAGCGCGATCCGATGGTGGCAGATCAAGGCCATCTCCCAGCCACCACCGAGCGCGGCGCCGTTGATTGCCGCGACCACGGGCTTCCCGAGTTTTTCGAGCCGGCGCATCGAGCCCTTGAATTTCTCCACCACGGCGAAGAACGCGGCCGCGTCTTCGCGCCGGACCGCGAGGAGTTCGTGGAGATCGCCGCCCGCGAAGAAGGACTTCTTTGCCGAGGCGAGGATTACGCCCTTCAGCGCGGTCTCCGCCTCGAGCTGCGCGACCGCCTCCGCGAGATCATCGCGGAAGGCGGCGTTCATGGTGTTCGCCGCCTGGCCGGCGGAGTCCATTCGGAGCGTGACGATGTCGTCCGCGTCCTTGGGATATTGAATGCCGCTCATGGGAAAGGAGGAAGGGGGAATGGGGTCAGGAAACGCGCTCGATGATGGTGGCGATGCCCATGCCGCCGCCGATGCAGAGGGTGGCGAGGCCGTAGCGCAGCTCGCGGCGCTCGAGTTCATCGAGGAGCGTGCCGAGGATCATCGCGCCCGTGGCACCGAGCGGGTGCCCGAGGGCGATCGCGCCGCCGTTCACATTCACCTTTTCGGCGGGGACGTTCAGTTCGCGGAGATAACGCAGCACCACCGCGGCAAAGGCTTCATTCACCTCGAAGAGATCGATGTCGTCGAGCGTCAGGCCGGCCTTGGCGAGCGCCTTGCGGGTCGCCGGCATCGGGCCGGTGAGCATGATCGTCGGATCGCTTCCCGTCAGCGCCGTGGCGACGATGCGCGCCCGCGGGCGCAGACCGAGCGCGCGACCCTTCGCTTCCGAGCCGATCAAAAGCAGCGCCGCGCCATCGACGATCCCCGAGGAATTCCCCGCGTGGTGAACGTGCCGGATGCGCTCGACCTGCGGATAGCGCTGGAGCGCCACGGAATCGAAGCCCATCTGCCCCATCGTCTCGAAACTGGGGGAGAGGCGCGCGAGGGCTTCGAGGGTCGTGCCCGGGCGGATGAATTCGTCTTCGACGAGGATCGGGATGCCGTTGCGATCCCGCACCGGGATGATCGATTTTGCGTAATGCCCCGCCGCGCGCGCCGCGGCCGCCTTCTGTTGCGAACCGACGGCGTACGCATCCACGTCGGCGCGGGCGAGACCGTCGAGGGTCGCGATGAGATCCGCGCCGATTCCCTGCGGCACGAAGTGGGTCCCGAAATTCGTTTCCGGGTCGAGCGCCCACGGGCCGCCATCGGTGGACATCGGCACGCGGGACATCGATTCCACGCCGCCGGCGACGACGAGGTCCTCCCAATCCGATCGTACCTTCATCGCCGCGAGGTTCACCGCTTCGAGGCCCGAGGCGCAGAAGCGATTGATCTGCACGCCCGCCACGCGCCAGTCCCAACCGGCGGCGACCGCCGCCGTCTTCGCGATGCAACTGCCCTGATCGCCGATGGGCGTGACGCAGCCGATCACGAGGTCCTCCACTTCGCCCGTATCGAAGTGGTTTCGAGTCTGCAGCTCATGGAGCAGTCCGGTCAGCAGGGTGATCGGTTTGACCTCATACATCGTGCCGTCCTTGCGCCCGCGTCCGCGGGGGGTCCGAATCGCGTCGAAAATGAATGCTTCAGCCATGGGGGATTTTCCGGGGGTGGAGACGAAGCGTAGAGCGGAGCGGCGTCGAGGGAAACGGCGCGCGCGAAATTTCCGGGGATTCTCGCTCGGGCCACCCTCCGCGCGGTGCGACTTCCACTCATAGGGTCCACGGCTGGCGCAACGCGAGTCGACGACGAAGCTCTTCTCCGCTTCCTTGTCGAAGACGGCGGGCGGAGACTCTTTCCGCTCTGTCTCCCCGTTGAATGAAGCCTCTTTCCCCCTCCCTCTTGGATCGCCGGCGCTCGCGCGGATTCACGCTGTTCGAAAAGATCATGCTCGTCATCGCGATCACGACGTTGGTCATGACTTCGGGCTCGTATTTCGTCTCTGATGGCGTCCGGATGTCGCGACGTCCTCGAGTCGCCTTGGATCTCTCGTACCTGACGACCGCTTTGGAAGCCTACAAATTGCAAAACGGCTCCTACCCATCCACGCAGCAAGGCCTCGCCGCGCTCGCGACAGCACCAACCGGCGAGCCGAAGCCGCAGCGCTGGACCCCGACGCTCGACAAGGTCGTGAAGGACCCGTGGGGGCGCGATTACATCTACGTTCGGCCGGGGAAGAAAAATCCACGGACGTACGACCTGATTTCGAAGGGCGAAGACGGGATCGAAGGCACCGCGGACGACCTCGGGAATTGGGACCGATCCTTGACCACGGAATCGGAGCAGCGGAGTCGTCCTTGAAGTGACCCGATTGCGCAGCGACGAACTTCCTCGCGACGCACCGCATTCTCGCTTGGCTCCAGCTCTCCGGCATGCTCGCGTCGTCCCGTGCCAAACCCGCCCCGTTTCGAAGCAATTGCGTTCGATCTGCTCACGGCCCTGATCGACAGCTGGTCCCTGTGGATCGCGGTGGCGGACGACGAGGGGTTGGGGCGGCGGTGGCGGAGCGCGTCGCTGGTGAGAGTCACCACCGCCGGAACGTACCGGCCTTACGAGGATATCGTTCACGAGGCCACGGCTGAAGTCGGGCTTCCCCGCGCGAAGGCGGAGGAACTGCTCGCCCGGTGGACGGAGCTGCAGCCGTGGCCGGAGGCGCCGGAGGTCCTGCGGAACCTGAGCGTCCGCCGTCTTGCGATCATCACGAATTGCTCGCAGCGCCTCGCTGAATCCGCCGCGGCCGCCACCGGTGGGAAGTTCGAGGTCATCATGAGCGCGGAGCGCGCGGGTTGCTACAAGACGGCGCCAGAGGCCTATCGCGCCGGGTTGGCAGCGCTCGGCCTGCCGCCCGAGCGGGTGCTCTTCGTGGCCGGATCGCCGCATGACGTTCCCGGCGCGGGAGCGGTGGGAATGCCGGTCTATTGGTCGAACCGCGCCCGGCTACCGGTTCCCGCAGGCGCCCCGGCGCCTCTCGTCAATGCGACGGACCTGCGCGCGCTTCCCAGCGTCGTGATCGGCGATCAGTGATCCATCGTGGGAGGCAGCGCTTGGTGCTCACGCCGACTCCGCCGAAAGTTCCCGGATGCGCCGCGCTTTTCCGCTTCCCGGCGCGAGACGGCGGGCGCAGACTGCCTTCGTTCCACCTCCCTCATGAAGTCTCTCTCGCCTTCTCTCTTCGCTCGCCGACGCTCGCGCGGGTTCACGCTGCTCGAGATCATGCTCGTCGTCGCGATCATTATGCTGCTCCTCGGTTCGGGGGCGTATTACCTCGTCGGGTACTTCGACAACGCGCGCAAATCGCGAGTTGCGATGGATGTCTCGGCCTTCAAGACCGCTTTGGAGACCTATCAGATGCAAAACGGCTCCTACCCCTCGACCCAGCAAGGCCTCGCCGCGCTCGTGAGCGCGCCAACCGGCGAACCGAAGCCGCAGCGCTGGTCTCCGACGCTCGACAAGGTCGTGAAGGACCCGTGGGGGCGCGATTACATTTACGTTCGGCCAGGGAAGAAAAATCCGCGGACCTACGACCTGATTTCGAAGGGCGAAGACGGGATCGAAGGCACGGCCGATGACCTCGGGAATTGGGATCCCTGACCACGGAGCGGGAGCAACGGGATCAGCGGGCGCGAGGAGACGTTGGCTACGCACTCGACTGGCGGTAGATGCCGGCGAGGCGCCCGTGATCCCCGAAGTCTGCGAGCGGGCAGTTGTTCGTCGGGCGGACGCATGAGACTCCTCCTCCCATGAGCGGCCCGCTGCACGGACTGAAGGTCCTCGATTTTTCCGCGCTCCTGCCCGGCCCCTACGCGACGCTGCTGCTCGCCGATCTCGGGGCCGACGTTTTGCGCGTGGAGTCGCCGTCACGGCCCGACATGGTGCGGCTCGTTCCGCCCTTCGCGCACGGCGTCTCGACGGCGCACGCGTACCTCAATCGGAACAAGCGCTCTATTTCCCTCGATCTCAAAGAGCCCGCCTCGATCGACGAAGTGAAGCGGCTCATCGCGGACGTCGACATCGTCGTGGAGCAATTTCGTCCGGGCGTGATGGAGCGCCTCGGCCTCGGCTACGAGGCGCTCGCGGGGGTGAATGCCCGCATGATCTATTGCTCGATCACCGGCTACGGCCAGACCGGCCCGCTTCGGCTGCGCGCCGGGCATGACCTCAACTACCTCGCGCTCTCCGGCGTGGCCGGCACGAGCGGGCGAGCCGAAACCGGACCGCCACCCTTCGGCGTGCAAGTGGCCGATCTGGCGGGCGGATCGCTCCATGCGGCGGTGGGGATTCTCGCCGCGGTGGTGGAGCGGCAGCGCACGGGCCGCGGACAGCACATCGACATCAGCATGACCGATTGCGTCTTCGCCCTCACCGCGCTCTCAGCCGCTTCCGAGCTCGCGGGCGGCGAGACGCAGAAGCCGGAGAACAGCATGCTGAATGGCGGCACGTTTTACGACTACTACCGCACCCGAGATGGCCGGCATCTCGCCGTCGGAAGCCTCGAACCGCAGTTCCTGCATGCCGTCGGTGCCGCGACGCAGTGCTCCGACTTGGTTCCCCTCGCGCTCAGTCCGAACGCGGCGGACCGCGCGAGATTCAAGTCGACGCTGACGGAGGTGTTCGCGCGGGAGGACTTCGCGACGTGGATCGAGCGTTTCGCCGCGCTCGATTGCTGCGTCGAGCCGGTCCTGACGCTGAGCGAGGCGATGGCCTCACCCCTCGCCGAGTCGAGAGGCTGGGTTGCGCAGGTTCCAGTCGGTGATGGAACGATGCAGCCGCAGCCGGCGATGCCGATCAAGTTTTCTGGCAGCCAGCCGGAGTATCGATTCTCGGGGCGTTGACGTGCGCGGTCGCATCGCCACAACCAGCGAGACTCGATTCGGGTCTCGACGGGCGGGGCGGAATTCCCTTTTCTTGATCAGCCGCGCACCCCGGCTTTCCCCGCCATGAATCGCCTGCTCTACTCCGCGCTTTTTTCCCTCGCGTTCACACTGCCGTCTGCCGCCGGCGACGGGCCCGCGAAGGAGTCGCCGCTCGCGCCGCTGGCCTTTCTCGCCGGCGGGAAATGGCGCGCCGTCATGCCCGCGCGAACGGAGGACAACCCGATGTCGATCGAGCAGCAGATCGACTGGTCAGAGAACCGGCAGGTGCTGCGCTTTGAGAGCACTTTCGTCCAGGGTTCGAAGCGCACACCCTACGTCGTCGGCATGTATTTCTGGCACCCGTCCCGGAAGCAGATCGCGTTCATCTACGCCGACAATGCTGGAAATCTGATCGAGGGCGCCGTGACGCGCAAAGACGACACCCTCGTGCATGAGTTCACCATCACGGATCCCGATTCAAAGCTGACCCGCGCCCGCGCGATCATCACGCTACGCGGTCCGGATTTGTACACGAACGAGATCTTCGTCGAGAAGGACGGCGCCTTCGAGAAGGTGGTCAATGCGCGGTACGAACGGAAAAAATGAGCGAGCGAGCGTCGAGCGCGGGCGCGAAAGCGGCGGGGTGGGATAACGACGTGACCTCCCGGAGATAGCTGGCCGCCCGCAAGCCACCGATCACTCCACAAAAAAGCGCGGAGGGAACGGCGGGGCCGCTCCGCTCCGCGCGGAAAAAATCGGGGCGGCTTATGAAGGCCGGCGCTTCGACTCCTCAAGCTGCTCGCGCAAGCTGGCGACCATCTTGCGGATGTACCCAAAGCGCGAGGCGCTGCGCGACGCGAGGAGCGCGAGGCTCTTTTCGCGGTTGCCCCACGCGATGATCTCGAGCGTCACATTGCGGACGCCCCAATGATTCATCTCCGACGTGCTCGGCGTGTACAAATCGACCTTCACTTTCCCCACCATGGCGGAGCCGTAGTCGTCGACCTGATAGACGCGACCGGTCTCGACGACGCGAAACTTGGTGCCGAGCGGGAATTTCGACCAATCGGCCGCGGCGCTCGTGACCTCGCCGGAGCGGAGGGGTGTGTCGATGGCCGTGCGTCGGGCCCATTGGCCGTTGCACGCCGTGCCGCTGGAGTAGGCGGACGCCTTGGCACTCACGAGCTTCTCCGGGGCGGGTGCGCCGGGCACGGCTTTGGCACCGGCCCACGCGATTTGCGGGAGAAGGCCGGTCAGCCCCAGCACCGCAAGGAGCGCGGCGAAGGAGCGAAGAACATTGTTACAATTAATCATGGCACGAGTGACGTGGGTCTACGGGAATGCCGTTCAACGGTGGAACGACGACTCCGCCGCGAGAGGGACGGAGGGGGCTTTTTCCGGCCACTGCTTCAGCAACCGCTGAAGCAACCAAGTGGCCGCGCCCATGGAGGGCTTGAAAGGCGCCCAGTTTGCCTGTCGAACCACGATGACCGGGAATACAACATCCGGAACCGCAGAACAACGGCGCACAAATAGCCCGGCCCGACGATCCGTCAACTATTGGAAGCGCTGCGCCGTGTCAGCGGTGAATCCCAACCGCGCCGCCCGGATCCATTCCTCAAACGAGCGGCCCAAACCGCCGCAGCCCGAGAACCGGCTCGCCTGTCTCGCGCGAGCGGGCGAGATCGACCGCGAATTCCACCAGCCAGTCGTTCTCCTCCGCGGGATCGATGAGCATCTGCTCCACGCGCCAGGTCTGGCGATCCTCCGCCGGGATCACGTGGGTGTGGCGGAGATTGCGCGCCTCGGGATCGAGCCGCAGATGCTCATGCGTGGCGAGATAGGCCTCCAGCGTGAGGCGGAGGCGCTCCGCCGTCCACGCGTCTGCTTCGTCGGCGGGCGGGAGCAGCCGGGCGATCACGAGGGCGGACTCGAAATCGCCGCTCACGAGCGCGCGAAGGAAGGTGAAAATGCGCGTGCGAAGCGCGGCCGTGAAGGACTTCGCGTCGCGCGTGATGTCGCGATCCGCCTCCTCCGCCCCGGGCGGACGCAGCTCAGGTTGCTCGCCGCGCGGGACGTAGTCGGGGTCGCGCATTTTCTCCCACTCCTCGAGCAGGCTCGAGTCCACCTGCCGGAGCATCAAGCCGAGGTAGAGCTCCATCTCGCGAACGGTGTCGTTCTTGGCCGCGGCGGGCACCGTCTGGACGAGGGTTTTATAGACGGAGGAGAGATGCCGGAGGAGGAGCCCTTCCGCCCGCTGGAGCTCGTAGATCTTGATGTAATCCGCGAAGGAACGGAACTCCTCGAACATCTCGCGGGCGATCGACTTCGGCCGGATGTTCTCCTGCCCCACCCAGGGATGGGCGGCCGCGAAGGCGTTGAAGGTGGAGTAGATGAATTCGCGGTTTGGTTTCGGATATTCGAGCTTCTCCAGCTCCTCGAGGCGCTGATGAAAATCCAGCCCTTCGTTCTTCATGTCCGCGATGGCCTGGCGCTTTATCTTGTCGAGCTGTCGCCGGAGGATGAGTTCGGGATCCTCGAGGATCGACTCGACGAGCGTCAGCAGCACGAGGGCGTAGTCCGGCGCTTCCGGGTCCATGAGCGGAAGCGTGTCGTGCACGAACAACGACAAAGTCTGGTTCATCGAGAAGTCGTCCTGCAAGGCGACATTCACGCGGACCTTGGCCCCTTCGATCGTGCGCGGGATGAATTCGATGATGCCGCGCCCGATCAGGGAGCGAAAGAGCTGCCAGGCGCGGCGGGTCAGCGTCTGCTTCGTGCGCGGGGTCTCGTGCGAGGCCCGCATGATGTCGCGCATCGCGCTGCACCCATCGGTCGGTCGGCTCAGGACGTTCAGGAGCATGCCGTGCGAAACCTGGAAGCGGCTCATCAGCCGCTCCGGTGGGGCGGACAGCAAGCGCTCGAAGGTCTGCCGGTCCCAGTGGACAAAACCGCGCTCGGGCGGCTTCCGCTTCACAAATTTCTTCCCGCCGCCGGCCGCCTTGCGCTCCAGTTGGAGGTTCTCGATCGCGTGCGCCGGCGCCTGCGCGACGACCCAGCCGGTGTCGTCGAATCCCTTCCGCCCAGCGCGTCCGCTGATCTGATGAAAATCCCGTGCGCTGAGGATGGCCGTTTTCTCGCCACCGTACTTGCAGAGCTGGGTGAAGAGGACCGTCCGGATCGGGACGTTGATCCCCACGCCGAGCGTATCCGTCCCGCAGATGACCTTAAGGAGACCGCGCTGCGCGAGTTGCTCGACCAGCACCCGATACTTCGGCAGTAGTCCGGCGTGGTGCAGTCCGATGCCGTGGCGGAGCCACTTCCGGATTTCCGGTCCGTAGGGGCTGGTGAACTTGAAGCCTTCGAGCGCGTGTCCGATCGCCTCCTTTTCGGCCCGGGTGGAGACCTGGATGCTGGTGAAATCCTGCGCGCTCGCCGCGGCCTCCGCCTGGGTGAAGTGGACCACGTAGACCGGCGCCCGGCCCGCCTCCAGCAGTGCCGTGAGAGTTTCCGGCAGCGGGGTCTCCGCGTAGGAAAACTCCAGCGGCACCGGACGATCGCGCGAAGAGACGGTGACGGTCGGCAGTCCGTTCAGGCGGGTCAGCTCGCCCTCGAAAAACGCCGTGTCGCCGAGCGTGGCCGACATGAGGAGGAACCGCGTATGCGGCATCGTCAGGAGCGGTGCCTGCCACGCCGTGCCGCGGTCCCGATCGGCGTAGTAGTGAAACTCGTCCATGATCACGTCCTGGACGTTGGCCCGGGCTCCCTCGCGCAGCGCGATGTTCGCGAGGATCTCCGCCGTGCAGCAGAGGATGGGGGCGTCGCGGTTCACGGTCGCGTCGCCGGTGCTGAGGCCCACGTTATCCGGCCCAAACTCCCGACAAAGGGCGAGCCACTTCTCGTTCACGAGCGCCTTGATGGGACAGGTGTAAACCGAGCGCCGTCCCCGACCGAGGCTCTTGAAGTGGAGCGCGGCGGCGACGAGCGACTTCCCGGATCCCGTCGGCGTGTTGAGGATGACGTTCTTCTCGTCGAAGAGTTCGAGAATGGCCGTTTCCTGAGCCGGGTAGAGCGAGAGCCCGCGCGCGGCGAGATAGTCCAGAAAGCGCTCGAGGAGCGTGTCGTTCTCCGCGGGAAGCTCGCGGGGAAGCAGGGATTGAAGCGTGGCAGCCAAGGGAGGTCACCCTACGCGGCCCGGGGCGGGTGACGAGGCGGGAGTCGGAAGCGGCACCGATTCGCTTTGTCTCGGGCGGTCCCGCGCGCGAGTCTCGCGCTCATGCGCCACGCCCCCATTGACTCCCGGCTCTTTGCTTCGAACCGGTCCCGTCTCAAGGCCCTGCTCCCCGCCGGGGCCGTGGCGATCGTGAACGCGAACGACGTTCTTCCGACCAACGCCGACGGCACGCTCCCGCTCGCGCCCAACGCCGACCTCTTTTTTCTGAGCGGGATCGAGCAGGAACAGAGCGTTCTCGTGCTGGCCCCGAACGCTTTCGACGAGAAGCTGCGCGAAATCCTTTTCCTGCGGGAGCCAAATCCGCTGCTGGAAACTTGGGAAGGGCGAAAACTGAAGAAGGATGCCGCGACCAAGATCTCCGGCATCAAGAACATCAAATGGCTCGGGGAGTTCGACACCGTGTTGCGCGGCCTGCTCTGCGATGCGGAGTTTGTGTTTCTCAACAGCAACGAGCACAAACGCGCCGAGATCACGGTGGAGACTCGCGACGCCCGTTTCGTCCGCGAACTCCGGCAGCGCTATCCGCTCCATACCTATCGCCGTCTGGCGCCCTTACTCCACCGCACCCGCGTCGTGAAGGCAAAGCCGGAGCTCGAACTCATGCAGCGGGCGGTGGACATCACGAATGACGGCTTCTGCCGCGTGCTCCGCTTCGTGAAGCCGGGAGTGATGGAATACGAGATCGAGGCTGAGCTGAGTCACGAATTCACCCGGCAGCGGGCCCGGTGGGCCTACAATCCCATCATCGCCTCCGGGGAAAATGCCTGCATCCTGCACTACAACGAGAACGATCAGGCCTGCCGCAAAGGCGATCTCGTGCTGCTCGACATCGGAGCGAGCTACGCCAACTACAATGCGGATCTGACGCGCACGATCCCGGTGAGCGGACGCTTCTCGCGGCGCCAGCGGGAGATCTACAACGCGGTGCTGCGCGTGATGCGCGCCAGCATCGCCGGCGCGACGGTCGGACGTCTCCACCGGGACTGGCAAAAGGACGCGAAGATGATGATGAACGAGGAACTCCTCCAGCTCGGGTTGATCAAGAAGGCCGACGTGAAGAAGCAGACCGACGACGCCCCCGCCTGTCAGGAATATTTCAACCACGGCCTCGGCCACGTCATCGGGCTCGACGTGCACGACGTGGGTCTGCTCTCCGAACGCTTCGCCGAAGGGTGGGTGCTGACGGTCGAGCCCGGTCTCTACCTCCCGAAGGAGGGAATCGGCGTGCGGATCGAAAACAACATCGTGGTCACGAGCGACGGGCCGGCCGATCTGACGGCGAACGTCCCGGTCGAGGTCGGCGCGATCGAGGAGCTGATGCTGGCCGGCCGGTAAGGAACCGGGCGTTCGCGATGCCGCACTTTCCCCGCGCGCGGCTGGTCCGGACGTGGTCGATTCGCGGCGTCATGATCCGAGCGTTTCTCCCTGCCGCCCTGTTCGCCGTCAGCCTGGCAACCTCCCTGCCCGCGGAGGAATTCCGCGCGGCCTGGGTCGCGTCCGTGGTGAACCTGAACTTTCCCTCGCGGGCGGGACTTTCCGCGGAGGCCCAGCGCGCGGAGATCCAGCGGATCGTCGCGACCGCCGCGGAGCGCGGAATCAACGCGCTCATGGTACAGGTGCGCCCGGAGAGTGATGCGTTGTACGCTTCCCGACTCGAACCGTGGAGCCGCTTTCTGACCGGCACCCAGGGAAAAGACCCGGGCTATGATCCCCTGGCCACCTTTCTGGAGGAAGGGCGTCGGCGCGGAGTCGCGATCCACGCCTGGATCAACCCGTACCGCGGGGCGATCAAGGCCGACCCGCCCCGCGCCGAAAACCACATCACCCGCCGCGCGACGTCCGCGGTGCATCGGGTGGGATCGATCCTCTGGATGGACCCGGGCGATGTCGCGGTCCGCGCGCACATCCTGCGGGTCGTCGACGACCTCGTGCGACGTTACGCCGTCGCGGGAGTCATTCTCGACGACTACTTCTACCCCTACCCCGGCAGCGGCATCCCCCGCGGAACGTTTCCGGACGATTCGACGTTTGCCACTTATCGCGCCGGCGGAGGCAAATTGGAGCGGGCCGACTGGCGCCGGGCGAACGTGGATGCGCTCGTCCGCGACCTGCGCCAGACCATCAACTCCGCCCGCCCGGGGGCGCGCTTCGGAGTCAGCCCCTTCGGAATCTACCGGCCAAATGTACCCGCGGGCGTGGAAGCCCGGCTCGATCAATTTTCTGAGCTCTACGCCGATCCGTTGCGCTGGATGCGCGAGGGCTGGGTCGATTACCTCTCGCCGCAGCTTTACTGGGCAGATGCCGGGCCACAAAGCTTCTCCGCGCTCCTGCGGTGGTGGCGGAGTCGGGAAGTGAATCCACGGGGGGTGCCGATTTACCCCAGCGTCGCGATCGACCGTCTCGGCGGCCCCACGAACTGGCCCGCCTCGGAGATCGCGTCGCAGCTCCAACTCGAGAAGAGCATCACGCCCCGCACGGGGGGCGGATTCATCCTGTGGAGCATTAATCCGCTCCTTCGGAATCAGAAGGGCGTCGGGGCGGTGATCGGGGGCCGATAGCGTCGCACGCTCAACCCGGCACTTCGTCCTCCGCGAGCTTTCGCTTGAGACCCTCCCGCCCGTCGTAGCGCAGGAACTGCGGCAGCAGCGCCACCATCACCGCCGTCCCGACGAGGGTAAGCACGCCCCCGGACACGACGGAGAAACGCAGGCCCGCCCAGGCGGCGACGAGTCCGGACTCAGCGTTGCCGAGGTACGGTCCGCTGAGGTAGCTGATCATCTCGATCCCCGCGAGGCGGCCGCGGAGCCGATCCGGGATCGTCTCATTCCACATCGTCATCCGGAACAGGCCGCTGGCGCAATCGGCCGCGCCAGCGACCATGAGGAAGGCGAGGGCCAACCAAAGCTGCGGAGCGAGTCCGAACCCGACGATCGCAAGTCCCCAGATGACCACGGAGATGGTGATGGCCAGTCCGTGGCGATGAACTCGTTTCGTCCAGGCAGAGGTCAGACTGACCAGAAGCGGCCCGACGGCGAGCGTCGAGTAGAGCAGTCCCACCGACGCGCCACCAAAGCTCGCGGCGAGCGCGGGGAAGAGCGCGATGGGCATGCCAAAAAACATCGCGATGATGTCGATGATGTAGGTGCCCATGATCTCCGGCCGGCTCCGGGCGTAGCGCAGTCCGTCGACGATGCTCCGAAAGCTCAAGCGGTCGCTCTGCGTCGGACCGGGAACGCTCCGAATCAGCAGCACGGTGCAGATCGCGACGAGGTAGGTCGCGAGATCGATCGAGAACGCGGCCGCCGCGCCAAACGTCGCGGCGAGGACGCCCGCGAGCGCCGGACCGATGATGTAGCTGAAGCTGTAGCGAAAAGTGCTCAAGGCGGAGACCGCGGCCATTTGATCCGGCGGCACGAGGCGCGGCGTCAGCGCTTCCAGCGCGGGGCGATGGAGGGCGTTCAATCCGGCGAACAGTGCCGCCACGACGAAAAGCACCCAGACCTGAGGTGCCGCCTGGAGGGAATTCAGGACCAACAACGCGCAACATCCGGCCAGTCCGAGCTCCGTGATCACAATGAGCCGACGGCGGTCCACGAAATCCGCCAGCGCTCCGCCCACGAACGCGAGGATGAACATCGGTAAAAACTCGGCGATGCCGAGGAGGCCGACCGAGAGCGATGATCCCGTGAGTTGGTACATCTGCCACGGCAGGACCACGTAGCTGATGGCGGACCCGAAACCGGAGACGAACTGACCGAGGTAGAGCTTGCGAAAATCTGCCGAAGCCCGGAGGGGCGCGAGATCCAGTTTCACGGCCGAGCGCCACGCGCGAAGCGGCGGAGTCTGATCAGGGAGAGGTTCGCTGCTCATGAAGCGTCGCGACGATAGACGCGAGCCTGCGAATCTCGAAACGGGAATGTCGTGGAAGAGAGTCTGGCGCTGACCAGATCCTGCTCCGATCGGCGGCCCGTTACTTTCCTGCGCCCGAGCCGTTGCGGTGCAAGCGGTCGAGGCTCGAGAGGACTTCCGCGGTGAGGCGATCCAGCTTCTCGTGGAGATGCGCGATCTCGAGTTCCGCCTTGAGATTCACATCGTACTCCACGTCGGACCGGACGTGATCCTTCGCCGCCTGGCGGTTTTGACTGAGAAGCACGAAGACCGAGAGGAAGATCGCCTCGAGCGAAACCGCGAGGGTGAGGAATCCAAAAGGATACGGATCGAACTGCGGGATGCCGGGGACATTGATCCAGTTCACGAGCAGCCACGCGCCGAAAACGACGACGTGAATGAGCAGAAACGGGATGCTGCCGGAGAATTCCGCGATCCAGTCCGCGGATTTCTGGACGATCGTCCGTTTATCCTGCATCTCGGCGTTCACATTGCGCGAGGCGGTATGCCGGAGCTGTTCGACCGTCGCCCGCTGGCGGCGGGCCAGCGCTCCGAGCAGATCAAGGGCAGCCTCGGGCCGTTTGATTAGGAACGCGGACAGATCATCGCGATCGAGGCGCAGCGTTTCCGTGTCTTTGAGCGCGAGGACCGACGCACTGCGGCCGCCTTTGTCGAGGAACGCCAGTTCGCCAAAGAAGTCGCCCCGTCTTGCCACCTCCAGGACGATGCGTTCGCCGGTGTCGTTCTTGAAGAAGATCTCGACCTCGCCCGAGGCGATGATGAAGACCGCGTCGCCCGGATCGCCGTAGTGAAAGATCATTTCGCCTTCCGCGAAGCGTGCGACCTCGAGCCGTCCGGCGAGGTCCATTCGCTCGGTGTCATCGAGCAACTGGAAAAGGGGAACCTCTTTGAGCAACTCGGCGTCGGGATGCATTCGTCGCGCTATAGCAGATCCCCGCCCGGAACGGATACGATATTTTCGGAACGCAGTTCTACCCGGTGAGCGGGGTGGGAACCTGCTCCGGTGCGGACGGGGCCTCCGCCCGGGCCATGGCCGCGCGAATGCGCGGGCGCTGGAGGTGGAAAAGCAGGGTCGTTCCCAAAACGGCCCCTCCCACAATCGTCACGGCAGTGGTGGAGCCGACGTGTTGGGCGAGCCATCCCATCAAGAGATTGCTCAGAGGCATCGTGCCCGTGAAGGCCATGGTGAAGAGCGACATCACCCGCCCGCGCATCTCGTTCTCCACGAGAGTCTGGGTGATGGTGTTGCTCGATGCCGCGACGAGCACGCCGCCGAGCCCAACGCCGTACATGCATCCGGCCGCCACCCAGACTTGAGAGGCAGGACCCAGGCCCAGCAAACCGCCGCCGAGCAAGCCACCTCCGATGACGATGACCTTCCCCAGACCCTGAATGCCCGCCCGCGTCGTGAGATAAAGGGCCGCGCTGATCGCGCCGCATCCGCCGGCCGACATCAGATAGCCGAGCGTCCTCGCGTCGCCGTGGAAGACGTCGCGGGCGAGCACCGGCACGATCACCGACGAGGAAAACCCGAAGAAGCTGATCGCGGCAACAAAGAGGATCAGGGCGCGAATGATCGGATGACGCCACGTGTAGCGCACGCCGGCGCGCAGATCCTCCAGTGGATTCCCCCGCGGCGGTCTCGGCGCAGCGGGCGGCAGCCGCATCATCAGCAGCGTCGCGATGACCGCGAGATAGCTGATGCCGTCGATCAAGAAGCAGACGGCTGGTCCGGTGGCCGCGATGAGCAACCCCGCGAGCGCCGGTCCGACCAGGCGGGCAAGATTGAAGATCGAGGAATTGAGCGCGATGGCATTGCCGAGATGATCGCGGTTTTCGACGAAATCCACGACCAGGGCCTGCCGTACGGGAACGTCGAATGCATTGATCACTCCCTGTAAGCCGCCGAGGACAAGAAGGTGCGGGATGTCGATGTGCCCGCTGAAAGCAAACGCCGCGAGCGCGAACGACTGCAGCATCGACAGGGCCTGGGTCGCCAACAGCAGGCGGTGGCGGTTCACGCGATCCACCCAGATCCCCGCAATGGGGCCGAAGAGAAAGCTCGGCGCCTGGCTAACGAACGCGTAAACGCCGACGAAGAGCGGCGACAAGGTGAGCTGATAGGCCAGCCAGAGCGTCGCTGTCGCGGTGATCCAGGTCCCGAGGAGCGAAATCAGCTGCCCGGTAAAGAACAGTCGGTAATTTCGCGAGGACAGAGCTCGCAGCGGGCTGGACGACGACATCGACTCACTCTCGCGGCATCCCGCCCTGCTGTCGACGAGCGGAGGGAGCGGGCTCCGCTCGCTCAGCGTAATTCCGCTGCGCAATTCCGCTGTCTCTTCGCGCGGAAATGTTTACATCGTCGCGCGTCCGTGCCCTCCCCCATGAGCCAGCCCAGCCCCTCCGTGGTCCGCCCTCCCCTGCCCTTCTGGGGAATCTTCAACATGAGCTTCGGCTTCTTCGGCATCCAGTTCGGCTGGGGGCTGCAGATGGGGAACATGTCGGCCATCTATGAGTACCTCGGCGCAAGGGAGAGCGATCTCCCGCTCCTCTGGCTCGCCGCCCCGCTCACGGGCCTGCTCGTCCAGCCCATCGTCGGGCACATGAGCGATCGAACTTGGGTCCGGCTCGGGCGGCGCCGTCCGTACTTCCTCGTCGGCGCCATCCTCGCGTCACTCGCCCTCCTCGCGATGCCGCACTCCGGGGTACTCTGGATGGCCGCCGGACTGCTTTGGATCCTTGATGCGAGCGTCAACATCACGATGGAGCCCTTTCGCGCATTCGTGGCCGATCTGCTCCCGGAGCAGCAGCGGACTGTGGGTTTCGCGATGCAATCGGTCTTCATCGGCGCGGGCGCCGTCATCGCGTCAAAACTGCCCGAATGGCTGATGGTCTACGGCGGCGTCAGCGATCAGACGAGCTCCTCCCAGGCGATCCCGCGCACCGTCACGCTCGCCTTCACCGTCGGGGCGATCGTGTTTATGGTCGCGGTGCTCTGGACCGTCTTCACGACGAAGGAATACCCACCCGAAGATCACGAGGAACTAAGACGGCAGAAGGCCGCCGGTCTGGGGGAGATCTTCGTCGCCTTCCGCGAGATGCCGTCGCGCATGAAGCAGCTCGCGGCGGTCCAGTTTTTCACCTGGATGGCGCTCTTCTGCATGTGGATCTTTTTCTCCGTCGCGGTGGCGCGAAACGTCATGGGGGCGACCGACACGAGTTCCGATTTGTATAAACAGGGGATCAATCTCGCCAACGACTGCTTCGCGATCTACAACCTCGTGGCGTTCTTCGCGGCGATGGCGTTCCTGTGGGTGGGAACCGAGGTCTCCGCCAAGAAGATTCACTTCATCTCGCTCCTGCTGGGCGGATTGGGACTCGCGTCGGTGGGCGTGATCCGCGACCCGTTGATGCTGAAGCTGGCGTTTGTCGGCGTGGGGATCGCGTGGGCTTCGATTCTTTCCATGCCTTACGCGATGCTCGCCAGCGCGCTGCCCCGCGAACGCGTGGGCGTCTACATGGGGATCTTCAATTTCTTCATCGTCATCCCCCAGATCCTCGTGGCGATCGTGTTGAGCCGACTGATGGAGAACTACCCGCAGGTGAACCCCCTGACGGCGGTCGTGATCGGCGGCGTGGCGATGCTCATCGCCGCCTTCGCGACGCTCCTCGTGAAATCTGATCCGCCCGCAGCGCGGGGGTGACGGACAACGGGAGACGGGTTTGTCTCGTTTCCCTTCTTCCTTACTCTCCCCGGTGGGCGTGCAATTCCGCGGGACGCGCCTGGAGCTGCAGGACGAGGTTCGCGAGGGTGATGAGTCCTCCTCCGGCCACGAGCGACCAGGTTGCCACCTCGTTCGGGTACGAGAAACCGCCGTACGCGCTGAGCCAGCCGGGGAGGAAAAGAGCGATGATGCTCGTGAAAATGGGCTCCACCGCGTAGAGCAGCCCCGCCGCCGTGGCCCCGACATGCCGCTGCCAGCGATTCATCATCGTGAACGTGACGATGGTGCAAAGCAGAGTGAGCACGACGATGCAGAGCGCGGCCCCGGGAGCCCGCACGGCCGCGATCCAGTCGGAGGGCGCGCGCTGGGTCGCAAATGCCACCGGCAGGCAGAGCAACGCGGTGGTTGAAAACATGACCACGGAGGCGTGCATCGAATTATTCTGGGCGAAACGCGGACGCTCGAGCCAGAGAATCTGTCCGCCGAAGAAGAACGACGACAGAATCGTCTCCGCCTCGCCCCGCCCGATGCGAAAGCGCTGCCAGTCGATGCCGGAAAGAATCGCCATGCCGGCGCAGACGAGCGCGCACGCAATAACGACGCGGGGGGCGGGCCAGGAGCGCGAACTCAGAGCGAGAAAAAGCGGCACGGTCACGACGTAGCAGGCGGTCAGGAATGCCGAGGTGGAGGCGGCGGTGTACGCGATGCCGTCGATCTGCAGCAGAATCCCGGCGCCGCCGAAGAGCCCGATCCCGAGCCCCTGCTGAAATTCGAGCCGGGTGAGGCGGCCGAACGAACCCAGCTGCGTGAGCCCGAGCAGGATCGCTGCGAGTCCAAAGCGCAGCGAAAGGATGCAGGCCGCAAGGAACCACGAACTCGCCTCCGGCAGAACGGCGCGCTGGCCGATCTCCGCCGCCTTCGAAAGCGGGAAACTCGCGCCCCAGAGCAGGCAACACCCCAGAAGAATCCAAGTGGCCTTGAGACGATGCGGAGAGAGCGGTGGCGACACCCGGGAAGGGAGCCGTAAAACGCGAGACTGCCGACCGGAATCGGTGGGAATTCCGCCGCGCTTCCGACAGCCGCGGCCGATTCCGCGGCCAGGAGTCGTGATTCCAAATCAGCTCCCCAAATTGATCACCAACCCGCGCAGCTCCGTCATGTCCTCCATGGCGCTGCGCACGCCCTCGCGGCCGAGTCCGCTGTCCTTCACGCCTCCATAAGGCATGTTCTCGGTCCGGAAAGTGGGACCGTTATTGACGATGACGGCGCCGACCTCAAGGTCGCGGAAGGCGTGATGGATTCGCCCAATGTCCTGCGTGAAGACCCCCGCCTGGAGTCCGAAGTCACTCGCGTTCACCCGCGAGATGGCCTCCTCGAAGTCACCGTAGGGGGCCAGCGCAACCACCGGGCCAAACACCTCGGCGCAGGCGATCTTGGTTCCCGGCGGAAGTCCATCGAGGACGATGGCGGGGATCACCGTGTCGTCCGCGCCGACCCGCAGATCGGTGAGCAGCTTCGCGCCGGCCTTGAGGGCTTCGTCCACCCAGGCAAGCACGCGGTCCCGTGCGCCGCGGTCGATCATGGGGCCGATGACTACGTCGCGCTCGCGCGGGTCGCCGTGCTTCACCTTCTCCCGCACGTGCGCGACGAACGCGGTCTTGAACTCCTCATAGATCCCCTGCTGGACGAACAGTCGTTGGGCACTGATGCAGGTCTGCCCGGCGTAATTGAACGCGCCTGCGGCGAGGAGCGGCACGGCTCGCGCCAGGTCCGCATCCGAGTGGACAATCGCGGCTGCGTTCCCGCCCAGCTCCAGCGTGACCTTTTGTTTCACCGCCTGGGCCTTTAACTGCCAGCCCACCTTGTCACTCCCCGTGAACGTCAGCATCTTGACGCGGCCGTCCGCAAGGATCCCGGGCACGAGTTCGGGATCGAAGTTCACGCAGTTCACCTGCCCGGGGATCATGCCCGCTTCGAGGAGGAGCTCGGTCAGTCGGAGAGCGCAGAAAGGGGTGCGCGGGGACGGCTTGAGAATGACGGTGTTTCCGGTCGCGATGGCGGGCGCAATCTTGTGCGCGACGAGGTTTAACGGGAAGTTGAAGGGTGTGATCGCGAGGATCACTCCGAGGGGGAAGCGGTGGAAGGTGGCGTCGTAGCCGCGACCAGCCGCGCCAGCGGCAGCGTTCACGCCGAAGGAAGCAAGCGTGAGCGTCTCTGCGGCGGCGAGGGCAAATGTCAGCGCGCAGCGCTGCACTTCAACCTCCGCGAGCGCAATCGGCTTGCCGGATTCACTGACCATCAGGGACGCCAGTCCCGGCGCATTCGCGCGGATGAGATCCGCCGCCCGGTTCAACACGGCGGCACGTTCGAAGGGAGCCTGGCGCCGCGTCTGGTAGGATGCGGTCTCGGCCGCGGCCAGCGCGTGCTGGACTTCCTCGCTCCCGCCAAAACAGATCTCGCCGACCACGTCGCCGTTGAACGGATTGACGACCTCACGCGTAGCGCGGGTGACGAAGCGCCGGTCGCCGATCAGGAGAGGTTTGCCTGCCATGCGGGACGTTACTTCCGTTCCCGCAGATTTCGACTACCTTCCGCGCCGCTCGACCGATGAAAGTTTACCTCAAAACCTACGGCTGCCAGATGAATGAGCGTGACTCCGAACAGGTGACACGGGACCTCATCGCGCGGGGATACGAGATGAGCGCTGCGGCCGAAGGCGCGGACGTCATCCTCCTGAACACTTGCTCAGTGCGCGACCAGGCGGAACAGAAGGCGCTGGGCAAAATGGGGAACGTCGGAGCGCGCAATCGCCACCGCCCCGAGGTGGTTTACGGTTTTCTCGGCTGCATGGCCCAAGCCCGCGGAGAAACGCTGCTGCGAGAGGTGCCGCACCTCGATCTCGTCGTGGGCACGCAAAAATTCCACCGCGTCGCCGACCACGTCGATGCCGCGGTCGCCGCGAAACGCGCCCGCGTGCTGGAGCCATGGCGGCTCGACGATTTGCGCTTCTCGATCGTGGACGTCGGCGAGGAGGCCGGATCGCAGAATACGATCTCGCAGCACACGCTCGCCCCGCGACAGGCGACCGCCTTTGTCTCGATCATGCAGGGATGCAACATGCACTGCACTTACTGCATCGTCCCCCGCACCCGCGGCGGTGAACGAGGCCGGCCGATCGGGGAAATCGTCACGGAAGTGCGGGGCCTCGTCGAGCGGGGGGTGAGGGAGGTGACGCTGCTCGGCCAGATCGTAAATCTTTACGGCCGACACGAATTTCCCAAGTCGGCCCGCGGGCTGAGTCCGTTCGTGCAACTGCTCGAGGCGGTGAATGCGATTGACGGCCTCGAACGCATTCGTTTCACCTCGCCTCACCCCATCGGTTTCCGCGGCGATCTGATCGACGCCTTCGCGCGACTCGAGAAGCTTTGCGAGCACGTGCATTTTCCGATGCAGAGCGGCTCCAACCGCATCCTCAAAGCGATGCACCGTGGCTACACGGTCGAAAAGTACCTCGACCTCCTCGCGCAGATGCGCGCCGCGCGGCCGGGCATCACCTTCACGAGTGACGTGATCGTGGGATTCCCGGGGGAGACGCCCGAAGATCACGCGGCCTCGCTGGCGGCGGTTCGGGCGGCGGATTTTCAAAACGCCTTCGTGTTCCGCTACTCGCCGCGGGGGGAAACGCCGGCGGCGACGATGCCGGATCAACTCAGCGACGAGGTGAAAGAGGCGCGGAATCGAGACCTCCTCGGGGTCGTCGATGAACTCGCGAAGAAACACCACGAAACCTACGTGG
Source organism: Chthoniobacterales bacterium (assembly GCA_038322235.1). GTDB lineage: Bacteria > Verrucomicrobiota > Verrucomicrobiia > Chthoniobacterales > SZAS-18 > SZAS-18. Next base: position 228,984 of record JBBQFQ010000003.1, read on the forward strand.
GCCGTCGCGTTGAGATTCTCTGCGAGGGACCGAGCAAGACGAACCCCCTGCGCCTGAGCGGCCGGACCCGGACGAACAAAATTGTCGTGTTCGAAGGCCGGGACCGGCACATCGGGGAAGTGCTGGATGTCGACGTCGAGCATTCGAGCGGCTTCACGCTCTACGCGCGCGCTGATCTCGAGGAGCGAGCCCGGGCCGCCGCGTAAGCTTAAACCTGTTTTCCCGCGGCCGGCCGCCACGCGCCGGAAGGCCCGTGGCACCGACCCAGCGGTTACCAATCCAGTGAACCGGCGCCAGCCTTGGCGTACTCCGTCACGCGGGTCTCGAAGAAGTTCTTTTCCTTCGCGAGATCCATCGTCTCACCGAGCCAGGGGAACGGATTGCGGCTGCCGTAGCGCGCCTTGAGGCCGATCCGCTCGAGTCGACGATCGGCAATGTGCTGAACGTATTCGCGGAAGAGGTTTGCATTCAGGCCGAGAATTCCCGTCGGGAGGCAGTCCTCCGCGTAGTTGATCTCCAGCTCGACCGCCTGAGCGATCATACCTTCGAGCTTCGCCTGCAACGCGGGCGTCCAGGCGGACGGGTTCTCCTCCTTGATACCGTTGATGAGGTCGATCCCGAAGTTCAGGTGGATCGACTCATCCCGCATGATGTACTCGAACTGCTCGCCAATCCCTGTCATGCGGTTCTGGCGCTTGAACGAGAGCATCATGACGAAGCCGGAGTAGAAAAAGATTCCTTCCATGATGACGTAAAAGCCCACGAGGTTCGTGAGGAACTTCTGGATGCCTTCGACGCTGTCGGTGGTGAAATGCGGGTCGATCAGATCCTGCGTGAGCGTCATCTCGAAGGCGTCCTTCTCGTTGATGCTGTTCACCTCGTGGTACATGTTGAAGATCTCGCGCTGATCGAGCGAGAGGCTCTCCACGATGTAGTGGAACGTGTGGGTGTGGATCGCCTCCTCGAAGGCCTGGCGAAGAAGATACTGCCGGCACTCGGGGTTCGTGACGTGCTTGAAGATGGCGAGAACGATGTTGTTTCCGACCAGCGACTCCGCCGTCGAGAAAAAGCCGAGATTCCGCATGATCACCCGGCGTTCATCCGGCGTGAGGCGGTTTGACTTCCACAGCTCGATGTCGCGCTGCATTGGCACTTCTGTGGGCATCCAATGATTTGCACAACCGTTGAGGTAATGCTCCCACGCCCAATGATACTTGAGGGGCATCAATTGATTCACATCAACCGCCTGGCAGTTGATGAGCCGCTTGTCGTCCGCATCGATGCGCTTGGACAAATCGTGGAGGGTGGCGCGCTCGCCGGTGGCGTTACAGCAGGACATGGCAGTGGGTGGAAGGGAAGGGATGGAATGGGACGGACTGAAGTCGGAGAGCGGCAGACAAGCCTACTGGCAGGCCTCGCAGGTGGGATCAAGCAAGCTGCACGCCTGCACGTTGGTCATATCGGTCGCGGCGGTGACGGTGGCGGGAGCGGGATCCGTCACGGCGGCGGGAGGGGCAGACGGCGCGACTTCGCGGTCGAGCTTGATATTCGATGACGCACTCCGGTTCTTCATCCAGCGCGGCTGAATGCCACGCTTGTTCACGTCGAGCGTGCTCTTCTCCACCTGCGTCGCAGCGAGCGTCCGGAGGTAATAGGTCGTCTTCAGACCCTTCCGCCAGGCCAGGAGGTACATGTCGTTGAGGCGCCGCCCGTTTGGCGAACTCATGTAGAGATTCAGCGACTGCCCCATGTCGATCCACTTCTGCCGACGGCTGCCGCATTCGACGAGCCAATGCGCGTCGATTTGGAAGGCGGTGCGGAAAATCTCCTTGATGTCGTCAGGAATGCGCTCGATTTCGCCGAGGTCGCCGTCGAAATACTTGAGATCGTTCACCATCTCGGCGTCCCAGAGCCCACGGGCTTGGAGCGCCTCGACAAGGTGGTCGTTGATGCTCGTAAAGTCGCCGGAGAGGTTCGACTTCACGAAGAGATTCTTGTACATCGGCTCGATCGACTGGCTGACGCCGACGATATTCGAAATGGTCGCGGTGGGGGCGATCGCCATGCAGTTCGAATTCCGCATGCCGTGGGCGCGGACCGCCGCGCGGACCTTGTCCCAATCCAGCGTCCGGGAGCGATCGACATCGACATCCCCACCCCGCTCTTTCGCAAGCAGATCCGCCGCGTCGATTGGCAGGAGACCACGGTCCCACTTCGAGCCTTTGAAGCTCTCGTAGGCGCCGCGTTCTTTCGCGAGCTCGGTGCTGGCGAGGATCGTGTAGTACGAGATCGCCTCCATCGAGCGGTCCGCGAACTCAACCGCGGCGTCGCTGGAATACGCTATTCCCAGCTTGTAAAGCGCATCCTGGAAGCCCATCAGACCCAGGCCGACCGGCCGATGGCGAAGGTTGGCCCGGCGCGCCTCGGGGATCGGGTAGTAGTTGATGTCGATAACGTTATCGAGCATCCGCATGGCGGTGCGCACCGTCTTCTCAAGTCGCACGTGATCGATGCCATCCTTGGTGACATGGGCGGCGAGATTGATCGAGCCAAGATTGCAGACGGCGACCTCGTCGACGGAGGTATTGAGCAAAATCTCCGTGCAGAGGTTCGAGGAATGCACGACCCCGCGGTGATCCTGGGGCGAGCAGATGTTCGACGGATCCTTGAACGTGATCCAGGGATGACCGGTCTCGAAGAGCATGTTCAGCATCTTCTTCCAGAGATCCAGGGCCGCGACGCGCTTGAAGAGCCTCATCTCGCCGCGGTCAGCCATCGCCTCGTATTCCTCGTAACGTTCCTGAAAGGCGCGCCCAACGAGGTCGTGCAGATCGGGAGCGTCACTCGGGCTGAAGAGGGTCCACGGGGCATTGGCGGAGACCCGCTTCATAAACAGATCGGGAATCCAGTTCGCCGTGTTCATGTCGTGGGTGCGCCGGCGCTCGTCGCCGGTGTTCTTACGGAGCTCGAGGAAATCCTCGATATCGAGATGCCAGGTCTCAAGATAGGCGCACATCGCGCCCTTGCGTTTGCCGCCCTGATTGACCGCGACGGCGGTGTCATTCGCGACCTTCAGGAACGGAACGACCCCTTGGCTCTCGCCATTCGTGCCGCGGATCAGAGACCCCGTCGCGCGGACGTTCGTCCAATCGTTCCCGAGGCCACCAGCCCACTTTGAAAGCTTCGCATCGTCGGAGATGACCTTAAAGATGTGATCGAGGTCATCCATCACCGTGCTGAGGTAGCACGAGGACAGCTGCGGATGCAGCGTGCCGCTATTGAAGAGCGTAGGGGTGCTGGACGTGAAATGCAGCGTCGACAACTGCTCGTAAAACTCGATCGCGCGCTCGTTCCTCGTCTCGCCCTCAACGATGGCAAGGCCCATGGCGACCCTCATCCAGAAAAACTGCGGCACCTCGAAGCGCCTCCCCCGGTGGTGCAGCAGGTAACGGTCGTAAACCGTCTGCATGCCCATGTACTGGAACTGACGATCTCGCTCCGGGCGGAGGGCGGCCGCGATGCGCGGCAGATCGAAGCCGAGCAGAGACGAATCCAGCCGGCCCACCTCGACCCCGTATTTCACGTACTCCGCGAAACGCTCCCGATGAAGCGTCGCGACGCTCGCCGGGTCGACGTTGATCGTGACAAAAGCTTCCCGATAGACCGTGTTGAGGAGCAGACGGGCCGAAACATAGGAGTACGCGGGGTCGCGCTCGACGCGAGCCTTTGCCGCGAAGAGCATGGCTTTCTCGATTTCGTGCTGATGGACTCCGTCGTACAGATTCGTCAGGGCCTCTTCGGCGAGTTCACGCCAGTCGCAGACGCTTTCGTACCCAGCACAGGCGCGAATGATCTCGCGCCGGATTGCCTGCACATTCAAGGGTTGAAGGGACCCGTCCGGAAGGGTCATCATCATGCGAGGCTCCGTCGGCGCAGGCACCCCGTCCTGGCCCTCCTGAAGGAGCCGAGCCCGGCGGCGCTCCTCCCGGAAAAGGATGTAGCCACGAGCGACCAAGTGCTGGCCCGAGCGCATGAGTTCCGTCTCGACAATGTCCTGAATCAGTTCGATCTCGAGTTCCCGCCCTGACTGGGCGGTCGCGATCGCGCGCTGGGCGACCGCATGCGTGAGGCACTCGACATCGAGGCGGAGCTGGGCCGGCAGCAGCTCATCCTTTCCAATCTCGAGGATGTCACGAAACGCGCCCTCCAGGGCAACGGTGATTCTGGCCTCATCGAAAGGAACGACGCGACCATCCCGTTTGCGGACGGTGAGGGTTCCGGCGACGGGCGGGATGGGAATCTCTAAATTGAGAATCGTTTGAGACTCGGCGGACATGGCAGAAGACGGCGGGGGGGTGAGAGGCAAGGGGAGGGGCTTGCGAGGAGCCCGGGCGGGCCGGATTACCTGCCCCCGAGAGATCTGACAGTATCCCGCACCATTTGCCGGGCTTGCTGACAGTCTTCGAGGCTGTTTTTTCGTCGGCGAAAAAGCGGCTTCGGAATGATCCTCCAGAAACCGCTGCTCCACCGGCGAACCACTACAGGTAGTGTCCAAGCTTCTCGCGAAGCACTGGCAGTTGTAGGGCCAGCACTGCTCTGCGCAAGAAAAAGCGATGCCAATTCCGTAACTTTTTTCCCCGACTTCCGCTTGCCAAATTTTTTGGGCGCGAACGTCAGAAGGGTTACGAAAAAACCATAATTTCCGCACCGACAACGCCGCTTTTCCGGTGCAAAGACAGACGGACGCGACGGTTGCGACGGAAACGCGAGTGGCACCGGGCGGAATCCCGGCTAAGGAATCGACTCTCGCATGGTTCACCTCGGAAAACGCAACATCATCGGGGTGCTGGTGGATGCGATCGACTACGACAGCGCCACGTCGCAGATCGTGAAAGCGGCACGGGAGGGACGAGGTTTTACGGTTTCCGCGCTCGCGGTGCATGGCGTGATGACCGGGGTTCACGACGGCGGACACCGCTACAGGTTGAATCGCTTCGATCTGCTCTGTCCTGACGGACAGCCAGTGCGATGGATGCTGAATCGGGCACACGGCGCTGGGCTGCCTGATCGCGTTTACGGACCCTTTCTGACGATGAGGGTGTGTGAGGCGGCGGCCCGCGAGGGGCTTCCGATCTTCCTTTTCGGCAGCAGCGCCGCCGTCCTCGAGCGTTTGGAAATCGCGCTGGCGGAGCGCTACCCGGGCTTGAAAATCGCCGGGAGGCGGCCCTCGCGTTTTCGGAAGGCGACAGGGGAAGAGGTGGAGGACGATGCCCGGACGATCCGCGCGAGTGGGGCAATGCTCACGCTTTGCGGGTTGGGCTGTCCGAGGCAGGAGGTCTGGGCCTTTGAAATGCGTGACCGCTTGAAAATGCCGATTCTCGCCGTGGGAGCAGCGTTCGATTTCCTCGCCGGGAATCTCCGCATGGCGCCGGCCTGGATGCAGCGGCGAGGACTCGAATGGCTCTACCGGCTCGTGGTCGAGCCGGGTCGGCTTTGGCGGCGCTACCTGATCCTGAATCCGCTGTACATCTTGCATTCCCTGCGGCAGCTGACATTCGGGTCGCCCTCGCCCGACTCGCTCGCTCCGACCGAAGAACTGCGCTACGGCTGAGTCTTCGCGCCAAACCGGATCTGAAATCTGAAATTCAATGTCCATCTGTCTCGTCACCGGCTCAGCCGGACTCATTGGCTCTGAAGCCGTCCGCCACTTTGCCGCCCTCGGTTTCGACGTGCTCGGCATCGACAACAACCTGCGGGAAACCTTTTTCGGCCCGGATGCCTCGACGCTATGGAACCGCAGCCAGCTGGAATCCGAGGTCGGCGGATACACCCACGTCGACATCGATATTCGCGACCGGGAAGCGATCGATGGGCTTTTCCGGCGCTACGGGAAGTCGATCGAATTGATCATCCACGCCGCTGCCCAACCATCGCACGACTGGGCCGCGCGGGATCCGATCATGGATTTTACGGTCAATGCGAACGGGACCCTCCATCTCCTCCAGGCGATGCGCGAGAATTGCCCGGAAGCTGTTTTCGTCTTTTGCTCGACGAACAAAGTCTACGGGGATACGCCAAATTTTCTGCCGTTGGTCGAACTGGACACTCGCTGGGAGATCGATGCGGCCCATGCGTACGCGAAGGGAATCCCGGAGACGATGAGCATCGACCAGTCGAAGCACTCGCTTTTCGGCGCATCGAAGGTCGCAGCGGACATTCTCGTTCAGGAATTTGGCCGGTATTTCGACCTGAAGACAGCGGCGTTCCGCGGTGGCTGCCTGACGGGACCACGCCATTCCGGGACGATGCTTCACGGCTTCCTGAGCTACCTGATGCGCTGCGTAGCGACCGGCAAGCTGTACACGATCTATGGCTACAAGGGCAAACAGGTTCGCGATAACATCCATGCCGCCGACCTGATCGCTGCCTTCGACGCCTTCCGCCGGGCTCCGCGCTGTGGCGAGGTGTACAACATTGGGGGCGGCCGCTTCAGCAATTGCTCGATGGCCGAGGCGATCACGGAATGCGAGCGCATCTCCGGGCGAAAGGGAAACGTGGAGTACGCTGAGGCCAACCGGATTGGCGACCACATGTGGTACGTCAGTGACCTCGCGAAGTTCCGGGCGCACTACCCAGATTGGGAGCTCCGCTATGACTGCCCCTCGATCCTCGCCGAAATTCATGCGCAGAATATCGACCGCTGGCGCCAGGACGGTTGACGTGAGCGGACGCGCTGGCGCAACCGGCGGGGTCGGGGAATATTCGGCAATGCCTACGAACGTTCTCGGTACCGAGCTCGAATGCTGCTGTCTCGAACCCCGCACGGGATTCTATCGGGATGGCTTCTGCCGGACCGGCCCGGGCGACGTGGGGCTCCACACGGTCTGCGCGATGATGACCGACGAGTTTCTCGCGTTCTCGAAGGCGGCGGGAAACGATCTTTCGACCCCCCTGTCCGCGTACGGTTTTCCCGGACTGACGGACGGCGACAAGTGGTGCCTGTGCGTGACGCGGTGGAAAGAGGCATTCGACGCCGGCTGCGCTCCTCCGGTCGTGCTGGAGGCAACCCACTCCTCGGTGGTTGAGTTTGTGGATCTGGCCGATCTCCGCACGCACGAAGTGCGGGAGTGACCTCAGCGTCCCGTGGCCAGGAAACGATCGCCGCGCCGCATGAAGCGCACGGGTCTCGAGAGGAAAAGTCGCGCCCTGGGCCAGCGCCGGGACGACGAGCATCCCGCAGGCGAGGGCCGGCAGGTCGAGTGGACACACTGTCAGCAGCGGGACGAAGGAACCCGCCGCGGAAGTGCCCGGACACAAGGCGTCACCGCGTCCGACGGGCGGAAATCGGGGAAGTGCTGATGTCCCGGTCGAAGCGGCCCTCCTCGTAAGCCACACCCACGTCGTAACTCAGGCCTGAGAGCAGGCTATTCCGGATCGGCACGTCACCGCGGATGCCACCGGAAAACCGGTACGCACGCCCGTCGATGCGGTCACGTCCGGCACTGCGTGGTGAGTTAAAGTCCGTGACCATGATATCGCCATACACCTGCATTCCATGGGCCACCTTGTAGTCGATCCCCGCGTAATACGAAGTCCGTTCCTGCCGCGGGATCGTCCGGCTCGCGCCGACAACGAAGCGACTCGGGAGCTTGAAGGAACTCGTGTCCGAGTAGCCGGCTCCGAAAGTCAGCGTCAGCTTGTCATTCGCGAACCCGGTGATGAACGACCCCGCGCGCACGTCGCCGCCTTTCCCGCCGGAGGTGCCGTAGAACAAGTTGATCTCGGTCCCGGCCGGCTTTATCGCGCCGCCGCCGCCATAGGTGGTGATATTCACCACTCCGCCGAGCGTGTCCGAACCGGCGAACAACGCGCCCTCGTTCCGTACGACGTCGACACTGCTGATCGCCCCGAGCGGAAGCGCGCGGAGATCTGAGAAAGCCCACGTCCGGCGGCCGTTGATGAGGGTGACCGTGTTTTGCGGTCCCAGCCCCAGCAGGCTCACTCGCTCCGAACCATCGAGCCCAACGACAACCGAATCAGAAGGAGCGGCACCAAGCGAAAGCGGATATACCTGAGCCGAAGACTCAATGGCACCAACGGCGACGCTCATCGCAAAGGCAGCGGCGATGGCGCGCGACAAAACCTGCGAGCTTAGGAGCGCTCGGACGGAAGGGGCGGTGTTCATGGGTGAGATGGGAGCCTCGGCCAGACGAAACGGATGGCCTCGATAGAAAGAAGGATGCAACGCGAAAGCGGGCTTGTCCATCCCCGTCCGCCGCGGCGCGCGGAGCCACTTGGCGACGTGGCCTCCGTGCGCTCCATTCCCTCCCGCCGATGCCCGATGTCCCCCTGACCGAAAAACTGCTCGTCGACGCGGGTGGCTGGGACGTGCTCAAACACGCCAAAGCCTTGCGCGAGATGGGCCGGGTGGTCAGCGCCAGCTATGTCCCACCCGTCCTCCGCGGATTCGTGCGGGAAGGCGACATCGAATACCGGGCGGGCTTGAAGATCGAGGGACCGACGAGAGTCGAGAACCTGTGCTCGTGCCGCCCATCCCGCGAATACGGAACGATCTGCGCGCACAGCGTGGCTGTGGGCCTGAGCGTGATCGCGGGACGCCAGCAAAAGCCAGCCGCCTCGGTGCCGGTCGCAGCGCCGGCAAGCCGACGAGTCTCTCACGATTTCTTTCGCGACGACTCAGCTCCCGCGAGCCTTTACATCGTCCTCCCACCAAACTTTGCCGCCGCGTGGGCCAAGGGGGTGGTGATGCTCGGGCTCGAGGTTTCGCTCGCCGGGCAGCGCGGTTTGCTTCACGCCGTTGCTCGCGGCCGCCGGCTCGCACTGCACACCGGAGACTACGCCGTCGTAGACGCGCTCGCGCAAATCACGGGTGCCGCGCCCACCGGGATGACAATGCTGCCGGTGGCGCAGTTTGCGACGTTGCTGACCCAGCTGCGAAACCATCCGCGCATCACGCTCGGACGAGCGAGCGGAGTACGGGTCCGCGAGGAACCGATGCGGCCGGTGCTCGACGTGAAGCGGGCGCCCGATGGCGGGGTCGAGATCGCCCTCCGGCTGCCCCCGGATTCCGAGTTGCTCACCACGCCGGCGAGCGCCTGGCTGTGGCAGGCCAAATCAGGCACCCTGACTTTGCTCGGCCCGGAAGTCCCCTCCGCCTACCGCGTCGTCTTCAGCCAGCGCCATCTCAAGCTCGACGCAAAACAGGCAGCGGCTTTCCTGGTCGCGGAGCTCCCAATGCTTCGACAGCATTTCGCGCTCCACGGCGACACCGCAATCCCGGGCGATGCCGCCCCGATCGAGGTTCGCCCGGCGATCCCGGTCATCTCTCTTGAGGCAGAGGGCTCCCTGCAGCACCTCGTCGCGACCATTCAGGCGATCTACGGCGAGAAACGCATTATCACCGTCGGACTCACTCCGGAGAGAGAACTCTTCACGTGGATCGACGCAGATCGTCCGCAGATAATTTGGGGACGAAACATCCCGGCCGAGCGGGCCGCACAGATGCGCGTGGAGTCACTGGGCTTCCGGGCTTCTGAAACCCCCGGACAGTTTGTCCTGCGCGGACAGGAGGCAATTCTGACATTCTTCGGTTTCGGTCTTCCCACGCTGCAGCGGGATTGGAAAGTGAGGATAGGCGAACGCTTTCAAAGGGTGACGGAGCAGCAGGTCGAAATCGTTCGGCCGCAGCTGGAAATTCGAAGCTCCGGGGAGAATTGGTTCGATCTGGAATACTCGCTCGTTGCCAGCGGCTCGAACGAGCGCTTTAGCGGGGCCGAGATCGCGCGACTGCTCCAGATGGGAGGTGGCCGAACCCGACTGAGGAACGGCAAGTTCGCCGTCGTTCCCGCAGGAACTCTCGACGATCTCCAGAAAGTGCTGCTCGATTGCGATCCCGGCCAACCGCGAGCGGGCGTCTTCCGGATCGACCGGCAGCACTCGGCCTATCTGGAGGGTACGCTGGCGGAGCTGGGACTCGCCGCGACGACCGGCTGGGAGAAGTTCCGCCGGAGCGAGCGGCGACTCGCTGAGCCCTCCCCGGTTTCCCTGCCCGCCCACTTGGAAGCGATCGTTCGCCCCTACCAACGCGAGGGGATCGCGTGGCTCACGTTTCTGGCCCGCAACGGCCTCGGGGGCGTGCTCGCAGACGAGATGGGCCTCGGCAAGACGCTCCAGACTCTCGCATTCGTGGAGGCGTGGCGCGCGGAGACGCGCGCGGATCGACCTTCGCTCGTCGTTTGTCCGACAAGCCTCCTGGAAAACTGGCGCCGAGAGGCTGCGAGGTTCACGCCGGATCTCCGGGTAGTGGCACTCCACGGACCGGAACGATCAGGGGAGTTTGCCGCAGCGCGCGCCGCTGACCTCGTCCTGACCAGCTACGGATTGGTACGTCGCGATGCGGAGTTTCATGCCTCGATCGACTACGCGACCGCGATTCTCGACGAGGCGCATCAGATTAAGAACCCCGACTCGCAAACCGCGCGAGCGGCGTTTGCCCTCCGGGCGGCATTCCGTTTCGTGCTGACAGGGACGCCGATGGAGAATTCGGTGCGTGACGTCTGGAGCGTGATGCAGTTCGCGCTTCCCGGGTATCTGGGGAAGCGGGAGGACTTTCGCGACCGATACGAAAACCCCATCATGCGCGACGGCGATACCGCCGCGCGAAGCCGCCTCGCCCGTCGGCTCCGACCGGTACTCCTGCGAAGACGGAAGCGGGACGTGGCGAAAGAGTTGCCGGAGAAGATAGAGCAGGTGGCCTGGTGCACTCTCACGCCGCTCCAAGCCGCCGCGTACCGGGAGGTACTCGAGCAGGGGCGCCGGAAAATCGAGGAGGCGGATGACGATCGCCGCGGGCGTATGCTCATCCTCAGCACCCTGCTCCGACTCCGCCAAGTCTGCTGTGATCTCCGGCTGATTGGCGTTAACCCTTCTTCAAAGACAGACGAAAACGCCGAGCCGGAGGACGACGACGTGGGAGCGCCCCATGCACTCTCGGCGAAGACCGCTTTGCTTGCGGAACTGCTCGAGGAGGCCCGCGAGGGCGGCCACCGCGTCCTTATCTTCAGTCAGTTTGTCTCGATGCTCACCCTGCTCCGCGAACACCTGAACGACCGTGGGACCCCCTATTGCTACCTCGATGGCTCGACGCGCGACCGGCAGCAGGAAGTCGACGTGTTCCAGCGCGACGAATCCCGACTCGCGTTCCTCATTTCCCTCAAAGCAGGCGGAACAGGACTAAACCTCACCGCGGCCGATACGGTGGTCCACTTCGACCCTTGGTGGAACCCAGCGGTCGAAGCGCAGGCCACTGATCGAGCTCATCGAATCGGCCAAACGCGGGTTGTCACCGCCTACCAACTCATCGCCCGAGGGACGGTCGAGGAGAAGATTCTGAATCTCCAGCGTCGAAAGCGCGAAGCGACGGCAGCCGTCATCGAGCAGGACGACGACGGTGCCCCGGTGGGCCTTTCACTCCGGGAAATGCGTGAACTGCTGGCAGATTGACGCGCCGCGAATCAGAGTCGCGTAATTAGAGCGGAGGTATCAAACCTCCCTCCGCCACTCCTCTGGATCTCGGAATAAAAACCATCAACGAGCGTCGCGACCGGAAGTTTCGCGCCAATGCGCTCGGCTTCCGCGATCGCGATGCCCAGGTCCTTCCGCATCCAGTCAACCGCGAACCCAAAGTTGAATTTCCGTTCCAGCATCGTTGATCCCCGATTCGAGAATTGCCACGATCCCGCGGCCCCGCCCGAGATCGCCGCGATCACTGCACGGCCATCCAAGCCGGCCTTCTCGGCGAACGCCAGCCCTTCGGAGATCCCCTGAACGAGTCCCGCGATCAGGACCTGATTGACCATTTTCGTGAGCTGCCCGCAGCCGGAAGCACCCATGTGGGTCACCGCTTTTGCATAACTCATGATCACGGGCTCCGCGCGTCCGTACGTGGCTGCATCTCCACCGACCATGACCGCAAGTTGGCCATTCTCGGCGCCTGCCTGACCACCCGAGACCGGGGCGTCGAGGAATTCTACGCCACGGGATTTTGCCTCTGCGTAAACTTTGCGGGCGATATCGGCTGATGCCGTGGTGTTGTCGATCAGCGCAGCCCCGAGCTTCATCGCCGGAAGCGCCCCGTCTGCGCCCATCGTGACCTGCCAGACATCGTCATCATTCCCCACGCACATGAAGACGAAGTCGGCGTCCTTCACTGCGGCCGCTGGAGTCGGCGCCCAGCCACCGCCAAACTTCGCCGCCCAGGCCTCAGCTTTCGTGCCGGTGCGGTTGTATACCATCACGTCGTGACCACCGCGCGTCGCGAGGTGGCCCGCCATCGGAAAGCCCATCACACCAAGGCCCAGGAACGCGACGCGATATTTCGGAGGGGCGGATTCAGTGCTCATACGCGGACGGTGGGGGCATTTTTCGATCAGACAAGCGTGGTTCGTGAAGTCTTCGTCGGCCCCCGAAACCTGCGCTACCATTGCGACCCACGCGATGACCGTTCCGCCCGATCCCCAGCCCGCGCCGCGCTTCTTGGACGAGGCCCGCGAGACGATCAAGCTGGCCTTGCCCATCGTCGCCGGCCAGCTCGGACAAATGATGCTGCATTTTGTCGACGGCGTGATGGTCGGCCGCGTCGGGAAGCTCCCGCTCGCCGCCAGCGCGTTCGCGAACGCGGTCGTCTCCGTCTTCTTCGTCGTGGGCATCGGGGTACTGACGTCGATCGGCGTTCGTGCCTCCCAAGCGCACGGGGCGGGCCGGTCACGCGACTCCGGCGAGGCGCTTCGTCATGGCCTCTGGCTTTCGATTGGGCTCGGGCTGCTGATCGGGGTCCTCGGCGAAGTCACGCAGGGGCTCCTCGATCGATTTGGTCAGACTCCCGAGGTCGTGGCCGAAGCGCGCAACTTTTTCCGTCTGCTTTGCTGGTCGATGGTGCCAGCGATGGTCTGGCAGGCGTTGAAACAATATTGCGAGGCGATGCACCGGCCGCTAGCCCCAATGTTGACCGTCCTGGGCGGAGTCCCTCTCAACGCCGGACTGAACTGGATTCTCATCTATGGAAATTTCGGAGCGCCAGCGCTGGGGCTCACCGGGGCGGGAATCTCCACTCTGATCACGCGCATCGCTCTCGTCGTCGTCCTCGCGAACTACGTTTTCCGGTCGCCGCTATTTTCGACCGACCTGCACGGCCTTTCCTGGAGGAAGCGGCCCGATGGCGGGGAATTGCACAGCATGCTCGCGCTCGGACTCCCCGTCGGTCTGCAGTTGCTCCTCGAAGTCGCGTGCTTCGGTTTTGCAGCGGTGATGATGGGCTGGCTGGGGGAAGTTCCGCTAGCCGCTCATCAAATCGCGATCACCTACGCCGCCACGACCTTCATGTTTCCCCTCGGAGTCTCGTTCGCAGTTAGCGTCCGCATGGGGAGTGCCGCCGGCGCGGGCGAACACGCTCGCTGGCGTCGCATCGGTTTCAGCGGCCTCGCGCTCGGTGGAGCCATCATGGCATGCGGGGCTCTCATCTTCACCTTCGCGGGCCGACCGCTGGCCGCGCTCTTTGTCACCGACGCGAACGTCCTCGCACTGGCCGTTTCTTTGCTCGCCGTGGCGGGTCTTTTCCAGCTCGTTGACGGCCTGCAGGTTGTCGCAATGGCTGCACTTCGAGGACTAAGCGATGTGAAAATACCGGTCGTCATCGCGTTCGTTTCCTACTGGGTCGTCGCGATTCCGGCGGCCTGGTTTCTCGGATTCCGAGCGGGCTGGGGCGGGGTCGGGGTCTGGTACGGTCTGGCGGCTGGACTCGCCTGCGCCGCTGGATCCCTCGGCTGGCGACTTTGGTTCAAGACAAGATAGTGGTAGAGGAAATTCCGCTCCCGCGATGCCGCCATGACTAAGCGCCTGACCGCTTCGATCCTCACCATGGGAGCGCTCGTCGGAATCCTGAACACCGTCTACATTCTTCGACCTGATTACGCTTCAGTCCGGGCGGGTCGGGAGGACGCCGGCTACCTCGCATCGAGCGAGTGTCGGAAGTGTCACGAGCAACAGTTCACGAGCTGGCGCGCGACCTTTCATCGGACGATGACCCAGACGGCCGGCCCGGAACAGGTTTTAGGCGACTTCCGCGCCCAGAATGTCCTCACGTACGGTGGCGTTCGCGCCGAAATGAAAAAGGAAGGTGACCGCTTTTTCATGCTTCTGCGGGATGAACGTGGTCGTGAGCAACGCCTCGAGATCGACCGGGTCGTCGGCTCCCGCCGGATCCAGCAATACCTGACGCGTCAGGGTGATCGCTGGCTTCGTCTTCCGATCGCGTACGACCTGGAGCAGCGCCGCTGGATGCATCTAAACGGGTCATTCTTCCACCCGGACGGAGCGCCCTTCACGCAGCCCGTGGCGGAATGGAATTCGAATTGCGTCTTCTGCCACAATGTTAAGGCGCAGCCCGGGTACGACTGGGAACGCAAGACGTGGAGCACCGAGGTCGCTGAGCTCGGTATCGCCTGTGGTGCATGTCACGGTCCGGCGGGGGACCATGCCCAGCGGGCCCTTTCGCCCGCCACACGCTTCCGCTGGCATCTCGGCGACGTCTCCGGCGCTCCGATCATGATTACAAACCCTGCGAAGCTCGACACGGACCGCGCGCTCATGATTTGTGCCCACTGCCATGGCCAACGAGTCCCCCATCCGCAGGAACGCATCCGCGACATCATGAGCAAGGGTGATCCTTACGACGCTGGCGCTGATCTGCCGTCATTCTACCGACCGGTTCAAGCCGACACGCAGGTCGGGACGTTCAGCTTCGCAAGCCGCTTCTGGGCGGACGGCTCGCCCCGATTGACCGCATACGAATCCCAGGCGCTCATGCGCTCGAAGTGTTTTACAGCCGGGACACCGGGAAAGCGGATCACCTGCATTTCGTGTCACACAATGCACGACGGCGACGTGCGCGGGCAACTCACGGATCAGATGCGAACGAACGCCGGCTGTACCCAGTGTCACCAGGCGCTTGAATCGCCCAGCAAGCTCGCCGCGCACACCAAGCATGCGCCGGAGTCAAAGGGCAGCCTCTGTTACGACTGCCACATGCCGAAAATCGTCTATGGCGTGATGGCGGCTCATCGCACGCACGATATTTCCAATCCCGAGCCGGAGCGGACAGCGGCGACGGCAAAGCCGAACGCTTGCAATCAGTGCCACTTCGATTGGTCCGTGAACAAGGCGATCGACGAGACGCGACGCCTGTGGCCGCGTTCCGACCGGGCTGAGCGGATAAAAAATCCGAGATACGATGAGCCGGAAGGGCAGCGTTCTCTCTTCGCCGGAGACGCTGTCTCCCGAGCGCTCATGGCGGCGGCGATGCACCCCGCCCGCGATGGACAACTTCCGCTCCTGCTCGAGGCGCTGGAGGACCGATACCCGATCGTCCGATACTTTGCCTCCAACGCGATCGCCGCTGCGCATCCGGAGCTTCCGAAGCCCGACTACCTCGCCGAGCGCGCGGTGCGGTTCACGAGTATCGACTCATGGCGATCGCTGTGCGACCCCGCTCGACTCGCCGAAGCGGAGGCTGCGCGGGTGAGGCATAGTCAGACTCGAACGGAGGTGGATGTGGAGGTCGGAGAATGATACGTCCAGCACGATGCCCGCACAAACTTCCACCCCAATGCTGAAACAGGCTTGGGCCTGCCTGGCTGGTTGGATCGCGTTTGGCCTCCTCGTTGAAGCGATGAGCGGATACCGCATTCCGGCCTTGCTGGATGACCCGATCCGTCGGGAAATGCTCCGACTGGCCCACGCCCACGGGACGCTGCTAAATCTCGTCTTACTGGCGGCTGCAATCTGTGCGCGTCTCGAGTTGGTGCGGATCGAATCCGGGGTCGCCATCCTCCTAAGAATAGCCATCATCAGCATCCCGGTCGGCTTTCTCCTTGCCGGGGTCTGGCATTTCAAGAACGACCCCGGAATCGGGATACTGCTCGTACCGGTCGGTGGCGTTCTCTTGCTCTGGAGTTGCATCCAGCTGGCACTCAGCACCCGGAACTGAACGTTAGCCGACCCTGTGCTCGGCCTTGGTCTGTTTGAGGAAAATCTGCGAGATTGTGAACAGGATCGCGAATATCACCATCGAAAGCGCGGCCGCCCATCCAAAGCGGTACATTGTGAACGCTGCCTTGTACACGTAGCTGACGAGGATGTGTGTCTGATCGGCCGGTTCGCCCCCGTTGGTGACGAGCCACATCACGTTCACATTGTTGAACGTCCAAACAATTCCCAGCGTGATCGCGGGCGCCATTACCGGACGAAGCATTGGCAGCGTGATGTGCCGGAACTGCTGCCAAGCGCTCGCGCCATCAATCTCGGCCGCCTCGTAAAGATCATCGGGAATGGATTGCAATCCGCCGAGAGCCACGACCATCATGAAGGGAAAGCCGAGCCAAATGTTCGTTAGAACCGCCGCTCCGAATGCCTCCCACGGGCGGGTGAGCCACTCGATTGCGGGCATGCCGAGAAAATTCTTGAGGAAAAGATTCACTGCACCGTATTCGAAATTAAACATTCCCCGCCAAGTCAGAGCGGTGATGTACTGCGGCAGTGCCCAAGGGAGAATCAACAACACGCGCCAGGCAGACTTCCCGCGCACGAACTTCTGATGGAGGAGGACGGCGAGGAAGACGCCGATCACGACGTGAAATGATACGTTGAGGACCGTCCAGAGCAGCGTCTTTCCAAGAATGTTCCAGAAAAGCGGTTCCCGTGCCACCGCGGCGTACTGCTGTGGTCCGATGATCTGCCAGTCTCGGATGTGGAAGAGATTCGCGTTCGAGAACGACAACACGACGTTGTAACAGAACGGAAAGAGGACGACCGCAAGCACGAGGAGCAATGCCGGGCTGAGCATCAAGGCGAGAAAGATTCGGTGCTTCATGAAGTTCAAAAGCGGGCGATTTCGGCCTTCAAAGCTGCGAGTCGGCGATGAGCCGCTCGCATTCGCGCTGCATCTGGCGCGCCCCATCCCGAGCGCTGAGGCTGCCGCTCATGATGAGCTGATAGGGGCCGCGCATGCCATCCCAGATCTGCCGCATCTCTGGGCGGATCGGGATAGGACGAGCCTGTCGAATCTGCCGCATCGATGCTTCGAGGACCGCATTGTTCCGAACGCTATCTGACGCAATCACTTCTCGATGAGTTGGGGTAATTAGGAGGGTTTCGGCATTGCGCTGTTGGACCTCACGGCTCGTTAGGTACTCGAGCACATCGAGAACGACGGAGATCCTCGTGTCGGAAACGCTCGCGTTGATGGAATATCCCTTCGGCGAGTACATCGGGGTCATCGCAAGCCCCGTTCCATTGTTCAGAGGCAAGGGCGCAATGAGCGATTGCTTCGGCACGTTGTAGCTTCCCCATGACCAAGGGCCATTGATGATCATTGCGGTTCGGCGCTCCTTGAAGAGCATGTCCGCAATCTCATAGTCGCCTTCCCGTGGGATGACTCGGTGCTTGTCGCGCAGGTCCAGAATGAACTGCAGCGCCGCGACAGTTTGCTCGTTATCAAGCGTCGGTTTGCCGGAGTCGTCGATCACCCACCCACCGAACGACGTCAGGAATGGGATAAAGAAATAAGGCTCCCGGTAGTTCCACGTCAGGCCGTATTCACTGGCCCGCCCGCCGGCGACGCCTACAACCGTCAACCGCTTCGCCATCGCGATCCACTCGGTAAAGTCCTTGGGTGGTACCGGCACCTTTTGCCGATCGTACACCAACGCGAGATGGTTTCCGATCTGGTCGGCAAGCAGCCAAGTCTGCCCTTTGTACCGAACAAACGCCTCGTCGACAAACTGAGCCGCATGCTCGCGACGCAGAATCGTATCCAACGCTCGAACCGTCTTCGTCGCCTCGAATACGCCCACGTTGTCTGACGCTCCATGCACCAAGTCCGGACCCTGCCCAGCGACTGAGGCGATAATGTAGAGATTCCGCAGTTCCTCCGGTTCGTGATACAGCGCTTCAACCAGTCGATCGGCATGCGATGCATTGTATCCGGCAACCAACCGGTTGAACGCCTCGCGCTCTTCCCCGGACTTCGCGTGCCAGATCACTACCCGCACGCGTCCGTCGGCTTTCCTGCCACAGCCCGATCCGCCGACCCCGAATGCCGCCGCGAGGGCAAGGCAGAGGAACTGCAGAATTAACTCAGACGCGAACTTTCGAGGACACCGATTCACGGGAAAAAGGACCACGCTTTTAAAGTCTACGAAACCGGTGAGCACGCTCATTCACCTGCGATGACGACGCCCGCGAGAGGCGGAATTTCCAGCACGAGTGTCCCATCGTTGCGAGCTACCGTGGCCTCAGAAACGTCGCCACTCGTAATGAACTCGATCTTCGGCGCCCCAAAATGCGCGAACTCCTCCGGCGTCAGGACAACGACTACAGTCTGCGTCCTCGTCTCGTGGCGATTAAGTGCGACGATGCGCGAAGTCGCCCTCCCAGTTCGAACGAAAGCAATGCAGTTCTCAGCATTCCAAGCGCCAATCGTTCGATATGCGCCGGTCCGAAAACAGTCCGCACCGCGGCGGAGACCAATCGCTCGCTTGTAAAAAGCGAATGCCGATGGATCGAATTTCACGGGATCGGCACGCCGCGCCCGGCCGAGCGGATCCTCCGATCCCGCATCATACCGTAGGTCGGCCCACAGCATTGGCTGTCGATTGTCCGGATCTTGCGCCCCCCACATGCCCGCTTCAGCCCCATAGTAGATCATCGGCGCACCGACATATGTCATTTGCAAGAGCACTCCCATGCGAACGATCCGCCAAACGCGCTCGTCCGGCCGCTGGATATCGTAATGGGCCGAGTCTCGCGGAGAATTGTTCCCCACGTTGAACGGGATTTCCCCTGAACCGTCGTACTTTGAGAGGTTGGCGTTCGCGATCATCGTCGGCAATCGCTCCGTATCGTGTGAGTCGAGTAAATTTTGCATCACATATTGGTTCGCGCGGGGAAAGGCCATCCGTCGATCGTCGAGGAGCTTCATGAACCGAGATGGCGGCACCGTGGGATGGTTATCAATGAGCCAGCCGCGGATCGGAATGGCAAACGCGTAATAATTCATCGGGGCCGAAAAACCGTTGGCCTCGATGTACCGGGCGGCGTCCTTCCATATCTCGGCGACCGTATACGCATCCGGGTTGAGGCTGAAAACGAGCGCGTTCCAATCTGACCAAAATTTCTCGGGCTTCTCCTCGGCTACATCCAGTCGCCAACCATCGACGCCATCGGCCGGATTCCCGTCGATTACTGGTTTCATCCATCGCCGCGTCGCGTTGAAGATGTATTCCTTCGGCCCGGGGTGCATGTCCCGGCCATCCGGAGTCGTGGCCAGGACTGGGAGAGTCAAATGCCCCCACCAGCCTTCATACTCAAACTCATTGCGCTTGGTATTCGGATCATCGAACGCCTTGATCCGATACCAATCTCTGTAGGAAGATCTCTCCTGCTTTTCGCGAAGGTCCTTGAAAGCGAAGAAATCCCGACCGGTGTGATTGAAGACCCCGTCGATGATGACCTTCAGACCGCTGGCGTGCGCCTTGCGAACCAATTCCAGAAACAACCTATCCGCGGCCGTCCATTTCCACGAAGCCGGATCCGCGGATTCACCAGCCATCAATTGGAGGTCTCCCTTCGGGTCTGGTCCGAAGTTCACATCGATGTGGTGATAACTGTTGCCGTCATACTTGTGGAGCGACCGCGATTGAAAGAGCGGATTGAAGTAGATGGCAGTGATTCCCAGCTCGCGAAGGTAGTCCAAGCGGTCCATCACGCCCTGAAGATCGCCGCCATATCGACGGTGGAAGACGCCGTCCTTGTAAAAGTCCGGACCACATTCTTTCTCCCAAGCTTCGCGGCGATACCAATCGGAGCCCCACCCGGTGGGTCGCCAGTTCGACCCCGGCTCAATCGGAAACTCCAGTGTCTCCCGAGTTGGATCATTTTTCGTGTCTCCATTCCGAAATCGCTCCGGGAAAATTTGGTACCAAACCGCTTCAGCTGCCCACGCGGGCGTGCGCTTACCACTCTCAAGGAGAGCCTCATCAGCGCGCGCCCGAACAAAACATCCAAAGCCGCATAGCAAAGCAGCAAAAACCCTCCAGCCTCGCAGCGTTCGTGTTCTCATTGTCACGCAATCTCCTATAAAGCAGCGTTCGATGAAAGCTAAATGCGATACGTCTCTCCGCCCGAGACCCAGCGCCCTCCACCAAGCAGCAAGCGTCGGCAGATACGCGACGATGGCCCTAAGCGAGCGAAAAACAGCCAGAAACTGAGCAAAAAAAAACGCGGGCCAGTCCTTTCGGACCGGCCCGCGATAATACTGGCAACTGCCTACTCTCGCGTCCCCTATCGGGACACTACCATCGGGGACAGGGTGTTTTACGTCCGTGTTCGAAAAGGGAACGGGTAGAGCCACCCCACTTTGAGCCACCAGAACCGTGGCGGAGCCACGCTTCTGACGGTGCGCTCCTTGATACCTACATGCATTGAGATTAGGGAAATGACTGAGCGATTAGTATCGCTAGGCGCGGGCGTTACCGCCACTTACACCAGCGACCTATCAGGTGGTAGACTACCACCGCTCAACGAGAACTCATCTTGGGATAGGCTTGGCGCTTAGATGCTTTCAGCGCTTATCCTTTCCGAACTTAGCTACCCAGCACTGCCGTTGATACGACAACTGGTATACCAGAGGTTCGTCAATTCCGGTCCTCTCGTACTAGGAATTGAACCCCTCAGTTCTCTGCGCCCACAGTGGATAAGGACCGAACTGTCTCGCGACGTTCTGAACCCAGCTCGCGTACCACTTTAACCGGCGAACAGCCGGACCCTTGGGACCTTCTCCAGCCCCAGGATGTGATGAGCCGACATCGAGGTGCCAAACCGAGTCGTCG
>JBBQFQ010000004.1:0-166456 GCA_038322235.1 Chthoniobacterales bacterium
TCGGAGCGCGCCTCTCCGAGCGCGAGACCCTGCTGGCTTACCTCGACTTCCTGCCGCGGGCCTTCGCCGCCCACGGTCTGCCCGAAGCGCTCTACGTCGACTACCACAGCATCTTCTTTACCCACCAGCCCGACGCCCTCACCCAGCTGGGCGCGGCCCTGATGTTTTCCGACGTCTCGCTGCTCTACGCACCCACGCCACAGGCCAAGGGCAAAGTCGAACGTCTGCATCAGCTCTGGCAACAGCGCCTGCCGCCGCTCTTCGCGGCCGAGGATCTGCGCTCGGTCCAAAACGGCAACCTGCTCCTCGATTCGCTCCGCCACCACCGCAACATTTCCGGTTTTGATGTCACGCCGACAGGGCTGGACGAAGTGCTTGCACCCGGATTGCAATCCAGTCTAGATACACTTCATGCAAGCGCGTCGTTTCCTTGGCCTACTCCTGCTCGGTCTCGTGCTCGGCACGACCGGGGTCCGGTCGCTCTCCGCCCAGGGGCTCACCATTTTTGTGCAGTTCAGCGATGGCACCGGGCAATGGGCCGGCACGTCCCTTGTGACCGGGCGCGGCAGTTGGGTTGAGATGACCGCCTGCTCCTTCGGCATGGCAAACCCGGTGACTTACACCGGGAGCGGGGGAGTCGGTGGCCGGACCCAGTTCTCGGACATCACCCTCACGAAGGGCGTGGACAAGCTCACGCCGGCGATCTTCGCCAGCCTGGTTTCCGGTGGGGGAGTGATCCCGGCAAACTCCCAGGGCGCCAACGTCACCATCGAATTCACCACTGGGTCACCCGGGACCTTGCTCTTTCGCGTGGAATTGAAGGACGTCTATTTTACGGGACTGAGCTCGGGCGGGGCCATGGGGGATAGCCGCATTTTCGAGTCGGTCTCGATGGCGATGGGATCCGTCCGGATCACGCAGTTCAACAACGGTGTGGCCGGCGCTCCCAAGTCCTGGTCCATCGTAACCAACTCAGCCAGTTTCTGACCACGATGCGAGCCCCGCGCCCCGGCCTGATGCTGGCGGTCGCTGTCCTCCTGCTGGGGGTGGCAGGCCGGGCGGAGGGGGCGTTTCGCGCTTTCGTGGAGATCCGCACCGCCGCCACGGTCGCCGCCGGGAGCACGACGGACTTGCTCTACGCGGGCTGGATCGACGTCCAGTCTTTCAGCCAGGGCGAAACCAACGCGAAAACATCGCTGCCGGGAAGCCCGAGCCGCGCGGCGCTGCCGCCCTTCAGCCTCGTGAAAGGCGTGGACCAGGCGACCCCTGTGCTGGCCGACCTGCTCTTCCGGGGCGTGACCGACGTCTCCTTCCACCTCGTGGTGGCGTCGGATTCGCCCGGCCGCATCGAGCTGTGGGACTTTCGCTGCAGCCCGGCGGCGATCACCGCGCAATCTTTCCAGGGGGACCAAAGCGGAACGCTCGTCGAGACGCTGACGATCACTCCCGGCGCGCTGGAGGTCGCTTACATCGTGACCAACCCCGCCAACGGCAGCGCGCTGAGAGAGCTCTTCGCCTCCTTCAACTTGGTTACCGGCGCAACGACGAGCGGCACCCGCGCCCCGTGGTATCGCGGCGACATCGACTCGGACGGAGACGGCATCCCGAACAGCGTGGAGCTTTTCTACGGGTTGAATCCGTTCTCCGCAACGGATGCCAACCTCGACTCCGATGGCGATGGGATGACCAACCTCCAGGAGTTCGTCGCCGGCACGAATCCGAAGGTGCCCAATTCCAGCTTCAAGGTCACGCAGGTCCTGCGGCCAAGCTCGAACACGACGCAACTGACGTGGAGCAGCGAGGTCGGCCGCGTGTATGAGGTCCAGTCGGCGACCACGCTCGCCGGACCGTTCACCGCGGTGAGCACGGTCCTTTCCGCGGGGTCCGGGACGACGAGCGCTGTCGTGCCGAATCCCGGGCCGGTCCGCTCGTTCTTCCGCGTCCGCGTCGTGCCGTAAAAGGAAAGGGCACCGGGGTGATCCCTCTGCAGTTTGCCTGCCGAACACGACTGGGTCGTCAGCAGATCGCCGAACGGTATCTGTCGGCGTGCGATCAAAACCGGAGATCTTGCCCTCGCCATCGCGATCAGATAGACCGATCCACAGTCCGCCTGCGCCTGCTGACACCGCTTATGCCTGCCTCCTCTGGCCCGACCGACGAGCGTGGCCAGTTTCGGTATTGGGCGTTTTTGAGTTACAGCCATCAGGACAATCTCGAGGCGCGCAGCGATGGCACTCGCGGCTGCATCCGGTGGGCGGAGTGGCTGCACCACGAGTTGGAGACCTATCGGGTTCCCGGTGAATTCCACGCCCGCCGTCTCGCGACCGGCGAGCCGATGCCAGAGCGATTTTTCCCCATCTTTCAGGACGAGAAGGAACTCCCGATCAACGCCGATCTCGGCGAGTCCATTCACACCGCGCTCCAGGGCTCGCGCTATCTCATCGTCATCTGCTCCCCGCGTTCCGCGCAGTCGCGCTACGTGAACGAAGAGGTCCGTTTCTTCAAGAAACTCGGACGCGAGAATCGGATCCTCACGCTGATGATCGATGGCGAACCAAATGCCACGGTCAGCCCCAAGCCCGGTCACTCCGCCAAGGATGAATGCTTCTGCCTCGCCCTGCGCCATGGTCTGGAGCCGAGCGGTGCCGTGGATATGGACCGCGGTCCCGGGCCTGAACCCATCGCCGGCGATGTGCGGATGAAGGATTCCGAGCGCGTGCGCGAAGCCCGCCAGGGCGACCTGCGGACGCAGCGGGCGGTCCTCGACTACATGCGGCTCAAGCTGCTCGCCGGTCTGATGGGCGTCGGTTTTGACGAGCTCATCCAACGCGACAAGGTGCGCGCGCTCGAAGAGGCGCGGTCCCGAGCCCGCCGGGCCCGGCGTCTCGCCGCCGCCTTTGCCGCGATCGGCCTCCTCGCCATCGGGGCGGCGCTCTTCGCCTGGCAGCAAAAGCAGCTCGCGGTCGCCCGGGGCCAGGAAGCGATCCAGAACTACGATGCCGCGGTGCGCAATCAGGCGCTCGCGGAGAAGAATGCCCGGACAGCCCGCGAAAACGAAGAGCGGGCCACCGAGAACGCGCGCAAAGCGCAACGCACGCTCTCGAATTCGGACTTTTATCGCGCGGACGAATCGAGGGGCGCCGAGGCCCTCGCCTTCCTCGCCCGCGCCGTTCGGGCCGATCCGCAAAACTTCGCCGCGGGCCGCCGCGCGCTGCTGCTCCTCCAGCAGCAGCCTTGGTTCCTCCCCGAGGTCTGGAATATCCCCGGCGAATATGCCGTCTGCGACGTTCGCTTTGTCGATGCCACCCATTGCCTCTTCCTCGTGGGCACGGAGACAGGCGTCGGCATCTGCGATGAAACCGGCAAGCTGCTGCATCCGCTTCATCCGCGAGAAGGCGACCCGCGCACGAACTTCGCCAATTTTTCCTTCGGTCTTGCCGAGGACGGACGGACCTACTTTACGGCGCTCGCCGGAAAGGAGCGTCGCACTTGGGACGTCCGAAGCGGCCGGGCGGCCGAGCCCTCCGCGGAAGCTCTCGACGCGGAGCGCACCAAGACCGAGTTGCGCGCTCGTTTTCAGAAGACCTTCGGTCCGGAAGCGCTCGAACCCGACGTTCTCGTGGTGAGTCCGCTGGGACAAAAGGCCGCCTGGCTCCTGCGCGAGAATGTCTATGTCACCGGCCTCCGCGTCACGGAGGAGAAGCCGCCCGGCTTCAAGCCGGAATCCAACGGCATCGCCGCTTTCGATCCGCTCAGCGAAGTCCTCGTTCTCGGTGGCGGCACGAGCAGTGAATTCGGTTCAACGGGAGCCCTCTCGCTGCCGCAGCGAGACTCGCGTTTCAGCCTGGACGCGCCGTGTGAGGCCATTCGTTTCCTTCCGCAGGGCGGTCGTTTTGTGACGCGGAGCTCGGGCGGCCTCCGCCTCTGGAGCATCGACGGAACGGAGAATCGCGCCGTTCCCGCCACGGATCGCCAGACCTATCACGGCGGGGATTCCGCCGCACCGAATCGCGGTCTCGCGGTCTCACCCGATGGACGCCGGCTCGTCAGCCTCGGCTGTTCCTTGCGCGCCGTGGGCCGCCTCCCCGTGCATCAGCGCGTCGGCGAAGATCCGGCCGACGCAGAATTGGCCAGCATGCCAAACCTCTGGCGCACCGGGGAGGGTTGGGAAATTGCTCTTCCGAAATTGATCGGGGAAAAGGCCGTCGGCGCTCCGTCGCCGCCCGGGTCGCCCCAGCCCATCCGCCTCAAGGATCGGATCAGCGGCAAGGCCACCTTGCTGGAAGGCAGCGAGGGTTTCGATTCCGCCCGGGAATCGTCCGATGGCCACCAGGTCGTCGCCGTGCGGTCGCGCGATGGCTCCGGCGGAATTTGGCGCGCTGCCGATGGGAAAAGAGCGCAAGCCTTTCAAGCGGAAACGGGCAGCCGCGTGACCCGGACGCTCGAAAAGCACTTTGTCCTGGAGCGAGAATCGGCCCTCGATGTCTGGACTCTCGCGGCTGCCGCCCGCGTCGGGAAACCGCTGCCGGAAGCAGCTCCCGGTGACCTGAGCATTCACCCCGATGGCACGCGGGTGCTCATTTCCACGCGCAACCACGGCGCCCAGATGTGGGATCTCCGCACGGGCGCACGCATCGGCTCCTCTGCCACCACGGCGGAGAAGTTCTCCAAATCGTGCTTCTCGCCGGACGGCTCCTGCTTCGTCCTGTCCTCCAACAACAGCGGCAGCGATGACGGCGACTACCAGATCTGGGACACCGCGACGGTTCGCCCGCTGAGCCGGCGCTTCACCAGCGGGGAGATCCTCGGATTCGCCGGCGAGGGAAATGCGGCGGGTGCCTGTTACTTCGGCTCGCACGGCCGCATCTATCTCACCGCGCAGGATTCGGAACACGCGCAGATCCAGCGCGGCGACACGTATTTCGGGTTTGTCTTGCCAGACCCGGCCGAGGCGGTGCCCGGCTGGTTCGCGGACCTCATCGAGGCCGTCGGCGGGCGGACTCTCGCGCTCAATGACGCTGGCGCCACGCTCGCCGATGCCGAGCGACGCGAGCGAGTGGCGCGAATCAGCGCCCAAGTGCTGCAGGCGCCGCCCGAGGATCGCTGGGCAGCCCTTGTTCGGTGGTGGCTGGATGAAAGCGCGGAGCGTCTCGTCTCGCCGGCGGGAACTCAAACGGTGGAAGCGTATATCTCCTCGCGCAAAACCAGCGGTACGGCGGTGGACTTGAAGCTCGCGCTCGAGGCCGCGCCGGCTCGCGCGGATCTCTGCCTGCAACTCGCCGCCTGCTATCGGGAGGAGTCGACCCATCCGGACGCCGAGCCCGACGCGGTCGCGGACGCGCGCGCGCGGGCCAGATATTTCACGCAGCTCGGTCAGCACTTGAATCCAGGGTCAGCCGCACCGGTAACGGCGGCTCCGACCCGCCCAGCGAATCCGTCCCCCACCCCGGCGACCTCGGCGACCCCGGCGGCCCCGGCCCTCGCGCAGGCCGAGGCTCTTTTCCTTCGCGGCGAAGCGGCGCGCAAGGGAGAGGCCGCGCCGATCGATCCCGCGACCGCCCTGGCCGCCTACCGGCAAGCCGCGGCCCTGGGCCATCCCGGCGCGATGCATCGACTGGGCGTGATGTATGCCCGTGGCGAGGGCGTGCCCAAGGATGATGCGCGGGTGATCGATTGGTATCGCAAGGCCGCGGAGTCCGGCTTCGCGGAGGCGCAGTACGATCTCGGCGTCCGCTACGTCTTGGGTCGGGGGGTCGCGAAGGACGAGCGCACGGGTCTGGAGTGGTATCGGAAGGCCGCCGCGCAGGGTTACAAGGAAGCCATCGACGCGCTCCAGCAGCGCCGGAAATAGCGGCGCGCGTTTGACCGATGGCCCCCGAAGCGGACGCTCTCACCTTTGGCCCATTTGAGGCGGCCGCCGCGCAAGGGGGCGCAGGTCACGAAACGCCCGCGACCCACTCGATCGCAACTCCCACCGGCACGTGGTCCGAAGGTTGGCCCGGGCCCGGCAGCGCGGTTTCGTCGTCGACCCCAGCCAGCGGCTGCGGCGTGACTCGCAGCGCCGCATCGTGCAGCACAAAATCGATCATGCGCGCACGCCGGTTGGCATTGCAGGTGGCGCCGTGGCGTTCCGCAGAATGACTCGGTTTGAAACCAGCCAACTCGAAGGCGCGGAGCGGGTCGCTATCCTTGGCTGCGTTAAAATCGCCGCAGATGATCCAACCCTCGCATTCCGGCGCCAGGGTCATCCCGTGCTCGAGGATCTGGTTCGCTTGAAACAAGCCGAACTGCTCCTCCCGGCGCTTGTCCGGCGGATCCCATTTCAAATGGATATTAGCCACGCCGAGCATCCGCCCAGCCACCCGGAGAACGGCAATCTGCGCGATGTGTCCCGAAGGGTGTCGAGCGCGGGTCAGGTGCGCGTCCGCGAACACCTGGCGAACCATTCGCGCGCACTTCACCTCTGCGCGCCGCAGGAAAATCGCACAGCCATCGGGGCGTCCGTTCGCCTTCATGGCGAACTCGCCGACATAGCCCAGCGGCGCCAATCGCTGCTCGAAAACTCCGAAGGAATTCTGCTCCACTTCCTGCAAGCAAAGAATGTCCGCGTTCAGCTCCACCAGCTTCTCCGCCAGTGAAAGCAACCGCTGCTCCGGCAGCAGGAAATGCGGCGGGCTGCACGGATACCACTCGGGCCGGACATAGGCCGCGGCGAGCACATTGTAGGAAACCAGCGTGAACATTTTTCTCATCGACGCACTGCAGGCACGCGTCGGCTGATGCTAAGCCGCGCCCGCCTCTTTCCTGAAATGATTTTCCGCCGGTTGCGCCCTTTTCGATCGGTTGCTCCTCCTCCCCCTGACAGTCGAGGCTCGCGTCACCCGGGTGGAGATCCGTTTCGGCTCCGACGCAGCGATTCGAACGTGAGGATCGCGACCTCCAAGCTCGAGCCATCCGTGGTGGCCGTCGATGTCTACGGCGTCGCCCTGAACGTCGGGCGCGCTGGGCGTTACCCGTACCGGATCTCCAGCTGCAGGAGGTGGTTTCGCAGGTCGGCGATCAAGGTCGCGGCGAGCGCGAGATTACCGGTGCGGGCCGCGTCGCAAGCGTTGCTCGAAATGGCGCTGGCGGTCCCGAAGCCGTACATCGCGAAGCTGCCTTGCAAACGGTGGGCGATTGACCGCACGCGGCGCCCGTTCCCGGCGGCGACGGCGGTCTCGCATTCCTCGATTGCGGCCTGCTGACCAGCTAGAAACTCCGGAATGAGGTCTCGAATGGCGGCATCCAGCTGCACGACCTGCCGGCCGGGGCAGACCGCGTTGAGGATCTCCTCCTGCAAGCGGCGCTTCGAGATCGGCTTAGTCAAGACGCGGTCGAACCCGGCCGCCGCGCACTGGTCGCGGGTGGCGGCGTCCTGGTGGCCGGTGAGGGCGATGATCAGCGGACCTGGAAAACGATCCGACTGGTAGGCCTGCCAGGAGCGAAACTCGCGCACGATCTCGGGCCCCTTCAGGCCGGGCATCTCCACGTCGAGAAGCGCGGCCGCAAAGGGGCGCTCCTGGAGGACCGCCAGCGCCTCGGATCCATCCACAGCCAAGATGATCTCCACGTTCAAGCCCTGCAGGATGCGCTTCAGGTAAGCCCGGTTCGCGGCATCGTCATCTGCCACCAAGACCGCTGGCTTCGGCTGGTCGGAGGCGGCGAAGCGCTGGGCGGCCTCGGAAGGTGGACCGTCGCGCCCGGTTCGAAATTTGGCCGCCTCCTCGGGAGCGGGGGCCGGCAGCTCCACCCGCACGGTCGTAAAGCCTGGCTCCGAGGGGTCGAGCCGGATGGATCCGTGCTGGGTCTCGGCCATGAGACGGGCGGAGTAAGTGCCGAGGCCACTGCCGCCGGCCTTTCCGGCCGTGGTGTAGCGCTCGAAGAAGCGGTCCCGAATGGTCTCCGGTACCGCTCCGGCGTTGCGCAGGCTGGTGACGGTGCGCCCGGCGTTCATGCAGAAATGAAAACGGATCTCGCCGCCCTTCGGCGAAGCTTCGAGCGCGTTGCGCAGCAGGTTGTTGAACAAACTGTGGGTCAGGAGGCGCTCGCCGCTGACGAGCGCGTCCTCCTCGCAATCCTCCCCGAGTTCGAGCCGCACGCGCACGTCCCTTTCCTGCGCCGCCAGCGAATGCTCGGCCATGACCTGCCGCGCCACGGCAGTCACGTCGAAGGGTTCGGCCTGCAGGACATAGGCGCCGCGCTCCATCTTGAGGAGGTCGAACGAGCCGTGGACCATACTGAGCATCGAATACCCGGCGCTCGCGACGATGCGGGCGTGGGCCGCGCTGGAGTGGGCGGGGTGCAATTCCTCGGCGATGAGCTCCGAGAATCCGATGACTCCAGCGAGCGAGACGCGCAGATCGTGCCGCAGCATTCGTTCGACATCGGCCTGCAGCCGCGCCCCGGCGCGCAGCTCCGCGTTCTGGGCCGCCAGCTGTCGTTGCGCCTCCCGGAGGGCCAGTTGGTTCCGCACGCGCGCACGGATCTCCGCCGCGTGAAACGGTTTGGAGATAAAGTCGACGCCGCCGGCCTCAAAGGCGTGCACTTTGCTGTCCGGATCGTCCAACCCGCTCAGAAACAGCACCGGGATGTCGCGCGTGGCGTCGAAATCCTTCAAGCGCTGACACAATTCGTAGCCGTTCAGCCCGGCCATCATGATGTCCAGCAGGATGAGATCGGGTGGCTGCGCGACCGCGTTGGCGAGCGCGGTCTCTCCGTCCTGGAGCGAGCGTACCTCGTACCCGTCTCGCACAAGGATCGCACGAAGGGCCGCCAGTTCTTCGGGCGAGTCGTCGACGATCAGGATGGAACCCATGAATGGTGCGGATGAGGCGCGGGCGAGAAAAGGCTGCGCCGGGACGATTCGTTCGCGGGCCGTTCGTTGGATGGGTCCGGCGGGGGACGGGGTTGGAGTCCGGAGGGGCAGAGATGTCCTGGAATCTATCGTCGAAGCCCCGATGGGGGAAACTTCTCGCCCGCGCGGTACAACCGCCAGCCTGAGGGCGCGCGAAGTCGTGAGACATGCGTATCAGCCCCGTCGCCGGCAAGGATCTGACCACCAAGCCGCTCAGCCGCCGGCGTGAATTCGTCGACGGCTTCGTTGTCGCGGCGCGCGGGGCCGAAAAGTGCGTCGTTCGCCCCGCGAAGACGCTCGGCGCAGATCGATTTGACGCCCCGCTCGGTCACGTGAATCCGGAGATCACCTCGCTCTCCACCCGTGGGAAAGACGACCGGGCCACCTTTCCGCCCGCTGCCTCGGCGGACGCTTCGGCGCAACGGGGGCGTGCACTGAATCGCATGCGAAGCGTGGCCGGGAGCCTCGCGCTGGGCGCAGCGGCGCTGTTTCTAGGAGCTTGCGCCGACCGGGCGGAAACGCGCGCTTCCGCCTTTGGTGCTTCTGCCAGGCAGACCGAAGCCGCGCCCGACGTAGCTTCGTATTGGCACGGCGACGGCGTCAGCGGTGCGCCTTCGATCACGATCCGACTGAGCGAGCAGAAGGCCTACTTTTACCGGGCCGGCGTCCTTGTGGGGGTCTCAGCCATCTCCACCGGACGGGAGGGACACGACACCCGCCCGGGCGTTTTTCGAATCAGTCAACTGGACCGGGACCACGCCTCCAATCTTTACGGCGAATACGCCGATGCGCGCGGCGTGACCGTGGTGAGGAACGTCACCACCGCGGAGGGTGGCCGTCCGGCGGGGGCGCATTTTGTGGGCGCGCCCATGCCGTTCTTCATGCGTTTTGATGGCGGCACCGGGATGCATGCCGGCTTTCTCCCGGGATACCCGGCCAGCCACGGTTGCATTCGCATGCCCGAGCAGATGGCCGAGGCGTTCTTTCGCTCGGTCCGAGTGGGCACGCCAGTCACGGTCGAGGCGTGAGGTTTTTTCGCTCGCGGGCATCCCCGCGCATTACGGCTGTCCGCTACCCGGCTGGTGGGCTGCCGAAGTGCGCTGTAAAGGACGCCAATGCAGCGGCATCGGCGAGCATCGCATCGATCGTCGCTGCGATCGGAGCCGCGGTCGCCAGCCCTGAGAACACCGCCCGATCCCCGATCGCACTTTCGAGGACGAACGTTGGACGCTGCGTCACCTGCAACGAGTGAAAATAGGCGGTGCTGGCCCGGGCCCGGGCCTCGATTTCAGCCGATCGCGCCTTCGTGAGGAGAGCGGCGGAGTCTAAGCCGCACGCCGTGGCCGCCACTTCGGCCGCGATCTCCCATTGGCCGACCTTCCGACCTTCGCGCAGTGCCGCGTGGGAAATCGCCCGCCGGGCCCGATCGTCCACGATCCCGAAATCCCTCGCCGCTTCGGCGACGAGATTTGGAGCCGGATACTCGCCCTTCCCATCCTCGAACCAGCCCGAATTCAGCATGAAGAGGGAACGGGTGTGCACGCCGCTCCGGCGATAAAACCACTCCGCCTGGCCGCGCGAGACCGGCATCCCGCTCGCGTCCATCAGGGCGATTTTCCAGTCGAACTCCACGCGTCCAGCGTAGCGGGCCTTTAATTCGTCCCACGCCGGCTCGGCCCAGAAACACCAGGAGGAAATGACTTCGAGATAGAAGGTGATGCGCATGGCAGAAAGGGGGATTCTGTCCGACCCGCAGCCGGCGGCCAAGGACGAACAACCGACGAATCCTGCCCGATCCGCGCCCACTCAGACCGCCTCCAACTCGACGGCACGAGCGGGCGCCAGCGTGACATTTCGTCGAACCACGCCGGGAAAGGTCTGATCCCGAAGTCGGTAGCGCCCGCGGCGCAGGAATGCGGCGAGGAGGATGGGGAGTTCCATCAACGCGAACGCCGCGCCGAGGCAGCGCCGATTTCCCCCGCCGAACGGCAGGAACTCGAACGGGGTGAAGGTGCGCTCGAGGAACCGCTCGGGTCGAAAGCGATGAGGCTCGGGAAAAACTTTCTCGCGCTGGTGGGCGAGGACGATGGCCGCGCCGACGACCGCATTTTCCGGCAGCTCGTACCCGCCGAAGGTGAACGGAACGGCCAGACGACGGAAGACCGCGCCGACGACGGGATGGATGCGCAGCGTCTCCTGGCAAAGCGCAGCGAGATACGGCATCTCCCAGGGCTTGCTCGCGGCGTCGCCCGCCGCGTCGAGTTCCGCTCGCAACCGCTCCTCCACCTCGGGCTGCCGATGAATCCAGTAGAGCGCCCAGGAAAAGGCGACCGCGGTCGTCTCGTGGCCGGCCGTCAGGAGC
Source organism: Chthoniobacterales bacterium (assembly GCA_038322235.1). Lineage (GTDB taxonomy): Bacteria > Verrucomicrobiota > Verrucomicrobiia > Chthoniobacterales > SZAS-18 > SZAS-18. The sequence continues at coordinate 11,256 of JBBQFQ010000004.1, forward strand.
GTGATGAGGTGATCGCGTAATTCCTGCCAGGTCAACGGCGTGCCATCCTCCGCCCGCGTCTGCAGGAGCATCCGCGCGACGCTGGGCGCGCCGCCCTCCTCGGCGGCCGCGTGATCGACCGCATCGCGGAGGAGTTGGTCGAATTCCTCGCGCCGCGCCAGAAATCGCGCGAAGGGCGGCAACCACCGCTGCTGCAGGGCCGGAATGAAAATCGCGAGCGGATTCAACTCGTGCATGAGCGCCATGAGCGCCTGACTGAGACGGCGCCGACGCTGCAGTTCCGTCACGCCGAAGACGACCTCGAGAATGATGTCGAGTGTAAGCCGCTGTCCGGTCTCGGCGGCATTCACGACGTTCCCGGCCCGGATCCCGTGGAACTCCTCCTCCGCCCGCGCGCCCATGGCATCGGCCATCGCGCGCAGAGCCGGTCCGTGCAGGGGCGGAATGAGCAGCTTCCGATTGGCGGCGTGCGGCGCTCCGTCGGTGGTGAGGACCGAAAGAGATCCCAGCAGCGGACGGAGCGATTGCGCGCCGAAGACCCGAAACGTCTCGGGCGGAGCGGTGAAGATGGCGCGGATCTGCTCTGGCTCGGCACTCACGGCCATCAGGCCGTTGACGGTTCGGACGGAAAAGGGATCACCGTAGCGCTGGCGCAGCCGGCCCAGCGCGCGGGCCGGATCGCGCATCACCCCGAGCGTGTTCGGGATCAGCATCGGCCAGCCACGCGAACCGGGAGGAAAAGCCATCGACCGACTTCTTGCGTGCGAACCGAACGGGCGCAAGCGTCAGCCCAGCGTCATTTCCCGGCGACCGGCAGTTCCAGCCGACCACTAGTCGAGCAGCGGGTTCCGCCAGCTCAAGGCGGGGAAGCGAGAGAAATCGGCGTCGTTCGTGTGGAGGACGGCGCGGTTTTCGATGGCGTAGGAGGCAAGCACGGCGTCGGAAATGAGGAGGCCGGAACCCATCGCGCGAGTGACCTAGCTTATGACTTTGGAAAAATGATCGGCGGGCGGGCTGAGGATGCGCACAACCGGAAGCGCCACCCAAGTTTCGAGGACCTGCCGGGCACGATCCACCGTGACAGCGGCGGCTCCGATCCGGGGATTGGTGGCGATGCGGACGAAGCCGAGGGTCACCTCATTCGACAGGCCGATCAGCTCGCCCCCATTCATCGCCGTCTCCCACCAATGCGAAGCAGCCCCATGCTGGGGCACATGGGGATTGTAGGCGTTCAGCAAAAGGTTGATGTCGGGAAGAATCATGCGCCGAGTTCCTTTGCGAGCAAAGTGAAGACATCCTCTTTCCCTCCTCCGACCACGAGAGGCCTTTGGATTCCATTTCGATAATTCGCGTCGACGCCCGTGAGAAACGGACGCCCTGCCTGCGCCAGGGCTTCGCCGCCGCAGACGAGCGCGCCAAGCGCAAAACGAAGGCGCGGAATGAGGTCACGACCGGGATCCTCGCGGGAGGTCGGAAGACCTCACTTGATCAGAATGGGACGCCGCGCGAGCACGCGGCCTTTCTCCCCCGTGAGATAGCGAAGCTCGAAAGATCCGGCCGTTTCCGAACGCAGCGTGCCGCCCGTCGCGGCGTGGTCGGCGGGACACGTCACATCGCTGCTGGCATCATCCGCTGATCCGGCCGGACAGAGCTCCACGCGATCACCGTTTCCACCGGGCCCCGTGAACCTCACGGCAAACTCCACGCCGGTCAGCGCGCTGGCGGGCGCGTCGAGGGTGGCGATCGCCGGCGTCAGTAGGATCGGCCGTCGGGCCAGAACGAGTTGGGTCGCATCGGAGGCGTAGCGCACCTCGAACTCTCCCGCGACGTCCGGGGCGGTGACGCTCGCCGGGTTCTCGGACTCGACGCTGGCGTAGTTGTTGTAGTCGACCGGGGCGGCGTCCGGCTTCACGATCGTAATGAAATGCGCCCGCCCACCCGGACCGGTCCACTTCACCGCCACCTGACTCCCGGCCATGGCGCTGGCGGGTGCATCGATCGTGACCTCGGGCTGCGTCACGCTGATGGGACGTCGGGCGAGGATGGTCCCGGCATCATCATTGCCGTAGACCACCTCGTATTCACCGGGAAGCAGCGGGGCGTCCACGTTGGTCTCAAAGTCCTCCCCGCTGGCGTAGGCATACGAGAGATAGTCCTGATACGTGCCGCCGCGCTTGATGAAGCCCACCCAGTCGCGCGGCCGATTCGGCCCCTCCCACTTGATCGGCACGGACTGACCCGTGAATGCTGCAGCCGGTGCCTCAATCGTGGCAGTGGCTTCCACGACCTGGACCGGCGCCGAACGGCCGCAGACGGTGTCGTCGGCGCTCTCCCCCACCCTCGAAGTGAAGCGAATCTCGTATTCGCCCGCGAGGTCCGGTACGTAAAGATCAACGGCGCCTTCGACGCCGGGGGCCGCCGCATACGAGGGCTCGACGGCATCAGACGACCCGACCGGTGACGCGACGAGGTATTGATGTGGCTTGCCCTTCGCACCGGCGAACGCAACGCGGAGCGCCGTGCCAGCCGTGACGCGGGACTTCTCGGGCGTCAGCGAGACATCGGGGGGCGTGGTGAGGTCAAACGTGAAAGAGTTGGGCTGCTCACCCACGACGGCCAGCCCGCGATACTCGCGTCCGCCCGGGCTCAGCGTGGCGGCATAGGAACCACGGGGCACGGCACCGGAAAATGCTTCGCCCGCCGGCGTCAGGTTGACTGCCGGGGACCCATCGAGCTCCCGCCGGAACGCGACGCTCACCTCGGGAGACGGGAGGGGTTTCCCGTCGCGGATCACGTGGGCCGTCACCGGGACCGCCTTCGCGACGGCCCCGGTCGGTTTCTGACCCGGCTTCACCGGAGCGGAAAGCGCTGCGCTCCCGCTCCCGAGGGACTTTTTCGTGGCCTCGCCCAATGCTTCCGCCAGGCGACGCGCCGAGTTGACGTTCTCGATGGGCGCGAACTTTCCCAGCCTGGCGGCAACCGCGGGAGGAAGTCCGATTCCGATGAAGCGGACGTCCACCTCCGCGCCGAGGGATTTGAGCGTTGCGACGGCATTCGCGACGTCTCCCCCGCACGATTCCTCGCCATCGGTGCAGACGATCACCTGCTTCCGGCCGCCCTCGCGAAAGTCCTGCGTCGCGAGATTCAGCGAGCGCGCGAGCGGCGTCGCTCCGATCGCCCGGACCTCCCGGATCGCCGTGAGCAGGCGCGCCCGATCGAGCGGCGCGATCGGGGCGAGAAGCTCGGAATCATTGCATGCTCCCGGCCTCGAATGATGAATCGTCGAGCCGTAGATGCGCAACCCGATCCGCAGATCGGGGCGTGCGGGCGCGTGAATCACGAACTCGCTCAGCACCTGTTTCGCCGCGTCGATCCGAAAGCGCCCGTCCTCGAGCTTGTTCCACATCGAACCTGAAGCGTCGAGAATCAGCTCGATCTCGGTCACAGGCGCGGGCGCGGGCGCCGCCTGCGCTGAAGCGAGAAAGACGCAGGCACCGAGAAGGAAAACAGCGACGCGCCCGCGAGAGAAACAATGCATGCCGGGAAGAAAGCTCGCCAGTTTCCTGTCTGTCGAGCGCCATCGCGCGAACAGCCTCGAAAGCGGCGGAATTCTTCCGGACTCCCGCGGGAATGACGCGAGCGCTACTGCGCGGCGAGCGCGAGGTTGTCGATCCGGTTGTTCCCCGCCGTCCCCGTCGCGCCACTCAGAGTGTAGCGGAGCGTGACGCTGGCCGCGCCGTCCACGCCGGTGCCGGTGAAGTCGACCGTCCGATTGACGAAAGTCGTGCCCGTCGTGGCGGTGTTCACGCCCGCCAGCGTCGTGAACGTCGTTCCGTTGGTGCTCCACGCCCAGGTGCCGGTGGTGTATCCGCTCGAGGTTCCCCGCGTCGCGAAGGTGACCACGAGATTTCGCCGGCCCGTCATGGAGAAATGCAGGTCGACGTGGGACCCATTGCCGCTCTGGGTGCCGTTCTCCGCTAGAGCCAGCGCATTCCCGCTGACGCCGGAAAACGAAGTGACCAGACCGGTCCAGCCGGAGAAGTCGATCGTGGCGGTGCCGACATTCGCCGGGAGCGGATTGGCGAAGGGAGCGCCAGCATCAAAATTCCATGAGGCGGGCAGACCGCCGGACGCGATCGGCGTGGGCGTCGGAGTGACTGTGGGTGCGGGTGTCGCGGTCGGCGTAGGCGTCGATGTCGCGCCCACGGTCGGAGTGGGCGTCGCGGTTGGCGCCAACGTGGGCGTCGGCGTGCGGGTCGCTGTCGGAGCTGGAGTCGGCGTGGGTGTTGCGGTCGGGACGGGCGTCGCGGTCGGAGTCGGAGTGCGAGTGGGCGTCGCCGTCGGAGGCACCGTCGGCGTCGGTGTTCGCGTGGGCGTCGGCGTCGATAGCGGAGTCGCCGTTGGCGTGGGCGTCGGCACGGCGCCATTTCCCGCCAGATACGCGGAAGCATTCAAGACCAGGATGGCGTGACTGCCCCCGACATCGGTCCAACCCGGGAACAGTCGGTCGCCGACATGACCGGTGCCATCATCGATCGGGGAGGAATCGCCGATCGCCACGAAGCGGCCGGCCCCGAATCCACCGTACGCCACCATTACGTTTCCCGTGCCGTGCGTGCTGCTGGTCCAGATGGCCGCCTTGACCGACGGATTTACCGCCGGGCTGATGGACATGGATGCGCCGTTCGAATATTTCAGGCTCAGCACGTTCCCCTTCGGCCCGCGCGTCACGGGATCGGTCGACGTCTGATCCACCTCTGTGGTCGTGAGGGAGAGATTGTCCGCGTTGAACACCAGCCCGAACGGATTTCCCTGCACCCCGTTGTTCGCGAAAAGATCGTTCCAAACGGTGATGGAATCCGCGCCGTCGTTGTTCCGATCCGACCCGGCATGGTCGGCGACGATGAAAAGGGATCCACCGTCCTTCACGTATTGGACGATGGCCGTCTTCTCCGCGGCCGTGAAAAGCACGTTCGGCTCGGGGACCACATAGACCTGATAGTTCGAGAGGTCCTGCGCGTTGGTCCCGTCCTTGTAGGTAATGCGCGCTCCGGCCGGAAGCGTTTCGACGTGATGACCCTGTTTCACGAGGGCGATGCCCCAGGACGAAAACGCCCCGGTCCAATAATTCTCGGCCGTCGAGGCCGTGACCGTCGACTGGTCCGGCGTCGGGAAGCGTTGCGGACCGGAAGCATCCTGGTCGATCACCCAGTCGGCGTTGCCGGCCGTTTCAGCCTTCGTGGCGTCGAAGAGGAAGGATGCGCCCGTCGCTAACTGGACAACGGAGAGGCACGCAAGAGCGAGAAGGGTGATTCGAGTGAGCATGGGAAACGGCGTTATGACGGACACCAAGCCGGGTCACAAGCATTCTCCGTCCACTCGGCGGAAATAATTCGCCACAAAAGCGAGGCAAAATCTATTTCTCGACCTCAGCCCGATGCCACCACGCGCACTCTTGATGCGCCTTTCCGAGCCGTCGAAAACGCGGATGACGCTCAAATTCCCAGCCGGAACGCGCTCCGTTCTGAAACACGAGGTCCGCCTCATCCCAATCCACGAATTCCTCCAGCGCGGGATACGTGCGCAGGAGGCGCCGAATCTCGTCGCGAATCTCCACGAGACCGAAGTCGAGTGCGCTCATGACGGCGCACCCGAGAAAGTTGGTGTCTGGATTCACCTGCTGCACCGCCGCAAAACAGAAGTGCCTGCGCAGGACGGGAGCGGCTTCTTCGCGGGAGATCTCCCCCCACGCGACCAGCATGATCAGCGCGTCGAAGAGGGCGATGCGATAGTAGGAGTCGCCGGAGCGGGCGCCGAGCGCCTCATCGAGATCCGCGATCCGGGCCTTGCTCGTCGCCGCCAGCTGACGGGCGGCGTCCTCCGTGATCATGTCAGACGTCAGCGCATCGCGCGTCGGCCCGGGCAGCGCGAACAACCGGAGGAGCAGCGGGAAAGCCTTCGCCTCGCGAAATTCAGCGAGGAGATAGGTCCCATACGTGGCGAGCTGAAGTGTGGCTGAATCCGGCGCGTCCGAAGCGGCCAGGACAGTTTCCAGCGCGTGAAGCAACACCGGGGTGATTGGCTTCCGATGAGAGGCAGCGGACCGCAGGGCGGCTTCCGGCACGCGGCGGTGCGGCTGGCGGAGCTCGAGAATGACCTCCTCAATCGTCATGCGGCGGAGGGAAGATGAGCCATCGGGGGAGCAGGAGACAGGAAATTCCGTGGTGGGTCGGTACCGGCGTCAACCGGGGACGGGATTGCTCATGGGCGATGCATCGACGGTTTGGAGGTGCGGCGCAAGCCGGGCGATCAGCTCGGGCGTCGAACCCACCCGGCACGAGTCGCCGGCGCGGCACCGAATCGAGACGCCGTCCGGCCGCAGGAGTTCGAACTCGACCGGTTCTTCCCCGGGAAACTCGGCCAGCGCGCTGCGAGCCGTCCGAAGCCGCGCGTCGATCCCCTCCTCCAGAACGAAGCGCAGCCGGAGAGTCGGAAGAGAAGCCTCGCGGGCTTCCCCGGCGGGGATCGAAGCGGCGGGCGCTTCGCTCACTTTGCTGCCGGTACTGCGGGGCCGCGCCGCGCCGGACTTTGACCGGCCTCCGCCGGCGACCGGCTTCACCGGAGCTTTGACGAGCTTCACGTCATCGATCGTAATCCGCATTTCCTCGTTCCGTTTGTCCACTTTTCCCCGCACCTGCACCACCTTGCGGGGCTCGAGGAGCGCTCCGCACTTCTCGAAGGCCTCGCTCCAGACCATGGCTTCGATCGTGGTCGCGAGATCTTCCAGCGTCACGACCGCGAAGGGCCGGTTGTCTTTCTTGGAAAACTTCTTCTGGACGGTCGTCAGCATCGCGATGGCGTGAAACGAGGCGCGGTCATCGAGCTCGCCCAGCGTAGCGAACGGTCGGAATTTCTCGTTCGCGAAGAGTTCCCGATACGCGTCGAGCGGATGGCCGCTCACGTAAAATCCGAGCAGCTCCTTCTCGAAGCCGAGACGCTCCTCCTCGGTCCAGGGCGTGAAAACGACCTCCCGCGCGCCAATGAGGTCCGCCACCGGCGCCGCGGCGTCGTCCGCGCCGAAGTCGCCGAAGAGCGAGATTTGCCCGCTCGCCTTTTCCCGCTGCGTGCGCTGCGCGGTGGCGACGACCTGATCGAGGCGGGCGTAGGCCCGCTCCCGGACTTCGCCGAAAGCATCAAATGCCCCCGCCTTCACCAAGCTCTCGAGGAGCTTCTTGTTGAGAACGCGGGAATCGAGCCGCAGGCAAAGGTCGTCGAGCGATTTGAAGAACCCGTTCGTCGCCCGCTCCTCCAGAATCGCCGTCACGGCGGCTTCACCGACGTTTTTCACCGCGGCGAGTCCGAAGCGGATGCCACTATCTCCCTCCGGCTCGAACTTTACCCCACTCCGATTGAGATCCGGCGCGAGGATCTGGAGACCCATGCGCTGGCACTCGGCGACGAAGATCGCGATCTTCTCCGTGGCATCGCTCGCATTAATGGCGTGGCTCAGCGTCGCCGCCATGAATTCGACGGGAAAGTTCGCCTTGAGGAACGCCGTCTGATAGCTGACCCAGCCGTACGCCGCGGAGTGGCTCCGGTTGAAGCCGTAGCCGGCGAATTTCTCCAGCAAGTCGAAGACCTCGTTGGCCTTCTGCCGGTCGATGCCGTTCGTCGCGTCGCAGCCGGCGACGAACTTGCTCCGTTCCTCCTTCATCTTCTCCACATCCTTCTTGCCCATCGCGCGGCGCAGCAGATCGGCACCGCCCAGCGTAAAGCCGGCGAGCAGGCTGGCTGCGGCCATGACCTGCTCCTGATAGATCATGATGCCGAAGGTATCGGCGCAGACCTGCTCGAGCAGAGGATGCGCGTACTTGATCTTCGTCTTCCCCTTCTTCCGCGCGATGTAGTCCGGAATCAGGTCCATGGGACCCGGTCGGTAAAGGGCGATCAGCGCGATGATGTCGTCGATCCCGGCAATTTCGAATTGCCGGCAGAGGTTGATCATCCCGCCCGATTCCAGCTGAAACACGCCGACCGTCTCCCCTCGGTTGAGCATGGCGATCGTCGCCGCGTCGTCGTACGCGATCGCGTTGATGTCGAAATCCGGCTGCCGTCGCGACCGAATCAGATTGAGCGCGTCCTCGATGACCGTGAGCGTCTTCAGCCCGAGGAAATCCATCTTCAGCAGGCCGAGATCGTTCAGCGTGTTGCCGTCGTATTGGGTCAGGACCTGCCCGTCCTTGTCTCGCGCGAGGGGAACGAAATTTGAAAGGTCCTCCGCTCCGATCACGACGCCCGCCGCGTGCACGCCGGTACCGCGCACGAGACCCTCGAGCACGAGGGCATAATCCCAGACCTGGCGAGCCGTCGGATCCGACTCGACGTGATTCCTGAGTTCTTGATTCTTCTCGATCGCCTCCACCAGGTCGTAGGGGATCTGGCCTTTCAGCGGGATCATCTTGGAGAGCTTATCCCCGTCCGCAAAGCTGCCGCCGAGCACGCGATTCACGTCCTTGAGGACGGCTTTCGAGCTCAGCGTGCCAAACGTGATGATCTGCCCTACCCGGCTCTCGCCGTATTTTTGCCGCACGTACTCGATCACTTCGCCGCGGCGCGTCTGGCAGAAGTCCACGTCGATATCGGGCGGGCTCACCCGCTCGGGATTCAAAAACCGCTCGAAGAGGAGCTGGAAGCGGATGGGATCGATATCGGTGATGCCAAGAACGTAGGCCACCAGTGAACCGGCCGCGGATCCGCGTCCCGGGCCCACCGGGATCCCCTTCTCTCTCGCGTAGCGAATGAAGTCCCAGACAATCAGGAAGTACGAGATAAAGCCGGATTTTTCCAGCACATCGAGCTCGTATTCGAGCCGCTGACGCAGCGTCGCGTCCTCCTCCGCGCGATCCCCGAAGCGGCGGCGGAGGCCCTCCCAGCAAAGGGAACGAAGGTACTCTTCGCGGGTTCGGCCGGGGGGCGGCTCAAACGCGGGGTACTTCGGTTTTCCAAATTCGATCGAAAGCGAGCAACGCTCGGCAATGCGCAGGGTGTTGTCACACGCCTCGGGGAATTCCCGGAATTGATCGCGCATCTCCCGGGCACTCTTGAAATAGAGCTCCGGGGAATAATGCATGCGCTTTTGATCGTGAACGTTTGCGCCCGTCCCAATGCAGATCAGGACGTCGTGTGCCTCATGGTGGGCGCGGGGGAGGAAATGCACGTCGTTCGCCGCAATCAGACCGAGTCCCATTTCGCCCGCCATGGCCGCGAGGAGAGGGTTGTTCTTTCGCTGCTGTTCCAGCCCGTGATCGTGCAGTTCCACGAAGAGGTGCTCCGATCCAAAGATGTCCCGCAGTTCGCCCATCGCCGCGCGAGCCTTCTCCGGCTGGCTGGCGGACAGCAGCGAATTCACCTCGCCCTTGAGGCATCCGCTCAGAGCAATCAGGCCCCGCGAGTGGCGTGCGAGGATTTCCTTGTCGATCCGGGGTTTGTAATAGTACCCCTCGAGAAACCCCGCCGAGACCAGCTTCGTGAGATTCGTGTAACCCTCCAGATTTTCAGCCAGTAACGTGAAATGATACGCTGCATCCCGGGCGGAGCCGGCATTTTTTTCCAGCCGGGAACCGGGGGCCATGTAGACCTCGCAACCGATGATCGGCTTCACTCCGGCCTTTTGAGCCGCGCGATAAAACTCGATCGCCCCGAACATGTTGCCGTGGTCGGTCATGGCGACGGCGGTCATCCCCTCCGCCTTGACGGTCTCCATCAGCGGGCCCGCTTGGATCGCGCCGTCGAGCGTCGAATAATGCGTGTGCAGGTGCAGGTGAACGAACGAATCGGCGGCCATTCCCGCATGCTACCGCATCGCGCCGGGTGCTCAATCGGAGACCGGAAAACGGGTGGCATTTTCGGCCGGCAGCGGGAACCGCTGAGGGAGCTCCCACCATTTTCCTTGCGTTATTCACAATCGACCCTACCTTCCGCGCCCCTACGAATTTATGGCCAAGACCTCCTGGATTAACCGCAACGACCGCAAGCGTGCCACCGTGCAGAAGTTCGCCGCCCTCCGGGCCGAGCTCAAGGCCAAGGGCGATTATCGGGCGTTGAGCGAGCTCCCCCGTGATGCCAGCCCCACCCGCGTGGTGAACCGCTGCCAGATCACCGGCCGTCGCCGGGCTTTTCTCCGCCGGTTCCAAATGTCCCGGATCACGTTCCGCGAAATGGCCTCCCATGGGCTCATTCCGGGTGTGACCAAGGCGAGCTGGTAACCCGGGTGCTTCGGCACCCCGCTCTGGCCAGGGAACGCCAGCGCTTTCACTCCGAGGCGCGCCACCGTGCGGTGGCGCGTGTCAAAGCTCCGGTTCCGTGCAAGAATGCACGTCGCTTCAACCGGTGCCGGTGCCGAACTCTGCCAGCTCCCTTGCCTTCGGCTGACGGCACCGTCGGAAGTATCACCCTGTCATGACTTCTGTCTCCACCGGCCTCCTCGCGACCCCGGTCGTGGTCGAGCCCCTCATTCATGAGTGGGCTTCCGCGGGCGAGATCTTCTGGAAGATCGCCATCGTCGCAATTCTCGTCCTGCTGAACGCCTTCTTCGTCGCAGCGGAGTTCGCGATCGTAAAGGTTCGAGCGAGCCAGCTGGAAACGCTCGATCCCGCCACGGATCGACGAGTGCCTTTCGCGCTTCACGTGATGAGTCACCTGAACGTCTACCTCTCGGCCTGCCAGCTTGGCGTGACGCTCGCGAGCCTCGCTCTCGGCTGGGTGGGGGAATCGACCCTCACTCACCTGATTCAGCCGCTCTTCTTTTACGCCGGCGTGACCTCGGAGGGGGTGATCCGGACCTGCTCCATCGTCCTCGCGTTCTCGATCCTGACGTTCTTCCATATCGTCGTGGGCGAGCAGGCCCCGAAGGTTCTGGCGATTCGACGCGCCCTTCCCACGGCGCTCTGGGTGAGTCCACCGATGCGACTGTTCTATTTCCTGCTTCGGCCCGCGATCGCGCTCCTTGATTCGTCGTCAAATTTTGTGCTTCGTCGGATCTTCCGTCTCCCGAATGCCACTGAGCACGAGCTGGCGCACAGCGAGGAGGAACTCCGGGTGATCGTTGCCGAAAGCGGCAAATCGCAGGAAGTCTCCCAGGTCGGAATGGAACTCTTCAACAACGCGCTCGATTTCCGTCACCGCGTGGTCCGCGATATCATGACCCCACGGGGTGAGGTCGTGTATCTCGATGTCGAGTGTCCTTTTGAGGAGAATCTCAAGCGCGCGACCGAATCCCGGCACACGCGTTTCCCGCTGGTGCGGGAGCACCTTGATCAGCACCTCGGGCTCGTGCACATCAAGGATCTCCTCGTCCAGATGCGCACCAGCGCCCCGCCGGACCTCGCGAAGATCAAGCGCGATCTCCTGCTGGTCCCGGAGATGATGCCGCTGGAGAAGCTCCTCACGCTCTTTCTCAGCCGTCGCGCCCATCTCGGCGCCGTGGTCGATGAATTTGGCGGCACGGTCGGGATCGTGACGATGGACAACGTCCTCTCCGAGATCGTGGGCGACATCCGGGACGAGTTCGACAACGAGCAGACCGAGTTCGCCCGCGTCAGCGAGGACGAATTCACCGCGAAAGGGACACTGGGACTTTACGAGCTGAACGACTTCACGGATCTCGAGCTCGAGAGTGCGGAAGTGAGCACCGTTGGCGGTTATATCACCAATCTCCTGGGCCATATCCCCCGCTCCGGAGAAAATGTCCGTGTCGGCGAGTATCACGTCACCGTGATGCAAAGCGACGGTCGCCGGGTCGGCTTGGTGCGCTTCCAGCGCCAGTCTGCCAGCGTCGCGGCTCCGGTGGGACACGCGCCGGAATAGGGCGCGGGCCGCGGCAAGCCACGTCAACCGCTGACGTTTCGATTGTTTACGCGCCAAGCTCAACCCCGAGGTGTGCAAGCGCCGCGGGGATCACGCGGGTCGCATCGAGATACTCCTCCGCCAGACGCCGCGCCGCCCGGCGGTGACGGCTCGGGTCGCGCTCGAATTCCCGCAACGCTTCCTCCGCCGCCTCGATCGAATCCCAGGCCCGCAATCCGTCTCCCGATGGGAGATGAGTGCTCCACCCGGTGTCCTGCAATGCCACGGGCCGGCCGAGAGCAAGATATGTCGCCGAGCGATCGGAAAACCAGCCGCAGCGGGACGCGACGTAACCGTGCTTCGCGACGGAGAACTCGCCCGCCCCCGCGCTAAGGAACCGGCGATAGACCCGCCAGTCACCGCAGACTTCAGCCGCCGGACGGATCCGCCAGCCGGCCGCGGCGAAATCGGCGTAGTCAGTCCACTCCGGAGTCATATCGGTGGCAACCAGCATGCGGCACCCGGTACGACGAGGAAGATCGCGCACGTGCACCCAGCTTTCGCGTTTGTCCGCGTACAGCTGACCCTCCCACGGAATGGACTTATACCCATGCCAGTGCGTGACGGTCGTCCAGCATCCCGCAACATCGACCGGCAGAGGACCGTCGTCGGCCGCACTCCAGTAGTTCAAGCAGACCGGCGGCAACGTCGCGTGCCAGGCGTGTCCCGTGGGGGGAATTTGCGCCCGTCCGCTCGGCAACTCCAGGCCGACCGTTAGGAAATGCGTATGCGGAGCCCAGTTCATGTCCACGCCCAGCGTTGTGCCCCACAGCTGAGTGAAGGCGGGGTCGAGATCGACATAGGCCCGGCTCGGAACGTGCCCCACCCGGTGCATGAGCTTGAATTGCCCGGAAAGATTCAGGAAGGCCGTTGCATCCTCGGCCCAGCGCGAAAAAACCTCTGCGTCTGGAGCCGAGTCATCGAGGAAGAGCGTCGCCCGGCCGGCAAAGCCAAATTCCGCGACGACTTGATGCCAGTGTCGTTCATTGACGCTCGGTTCCCCCGGATCGGAGCCGGCGATGAGATCGCTACGGTCGAGGTGCTCAACGAGCCAGACATCGCAGCCTGCGTTCCGGAGGCCGATCGCCCACTGCAGAAAGGCCCAGGTGTTCCCAGCCGCACCGCATGGCATGTGGGCGATCACCACTGCGCAAATGATCTTGGGACGGGGGGTCAGAGCCATGCGCGAGTGATCGCTGAGGGCGATGATACCGCGCTTCCGGGTCGAGCGCGAGAGTGAGCTGGCGGTCGACGCAGTCTCTGGCGCGGGGGAAGCCGGAGGGCAGCGCAGGGCATGATTGCGCACTCCGGGCCTTTACATTTCACGGCAGAGAGGGAGAGAGGTATTTGCGCCGGACGCCAGTTCCGGTGTAAACGCTTTGGCTCTCGAAATTTTGGAACCACTTCCCCTCCCCCCTCATCGGTTCTGAGCCTTTCGATCACGATCGGCCCCTCCCCTGTCACCCTTGCGGAGACTTTTTCTTCGATCACCGACGACCGTCCCCTCCCCGCGCATGATTGATTCGCCTGAGACTGAACAGAAACCACATCCTCCGCTGCGACCCCACTACGATTCGCTCGCGGAAAAGCAGCAATTCCTGCGCGGAGTCTTTGACCGTTCCGCTCGTTTCTATGAGGGGATCGCAGGCTGGGGGTTCTTTGGCACGGGCGGCAAGTATCGGCGCTGGGCTTTGCAGCGCGCAGGCGTCAAACCGGGAATGAAAGTCCTCGACGTCGCCACGGGCACCGGGCCGACCGCGCGAGCGATCGCGCAGCTGACGGGCGCCCCGGCCGAGATTGTCTGTGTGGAACCAAGTCGAGGAATGTTGCTTGAATCCCGCCGATTGCTGCCCGAAGCGACCTACCTGCAGGCCGGGGCGGATGCGCTTCCCCTGGCGGATCAGCTCTTTGACTTTCTGACGATGGGCTTTGCCCTTCGGCACGTCGACTCGCTGGCGGGTACCTTCCGAGAGTATTTCCGGGTCCTGAAGCCCGGCGGAAAGGTGCTGATCCTCGATGTGACGAAACCGGAGAACGCCTTCGGCGTGGCGGTCTGGAAGTTCTACTTTCGGGATCTGATGCCCAAGCTGACGAAACTCTTCACCGGTAGTACCGACGCGGCCTATTTAATGAGCTACTACTGGGATACGATGGAGCAGATGGTGCCACCTGAGGAAGTGCTGGCGACGCTCACGTCCGCTGGATTTAAGGACGTGAAACGTACGCTCAACCTCGGCTGCTTCAGCGAATACGAAGGGACGCGACCCTGAGCGATCGCTCTTTTTTCCATCCATGACGTCATCCATTCTCGCTCTCCTTCGCTGCCCGGTTTCGCGGCAATCCCTCACCCTCGCCTCGGACGGCGAGATCGCGGCGATCAACGGCGCCATCGCCCGCGGTCAATGTCGCAACGATCTGGGCGTCGCGATCACCGAGCCGATCGAAACGCTCCTCATCGCCGCGGACCGGGGTCACGCATATCCCGTCCGGGAGGGGATCCCGATGTTGATGCCCGCCGACTCGCTGCCCGCACCAAAGCTTTCTTGATGTTGTCCATGCTCACGCTTGATCCTGCACCTGCGCTCGCTTCGGCTGAACCTTGGCTCCGGGCGACCGGAGCCCGCCAGGAACAACTCTTTGCCGCCGCCCTCGGCGAACGTGAGCGCGTGTTCGGCCGGGAGGTTTTCGTCCGGGGTGTCGTCGAAGTTTCAAATTTCTGCCGGCAGAATTGTTCCTATTGCGGGATGCGCCGCGATAACCGGACCCTCGATCGCTATCGGATCGCCGCCGATCAGCTGATCGACCTCATCGTCCACCACCGCCCGGAATCGATCACCGATATCAACATCCAGGCCGGCGAGGATCCCATCGCCGTCCGAGAGATCGTCCTCCCACTCGTTCGCGCGATTCGCAGCTCGACGCCTCTGGGCGTGAGCGTCTGCCTCGGCACGCTCTCGATGCGGGAGTACGCGGAGCTCTATGAGGCTGGCGCCAGTTTTTACATCATCAAGCTCGAGACCGGTGACGCGGAGCACTACCGGGCGATGAACTCGCCCGGACGCGATATGCAGAAACGCGTCGATGCGATCCGCCAGCTCGCTGCCACCGGCTGGGCCGTGTCGTCCGGGCTCATCGCCGGCCTTCCCGGGCAATCCGATGCCATGCTTGCCGCCACGCTGGATCTCCTGGCGGATCTGCCGCTGGCCGGGAACAGCGTGAGCCCATTCATTCCCGGGACGGAAACTCCGCTCGCCCAGGAGTCCGCCGCGGCGCCCGAACTGACGTTGAACTGTGTCGCGCTGATGCGCGTGAGGAACCCCGATCGGATCATTCCGGCCGTGAGCGCGATGAATCTTGTCGGCAAAGGAACGTACGCGCAGGCAATCCGCGCGGGGGCGAATCTTGCCACGATCAACCTGACGCCAAGCGCGCAGCGGGAGAACTACCTCCTCTACACCCGCGAACGCTTCATCATGGACCAGGATCGCGTCCTCGGCGCGATCGACGAGGCTGGCTGCCGTCCCGCCGCCCGCCAGCTCGTGACGCGCAGCGAGGTGCTGGCTGGATGATTTGAGCGGATTCAAGGATCTCCCGGCGATGCCGTCGCGCCCTCCCCTCGCCCGACGGACCCGCAGCGGGCTGTGGGAAAGCTGGGAACAGGTGGTCGCACCCGACCCCGGCGCGGTCGCGCTCATCGAAGCCGAATCGGGCGAGATGTGGAGCCGGGCGCGGCTCCACTCTGCGGCGACAGCGCTCGTCGCCGGCCCGTTGGCACCAGCCTCCGGTCAGCAAGTGGGATTCTCCCTGCCGAACGGCCATGAGTGGATGGCCCTCTTTCTCGGGCTTCAGGCGCTGGGTGCCGCTGCCGTGCCGCTTGATCCGTCGATGACGCCCGAGCAGCAGGATCAGGTCGCAACCGCGCTCGGACTTCGCTTCGTCTGGCGCGAGGGTACACTTCATGAATTGAATCCTTCGGCCCGGCCCGCCCGTTCGATGCGGCTCGGGAAGCTCACCTCTGGCACGACCGGGGCGCCGCGGATGATCCGCTGCACGGCGGAACACCTCCTCGCCGATGGCCGAAATATCATCGCGTCGATGGGCCTGCGCTCCGACGACCGGAACCTGGCGCTGATCCCGCTCGGGCATTCGTACGGGCTGGGAAATCTCGTGGCACCCCTCCTGATCCAAGGGTCTGCGGTGGTCACGGCGCGCGCCTTTGTCCCCCGTCAGGCCGTCGAATGGATCGCGGCGCATGAGGTCACCGTCCTGCCCGGCGTCCCATCGATCCTGCGCTTACTCGCCAGCATTCCCGGGAGGGAGCCGTTCGCGCCCCTCCGACTTGTCATCTCGGCCGGAGCGCGGCTGCCCACCGAAACAGCGGCAGCCTTCCAACAGCGGGCCGGACTGCCCATCCACAATTTCTACGGCTCGTCGGAGACCGGCGGGATCTGCTACGACCGGTCTGGCGTTCTCTCGGCCGGGGGAGATGCGATCGGTTCCGCCCTGGAGGGAGTGAAGGTCAGCCTGTCCGAGCGCGGTCGCGTGCGGGTCAGCAGTCGCGCCGTTGCGGCGGGTCGAAGCGGGACATTCACCCTGCCCGATTACGGCCGGATCAACGCTCGCGGCGACTTGGAAATCACGGGGCGGGCGGGACGCGTCGCGAATCTGGGTGGTCGAAATCTGCATCCGCGCGACCTCGAGATCCGCCTCTCCCGCCTGCCCGGTGTCACGGACGCGTGGGTCGATGTCCGGTCGGAATCCGGACGCGACTACCTCATCGCTGCCGCAGAAACGACGCGTTCGGAAGCAGAGCTTGTGGCGGAGTTCAGCCGCCACGTCGCGGCATGGCAAATGCCCCGCTCTTGGTTGGTCGCGCCGCAACTGCCACGCACATCTCGCGGCAAGCTCGATGCCGCCGCGCTTCGCGCGCGGCTCCAACTGCGGATCACCCGACCGGCGGACGCGCCAAGGTGATCTTCCCGGCGCCGGCGATCGCCCCGCTGCTCTCGATCGCGACCTCGGCAAAGAATTGAGCGAGACCACCGAAATCGCGTTCAAGTCGCACCTCGCAAACGAGGACATCGCCCGGCGTCGCGGGATGGCGCAGTCGGAAGTCGGCCACCTGGGCAAGAACGAATGCCTCGGGAACCGCACTTTCCGGCGCCGTCAGCGCACCCCACAGCGCGCCCGCTGCCTGCGCCGCCATTTCGATGATCAAGACTCCTGGCATCAAAGGACGATCAGGAAAATGATCCGCGAAAAACGGCAGTTCCGCGGCGAGTCGTTTCCGCCCGCGGAGTCGCGGCGGCTCGCCGCCGGGTCGGTCAATCTCATCTAGGAACGAAAAACCTGGACCGTGGGGCGTCAGACTCATGGGGAAGCGGGCGGAGCGAAAGTGTCGACAGGCAGGTTGGCATTCCTCTCGAGGCGGGAAAACTCGTACTTAATTGCCACGCCGTTAGCCACCTGGACGCTGACGATCGAGACGTCGAGCGCCGGCCACGTCAGCGTCGTCTCGATCGATTCGCCGTCCCCGCCTTCCGCTGCATCGCCCGCCCGCGAAAGCTTGAGGACGACCCGATCGTCCCCGACGCGCTGCGCCGCGACACGCGCGTCCGCGAAGCCCGGAGGAAGTCGGCCCTCAAAGAGCGAGAGGAGGAGGAGGAGACTCCGTTGCGTGCGCTCGTCGAGCCGCTCGAGCTTCCGCAGCACCGGAGCACGGCCCGGTTTGCGCGTGACCAGCGTTCCGTCCCCGGGCAGGAGAAGCAACTCGCCCGCCGGCAGTTCATATTCCACCCGCAATCGACCGGGCGCGGCGTAGGCGATCCGTCCGCGGCTGAGTGCCGGATTTCGCATCCCCGGAAGGCGGAGAGACTGGGAGAACTCGACGGCAGCGGAGCGAAGAGCGGCTTGCCGCTTTTCGAAACGCTGCTGCAGCGAGCGCGCCTCCGCCGCGGGCAGGAGACGCACATCCTGGGCGTGGACTACTCCGGCAGCGAGGCTCAAGACGGAGCCGGCGAGGACGGCGAAGCAAGCGGCGCGGAGACCGCGAGAGGGACAAATTGATACCATTGCTCGGGGTGGCGGGTGATGACGGGGATGAAGATGTCGGCGAGGCGCTGGGAGTAGTGGCTAAGCGTTTGCTCGAGCGAGCCCTGCCTCTCCATGACGAACGGCGCGAACGCCTCGACGCGATAGCGGAGATCGGCGCGGCGGATGATCGTCACCGGAACGATCGGGCACCGCTGGGAGAGCGCAATCATGAGGATCGCGCTCGCAAACCGAACGTGACCATGCGGGAATGAAACCACGGACGCGTGGGTTCCGTGGCCCCGATCGACGAGCGCCGCGACGAACTTCTTCGCCTCGAGCTGTTCTTTGATCTTCAGGAAGGAGAACTGGTCCGTCCCTCCCACCTCGATCGTGTCCACGCCCCAACGCCGGCGATAGGCTGCCCGCCAGGCGCCCAATTCCGGACTCGCCTCCGGAAGCGTCAGAGCGACGACGGGAAATCCAATGTCCTGCATCACGACGCCCCCGAGCTCGAACAATCCGAGGTGGGCCGTCAGCAGGAGGGCCCCTCGATCCATCGCCTGCGCGGCCTGCATGTTCTCGAGGCCGTGTCGCTCGGCGACAAGCGCGAGCGCCTCCGCCTTGGGCCGCGCCCCGAGGTAATAGTAATCGGCGAGCGAAATTGCAAAACTCTCGTAGGTCTTCGCCACCTCGTCTGCTTTCGGGGCGCGACCGAGCACGAGCGCGAGATTGCCAGCAACAATTCGATGCGAGGGCGAGTTGCCCCGCGCGTAAAGACACGCCACCACCCTCGCAACCGCCTGCACGAACCAGCGCGGGCAGATCGTGGCAAAATGGAATCCGAGCTGATAGAGCGAGCTCCGATGGAAAAACGGATATTTCTCCGGCGTCGCGCCGCTTGCGGCGGGTTCCACGTTAAAAGACGCCGGGAGCTTACCCCGCAGGAGGGCATGGCAGGCCGGAAGCAGGACGAGCGCGGCGGTGACCGCGGAAATCGTCCCCAGGTCCATCACAAATCCGAAGTTCGAGAGGATGGGAAGGCCGCTGAACATCGGGGCGCTGAAACCGACCATGGCAGTCAGCGCGGTCAGCGTGACCGGAGCGGCCAGATGCTGGCAGACCTGGCGGAGATCGCCCTCAAACTCCTCGAGCGTGAGCAACAGGTGCAATGAGTAGTCGATCACCAGCCCAATGAGCAGGGGGAGGCAAAGCAGCGAGACGAGGGTGAGCGGGGTTTCCGTGAACGCCAGGCCGGCGAAGAGCAGCGCAAACGCCGCCGCCAGCGCGCCAAAATTCAAGAGAACGAGACGCCACGAGCGGTGCGCGAGGTAGCAAAGGACCGTGATGGCCGCGAGCATCAGGCCGGAGAGCCGTCGAAAATCGCTGCCCGCCACCTCCGCCAGTTCATCCGAGAGGCGCGCCCAGACCCCCTCACCGCCGGCGAGCGCGACGAGTCCATCAGGCGCAGCCTTCGCGCGGTCCAGTTCGCGAATCACCGCCAGGGTCGCGCGGGCCCAGTCGCTCTCAAAGCCGGCGGCATCGAACGCCTGCGCCACCGCGGCTTCCCGTCCGGAGACCCAATTGCGAAGATTTGCCGCCGTCCGGTCAGGATCAGCTTGAGCCCGTGACGTCGATCGAAAACCGGCCGTGTAGATTTTAGTCAACTGCTCCTGACCGCGGAAAGCTTCGAGCTGCACCGGCCGCAGCGGACGGAGGTCCGCCTGGAAAAACGGGGTGGCCGAGAGCAGCCACGGGGCGGCGACGAGGATCGAGATCACGAGGATCGCACCCGTGGCAAAGATGACGCGCTGCCAGCGCTCGAGTCCGCGCGCCGACGAGTCTGCGGCCCGGGCCAGCCATGCGGGAAGCGTGGGAGGACTCCGATCGAGCCATGCGGCGAGGAGCGTGGTGGCAAAAAACGCGGTGGCCAGCAAGCCAGCGGCGATGAGCACCGCCAGCTGGCGCAAAGCGGGAAAACTCGCGAAATAAAGTACTCCGAACGCCGCCGACGTGGTTAACGCGCTGAACCAAATCCCGCGGCGAAGGAGCGGCCAGTGATCGGATGCCAGTCGCTCGCCGCGCGCAAAATGGTGATAGACGAGGATGCAGTAATCCATCCCGACGCCGAGCAGGATGGCCGCGAACGAAAGACCGATCACATTCAGCTCGCTGAAGCAGACGCGCGCGACGATCACCGAAGTGAGCACGGCGAGGCCCTGGAGAGCGAGAATCCAGAGCAGCGGACGAATCGAGCGATAGAATCCCCAAAACGCCGCGGCGATCAGGCCCACCGCGACGGAAATCATGAGGATCATGTCGGAGCGCATCTGTGCGGCGATCTGGGCCGCGAAGGCGGGTCGCCCCGTGACGAGCAACTGGCCCGGCGCAACGTCGGCAATGGCGCGCTGGACCGCAGCGACGAAGGCTTCGCAATCATCAAATCGTTCCAGCGAAGCGCTGGTTGTCGCCCGGAGGAGCAAAGGCAGTTCTCCGGTCGCGATCCCGCCCGCTCCCGCGCTGGGGGGCCCGAGGTCCAGAAGGCGGAGCGGATCAACCCGGCGAAGCGCGAGCACGCCTGGATCGGGCGCCCCCAGGAATTCCGCCTGCGTTTCCTCGAGGCGGGCTCTGAGATCCGTTTCGCTCCCGCCCACGACGCCAACGATCTCCGCAAATTTCCCGGGCGGCAGCGCCGCGAGCCTCGCCGCGACGAGACGCGCGCCATCGATCGGAGGTGCGGAGGAAAGCTCGACGTTCGTGATCGCAGGCTCGGTCCGGAGCCGCGCGGCGACCCGCTCGAGCAACGGCCGGGCGGGCACGCCTCCCGACGCCGGAACAAGGAACACCTCGTTTTCGGCCACCGTCCGCTCGAAGGCGCGAAGCGCGCGCACCGACGGAAGATCCGGCGGGAACAGCGGCGTCAGTTCGGTCTGGAAGCGGGTCGTCGCCGCACACCACAAGCCGATCCCGAGCACCGCCAGTGCGACCCAACCGGGCCAGCGTGGGGAGGGCGCCGGACCGCTCACACGGAGGTGGGGCTCCCGGCAGGTACGTCCTGCATCGGCATCCGATCCATCCGTCGCGGGGTCTCCTCCGCGGCGAAATCAATGCGGGGCGCAATGCCAAATCGGCGCTGCAGCCGGCAGAGGAGATAGAATACCTTCATTCGCCACCAGAGCCGGAAGGGAAGCTCGGTTGCTCCCCCGACGATCGCGACGATGGCGCTCGGGATATTCAGCACGGGCGCCGGATGCATGAAGAGTTCGAACGAGGGGTTGTCGTAGAACGCGCCAATCATGTTGATGTACACCGTCATCATCCGCCGGACGTCCCGCGTGTAGAACCGCCGTTGCGCGGGCGTGAGACCCTCCGTGCCGGCAGCATCCGCTTCGGCGATGAGCCGCGACGCGACCCGGGCCGATTTGAGCGCCATCATCACGCCGGAGGAAAAGATCGGGTCGGTAAATCCCGCCGCATCTCCGACGAAAAAGACGCGGGGATGCGGGGCGAAGTCCTCAAAGCGATAGCTGTAGTCGGCGGTGGTGTGAATGCCCCCCATCCGCTCCGCTCCGCGCAGACGCGAATGCAGTTCCTTGTAGTGCTGTGTGACGTAATCGAAACTCTCCTCCGGTTTGCGTCCGCTCGTCCGCAGATCCTCGGCGCGTTGCACGTAGCCAACCGAGGTTTTCTCCGCGTCGAGGGGGATGAACCAAAACCAGCCGCCGGGGAGTCGGACGATGGTGATATGCCCGGCCGCATCTCCCTCGTTGCGAAAGACGCCCCGAAAATGAGCGTAGGTCGCGATCCGCCGGTCGGTCTGGGTGGGCACCCGGCCGAGGCCGAGCGATTTTCCGACGAACGTGTCGCGGCCCGTCGCATCGAGGAGCCAACGCGCGCGCGCCGTCTGGGTCGTGCCCTCGCACTCGTAGCTGATCTCATGCAGTTCGCTGCCTTGGCCCAAGGTGAGCCCGCTGGCCCGCGCCTCCTCGCGAACCACGCAGCCGAGGCTCGCCGCGTGGTCGAGCAAGACCTTGTCGAAACGGGCCCGCTCGACCTGATAGGTTGTACCGTACTCCGGACTAATCCCCCGCGCGAACCAGAAGCGTTGGAAACGGCTGCCGTTCGCGCTGCAGAACTCCGCGCCTTTTTTCGGCATGAACCCACCGTTCACCAGCTTCGGCCAGACCCCCGTCTCCTTGAAAAGATCGTTGCTGAACGGGAGCATCGACTCCCCGATGTGAAAGCGCGGGAATTTTTCGCGCTCGAGGATCAACACCTTTCGACCGGCCTTCGCGAGATAAGCGCCCGCCGTGCTGCCCCCGGGACCGCCGCCGATGATGATCGCATCGAAGGTCGTGTTTTCGTCAGTTTCGATCTTCATGGGAAGTGCATCACGTCAGGCGGGTGGAAGGCGGCTATTTGCCGGCCGGTTCCAGGTTCCAACCAGGCTAAGCCGCGTTTCGGCGCAACCAATCGCGGAGAGTTCCGAGACTTTGCAGGGCCTCGCGAGCCGTCGCGGGATCCTTGATGGGAACGTTGTAAAGTTTCTCGACTGCGAGCGTCATCTGCATCGCGTCGATCGAGTCGAGGCCCAGACCACCTGGTCCGAACAATGGCGTATCTTCGGCGATCTCAGCGGGCTCGACCTTGAGCATGCAGTTTTCCACGAGGAGGTTTCGGAGGTCGTCGAGTTTTACTTCCATGAGAATGAGCGCCCGTTAAAATGGGCCAGCTGAGAGATCGTCACCGTCGGCTAAGTTTCAAGGCGGAGATTTGGTGATTCTGTCCCCAGAGCGGAAGCAGCCGTGACCCCAGCGCCGGTCCCCGCAGGGCTCGAAGCGTATTCCAGCCGGCGGTGGCGACCATCGACTCGCCGAGATAAGCGCCCTGAACCGGTTCCAGGCGCGCTCCGGCAAGTTGGGCTTCGAAAGGCTCCAGCCACGAGTGCCCCACCGAGGAGAGAATGGGAAGCTCGGGGTCAAACTCGCTGAACACTTCCCGTGCGGCCCGAAGCGCGGTGGGCCCATCTCGATAGGGTCGAGGCGGATAAATCGCCTCGACGAGCGACGACGCCGAGGAGTCGCCCCGCGCGACGAGCAGGGCCGCAGCCCCCTCCGCGGGGCGGAAGCTGGCGCCGCGACGCAGCCAACGGGCAGCAGCGAATGCCTCGATCGTCACCAAGTCGAGTTCCTCGCCAGCCAGGACGAGGACGGCATCCGCCTCGTCGAGGGCGAGCCAGGTGGCCGCGACGCGCAGAGCCTCACCCCAGGCGCTTTCGTCCCCTACGACGGCGTACGCCGATCCGGCGATCCCGAAGATCGATGCCAAATGCGACAAGGGCGAATTGTAGACCGTCTCGGGAAAAAGCGCAGGGCTCGCGAACGACTGTCCTTTCCGAATGGTCTGCTCGAAGAACCGGCGGGAATAGGCGGGACAGCCGCTGAAAAACGCGCAGACGACCCCGAGACGCGCGCCCGGCGCGCGTTCCCATCCTGCGAGAGCCTGCGCCGCCGCTTCGACGAGGAAGGTCGCGACCGGACTCGCGCGGCGGAGGCGCGGCTCGCGCGCCCACGCCGCGAGGGCGGACAGCTTCGGATCGACCCGCAGCACCGGGAACCGCACCGTCTCGGGACGTCGGAGCGAAGCGATTTCCGTTTCCTGAATGGCCTCCAGGGACGAAAGGGACGCCACCCCGGAGCCCGCCGGGCTGACGGCGCCCTGACCGATCACCGCCAGCGGGAAGAGCGGATGCGGCGCGCGTCTCATCGTGCGTCCTCCGCGAGAAAGATCAGGGCAGCGTTGGCGCCGCCGAATCCGAGGTTCACGCTCGCAGCGCACCTCAGTCCGGGTGCCGCCGTCGCGCGGGGCGAGACCAGCGACGAGGCAATCTCCGGAAGAGCATTCACGGTCCCGACCTGCGGCGGAAGCTGACCTGTTTCCAAAGCCCGAACGGTAAACACCGCTTCGAGCGCGCCTGCCGCCCCAAGGGTGTGTCCGGTCGCGGCCTTCGTGGAGCTGATGCGACACCGATCAGCGGCTTCTGAACCAAAAAATGTCGTATAGGCCGCCGCTTCCGCGCCGTCGTTCAGCGCCGTCGCGGTACCGTGCGCATTGACGTAACCGATCGTCTCGGGAGCCAGACCCGCGCGCCGCGCCGCTTGGCGCATCGCGGCGACCAGCGCCGTGCCGTCCGGCGAAGGTTGGGTGAGGTGGTGGAGATCGGTCGCATGGCCATATCCCGCGAGCGAGGCCAGTCCCCGGACACCGCGCCGGGCCGCGTGCGCCGCCGTCTCCAGGACGAGAAATCCGGCGCCCTCACCAAGGAGGAGACCATCCCGCCCGACGTCGAACGGCCGGCAGGTCGTGGTGCTGGTCGCCTGGAGACAGTCGAAGCCAAGAAAGAGCAACTCCGACATCGCCTCGTACCCGCCCGCCAGCACGATTTCCGCCTGGCCAGTGAGCAGTAAATCCGCGGCATGACCGATCGCATTCGCCCCACTGGCGCAGGCGTTGCCGATGATCGTCGTCGGCCCCGCCCGGAAACTGAGGGCGGCCTGGAGGTCGAGGAGTTGTTGCGGGGGCTGCTGCCTCGCGATTGGACCCAGCAATCCCCCTCCCCTCTGCCGGACCAGACCGCGGAGAAAATCCTCACCCCACAGCATGCCGCCCGCCGTCGTTGCCACGCTCAGCGCGAGCCCGTCGGCACCCGGCTGACCGAGCAGCCCCGCCTGATCGAGCGCCTCCCGCGCCGCGACGATCGCGAGTCGCGAGGCCCGCGACCAGCGCCGCGACTGGGAAGAAACCTCCCCGAGCCAGGCGGAGTCCGCCTCGGCGGCGCGACGGCAACGGCAGTCAGACACATCGAATGCGGTCACGGGTCCGGATCCTTCTGCGCCGGCGATCAGGCTCGGCCAGATCGAGCCGAGATCGGGGCCGAGGGCGCAGATCGCGCCCATACCCGTGACCAGGATTTTCGATTCGTCCGCGATCAAGGCAGTTAGGGAAGCGTGAGATCCAGGGTCTTGCGGCTGCGGCGCAGCACCTGGCCGTACCACCAGAAGGAATATCCGAAGAAACCGAGCCCGCACAGGTTCACCCCTAGGCTGTAGCCGAGGCGATAGCTGCGTCCGGTGTTACGCGCGGCGTAGATCGCTACGTCGGAACCCAGCAGAAGGGAAGGAAACGCCATCGGCATCAAGGCGCCGTGGAGCAAGCCCAGGCCAAGCCCCGCCGGTTCGTCGCCGGAAAGGCCTTCCCGGGCCGTGCGATCGAGAAGTTTTCCCACCGCCAGCATGGCCAGCGTCCAGATGAGGAAACTCGCGAGCAATTTTTTCCAGGAGGCGGGCGGACTGGCGGGGCTGGACATCCCGGGGATTATCGAGTGCATTCCGACTCCATGCCAACGACAACCGCACTTCGACCGGTGCCTGGCCGAATCGAGGGCATTGCGCGTTGTTTCGTGTCCCGCTGGCATCAGGGATACGCCCGCGGGAAGCTAAAGCATGACCCGGTCTTCGATGACGCGGTCGGCTGGGCCCGGCGCGCGGCTCGGGTGGGCGGCCCGCTGCTCGATGCCGGCTCCGGCCTGGGTTTGCTCGCGCACTGGTTGCGGAGCGCCGGGGTCGATCTCCCGATCCATGGGATCGATCCCGATGTCCGGAAAATCTCCGCGGCCCGGGTCGCCGCTCAGCGCGGCGGACTCTCCGATCTGACCTTCAACGTGGACGACGCCCTCACCGTGGTGGGCGGCTGGAACGGGCACGTCTTCCTGGTAGATATCCTCCACTATCTGCCGATCGGTGATCGGGAACGGCTTCTCCGCGGAATTGCGGCAAGGCTTCCGCCGCGGGGGATCGTGTACATCCGGAACGGCCTGAGAGGTCCGGGCTGGCGGCATCGGGTCACGCTCGTCGAGGAATGGATCGTGCGCGTGACGGGGTGGATCCCCACGAGTGGATTGAGGCTTCCGACCGCCCAGGAAATCAGCGAGCATTTCCCCTCCGATCGTTTCGAACTCGAGCGCACTTCGCTCTGGGGCCGGACGCCCTTCAACAGCTATCGTTTCGCGTTTCAACGGCGCGGATAACGGGTTCTTCGCGCCGGTGGATGAGCCGCCCGCGCGAGAGCAGCGAAGCGCCGGGCGGAATCACCCCGCGCAATCCGAGTCCCTCCATTCGCGTGAGGAGTGCGGCCAAGACGGCCGGATGATGCGACGCGCCGCGCGCGAATCGATGCCCTTCGTGCAACAGCACGATGCTTCCCGGTCGGAGCTTCCCTTGAGCGCGCTCCGCGATCGCCGCCGGGTCACCGGGACGCGTATCGTACGTGCGGACCGACCACCCGACGAGCAGGAGTCCGAGGCGTTGCACCTCACGATGTACAAACGCATTCGCCATCCCCACCGGTGCCCGCACGAGCGTCGTCGGATGACGAATCGCATCCCGGGCGAGCGCAAACTCCCGACGGGCCGTCGAGGGGCGGGCCCCCCAAAACGTTCCCACGGGATGGGTCTGAGTGTGGTTCCCGAGAGCGTGGCCCCGGCGCAGAATCTCATCGACGAGCTCCGGATGCCGGGACGCCTTTTCTCCGATGACGAAGAACGTCGCCCGCGCGCCGCTGGCTTCGAGCAGGTCGAGCAGTCGCGGAGTATCTTCCGGATCAGGTCCGTCATCGATTGTCAGCCAGACTTCGGGCCGGGTCGTGGCAAACGCGGTGACGACGGGTCCAAACCAGGAACAATTCGCGAGGGTCGCGCTCGCAAAAAACGCGACGCAGGCCGGATGCAGCAGCGCATGAGCAGCGGCGATCTCACCGCTGAGCGCGAGAGCGGGCGCACAAGCCGTCAGGCCGGGCAGCAGCCACCACGGCAGGTGTCGAGGCGGATGCTCGTTCATCGTGGGGCCGCCTTTCGTCGCTGGCGCAGGATCGGAAGGAGGCGCCGAAGCATGCCAAAGAAGAGACTCGCGTGCCGTCGAATGAGCAACGCATTGTCGGGCACGTAGCGGAAGTAGGACGAACCGCCCTCCGTCGCGCTGAAGTAGCGCACGGGAACCAGAACATTGAGCGGTCGGAATCCGGCCCAGCAAAGGCGCACCACAATCTCGGTGTCGAAATCGTAGCGTCGAGCCGTCGGAATCGCTTCCATGATCGCAGCCGTCTCCGCGACCGGATAAACGCGGAACCCGAAAAGCGAGTCACGGACGTCCGCCCAGGCCGTATTCAGCCGCGTGAAGAAATTTCCGACGCGCCGGCCATGAACGCGGACGGCGGGCGCGTCGGGACCGAAGATGGGCGCGCCGAGGATCAGAGCGTCCGGGTGCTCGCGGGCGAGTCGGAAGAATTCCGGGATCGCAGCCGCCGGATGCTGCCCGTCGGCATCCATCACGAGCACGCGGGCGACGCCTTCTGACCGGGCGACGCGCAAGGCGTCGAGGATCGCCTCACCTTTCCCGCCGTTCTCGCGGCGCACGATGATGCGCAATTCCCTCCCGCTTGAGGTGGCAGGGGCGACCTGCCGCTCGCTTCCGTCGGTGCTCCCGTCGACGATGACCCAGACTCGTGTCCAGACCGCGAGAACTTCCGCGACTGTTTCAGCGAGCTTCGGGCCGCTGTTAAAGGACGGGAGAACGACGACGTCATCGACTGCGGCGAATTCCGGCGCGGCGGCATTCATTCAGCGGGTGAGCACAGCCCGGAGTGACGATTCGACCGTCTCCGAAATTTCCCTGGCTCCGCGAAACTGCGTCGGATCGAATTGCTCGCCCACCGTGAATGCGTAGCCCACCGGCAGAGTGACGTCGAGGCGGAAGAAGGGACCGCTTTTGCCGAGAAAGAGCCGGTCGCGGTGGATGGCAAGCGTCTGAATTTTTGCCCGCGCCCGACGGGCGATGAGGGCGAAGCCGGGTTGCAGGGGATTGAGCGGCGGCGCGACGGTGCGCGTCCCCTCCGGAAAGATCACGAGGTTCTCCCCGCGGCGCAGGCGCACGACACAATCCTGCACGACGCCCGCGGCGCTCTCGTTCCCGACATAGCCGGCGAGCCGAGCGAGGGGGCCGATGAGCGGGTTGCGCAGAACCTCCCCCTTCACGAGGCAGAACGTCTGCGGCAATTCGGAAAAGAGAATGATCGCATCGATCAGCGATGGATGGTTCGCCACGATGACGGTACCGCGGGCGTTCCGGAGCGCGCGGAGGGCTGGGAAGTCCACCCGCAAGACCCCCGCCGCATGCATGTAGTGGATGAACGGCGAGGAAATCCCGCGGACGAGCGCACGGCCAAGCCGCTCGCGCCCCCGGCTCGCGGGAATGATCAGGAGGAGGAAGGCGATGAGACTGCCGCCGAGGCAGAGGATGAGCGCAAAGAGATACGCGCCAATCAGGGCGATCTTGCGCAACAGCTGGGAAAATCGCATCGGGGTGGTGCCGCAGGCCGGCAAATGGGTCGGGACAGTGCCACGACCTCAGCGTCAGTCGATGGTTCGTTTGCCGGCGCGGGTTGGCGTGTATCGGCGTGCACTCGGCTGGACCGTGGGAGCGTGCCGGGGGTTTCGCGGTTCGTTCCTGCCAGCGGCGATCGATCCGGACGACGGCGTTCGGCGCCGCCCCGGTCAGGACCGGCAGCTAGACAACATTTGCAGCAGCGTCGGAGCACTTGCCATCAGCTGGTCGTCCCGCGCGAACCCGTCGCATTCGCTTCGAATTCATCCCACGGACTTGGAATCCAACGCAGGGGCTTTGAACCCAACCAACAGACTTCGAACGAAACGCAGGGACTTGGAATCCAACGCAGGGACTTGGAACCCAACACGGGGACTTGGAACCCAACGCGGGGACTTGGAACCCAACGCAGGGACTTGGAATCCAACGCAGAAACTTGGAATCCAACGCAGAAACTTGGAATCCAACGCAGAAACTTGGAATCCAACGCAGAAACTTGGAATCCAACGGAAAAACTTGGAATCCAACGGAAAAACTTGGAATCCAACGCAGGAACTTGGAATCCAACGGAAAAACTTGGAATCCAACGCAGGAACTTGGAATCCAACGCAGGAACTTGGAATCCAACGGAAAAACTTGGATTTCAAGTGCGGAACTTGGAATCGAACGCCGGAAGGTTCGGGGTTCAGGTCGTCCGCTGCCGGCGAACGGAGATGGGCTTCATCGGCCCAGTTCCTCGGCCCGGCTCACTCGCCATCGGCTATCCTGACTTCGAAATTCCACGCTGAGGTGGACGCGCTCAGGATTGCTCAATTCGAGTCGGACGAGGGAAACCTCGACTCGCGCCAAGCCCTCCTGCGGAAATTCAAATTCTCCGAGCGTCACCAGGAAGTCCGCTTTGGGATGGGTGAAGAAGTAGCCGCGCAGGAAGTTCTGCAGCCGAGTTTTGTCGAATCCGTTCGAGTCCTGATAGTCGGCGCCGACAAACGCCAGCAACGCGCTGGCGTCCCGCGCTTGAGCCGAGGTCTTCGCCGTGTCGATCAGTTTCCGCAATTGATCCTCGTCACTGGAGGGGCGGGCGCACGCCGTCATGAGCGCGGCGATGATGAGCAAGGCAATGAATCTCATGGTCGCGTTCGGTGGCGGCAGCGGCCAGCGGCTGACAAGCTTATCAAGGGTCTGTCTCGTTATGCACCCAACAAATCTCCGACCTGACCGGGGCTACGGAAAAGTAAAAAATCCACCGGCGCTGAGCCCATTTCCCCGTTTTCGGCGCATTCTCTGGTGAACCCCTCGCCCACCCATCCAACCAAAAGCTATTCATGAAAATTCTCCTCCTCCTCCTCTTGTCGGTGTCCGGAGTCGTCCCCTGCCCGGCGCGGACCACGCACCTCCCGGTTGGTCCGATGGACACACCGACGTCGAACCAAGCTTTCGGTGAAGCGTCGGTACTTGCCAATCCGGTCACCGGCATCCCGGGTCCCGTCAAAGAGGGCGTCTATGAAATGGTGAAAGCTTCCGGGAGCTCCGTGATCTCGCTGGGAGACCTCGAAATCCGCGGGACGACCTGCCAGGCCCTTGGCCAGGGTGGCTTCAAGACTTTTACCGTCGACTCCTCCGGCAACATCACATGGGCCCCTGGACTCAGCATCCTCCCGGACGGCTGGAAAATCCGCCGCAGCGTCTACACCAAGGACTCGCGCGGGAATCCGCTCATCCAAATCTTCTACACCAGCGACAGCGGCACGGACGACAGCCTGGACGCCTACCTGAAGAAGTGAGCCGGCCGGACCACTGCCAGAAGAGGGGGTGGCGTAAACGAGGCGATGGCGCGAAGAGCCGGCGGAGTCTCGATGCTTCCACGCGAGGAGCTGCCGACCGGGCGAGAATCGCGGCGCGATTTCAGAGCAGCGCCCGCAGATCATTTTCCGGTCGCGACAGCCGGAAGATCCGCAGTCCCGCGGATTCCGCACCCCGCCAGTCCCGCACGGGGTCATCACCCACATGCAGCGCGTCCGCCCGGGCTACTCCGAAGAGCGCGCAGGCGCGCTCGAAGATCCGCGGATGCGGTTTGTCGGCCCCCACCTCGCTGGAGAGCACCACATGAGCGAAGCATTCCGCGAGGCCGAGATCCGCTAGGGTCGAGTGGAGCCGCCGGTCGAAGTTGGAAACCACGCCGAGGCGGGCTCCGCGCGCCGCGAGTGCCTCCAGCACGTGCTCCACTTCCGGGAAGGCCTGCCACACACCTGGTTCCGCGAAGTGAGCGTAGACGGCTTCGAAATACGCGTCGAAATCAAGGTCCCGCGGAAGCGCTTCGTTGGCCGCAAGCCGCACGAGATCGCGCCACCAGCCTTTGTCATCATCCGGCTGCGGACCGCCGTCCGGAGTCACATTCCGGGCCGGCATGGCCTTCCAGGCGCGCCGAAACGCGCGATCCAAGGTTCCCGCATTCGCGGTCACGCCGACGTGTGCCGCGACAGCGGCGTAATGCTCACCGACGCTTCGCGGCAGAAACATCAGCGTTTCCGCGGCATCGAAGAGGATGACCGGCGGGGTCTCCATCGAGCTACGCCTTCGCTGCCTCGACGAGCGGACGGACAAACTCCGCCACGCGCTTTGCCAGATCGGGCGCCGCTCCCCATTCGCCGATGCGCTTCACGATCGCGCTTCCCACGACCACGGCGTCCCCGTGCGCGGCCGCGGCGTGGGCCTGCGCCGGGGTCGAAATTCCGAAGCCGATGGCGAGAGGCAGCGCGGTGACGGCGCGGATCGACGCGACATACTCCCCGAGCCCCGCGGCCAGATCGGTCTGCTCCCCCGTCACCCCATCGCGCGAGACGACGTAAAGAAATCCTGCCGCCGTCGCGGCGATCTCGCGGACGCGTTCGCGGGGCGTCGACGGCGAAATCAATCGAATCATCCGGATCGCGTCGGGCAGGGCCTGAAGCTCCTCGTGATGCGGAGCCTCATCGGGCGGCAGGTCGAGAAACAGCACGCCGTCGACCCCGGCGAGCGCTGCTTCCGTGAGGAAGTGCTCAAATCCGAAGGTGTAGATCGGATTCAGGTAGGTGAAGAGGACGAGAGGCAGCTGCGAACGCTCCCGGATCTGCCGGACCGCCTTGAGCAGCTTTGCGACCGTCGTGCCCGCGGTGAGCGCCCGCGCGGCGGCGAGTTGGTTCACGATGCCGTCGGCGAGCGGATCGGAAAAGGGCACCCCGAGTTCGAGGATATCCACTCCGACGGACTCGAGGGCGAGCGCGATCTCCACCGTGCGGTCGAGATCGGGATCACCGGCCGCGATGTAGGCAATGAAGCCCTTTCGCCCCTCGGTCGCGAGTCGGGTGAAGGCGGCGTCGATACGATTGGTGCGGCTCATGAGAGCGGGGACGAAACGCCGAAGCGGCCAGGAGTGCAAGAAGGGGCCCGCTGCGAGGGATACTCAACCTCGTGCCGGCGGCCTCACGTTCGTCGATTCCCCGAGTTGCTGGCTCCCAGTTTCCCCGCTCAGCCGGGTCAATCCATCAATGCCGGGAGCGCGCCGCTCCAGGCGGCGTGCAGTTCGGCGACACTCCAGGCGTGGCGGGTGGTGTCCGTGTGAATGACCAGCTCGTCACCTCCCACGGTGCCGAGGGAGCGGGCCTGGAGTTCGCGCGCTTGGGCGAGCGCGAGGACGGCGGCGGCGTTGGCCCCGGTGGTCGTGACGATGATTCGCGAGGGGGCCTCGCCAAACAGCAAGTCGTCCTCGCGGCGATCGAGATTCCTCGTGCCGAGCGCCACGGAAGCCCCGATCAGCGCGGGACCGACAAAGCAGCATTCAGCCAGAGCCGCGGCCAGACCACCTTCGCTGCAGTCGTGGGCACTCTTCACCAGCCCCATCCGGATCAGCGCGAGCACGCATTCCTGCAGGGCGATCTCCGACTTCAAGTCGAACCGGGGGAGTGGACCTTCCTTCCGGCCATGCAGCTGCAAAAGATACTGGCTGCCTCCGAGGCCACCGCTGATCGAACCGATGAGCAGGATGGCATCGCCCGCGTCGCGGAAATGGGCGCGCGTAATGTGCTTTTCCTCCTGAATGATTCCGACCATTCCCACCGTCGGCGTGGGATCGATGGCAGCCTGCGGGCTCTCGTTGTAGAGGCTGACATTCCCACCGGTTACTGGCGTGTTGAACGCGCGACACGCCTCGGCCAGGCCCTCGACGCACTCGCGGAGTTGCCAGAAATTTTCCGGCTTGTTCGGGTTTCCAAAGTTCAGGTTATCGGTGACGGCAATTGGCTGCGCCCCGCTGCAAACAAGGTTTCGGGCGGCTTCGGCGACCGCCATCATCGCACCCTGACGCGGCTGCAGAGCGCAGAAGGTCGCGTTGCAATCGCTGGTCGCGGCGAGGAATTTGTCGGCCTCTCGCACGTAGAACACCGCTGCGTCTGATCCCGGCGCCACGACGCAGCCGCCCCGCACCATGTGGTCGTACTGGCGGTAGACCCAGCGGCGAGAAGCGAGATTGGGATGGGCGAGAAGACGGAGCAAGGATTCGTGACAGTCCAGAACCGGGAGATCGGCCAGCTTCAGCCGCGGCGCCGGCGCCGGCTCTTTCGCGGCGGGTTTGTAGAGCGGCGCCTCCTCCGCGAGCTGCCGGGCCGGGATCTCCGCCACCACGCCCAGGGTGCCATGACGGACCCGCATCATGCCATCGTCCGTCACCCGGCCAATCTCCGCGTAAGGCAGCTCCCATTTTTCGAAGACCCGGCGCACGTCGGCCTCGCGGCCCTTGTTCGCGATGATCAACATCCGCTCCTGGCTCTCACTCAATAAAATCTCGTAGGCATTCATCCCGCGTTCGCGCTGCGGCACCAGCGCGAGATCGATCTCGACGCCCGTGCCCCCGCGGCTGGCGGTTTCGCAAGTCGAGCACGTGAGGCCCGCGGCGCCCATATCCTGAATCCCGGCGACGGCGCCGTCGATCGCCAGCAGTTCGAGGCAGGCTTCGAGCAGAAGCTTTTCCTTGAAGGGATCTCCGACCTGCACCGCGGGCCGGTCCTCCTTCGACTCCTCGGTCAGTTCACGCGAGGCAAAGGCCGCTCCCGCGAGCCCATCGCGCCCCGTCTCCGCTCCGACGTAGAACACCGGATTTCCGATGCCCGTGGCGGCACCTCGCGCGATTTGCTCGTGCCGAAGCACGCCCGCGCAAAAAACATTTACGAGAGGGTTTCCGGAATAGGACGGATCGAAGTAGATCTCGCCGCCGATGGTGGGAAGTCCGATGCAGTTCCCGTAGTGCGCAATCCCGCTCACCACCCCCGCAAAGAGTCGCCGATTCGTCGCGATCTCCGCCGCGGAGGGGGTGGAAGTTCCCCAGGCGCTCGGGACCGGCTCCGTGATCGGACCAAAGCGCAGGGAATTCAGCAGAAAGACCGGGCGCGCGCCCATCGTGAAAATGTCGCGGATGATGCCGCCAACCCCGGTCGCGGCGCCTTGAAACGGCTCGACCGCACTCGGGTGATTATGGCTTTCCATCTTAAACGCGACTCCCCAGCCGTCGCCGATGTCGATGACGCCGGCGTTCTCTTCGCCCGCCTTGACGAGAACACTCGGACCAGTGGTCGGGAACTTTCGCAGTTCGAGTCGGGAATTCTTATACGAGCAATGCTCGCTCCACATGACGGAGAAGATGCCGAGCTCGGTGAGATTTGGCTCCCGCCCGAGGATTTGAACGATGCGCTGAAATTCATCCTGGGTCAGACCGTGCTCAGCCACCACTTCGGGCGTGATGGGCGAGGAGGCGACCGGGGTCGACGGAAAGGCGAACTGGAGCTGGGTCATGCGGCAGGAAGCGGGGAAGGTTTGCGACAGGGAGGATTAAACCGCCGCGGAGCGGGCGGCTTCGGCCATCGCCTCAAAGATTAGTTTGCCGTCGATGCTCCCGAGGCGGGAGTGGCTCGCCCGGTCCGGATGCGGCATCAGCCCGAAAACGTTTCGCTCGCGGTTGCAAATGCCCGCGATGTGGCGCTTTGAACCATTGGGGTTCGACCCTTCCGTCGGCTCGCCGGAAGCGGGATCGACGTACCGGAGCAGCACCTGCCGGTTCGCCTCGAGTTCATCGAGAGTCGCCTCATCCGCGAAGTAACAGCCTTCTCCGTGCCCGATCGGAAGACGGAGCAGCTGTCCCTCGTGGCAATGCGACGTGAAGGGCGAATCAGTCGTCTCGACGCGCAGGGACAGAAACTCGCAGATGTAGTGGAGCGAACGATTGCGGACGAGCGCGCCGGGAAGAAGCCCGGCTTCGCACAGAATCTGGAAGCCGTTGCAAATGCCGATGATCGGGAGGCCGGCATACGCCAGCCGCTGGACCGCCCCCATCACCGGCGAGTGCTTCGCCATCGCTCCGCAGCGCAAATAGTCGCCGTAAGAAAATCCACCCGGGACGATGATCGCATCGAAGCCCTCAAGCGACCAGCTGCCGTGCCAGACGAGCTCCGCCTCAAATCCGCAGTCGTCCCGCAGCGAGCGGACACAGTCCTGATCGCAGTTCGAACCGGGGAATTGCAGGACACCGAAGCGGGGGGCGGGAGAAGGCATGGGGGGGTGAGCGGTGAGCGGTCGGCGGTAATCAGTCTTCAGGATTCAGTGTTCAGAACCGAGCGGAGCGAGATGGCCAGACAACCTTTGCCTTTATCGTCAGCCATCTGGCAAATCGGTGCACCTCAGGCGGGGTATTCCACGTGGAAATCCTCGATGACCGGATTCGAGAGAAAGTCGCGCGCGACGTTGTTGATCTGGGTTTCGAGGGCGGCGCGATCGCCGGCGGGCTCGTCGATCTCGATCTCGAGCACTTTTCCAGCGCGCACCGAGGCGGCGGCGGGAAGGCCGAGATGATGGAGGGTATTGCGGATCGCGACACCCTGCGGGTCGAGGACGGAGGCCTTTGGCATGACAGTGACGCGGACTTTCATCGTGGTCCGAGTATCGGGCACCGGGAAGCCGCCGCAACTCGGGGCTGAAAAACCGTTTGGTGATTTCGCCGCGTTGCCGCTAGCTTCCGCGCCATGATGCTCTCGCGCCGACTCGCACTGGCGGCCCTGGCCGCGATCAGTCCAGCTCTCGCGCCCGCCGCGGGTCCGACGCCCTCGCCCGCGCCGGCCGCCGTCGTTATGCCTGCTGCCGCCGCGCCGGACACGGATGTGCTCTCGAAGACGGACATGGCGGCAGCGACAGAGACCGACTCAATGTCCATCCCCACCCCCGGCGAACTCTTCGCCGCCCTGGGAAAACAGATGAAGCCGAATTGGGCCTCCCAGTTCCGCGGGTCCATCAACACCTCCCTCGCGAGTCGCGCCCAGATCGCGTTGAACCTTGGCGGACTGATCGCTGATGGCTACGTCGCGGTCGAAGCGATGGACAGCTCGCAGGTCAAGAACGTGGGACGAGACATCCTGATCCTCGGGAAATCGCTCGGAATCAGCAAGGAGATCATCGAGCGCGGCCAAAGCATCACGAACTTTGCGGAGGCCAACGAATGGAACACGCTCAAGGAGGAACTCGAGGCAACGCAGAACGAGGTGAAGTCCGCGATGTCGAAACTGCGCGACGAGGACCTCGTCACGCTCATCAGCCTCGGCGGCTGGATTCGCGGCACCGCGGTGGTTTGTGGCATCATCGGCGAAGGCTTTTCTGACGCGAGCGCCAGTCTCATTCGTCAACCTGCCGTCGTCGGACATCTTCGCCGCAAGATCGCCACGCTTTCTCCGAAGGTGCGCGATGACGTGCTCATCCAATCGGTCGACCGCCAACTCGCCGAGATCGAGAAACTCGTTTCTTTCCCCCTCGGCACGGCTCCGAGCAAGGAGGACGTGAAGAAGCTGAAGGACTCCGCTACCGCCCTCGTCGTCGAAATCGGAAAGAAGAGCTGAGACTCCCACCCTCCACGCCATGAAGCTCACCCCCACTTTTCTCGCTCTTGTCCTGCTCCTCGCTCCCGCTGTTTGCGGCGGGCAGGATTCCGATTCCGAGACGGAAGCGCGCATCGTCGCCCTCGACATTGCCGGCGCGTTCTCGAACGACGGTTACAAGATCCGCGATGGCCACTGGTCTGGTGCGGTCAAGCCCAAGGAGAAAGCGCAGGTGATGCTCGTGAATCTGTACGCCGGCAATCAGTATTATTTCTCGCTCGGCACCGACAAGGAAGTGAAGATGGCGCTCGCCGTCTACGACGAGACGGGGAAGAAGGTCAGCG
Organism: Chthoniobacterales bacterium; assembly: GCA_038322235.1. Taxonomy (GTDB): domain Bacteria; phylum Verrucomicrobiota; class Verrucomicrobiia; order Chthoniobacterales; family SZAS-18; genus SZAS-18. The sequence goes on from JBBQFQ010000004.1 coordinate 47,856, forward strand.
GCGACCTCTACCGGGATGGGGGCAGGACCGCAGCGGGCGTCACGGCGACGGCGAGTGGGCCCTATTACGTATCGGTGCGGCTGATGGAGGGCGAAGCGGCGAGTTTCTGCTTGCTGTATTCCTACAAGTAACCACCCTCGCGCCCCACCCCCACCCGCCCGCAAGGAATCCGGCCGACATGGCTCTCGACACTGCCAGCCCTCTCACCGATAAGAAATTCGACGGCCCCAAGGTCACGCAGTTCTCCGTGTTCGTGAAGAACAAGGCGGGCGCGTTGATGGAGATCGTGAATCTCCTGAACCGCGGCAGCATCGAAGTCGTCGCGCTCAGCGTGCTCGATGCAACGGACTCTGCCGTCGTGCGGATGCTCGTGAGCGATCCCGACCACGTGAACGAATTGTTCCGCCAACACGATGTGGCGTTCAGCACGACGGAAATGGTCGTCGTGGAGATGACGGAAGTCGCCCGGGACCTGACTCGCGTCCTCGCCTCGCTCCTGCAGGCGGAGGTGAACATTTATTTTAGTTATCCCCTCCTGACGCGTCCGCATGGGCGCAGCGCCCTCGCGCTGCACGTGGACGACGACGAGTGCGCCACCTCGGTCCTCGCCGGGGAAGGCTTCCGCCTTCTGACGCAGGCGGAGATTTCGCGCTGAATCCGGCGGCCGTCGATCGCAGGAGGATTCTCTCTCCGATCACGGTTTGCCCGGCGGGATGCCGCTCCCGGCCCCTGGGATCGGCCGCATTTCCCTGGCGAGTCCGGTGATCACGACGCACCCGTCCGCGTTCACGCGTTTTGACGTTCGGACCGGGAGGGCCCTTTAGGCGGGAGGCTGGATTTGTGGAATGCGTTCGGTGTATGGCCGCGAATCGCCGCCGGTCAGCGGCGTCTGAGACCGTTTTGGCCCCTTTTTGGCTGGTTTTGCCGCCGCCGCTGACTTCCCGAGGCGATTACTCCGCTTTCGAGCCATCCGCGTCGTCGGCCCTGGCGCTTCGCGATTCGATTTTTCCGGCCGTCCGCACCCGATGCGGGTCGGGGAGATTCTGGGTCCAGAGAATGTGCCGCCGCAACAGCCACATGACGCCCATCAAGTCCCAGCTCCCCCGCCACGCGCGCCGCGGGATCGTGTACTTCGAACGGCCAAATTCCCGCGGTCGATGGTTTACCGGGATCTCCCCGATATTCAGACCCGCGTGGCGCAGCATCGCCATCATGAAGCATTGCATCTCTCCAAACGGAATGATGAAACGAAGATGCTCGCGACGCATCACTTTCAGCGTGCACCCCGCATCCCGAATCCCGTCGTGAGTGAAGAACTGGCGCGTCCGGTTTGCCACGCGCGAAGCCGCTCGGATTGACCAGCTGTCCTTCCGTTCGCGGCGGTAGCCGCAAACGACATCGTACCGGGGTGTTTCTGCCAGCAGGCGCGGAATATCCGCCGGGTCGTTTTGCCCGTCGCCATCCATGGGGACGAGGAAGTCGCTCTCCGCGTGCATCAAGCCGGCGTAAAGCGCGGCACTCTGACCGAGATTGCGCGGGAACGTGATCGTCCGGACGTCGGGGAATGCCGCCAGGATCGCGGCCGTCCCGTCCTTGCTGCCATCATTCACCGCGATGATCTCCGCATCCGGGTTCGTGAGCCGGGCTTCTCTCAGCACGGCCGCTGCACTCTCCTCCTCGTTGTAGAACGGAATAACGATCGAGAGGCTCATCGGCTGGAAGACTGTACACGCAATCCCTTGCACAGGTAAAAGCGGAAGTGAATGAGTGAGCGACCATCCTGGTGGGTGGTGGCCTCGCGAATCAACTCCACCGATTCAAAATCCCGCTGAAGCGAGGCAGGCGCCGCCGTCCACTCGGTGACAAAGATCGCATTTGATCCCACCGTCTCGGCCTCCATGCCCGGCCAGATCGAAAACTGATTATCGATGTGCGGGCGGGTATCGGGCTGGTACGCCCGCAGTCGCGGTTGGGTGTAAAAATGGAGGAGACTCGTCGTGCTGTATTTATCCGCGATCACAAACTTCGCGCGGGTCTCGCGCGCGATCGCATCGACCATCCCAGCCAGGTCCCGCGACCCGCGGGCGCGGTCGAGGGGGTCCTTTCGCGGCGGGAGCTGGAGGAGAGTGGTCAGGTCATGAAGAAGAACCGTCATGATCAGGGCGAGGGACCCACCTACAATCGCCGCGATCCGCACGCCGCGACGCTCGCGAATGAGAGGAGCGAACCGGGCGACGAGCAATATCACGCCCGCGACGTAGGCTGGCGCCGTCCAGTTCGGCTGGCCGGTTTTGTTGAGGCTAAGCAGGCAATATCCGATGAACAACGGGAGGAAGAGCGAGCGCAGGTAGCGCACGGCGGCGGAATGATCTGCCTCGATCGGCCCGGGCCGCACTACGGCGAAAATGATTCCGACGAAGAGCACGGGGCTGATGACCCCCGCCTGTTGGCCGACGAAGCTGAGCAGCTGCCCGGGATTCACGCGCCAGCCGCGGTCAATCGCCCCACGTTCCAGCAGATGGCGAACGGCGACCCAATCGTGTTCGACATTCCACCAAACCATGGGCACGCACACGAGTAACGCGGTTAGCACGAGCACGGCGAAGCGGAGTGAGAACAGCGCACGGCGGGTTTCCCGCCGCCACCCCAAGTAAATCGCGAAGCTCAGAATTTCCGCGAGGTTGACGTATTTACAGAGCGCGCCCAGCCCGACAAGGACCCCGGTGAGCAGCCACGGGGACCAGCGCGGGCCGCTTTGGGCGACCCAAAAGGCAAACGCCGCCAGCACCCAAAAGAAGACGCTGAGGGGATCAATCGTCATCAGGATCCCGCCGGCGGCGAAGAGCGGAATGATCGAACTGACGAGCACAACCCACAGGCCGACGCGCGCGTCGAACAACCGCCTTGAGAGGAGGAACATCCACCAGGAAGTCGCGACCGAAAGCACGACCGCGAAGAAGCGAACGCCGAATACGGTGTCACCGAAAAGCGCGCGACCCAGCGCAATCGTCCAAGCCACCCCTGGCCCCTTGTCGAAGTAGCTCGCATCGAGCCGCTGGGAGAGCAGCCAATAATATGCCTCGTCCCCGTACAGCTCGAGGCGCGAGCAAAACCAAAGGCGAAAGGCGAACGCCGCGAGGAGAAAACCCACTGCCACGACCACTGGGTCGGGACCCACACGCGCGATTCGAGCGTCGCGGGTGGCGAATGCCTCGACGGGTGCTTCAGCCGATTCGATGGGAGATGCGCTCATCGACGTGGAGACATCCACCGGGCCGCGCGAAATGGAAGAGAAAAAGCAGGGTCGCCGGGAAGCACAGAATGGCTCGGGGTTTGAGAGCACGGGCTGCAGGCGAGCGAGGAATCACCTGCAATTCTGACGAAGTTCCTCCTGCCGAAGCACCTTGTCCAGAAAGGAAACTTCCGGAAAGGGAATTGCGATCGGAATCTGATTCCGCCTGACGGACGGTTGGGTTCCGGCTCGACCCAACCCAACGCCATTCCCCGTTTGAGAAGCCGATCCGGCTCGAGACGCACACCCTGCACCCGACCAGTTTCCCAACGGCGGAGCGATTCGAGGCCCGCCCCGAACGATCCGCCACCTTCAGCAAGGCCGTGAGACGCTCGGAAACCCGATGATCGACCGCCTGAACTGCACCACGTTCGAGGCCTGGAGGACCACTGGGCGTGATTTGGTGCAAGACGATGCGGCCGCGATCCATTTGAACATCGACTCCAGTCCGACGGATCCGGACGAATCGACCGACGGATTGAGACCAACTACCGGACGATCATCGCGTCGGGGATGGCTCAAATCGAGATCCCGTTGCGGGTAACGCCCGCTCGACTCTCAATTCCCGCATTCCGCAGGTGACTGGCCCCACGGGCTCGTAATTTTGTACGATGCCTGCCCAACTTGAATTCTGGTTCGATTTCGCCTCCCCTTATTCCTACGTCGCGGCCATGCGCATCGAGGAGCTCTGCCAGATCGCAGAGGTGCGTTTGATCTGGCGTCCGTTTCTCCTCGGACCAATTTTTCAACTGCAGGGTTGGGACGATTCGCCCTTCAATCTGAACGAACGTCGCGGCGCTTACATGTGGCGTGATCTCGAGCGGCTCACGAGCAAGCTCGGCCTCCCTTGGCGGCGCCCGACGCAATTTCCGCGCGCGTCGACGCTCGCGGCGCGGGTCGGTTGTGCCGTCGCCGCCCAGCCCTGGGCGGGCGCGTTCGTGCGCGCGACATTCGTGGCGAACTTTGGATCCGATCGTGCGATCGGAGATGCCGCCGAGCTGGCGGAGATCATCGACTCGCTGGGCCAGCCCGGGCAAACGACCCTCTCTTTCGCGCAGGCGCCGCGGCAGCGCGGACTCCTGCGCGCCCAGACGGAGCGGGCCGCGAGCCTCGGCATTTTCGGCGCCCCGAACTGCGTCGTCGGGGGTGAACTCTTCTGGGGCGAGGAAGCGCTCGAAGACGCGGTCGCGTGGGCGCAGCGAAGCAGAGCTGATTGATCGGAGCGTTTCTCGGGGCTCATCGTCGCGCCGCCCGCCCACGGACATACGACAATGATGTCCTATCACGGCGTCTTTCTTTTCTTTTGGGCGCAAATCGGAGCGGGCACGATCAGGGGATACTCGGACCCGCAACTCCTGTCCTTCCCCGGAGGGCTCGGCGAGACCTCAGCCGGCCCACGTTGGTGCGCTGGCTGACTTCGTCCGGGGAGCGGCTGCCGTGATGACGTCGGTGCCGCCGGTCCGATCGTTCCCCCTGCCCCGACCCCGCCGTAACAGCGCTGTTACGCAGAGACCAACCGCAAGGGCGATGGATCGCGCTAAGACACGTTAAGTTCCGAACGAGATGCTCCCGCGCGGAATGCGCGCGTGCCGGGCGCCGCTTTAGGCTGGCCGAAGGTGCGCGTAAGCGGTTTGTTAGAAACGATCTGTTAGAAGCGACAACCATGCGGATCCTCATCATCGAAGACGAACGCGAGCTCGCCCGGCACGTCGCAGCGGCTTTGACGCGAAACGGGCACACCGCGACGACGCGTCACGATGGACCGTCCGGATTGCAGACGGCGTTGAGCGAACGGCCTGATCTGATCGTCCTCGACCTCAATCTGCCCGGGCTCGACGGCTACGGCATCATGGAACAGCTACGGGCTGAACGAAGCGAGGCGCGGGTTCTCATCCTGACGGCGCGTGGAGAGGTGGAGAATCGAATCAAGGGACTGCGCGGTGGAGCGGACGACTATCTCGCCAAACCGTTTTCGATGGAGGAACTTGTCGCGCGCGTGGAGGCCCTCGGGCGGCGGCACGTGCCTCGTGCGCCGGACGATCTGCTGCGCGTCGATGATCTGCAGATGGACGTGAGCCGCCGGCGGGTGACCCGCGGCGGAGTTGCCGTGGCGCTCTCTCCCCGGGAGTTCGAACTCCTTCACGTCCTGCTCAGCGAGCCGGGGCGGGTCTTTTCGCGGAGCGAACTTTGCGAACGCGTCTGGCAGCGGGATCACGCGTACGACACGCGGACGGTCGAAATCTTTATCACGCGGCTGCGAAAAAAGATCGATGCAAACTCCGCCTCACCGCTCATCCTGACGCGCCGGACGCTCGGGTATTGCATCCGCGCGCCCCTGTAACGCGTGATGATCGAAGAGCCCATCGCCCGTCCGGCCGTCGCACCCGGCGCCATCGGTGCACCGCCCGCCGCGGCGCCGACGGCGGCCCGGCCGGGAGCGTTCCGACTCCGTCTCTTCGCCGCGATGATGCTGGTGGTCACCGGGATCACTGCGCTCGGCTTGTATGTCGCGCAACGCCAGGCGGCCGCCAGCGCTGAGGCCGCCCTCCAACAACAATTCCGCTCCGCGCTCGCCACGGTCCACAGCCTGCAGGAACTCCGGCACGCCGCGCTCGCGGAACGCTGCCGCATTCTGGTCCGTCGGCCCCGGATCATTGCCGCGCTCGAGGACAACGCCATGGATGTCCTGTATCTCACTTCCGCGGACGAATTGCGCGATTTGCTCGACGGCGCCGGCGGTACCGAACTGGCGCAACTGGGCGCGCTGCACGCCCGCTTTTATCGCTTTCTCGATTCCGCTGGCCGCGTAATCACTCCCGCGGACCCGCGCGATGCCGGGACCCTTCTGCCGGACGAGGAAACGAGGCTCTCGCTGCCGATCCTCCCGGAATCGCTTCAGCTCGGCTATCTCGTCCGTCGAACCGCCGAGGGCGAAGTCATCGATGAAATTATCGCGATGCCGATCGTCGCCACCGAATCACGCGAGACGATTTCGGCGCTCGTCGTCGGTTTCAAACCCACCGCGTTCGGCCCCGCTCCAGCTGGACCCGCGATCCGAAGCGGGATCTGGCTTGCCGGGCGGCTCCACCTCGCTGGCGTCCGCACCGCGACGCGCCTCGAGCTGACGAGCCTCCTCAGTCCCGCGATCTCGAGTGCCTCCAACGGTGAGTTCAGTCTGCCGGTCGCAATTGACGAAAACCCCCATCTCCTTTTCTCGAAGCGCCTCAATCCCGGCTCCGCGTTCGCGCCCGCATTCGAGATCTGTCTCTATCCGCTCGCCGGCCTCGTCGAACTCCAGCGCCGCCTCCGCGCCCAAGTCCTCGGGGCCGGTTGCCTCCTCCTTCTCGGTGCGCTCTTCGCGAGCCATCTGCTCTCGCACCGTCTCGCGGTCCCGGTCGAAAAACTCGCCGTCGATTCCGAAGCGGACCGGACCCAGCGCCGGCGGGCCGAGGCGGAGCTCGTCTCCACCCACCGCGAACTGGAACGGGCCGCGCGATTCTCCGCCGATGCTTCGCACCAGCTGAAGACGCCCGTCACGGTCCTGCGCGCCGGCCTGGAGGAATTCATGGCGCGAGATGAGCTCGACGCGGGGATGCGAGAGGAGGTCGAAGGCTTGATCCATCAGACCTACCGGCTGGGCGGGGTGATCGAGGACCTGCTTCTCCTCTCGCGGATGGATGCCGGACGTCTCCGGATTCAGTTCTCACGGGTGGATCTCGGCGAGATCATCGAGACCTGGATTGATGACCTCAGTGCGCTTCCAAACGACCTCGAACTCACGGTAACGACCGACCTTGAAGCCGTCCGGCTCATTTCGGGAGAGAGGCGCTACGTGACGCTCATCGTCCAAAATCTGCTCGTAAATGCGCGGAAGTACAACCGATTTCACGGTCGCGTCCACGTGGCGACCCGGACGGAGGGCGCGCGGGTCATCCTCACGATCGGCAATACGGGCGAAGCCATTCCCGCAGCGGCCCGCGACCGGATTTTCGAACGATTCCACCGCGGCTCCGCAGGCGAGAATATCCCCGGACACGGGCTCGGCCTCAACCTCGCCCGCGATCTCGCGCGCCTGCATGGTGGCGAGATTCGTCTCGGCCGCTCCGCGGACGACTGGACGGAAGTCGAAGTCGTTTTCCGGGCCGCCGGGCCGGTGTAAGGCTCCGCGCGTTCCGCGCTCAGTGGGTCAGTCGGGCCCACGTCAGTCGCTCGTCGTGACCGTGGAGAACCACGAGCTTGATCCACAACAACGCGAGATGCTCGAGGTGCAGCGCGGCCGCGGCGTCTCCCGCGTCGAGTGGATCCCAGCCAGCATCGCGGAGCAGGCTCGCGACTCCCGCCTTCGCCGTCGCGTCGTCGCCCGCGATCAGCATCAGCGGCGCCCGACCGAAGGTGGACCGGGGGTCGGTGGCGAAGTTCGCATAGCCATAGATGCTGAAGGCCTTCACGATCAGCGCCGCGGGAAGCGCCGTCTGCAATTGCGTCGTGGCGGAGCACTTGCTCCCGAGACCGTGACTGAGACCGGGGCCGACGGGATTAGTGCAGTCGATGACCACCTTGCCGTCGAGGGAACTGCCGACCGAGCGGAGCGCGCTCTCGGCCGCCTCGAATGGGGTCGAGAGGACAATCACGTCGGCCTCATTCGCCGCTTCGTGGGCTCCCACGACTCTCAAGGCTGGCACGGCCGCCAGGGCCTTTCGGACGGATTCGCTTCCCGGATCCCGCGCGACCATCGCGAGTTGGTGGCCGAGTGCGTGAAGCCGCTTGGCGATGGCGAGTCCGACGTTTCCAATTCCAATAATGGTGGCGTTCATGGGTTGGTGAATGTTCGTTTCAGAGACCGGCGTTCAGTCAGCGTGGGCTGGCCGTTCGAGTCCGGGAACCGCCCCTTTTGCGGGGCAATCGCCCCGGAGGTGCTCCGGTCGGCTGCACTCCACAGCCAGCGGGCCATCTTCGAAAATCGAACGTGGCGATTGCCACGATCGCAAGCCGCGATGATAAAGGCCCCCTCGCGCCATGGAACTTCGCTGGCTCCAATCGTTCGTCGCGGTCGCCGAGGAATTGCATTTCTCCCGCGCGGCCCGGCGTCTCCATCTCGCGCAGCCAGCCCTCACCGCCCAGATCAAGCAGCTCGAAAGCACCGTGGGTGCTCCGCTCTTTACGCGCACCAACCGGATGGGTGGCCTGACGCCCGCCGGGGTCGCACTTTTACCGGAGGCACGCGCGATCCTGGCGCGGACCTCGACCTTGAAACAGACCGTCGGGCGCGCGGCGGACGGACAGGCGGGCGAGTTGCGCCTGGGGATCATTCCACCCGCTGCGCTCGACTTCGTGGCGGAGTCGGTTCGCGAGTTCACCCTCCGCTTTCCAGGCCTCGACGTCAGTGTCCGCCAGGACTCACAAGCTCGATTGGTCGCTGCGCTCCAGGAGGGGGAACTCGATTTGGTTCTCGGTCGTGACCCCTCCGGAGCGTTGCCGCGTGCGTCGCTCGGCCATCGGCGGCTTCTCGCCGAGGAGCAGGGCATTCTCCTGCGTGCCGACCATCCACTTGCCGCGGGCCCGACCGTCGCGCTCGCGAAGCTCGAAGGCGCGACGTTGCTCCTTCTCCGGGGCAACGCCTACTTCGGCGGGAACCTTCGCCGCTTCGCCGCCAGCCGCGGAATCACGCTGAAGCTGACGCCCACCGCTGAGGATTTCCCTTCCCTCCACTGGATGGTCCGGGCTGGTCTGGGTATTGCGCCCTGCAGCCTCCTCCTCGCTGCGACCCTGGGTCCGGGTTTGGTGGCGAAGCGGCTGAGGCCTTCCCCGCCCCGTCTGGGAATTCATTTGATCTGGCGAGGCTCCGCGCCCCCGCCGGCGGGGGCACGTTGGTTGAAGTTGCTCCGACCCACCGCGGCATAGCGACTTGCCTCAACGGATCTCGCTCGAGAGGATGCGGGTCTTCATGAAGCGCTGGGACATCAACCACCCGAATTTGCACTGGATTCAAGCAATCGCGAAAATGTGGCAGTTCGCGGAGGCTTGAGCTCGAGCCGCTTGTAAGCCGCGAACCTGACCCACCATGCATATCGTCATTTCAGACGACTACCAGGATGCGGTCCGGCGCCTCGCGTGTTTCTGGAAACTTCGTGATCACACGGTGACAATCCACCGCGATACCCTCAAGGATCGCGACGGGCTCGCCGAACGATTCCGGGACGCGGAGGCGATCGTTTTGATCCGCGAGCGGACAGAAATCAGGGGCGAGCTGCTCGATCGACTGCCGAAACTCCGCCTGATCAGCCAGACCGGGAAGATCTCGAATCATCTCCGCGTTCCCGAATGCACCGCTCGGGGCATTGCGATCGCGGAAGGCGTCGGCGCTCCAACCTCGACGGCGGAGCTCACTTGGGCGCTCGTCATGGCAGCCACGCGGCACCTGCCGCAGGAGATTGCGAACCTGAAGGCTGGCGGCTGGCAGCAGCGCATCGGTCGGCAATTGCACGGCCGGAGACTCGGCATCTGGAGCTACGGGAAGATTGGCCGGATCATCGCTGGTTATGGCCGGGCGTTTGGGATGAAGATCTGGGTTTGGGGCCGCAGCGGTTCCATCGCCGCAGCAGCCGCCGACGGGTATGAGGTCGCTCCGTCGCGGCAGGCCTTCTTCGCGGAAAGCGATGTGGTGTCGCTTCATCTGCGGCTGAACGCCGAGACCCGCGGCATGGTCACGGCAGCGGATCTATCCGCCATGAAGCCGGACGCGCTGTTCGTGAATACCAGCCGGGCTGAACTCCTCCAACCGGGCGTGCTCGTCCGGGCGCTGCGCGGCGGCAACCCGGGGTTCGCAGCGGTCGATGTCTACGAGGAGGAGCCGGTGACCGCCGCAAATCACCCGCTCCTCTCGCTCCCGAACGCGATTTGTTCGCCCCACCTCGGCTACGTCGAGCAGGACAACTACGAGCTCTACTTCGGCGCGGCCTTCGACAACGTGAACGCGTTTGCCGCGGTTGCGCCGACAAACCTCGCAAACCCGGGGGTGCTTTGATTCGAAGCGGCCGTCATTTGGCCGTCGACAGCACAAAACCGTTCCCTTCGCTGTCCTTGAAGGTGGCAAACGTGCCCCAGGGCTGCTTCTCCGGCGGGCCGTCGAAAGCAACGCCTCGAGCGAGCAGCTCGGCATAGGTGGCCTCCACGTCCGGGCAGGAAAAAGAGACGCCGGAGAACATCCCGACGTGCCCTTCGTGTCCCTCAGGCGTGAAGAGCACGACCCGGGTCTCTGCCTTCGGGATGCGCAACTCGATCCAGCGCTGCTTGTCGCTGAACGGCTGATCCGTGAGGATCGTGAACCCGAGCTTGTCGGTATAGAAATCGAGCGCGCGATTCTGATCGCGCACCGGGATGCTGACGAATTTAACGTGGGTGATCATGTGTCACGCTGAAACGAGCGGAGCGCATCGTCCAGCGGCAGCAGCCGTTCGAGGCCGAAAAGTGTTGTCCGTTTATCGGTATGGCGCGCAGCGCTCGTGGCCCACCGAAGCGCTCAGTGGTATCAGCGCCGCATGTTACCGCAGCGCAGCGCCGGGAGCCCGCAACGGCTGATCACACCCTTGCCCGAAGAGTCAGGCGCCAAAGCAGCATCGCTGCGATTGCTTGGTGCATCCGGAGATCCCTTCGTCGTCGCTGAAATTGCGGCCTTCGTTTGGTCTCGTGACCCGAACGTCCGGGAAGCTGCGCGTTTCGCGGTGCGACGGCTGCTTCGCGGGCTTACTCCCTCCGATTGGGGAGAGTTTGATGAGCTCCTGCGCGACCGTCGATCCTGCGATCTGACAGGGACATGGTGGAATGTGACGCCGACGCAGATCGGGGACCTCCTTGAAAGCCCGGATGAACGCATTCTGCTTACTCTGGCCGCAACGCACCACTCGGGTCACGTGCGGGAGCGAGCGGTGCACCTGCTTGCTGAATGGTCTGACGGTTCCGAACTCGCCCCGCTCCTCCTGCGCATAAATGACTGGGTCGAGCCCATTCGGAAACTCGCGCTTGCCGCGATCAGGGCGCGGCTCCGGCCTGAGTGCGCCGGGCAATTCATCCGTTGTGTCCCCCTCGTCCAGCGTCTGGAGAGCTGTGGTCGCAACGACCACGGAGCGATTCTCTCCGAGATTGACGAATTTCTCCTGGCGTCCACCAGCCGCGAGGCGCTTGAGGAAGGCGTCCACTCCCCGCAGCGCGCGACCCGTCGCTTTTGTCTTCGCCTGGCTGAGCGACTGGGAGGGCTTGAGGGTGCCGCACTGGTCCGCCGCGCCATTTGCGATCCAGATCCGGCCACGCGCCTGTGGGGAGCACGCCGAGCGCTGCGCGACGCCACCGCTGATGATTTTCTGCAAGTCGGATTGCAGGCGGCGCGCGATTCCGTCGCTGCGGTGCGGCAGGAGGGGTTGCGCGCACTAGCTGAACACCAGGCGGAGGGAACGCTCGATCTTCTGACCGCAGCACTGTTCGACCGGCACCGTGGGGTTTGCGATCTCGCGCGCTTCTACCTCCGCCGCGACCACCCGGACCTTGATCTGGTCGAGCTCTATCTAAGGTGCCTGACGGGGACGTCGATCTGCGGGACAGCCTCCGCGATCCGTGGACTCGGAGACATCGGAAGCGCACGTGACGCGGATCTCGTTGGACCTTACCTCGACGCGGCCGAGCCATCGATTCGCGCTGCCGCGATCGCGGCGATCGGCCGACTCGCGCTTGAGACCTATCTCGAGTCGGTCCTGATCGCGCTGGAATCTCCCTCGCCGCGCGTCAGCCGGGAGGCAACGCGGGCATTGCTTCCGAAGATTGCCCTCGTCCCTCCCACTCGGCTGACCAGTCTTCTGTCGGTCTGGCGGCCGCATTTTCAGCGATCCAATGCGCTGCGCCTCGTGACTCGATTGGACCGCTGGACGCAATTGCCTTTGCTTCTTCCGCTCGCCGCCGATCCGGACTTCCGCGTGTCGCAGCAGGCCCTTCGCGAGATCTCCCGTTGGGTCCAGCGGGGAAATCGGAGCTACATCGCGCCGACCCAGCCTGCCGCCCGGGCAACACGCGAGGCGCTGGCATTGTCTCGTTCCGCCCTGCCGAAGAAACTGACGGAGGAGATCGAGAGCGACCTCCGCGCGTGGACCCGGTGACGTTCGCCGGTATGTCGCCTGCGCCAAAGCCACGGGGCGGCCGAAAACTTCTGTCCGTTTCTCGTGCTCGTGGAGAGAATCCGCGATGCCGCGTTTTCGCGAAACGATTCCGGTCGACGACTACGTGATCGACGTGCTGATGCGCGACCTGGTCGCCCACGACGGCTTGCCTTCGGCGTTCCTCGTCTACCTGTTCCTCTACGGGCGCGCCGCCCGCCAGTCCTGGCAGCCGGTCGACGCCGGGCTGCGCACGATCGCGGAGGAAACCGGACTCTCGAAGAGCGCCGTCCAGACGGCCATGACCGCCCTTCGCGCACGGAAACTGATTGAGAGTGAGAGCGCCCACCGGACCGCCGTGCCGAGCCACCGGGTGTTGAGGCATTGGAGGGAGACGGCGAGTAGCCCCGAGCCGCGCGGGCGAGATGAATGACGTTCCGATTGAATGGGCCTGGGCCTCCCTCACTTGCGACCCGATACCACGGGATGCACTTTCCCGTTCTGATGCCGACCCAAGCCGAGAAAGCCGTTGCGTTCCGCGATCTGCACCACCGCGACGGCGCGTTCATCATTCCCAACCCCTGGGATCCGGGAACTGCCCGAATGCTCGCGCAGATGGGCTTCGAAGCCCTCGCGACTACCAGCGCCGGCTATGCCTTTTCCGTCGCAAGGCGGGACAATCAAATCCCGCGGGTCGAAATGCTCGCACACGTGCGGAGCCTCGTTGCCTCGACCGACCTCCCAGTCAGTGCCGATCTCGAGAACGGCTACGGCGAGAACCTTGAAGGCGTGGCCGAGACGTACCGGCTTGCGGCGGCCGCGGGCCTGGCTGGCGCTTCCATCGAGGATGCCACACCGCGAACGAAGTCGCCACTCTACGCGATCGAGGAGGCGACCGACCGCGTGCGCGCCGCCGTCGCGGCTGTGCGTGCCCTCTCCTTCCCTTTTACCCTGACCGCCCGCGCGGAGAATTTCCTCGTGGGAAGACCCAACCTGAAGGATGCGATCAAGCGCCTCCAGGCCTACCAAGAGGCGGGTGCGGATGTGCTCTACGCGCCGGGTCTCGCGAGCCGCGAAGACATTGCGGCGGTCGTGAGTTCCGTCGACCGACCCGTGAACGTCGTGATGGGCCTCCGCGGCACCAGCTTAAGCCTCGCCGACCTCTCGGCCCTGGGCGTGAAGCGGGTGAGCGTCGGTAGCGCGCTCGCGCGCGCCGCATTTGGCGCGTTCCTCCGCGCCGCTCAGGAGATGCGGGGCCGTGGAACATTCACTTTCGCGAATGACGCGGTGAGTTTCGCCGACATCACGGCGCAGTTCTGAACGCGGAAACTTGAAGAATCACTTTCCGAAGCGCGCTGCGTCCCGGTAGGGTTTGCCCATGGCAAAAGGCTTGAATTTTACCCTCGATGGCAGGGCCGTCGTGGCCGCACTCGGGACGAAGATCGACAAGAAATCGCTCTACGGATTCGCGAAACGAGTGGTCGAAAGGGACGGCGTTCCGCTCACGCGGGGAAACCTGAGCCCGACCGGGGAACTCCTCCGCTCCGGTGAGATCGCCACGGCCAAAGTCGATCCCGACGGCTCGCTCGTCGAAGATCCGGTCAGCGAGATTGATGGCAAACCAGCGGAGCTGCATCCGAGTTCCTTCGACACGACGAGTCCCCTCGTTCCGATGCCGCTGACGACGCTGGCCAGTTTCTGCGCGAAGGATGTCTACCCGCTGCTCGACGTCATCCTCCCGGAAGGCCTCTATCAAACGACGTTTGCGTACCGCAAATCGCACCAGCCGGCAGATGCGCTCGTGCTGGCGCGGAAGGACGGTGCCTTCCTGCTCGCCGGAACCTTCAAGGCAAGTGCCTTCGTCGCGCAGGCGGTCGTCTACGACTTCTTCGACGCGGTACCAGCCGAGGACGACGGCGAGGAGGAAGGTTTGGATTTCGCGATGCTGTAACGCCCCTCCCCTTCCCCCTCCATGCAAACCATCCATCTCGAAGTCGGCGGGAAGAGTACTCGCCTCCAACTCCAATCCCTGCCCGAGGCGAAGGCTGCGCTGGGAATCATTCAGCGCACAAGCGTCGGCCCCGTCCAGTCCGTCCGCGTGATGAGCGGCGTCGCGCCGCGCGGGGGCAGCACGTCCGTGACGTTCGCGAATCTGGCCGACGGCGATCCCGAACTGGAGCTGAGCGCCGCTGGCCGCGTCTACGAGCGCGAGCAACTTTCCACGGCCTACTATGATCCAGCGGCCGCCGAACCGCGGCCGATTGGTGACTTCACCGAAATCGACGTGCTTCACGATCCGATGGGCGCCGAGAAGGAACGCCGGCCGCACGCCAACCGCCGTTCGAACTTGAACGAGCTGCTTCCGGTCAAGGCGGGGAAGCGTCTCCCGGTGGCGGAAGCCCTCACCCAGTTCGTCTTCCGCCAGACGCTGCAAATCGTCCACACCGACAGCCTAAGCTACGAATTCCTCCACGCCCTCGCGAAGGAATTGCACACGCGCAACGAGGTTGCCGTGGTCGGCGCCGGCGCAAAAGGAAACGCCCCGCTCGTCGTGCGCGAGAAGGGCAGCCCCTATCGCGCATTCCTCTTTGGCGAGGTCGGCGCCGGCGCGGGAGCTGATCGTTACAAACTCCTCCTCCTCCTCAGCGACATGGAACTAAAGCTCCCCGCTCCACCAGCCGTATAAGACCCAGCTTCGCTGCTCCTGGCTCCCTTTTTCTTC
Organism: Chthoniobacterales bacterium; assembly: GCA_038322235.1. Lineage (GTDB taxonomy): Bacteria > Verrucomicrobiota > Verrucomicrobiia > Chthoniobacterales > SZAS-18 > SZAS-18. The sequence goes on from JBBQFQ010000004.1 coordinate 63,010, forward strand.
CCATGATCGACACCGCCAAGCTGCTGGCCCGCGGCTCCTATCGCTTCGCCTCCACGAGCGCGATCACCGATCCCACCCTCCTCGCGGTCGCGACCGAGTTTGAAAACAACGTCAGCCGAAAGATCGTCGGCATCACCCCGACGGATCTTCCGCGCCGCTTCGCCGGGACGGAGAGGGTGTTTTCGACCACGAAGATCGACGGAGAAGGCGTCTTCCTGTATTTCGACGCCGCTGGCAGCACGTTTCTCTACAGCGCCCCGTCGGGTCGCGTCCGGTTTGGCTTTGCGGCCGTGGACGACGCCGCCGCGAAGCTGACAAAGGCCGGGCATCGGAAGGGACTTTTCCGGGCGGAGCTTTTCCTGCCGGGTGAGCGCGACGGCCGGCGACTCGGCGTCGCGGAAGTCATCAGCGTGAGTTTCAATGGCGAGCCCTCCGAGATCGAGGCGATGCGGCTCGCCGTTTTCGATGCGGTCATGCTCGATGGTCGTGATCTGCGCGGACAGCAGTCGGATTTCGGCGCGACCTGGGAACTGCTTGGCCGCATTTTCGGGGAGGATCCGACGCAGCCGAGTCATCGCGTTCCGGGTCACGAATGCGTCGAGACCGATCTCCCCGCAGAATTCCAGCGCGTGGTCGCGGGCGGCGGGGAAGGTCTCGTCATTCGCCGCCTCCATCGCGCGGAGGTGGTGAAGACGAAGCCGCATCGCGCGGTGGACGCGGTGGTGATCGGCTATGTCGCGGGCGAGTTCGAAGGAAAATACGGCGTCACCTCGCTGCTCACCGCGTTGAATTACCCGCGCCAAGGGCAGAAGCCGCTCTGGCTCCAGGCGCTCGCGCGGGTCGGCTCGGGCTTGAGCGACGAGCAACGAACCGGACTTCTCGCCACGCTCGCGCCGCTCAAGGTCGATGCACCCCTCGCGATGACGGACTCCGACGGTCGGACGATCCATTTCGTGAAGCCCGAGCTGCTTATCGAACTGGCCGGAGAGGATCTCGTGACGACAAGCGGGCGGGCGGAGAACAAGACCCAGCTTCTCTCGTGGGACGGCACCGGCTATTGCTTCGGTGGGCTCGGCACCTTTCCGCGGCTGACGTTTGCCCGTTTCACCGGACTCCGGGAGGACAAATCGCTCGCCCAAGGAGGCGCCCGGATCGAGCAGGTCGTCGCGCAACCCGGCGACCCTCAGGCGACGGGAGCGTTCGCGGGCGGCAGCGAACCGCGCGTGGTGCGTCGGGAGATCTACGTGAAAGGGGACGACATGCTTCGGAAGCTGGCCGTGGTCGAGCGCGCGGCGGAGGAAGGCAACTTTCCGTTCGTCGTGTATTGGACCGACTATTCGGGCAAGCGCGCCGAACCGTTGAAAGTGAGTGTGGGCTACGCTCGTCACGCGGAGCGGGCCACGGCGATCGCGGAGCAGTTCCTGAAGGAGGGCATTACCCGCGGCTTCGTCCCGCTGGGCGCGGCCGGAGCCGCTCCGGCCGCCCCAGGGGAGCCAAAAGCGGCCAAGCCCCGCGCGAAGACGGGCGCGAAAGCCGAGTCTGCCGAAGGCGCGGAGTCGTGAACGCGCTCAGCTGCTGGCCGCCCCCGATTGAAGAATCAGCGCACGACGGAGGGACATCGCCCAACTCCCATGATTGTTGTTCCCCTCGCCCAGCGTCCCGACGTCATTCCCGTCCTCGCCCGCTGGCTTTACGAAGAGTGGGGCTACTTTCACGAGCACGACTCGATCGAGCGGCGAACGGCCGAGCTTTCCGCCCGGCTGCGGGAGGACGCGATCCCGATGACGTTCGTGGCCCTCGCGTCCGCCGAGCCTGATGCACCTGCGATCGGCACTGCCGCACTGACACCGGACGATCTCGAGACGCGCCCGGATCTATGTCCCTGGCTCGCGAGCGTTCTGGTCGATCCCCGGTATCGCGGGCGCGGGGTTGGGAGCACGCTCGTCACCGCCGTCGTCGCGAAGGCGCGAGAACTCGGGCACCGCCGCTTGTTCCTCTTCACGGAGGATCAGCAGGCGCTCTATGCGCGACTGGGCTGGGCAGAGTCAGACCGAGCGGAGTATCGGGGCCATCCGATCACCATCATGCAGCGGGAAATGTAAGCGCGCCTTCCAGGTTCGGTGCACAGCGCGACTTTTCGCTAGCGGCGCGCCGAGTCTTACCCAGAGTCGTGCACTCCCATGGATTTCGCTCCTTCAACCGCCGCGCGCCAGACCCTCGAGCGCCTCACGCCGTTCATGAACGAACACGTTTTCCCGGCGGAAGCGGAATACCACCGGCAGCTGGGACACTCGGGTGGCGACTGGCGCCGGTGGCGACAGCCCGCGATCATGGAATCGCTAAAGCAGAAGGCCCGGGCCGCCGGCCTTTGGAATCTTTTCCTTCCGGGGACGGCGCACGGCGGTGCGGGTTTGAGCAATGCCGATTACGCCCCTCTCGCCGAAGTGATGGGACGGTCTTTCATTGCGCCTGAGGTCTTCAACTGCAACGCGCCCGACACGGGAAACATGGAGGTGCTGGCCCAATACGGCACGCCCGCGCAGCAAGACGCTTGGCTGCATCAGCTCCTGGACGGGACCATTCGTTCCGCGTTTTGCATGACTGAACCGGACGTCGCGTCGTCCGATGCCACCAACATGGCGGCGACCGCGATCGTGGAGGGCGATCAGGTGGTGCTAAACGGCGTGAAGTGGTGGAGCACCGGGCTCGGGCATCCGAACTGCCGCCTGCTGATCTTCATGGGGGTGACGGATCCGAACGCGGACAAACACCAACGGCACTCGATGGTGTTGGTCCCGATCGACGCGTCTGGCGTGGAGATCGGGCGAATGCTGCCGGTCTTCGGAGGCTTCGATGAACCGTCCGGCCACGGTGAAGTCTCGTTCCGCAACGCGCGGGTCCCCCGGGAGAACATCCTGCTCGGCGCGGGTCGCGGCTTTGAGATCGCCCAGGGTCGACTCGGTCCTGGCCGCATTCATCATTGCATGCGCGCCCTCGGAGCGGCGGAACGAGCGCTGGAGCTGATGTGCCAGCGTGCGATCGGTCGGGTCGCGTTTGGCCAGCCGCTTGCGCGCCTTGGCGGAAACAACGATCGAATTGCCAACGCCCGCATGGCCATTGAACAGGCGAGACTTCTGACCCTGAAAGCCGCCTGGATGATGGATACGGTCGGGGCGAAAGGCGCGATGAGCGAGATCTCCCAAATCAAGGTCGTGGTGCCGCAAGTGGCCTGCGACGTCATCGATGAGGCGATCCAAATGTACGGTGGCGCAGGGGTGAGCGACGATTTCCCCCTCGCGTCGCTCTACGCCTACGCGCGCGTGCTCCGAATCGTTGATGGGCCCGATGCGGTCCACCGTGCGCTGGTCGGCAAACTCGAACTCCGGAAGCATCTGAAGGCAGCCGTGAAGCCGTCGCCGCTGCTCGATGCCGCCGGGGCGGTCCGGGAGGGCGAGTCGCTCAACGGCGAAGCGATCGCGGCGTTCCTGCAGCGGGAAGTGGGGGGGCTGAGCGGACAGCCAGCGATCGCTCAATTCCCGGGCGGTGCTTCGAATCTCACCTACCTCCTGAAATACCCGGAGCGCGAGCTCGTGCTTCGCCGGCCGCCCTTCGGTCACAAGGCAAAATCGGCCCACGACGTCGGGCGCGAGGCGCGCATCATGGCATCACTGAAGCCAGTCTACCCCTGCGTTCCCGCGGTGGTCGCGACTTGCAGTGACCCCGCGGTCCTGGGGTGCGATTTTTACGTGATGGAGAGGATCGCGGGCGTGATCCCGCGGCGCGATCTGCCGGCGGAGTTGAATCTCGATGCCGCCGCCACGCGCCAGCTTTGCTTGAATGTGATCGACAAATTGATCGAACTGCATCTCGTGGACTGGCGGGCCGCGAAACTCGAGAGCGTTGGGAAAGGTGAAGGCTATGTACAGCGCCAGATCGATGGCTGGACCGATCGCTACCGGAAGGCCAAGACCCCGGACGTGGGCGACTGCGAGCGGGTGATCGCTTGGCTGCATCAGAAACTTCCGGCCCAGGACATCGCGACGTGCGTGATTCACAACGATTTTCGCCTCGACAATGTCGTGCTTAATCCCACCAAGCCGCTCGAGATCATCGGAGTGCTCGACTGGGAAATGGCCACGCTGGGTGATCCGCTCATGGATCTCGGCAACTCCCTCGCCTATTGGGTGCAGGCCGACGACGACCCCATTTTCCAAAAGACCCGCCGGCAGCCGACGAACGCTCCCGGAATGCTGACGAGGGCCGAGGTGATCGAATACTACGCCACGAAGACCGGTCACCGCGTGGACAACTTCGACTTCTACTCGGTTTATGGGTTGTTCCGGCTGGTGGTGATCGTGCAGCAGATTTATTATCGCTTCTTTCACGGGCAGACGAAGAATCCCGAGTTCGCCGGATTCGGACTGATGTCGAAATACCTCGAGCAGCGCTGTCTCGCCTTCATCGACAAGTCGAAGCTCTGAGCCGCACCGAAAGCAATGGGTGAGATCATTCTGATTCGGCACGGGCAGGCCAGCTTCTTGGCAGCGGACTACGACGACCTCTCGCCTTTGGGGATCGAGCAAGCCCGCCGCCTGGGATCCTGGTGGCGGGACGAGGGCCGGCAGCCGCATCGGATCGTCGCGGGTGGCATGAGACGCCATCGCCAGACCGCGGAGGCATGTCTCGAGGGCCTCGGCCGCGCAGCTGGCGGGTCCGGGGTCACGATCGATCCCGACCTGAATGAGTTCGACCACGAAGACATTGTTGCAGTCTACCGGCCGGACCTTGCGAACCACGCCGCGATCGCTCGCTTCGTCGAATCCTCGCCCGATCCCGCGCGCGCCTTTCAAGAGATCTTTCGTCAGTCAGTTGCGCGCTGGACGAGCGGAACCTTCGACGCGGAATATCGCGAGCCCTGGCCCACTTTTCGCGACCGTTGCGAAGCCGGCTTCGCCCGGGTCGTCAGATCCGTCGAGCAGGGAACTTCCGTCGCCGTCTTCACGTCCGGCGGACCCATCAGCGTCGCGTTGCACAAGCTGCTTGGCATGGCGGAGGAGGACTTGTTTGATCGAGCTCTGCTCCACGCCAACACCGGCCACACGGTCGTCCGCGTTTGGGAGACGGGAACGCTCACCCCCGGCGCGATCAATGAAATTCCCCACCTCACCGAGGCGACCATGACGCTGCGCTAATCGCGGACCGATCACCAACCCGCACACCCCAACCCATGCCTCCCTTCGACCTCACCGGAAAAATCGCTCTCGTCACTGGTGCCAGCCGCGGCATCGGCGAGGCGAGCGCCCGCCTCCTCGCCGCCTACGGCGCGCACGTCATCGTTTCAAGCCGGAAGGCGGAGTCCTGCGAAACTGTGGCGGGCGAGATCCGCGCGGCCGGCGGAAGTGCGGAGGTGCTCGCGTGCCACATCGGAGAGATGGAGCAGATCACGGCGGCATTCGCGGCGATCGAAGCGCAGCACGGACGCCTCGACGTCCTGGTGAACAACGCCGCCGCGAATCCATATTATGGACCGATTTTCGACACGGACCTTGGCGCGTTTCAGAAGACGGTCGACGTGAACATCCGCGGCTACTTCTTCATGACCTCCCTCGGCGCGAAACTGATGATGCGGGGCGGCGGCGGCAGCATCATCAATGTCGCCTCCGTGAATGGGGTGAACCCCGGCCTGCTCCAGGGGATCTACTCGATCACCAAGGCGGCTATTATCTCGATGACGAAGGCGTTTGCGAAGGAATGCGCGACCTCCGGGATCCGCGTCAACGCGGTATTGCCGGGGATCACCGATACGAAGTTTGCCTCGGCCCTCGTGAAGAATCCAGCCGTTCTGGGACATGCGCTCGCGCACGTCCCGATGAACCGCGTGGCCCAGCCCGAGGAAATCGCAGGCTCGATTCTTTACCTCGCCTCTCCCGCCTCCAGCTATACGACCGGCTCCTGCATCACGGTCGATGGGGGCTACCTGATCGCCTGATTTCCCGCGTTCCCCATCCTGAAATACCCCTATGAAATCCTTCAAAAACAAAGTCGCAGTCATCACCGGAGCCGCCGAAGGGATTGGCAAAGCGCTCGCCGTCAAGGCTGCGGCGGAAGGCATGAAGCTCGTCCTCGCCGATCTGAATCCTGCCACGCTCGAAAAAACGGGAGCAGAGTTGGCGGCGGGAGGAACGGAGGTCGTGACGATGAAGGTGGACGTCACTTCGGCCGACGAAGTCGCGGCGCTCGCTGATCGTGCCTATGCGGCGTTCGGAGCCGTCCATCTCCTCGCCAACAACGCAGGTGTCGGCGTGGGCAACAACGCCTGGGAAACCTCGCTCAAGGAGTGGGACTGGGTATTGGGCGTGAATCTCTACGGGGTCATCCATGGCCTCCGCAGCTTCATTCCGCGGATGCTCGCCGGGGGAGAGGAAGGCCACATTCTCAATACCGCATCGGCGGCGGGGCTCGTTTCGGCGCCCTCCCTCGCGGCGTACAACGTCAGCAAATTTGGCGTCGTGACGTTGACGGAAGGACTCCATCACGACCTCGTTCTCCGCCAGTCGAAGCTGAAGGCCCATGTGCTTTGCCCCGCGTGGGTCCAGACGCGAATCCACGATTCGACCCGTTACCTTTCGGACGAGGCGCAGAAGTCCGCGGCCGTGCGCGGGGCGGACCCAGTGGCGCAGCTGATTCGCAGCGCGATCGCGAAAGCGGTCGAAAGCGGTATCACTCCGCAGAAGGTCGCAGACGATGTGTTCGATGCCCTGATGAACGATCGGTTCTACATCATCACTCACGAGATGACGAAGGCTGGGGTGAAGACGCGGATGGACGACATCCTGATGCCGCGTTCCCCGACCTTGCTGACGATTTGACGGATCTGGAGTCAGCCGCGCTGGGCGACGAGCACGGCGAACCCGCCCCGACGCCAAAAGACGTCCGCGTGGGCGAATCCCGCCGCATCGAGCGCAGCCAGTTCCTGGCGGAGGGGAAAGTATCGATCTTCCGAGCGCCAAAGCTCGAAGTTCGCGCGTCCCTCCGCCTCCGAAAATCCGTACGCCATCTGGTGGGCCAACAAGGCCTCGAAGGCCGCAGCCTCCAGTTGAGGTGAGTCCGGCAGGGCCGGATCGGCATTCACGAACAACCCTCCTGGACGGAGAGCCTGACGGGCCCGCTCGTAGATCGTCTGCTTCGCTCGCAGGCTCTGAACATGATGAAGGGCCAGGGACGAAACGATGGCTCCGATCCCATCGGGAAACGACGATTCGAAGGTGCCATGGACGTATTCAACCCGCTGGCCATCCGTCGAAAAACGTGAACGAGCGTGCGACAGCATTGCTCCGTCCGCGTCGAGCAGGACGAACCGGGCGGCGGAAAAACGCGCCATCAGCCGCCCAGCCAAGCCGCCGGTACCCGTCCCGAGATCGAGGATCGGTCCGCCGGATGCGGCGGCGCTCGTGGCGAGCGCCTCCCCAACTGCATCTAACATCTCATCGTAGTGTGGAATGCGAAGGCGGATCGCCTCGTCGTAGTCGCTCGAAATAATGCCGAGATGACTCGCAACGGAATGCTGGGCACGTTGGGTCATATTCCGTCACGATGCCCCGCGCGGTTCCATGTCGCGACTAAATTTTCGCTGCGAGCGAAGCAGAGCCGTACTCTAATTTCCAGAATTATTCGACCAACTGTGACAGCGTGCGTTCGAATAACGCCGGCTTCGCTGCGAGCGAAATCTTTTTCGATCCAATCGCGAATTTTTTCGCCACCATCACGGAAACCAGTGCTATTGCGATGCAGCCAGCCAATGCTGGCGAATCAATGCCGGGAAGGTTAACGGACCCGATATTCGCGCGAACACGAACCCTGAATCACTGATATCATCCCATGAATGCCAAAAAGTATCTCCTCTATTGGTTTCTTGCACTCCTCGCGTTTCTCTCCGCCGGTGCAGTAGGCCTTTGGGCGTATAACTTGAAGTAGACCGGACGCCGCATCCCGGGCAGGTTTTCCCGGGAACTCCAATGCGACTCGAGTCCGCGGGACGGAACGGTCAACGTTCTTCGCGCGGCTCGGGCGCCCGGTCTTCGAACCGGGTGAATTCCTTTAGGAAGGTCAGCTTGACCTCTCCGGTAGGTCCATTGCGCTGCTTGGCGATGATCAATTCCGCCTCGCCGAGCTTTTCGGCCTTCTCCTCTTCGTCGTCGGCGTAGTATTCCGAGCGAACGAGGAGCCCTACGACATCGGCATCCTGCTCGATGCTGCCCGATTCGCGGAGGTGGGACAGCAACGGTCGTCCACCCGTGCGCGCCTCAGGCTGCCGGTTGAGCTGCGCGAGTACGATGATTGGGATGTCCAGCTCCTTGGCGAGCGCCTTAATGCCCGCACTGATCTCGCTGACTTCGAGCTGCCGGTTGTCCTGCGCCCGCTTCGTCGGGGAACGCAGCAACTGGAGGTAATCAATCACGATGAGCTGGATATCGTGGAGGCTCTTGAGCCGGCGGGCCTTCGCCCGGAGCTCCAGGATCGGCAGGCCACTCGTATCGTCGATGTACATCGGCGCCGTGTGCAGGCGGGAAGCAGCCGCCGTGAGATTCGGGAAATCCCGTTCGCTCAGGAAACCATCCCGGATCTTGGACATGCTGACGCGGGCATTCGAGCAAAGAAGACGCTGCACGAGCGATGCCGTGCTCATTTCCAAGCTGAAGATCGCCACCGCCTTCTTGGCATGCAGGGCGACATGCTCCGCGATGTTCATCGCGAGAGCCGTCTTCCCCATCGAGGGTCGCGCGGCGATGACAAACATTTCCGAGCCATGCAGACCGTTCGTGAGCTTGTCGAGCTCGCGGAAACCGGTGGGAAGTCCCGTGATTTCTCCGCGCCGGTCGTATAGCTCCTCGATGCTGTGGATCGCCTTCATCACGTGATCCTTCATCCCGGGGATGGCGGAACGGTGGCGGTTCTCGGCGATCTCGAAGACCCGGCGCTCGACATCATCGAGGACGGCATTCGCCTCCTGGCCCGGATCGTACGACATCGATGCGCACTCGGTGCAGACCGAGATGATCTGGCGGAGGACGGATTTCTCGCGGACGATCTCGAGATAGTGTCCGGCGTTCGCAGCCGTGGGCACGCACGTCTGGAGCTGGCTGATCGCGGCAGGGCCTCCCACGAGCTCGAGTGAGCTGCGATCCCGCAGCGCTTGCGTCAGGGAAATGAAGTCGACCGGCTTCCCGGCATTTCGCAGCTCAACCATCAGCGCAAAGAGCGTCTGATGGGCGGGGAAATAGAACGCCTTTTCGTCGATCTGCTCGACGCATCGGTCGATCCACTCGTCCGGTGCGAGCAGGATCGAGCCGATCAACCCCTGCTCGGCCTCCATGCTTTGCGGAGGCACGCGTGACGCGTCCACCAGCGGGGTCAAGGCCTGACCGTTATGCTCGCCGCGCGCCGCCCTGCGGGGGCGGGCAGGCGCAGAGGATTCCGTGGCAGATGCCATGGCCGGCTCCTCGCGAGAAAATCAGCGGGACGCCAGCGTCCCGCCCGAAGCAATCAGGGACGCTTCTTCGCGTATTTCCGCTTTCCGTCGTCGACTGCCGGTTCGGGCTTTTCCTCGGCCTTCGGCGTCGCCTGCGCGATGATCTTAAATGCCGCGGTGACATCCGGATGCAGGCGCACCGGCACCTCGTGCTCGCCGGTTTCTTTGATCGGCTTATCCAGCTGGATCATGTGCTTCTCGAGCTTGATATTCGGGAAGTCCTTCGCGAGACGGTCTTCGATATCGCGCATGGAGATCGAGCCAAACGCCTTGCCGGTGGAGCCGGTTTCGAGCGTCATCGTCAGCTTGATCTTGTTGATCTTGCCGGCCAGTTCCTGGGCGTCGTTCAGTTCCTGCCCTTCGCGTGCGGCCCGCTTTTTCTTGAGATCTTCCAGCTTCGCAAGCGAAGCGGGAGTCACCTCGTAGGCGAGACTGCGGGGGAAGAGGAAGTTGCGGGCGTATCCGGCGCGCACTTTGACGACATCCGCCTCGGCGCCGAGGTTCGGCATGAGCGTGGTGAGGATGACTTGCTGAAAGGCCATGGCGTGATCGAGCTGAAGGTTGAACAATGCCGCCAGGTTCGGCGGGGCGAAAGCGGTAGCGGCGATGGGCTCTCCTGTCAAGGAAGGGGATCACGATCGCCCGTGCGGCGGTCGGCCGGTGCAAGCTCCGTCGAGGCTTCCGGTGAAGCAGCGGTGCGGAATGGGTCGACGCCGGAACCATCGCGGGGGATGTTGATATTTCGATGCCTTCGGTCCTGATTCTCACGCGCACTTTCCCGCCGGACCACGCCGCTGTCGGCCAACTCGTGCGGGAACTCGCCAACGAGCTGGCGTCGCGAGGCTGGCGGGTCGGTATCGCCACCGCGACGCCCCCTGATCCCGCCGGGGAAATGGCGCGACCCGAAGGGATCCAGATTGCTCGCGTGCCTGCAGCGATCTCCTTCACGCGGGCCAACGTCGCCCAACGGCTCGCCAGCTACGTCAGCCTGTATCCAGCCCTCCTCCACGCGGCGTGGAAGCTGGGTCCGAACTGGGATGTGGTCGTGACGACCACCGATCCGCCTCTCCAGGCGCTCCTCGGCCCGTTGATCCGGCTCCGGACGAAGGGCGCCCTCGTCCACTGGTGCCAGGACATCTATCCGGAATTGGCGGAGGAACTCGGCGTGATCGCGCGCGGGGGGCTCCTCGCGACGATTCTCCGCGCACTTTCCACGTGGGCACTCCGACAATGCGAGCAGGTGGTGGCACTCGGACGCTGCATGCAGCGCCGCCTCCTTGCACGCGGGGTCTCCGCCGGTTCGATCGCGCTCGCGGAAAACTGGGCCGATACCGCAAACATCCGGATCCTTCCGCGGAGCGAGAATGGTTTCCGTCGTGACCAGGGCTTCTCCGAGGAGGAGTTCCTCGTGATGTACTCGGGGAATTTCGGCCTTGCTCATCCATTCGAGGCCGTCATGGAAGCGGCGCGACGCTTGCGGGAGAGTCAGCCGCAGGTGCGATTTCTTTTCGTCGGAGAAGGTCCGCGACTGGACTGGGTCCGCTCGGAGGCCGGCCGACTCGGCCTGAGCAACACCCGCTTTCTCCCTATGCAACCGCGCGAGCGCCTCTCGGAAAGCCTCGGGGCGGCTGATCTTCACCTCGTCACGATGTTCGAGCGGCTCGATGGCCTCGTCGTCCCCAGCAAGTACTACGGCATTCTCGCGGCAGGTCGTCCCTGTGTCTTCTGCGGTCCGCTTGATTCCGAGGTGGGATTGAGCGTGCGGGAGACCAAATGCGGGGTCGCCGTCGGGGAGCGAGATGCGTCCGGACTGGTGGAGGCCATTACGCGGTTCGCGACGGACGGTGAGATTTGGGAACGAGGCTCGGCGGCCGCGGGGCGGGCCGCCCAACAATTTTCACTGCCGTCAAGCGTCGATAAATTGACGGCAGCGTGGCAATTAGCTCTCGCCGAGCTCAAAACGAAAGGTTGACACTGTTTGAACCCGGGCCGTATGATCTCGACGCTACAAGTCGGCTGAATTTGTGACATGAGTAGTGCAATCGATGTGAAAGAGAAGCCGCTCGCGGCGACGGGCGGGCAGTTGAACGATGCACGTCGTTCTGGCTCGCTGGGCGACGCGCTGGCGACCCGGCGCTGGCTCACCGGGCTGATTCTCGTCTTGCTCGACCTCGCCATTCTCTGGGCGGCCCACGACGTGATGATCCGCTGGAACTTCAATGAATTCCTCGCCGAATCTCACTGGATCCTGCTGATCATCCCCGCGCTTTCCCTACTGCCGGTGATTTACATCATTGGGGGGTTTGATTCGCGCACGGACATGCGGGGACTGAGCTACACGAGTGAGCACCTGATGGGGGCCCTGATCGCCCTGACGGTTTCCGCGCTCATTATTTACGGTTTCGCCGCTTACGGAGCCTACGTTCGCCCAAGCCGGGGCGCGCTTGTCGGAACGTTTGGGATTTTCATTCCGTTTTCGCTCGCTCACCGCTGGCTCATCACCCCGTGGATCGCGTCGCGGTCCTCCCGCAAGACGTTTCTCGTTTTGGGAACGGGTCCCACGGCGCGGACTTTTTACGACGCCTACCAGACAAAGCCGAACCGTCAGCGGCTCGTTTTTCTCGATCCGAACGGCGATCGCGTTGGGCAGCACCTGGCCGGCGAAGAATCCCCGGTCATCGAAGGCGACGCCGTTGAGCGCCTCCACGCGCTGGGGAGCGAGCACGACGGCGTCATCGTGGCGGAAGGCGTCGACGATCTGAGCGCTGAGGTCCGCGATACCCTCGTGCGGATCCATTTCGAGAAGGTTCCGGTCTACACGCTCGAGACGTTTTACGAGACGCACTGGCGGATGGTCCCCGTCTTCGCGCTAAATCCACTCTGGGCGCTCCAGATGGGATTTCAATTCACCCGTGACTATCCTTACGTCTATATCAAACGGATGATGGATCTCGTGCTTTCCGGGCTCGGGCTCATCCTTTCCGCGCCTGTCATGTTTTGCGTCGCGATCGCCGTGTACATCGACACCGGGCGGCCCATCCTCTTCCGCCAGCACCGGATCGGCCGCGACCGGCAACCGTTCACGGTCTTGAAATTTCGGACGATGCGGAACGGCTCCGAAAGCGGCTCCCCCTTTACCGTGCAGGGCGATGATCGAATCACCCGGTTGGGCCGCTGGCTCCGCCGCTTCCGGCTCGATGAGCTCCCCCAATTCTGGAACGTTTTCCGCGGCGACATGAGCCTCATCGGCCCCCGCGCGGAGTCGGCCGAATGCGTGGCGCAATACGAGGCGCTGATCCCGTCCTATCACCTGCGCCATCTCGTCAAGCCAGGCATCACCGGGTGGGCCCAAGTGAACTACGGCTACGGAGCTGGGAGTGAAGATGCAGTGGAAAAACTCAAGTACGACCTCTATTACATCCGGCACCACTCCTTGCTCCTGGATGCGATGATCGTGCTGCGCACGCTCTACGTGATGCTGGCGGCCCGCGGGCGGTAAAAATCCGCCCGCTCATGTCCGACCTTCTCCCCCGCATCCTCCGCGACATCGCGCGCTGGGGTCTCCTCATCGCACTCTTTTTCGCCCCTTGGGCCTTCGGTTCGACGCGGCCGTGGGCGATCGAGTGGCTCTGCGAAGGCCTGGCTGCGTTGTTGGCGTGTCGAGTCCTCGCGCTCTTTTTTCCCGGCGGCCGTTACCGGCACACCCCAATCTGGCTCGGCGGAGCGATCCTCGTTATCCTCGTCCTCGGATGGTTCATGACCTGGAATGCAGTGGCGATTGCGGATCCCTCCTTTGCCATGCTGGCGCCGCTGCAAGCGCCTCTGCCGAGTCTGCCCGGCGCCGCTGATGGGGCGCTCGCGCTCTCCTGGATGATCCGCCTCTCGCTCATGCTCGGCGTCACGCTTCTCGTGGCGGAGATGGCGGGCGAGAGCGTCTGGCGCCTGCGGCTGTGGACGGTCGTGGCGCTCGCCGGTGGCAGCATCGCGGCGCTCGGCATCATCCAGCGCGCTGCCGCTGCGCCGACGATCTTCTGGGAGGATCCGATGGTTCGGGGCGATCCGGGATACACGAAGAATTTCTTCGCCTCCTTTTATTATCACGCGAACGCCGGAGCCTATCTGAATCTCTGCCTTCCCGCCGCCCTCGGGCTCGTCTTGAAAGGCTTCGCGCGCCCGACGGCCGGCTTGCTCCAGGCGCTCGCGATCAGCAACGCCGTCGTCCTCGTTCTAGGCTGCGCGATGAATACGTCGCGCGCCGCGCAGGTACTCGCGCTCGGCGTCCTCGCCGCGATGGCGCTCTGGCCGGCCCGGAGCCTCCTCGCGGCCGCGTGGGCCCGACAAAGGAATACCGTCATCGTCGGCTCGGCCATTGTAGGGGTCGCCATCATCGTGATCGTGGGGGGAGTTGGACTCGACCGGCAACTGGAGCGGTGGCGGGAGACGTCGCAGCAACTTGATTCCGGTGGCCTGTTAAACACCCGCCTGCTCGCCCAACAGGCCGCCACGAGGGCGATCCCTGATGCCGGCCTGATGGGGTTCGGGCCCGGCTGCTTTCGCGTGATCTTTCCTTATTATACGGGCTGGCTCGGCGAGCGCATCGTGGGCTTCTGGCGCTTCCTCCATGCCGACTACCTCCAGACCCTGCTCGAGTGGGGCATCATTGGGACGGCCGCGTGGAGTGTCGTCTTTTTCGGCGGGATCTGGCGTGGCTTTCGCCGGGAGCGCTTGCTGCGGGAGGAGAGATCGTCGCAATCGATGTACCTCCTGCCCGCGTGCGTGATTGGGCTTCTCAGCGTCGGCGTCCACGCGTTGATCGATTTTCCGCTCCAGATCGCCTCCATTCAGCTGACGACGGCGGTCCTCCTCGGCCTTTGCTGGGGCTGGTCCGATGGTCTCCGGGCCCCGCGCCGGCAGCGACGGAGACGGTCCGCGCCCGCCCCGGAGGAGACTGACCTCGATGCGCCCCCTCCTCACGGTTCCTGATCTCGTCGCGAACAGCGGCGGTCCCTCGCGCTCCGTCCCGGCGCTGGCGCTGGCGCTCGCTGAGCGCGGGCTCAATCCGGAAATCGTCACGCGACGCGACCGCGGCGGCGCGCATCCCGCGCTTGCTCCGGATCCTGCTCTCGTCCCCACGACCGCCGTTCCTTGCCCGGACGGGCGCGCGCGCGATCTGCGGGTTGTTCCTGCCCTGCGTCGCGCGCTCCGGGAGCGCCTCGCGACGGGGCACTTCGCGCTCGTCCATGATGCCGGGATCTGGATGCCAGCGAATGCGGTGGCCGCCGCCGCCGCTCGAAGTTTTCGGCTCCCCTTCATCGTCAGCCCACGCGGCATGCTGGAACCGTGGGCGCTCGGACATCACAGCTGGAAGAAGAAACTCGCGTGGGCGCTCTTCCAGCGCCGCGATCTCGCCGGCGCCGCAACGCTCCACGCAACCTCCGCGCAGGAAGCGGAAAATCTCCGGCAGGCGGGTCTTCTGAATCCGATCGCGGTCATCCCCAATGGCGTCGAGACGCCGCCGACTTCGGCGACCACCCCGACAACGAGCGCACGCATCGCCCTTTTTCTTTCGCGCCTTCACCCCAAAAAAGGGCTGCTCGATCTCGTCGGCGCCTGGGCTGCCGTTCGGCCGGCGGGCTGGCGGGTGCGAATTGTTGGGCCCGACGAAAACGGCCACCGGCGCGTCGTCGAAGAGGCGATTCGTTCTGCGGGGATCGGGGAAACGTTCGAGTTTTCGGGCAGTGCCGAGGGTTCTGCAAAATGGGAGGAATATCGTCGCGCGAGTCTCTTCGTGCTCCCGACGCAGTCCGAGAATTTCGGTATCGTGATCGCCGAAGCGCTCGCCTGCGGACTCCCGGTGCTGACCACGCGTGGAACTCCGTGGCAGGAAATCTCCGAGAACGCCGCGGGCTGGTGGATCCATCCAACCCCGGCCGCGCTGACCGAAGCGCTGCGCGACGCGACCGCTCGTTCGTCCGTCGAACTCGCGGCCATGGGCGCCCGCGGTCGGGATCTGATCGCCTCGCGCTACTCGTGGTCGCGCGCCGCCGAGGCGATGGAGATTCTTTACGCTTGGGTGCTCGGCCGCGGCGAGCGGCCTGCCTTCGTCGTCTGAATCAGCTCACCGCGTCCAGCGAGCAGATTGACGCGGACTGAGCCAGTCGCGGACTCCGGCCGAATCGCCTCGAGCAACCGCCGCATTCACGCGCGCCGATTGGAGCGGCGTCAGACCGAGGCTGCGGACAATGCCTCCCCGTAGGGCATGCTTCTGATCGCTCTCCGGCGCCCGCCGACACGAGGCGGGTTCGAACGTCGTGACGGGATTTCGACTCTTCGTCTCTTTCGCGAGGGCTGCGTTCGGGGCGTACACCCGGTGCGCGCAGTCGAATCCTTCCGCCGCCCTCACCAGCTTTGCCCAAGCGACGACGCGCGGATCGAACGTCACGCGCACCACCTCGTTTCCGTCGATGAACGCCGCCTCCGTCTCGACCACTCCATCGAGCCCACCAAACTTCGCTTCTCCGTCCCAGAAGCAGTACATCGCAAAAGCGCCGGTCAGCCACTCGCCCCGTCGCGTCTCGCTCGTCAGCGACTCGAGGTAGCGCGGCACGGGCCGCCCCGCGTTCTGGAGCGCCGCGGACATGCGTTGCGCCGTGGCCCCGACCGACCACACACCGTCCTCGCGCGGGATCAAATCCTTGCCCGCGGACGTGAGGTACCGCACGACCTGAAAATTCCAGGCCGGCTCGCCAAACGCTTCGCGCACGGTCTGGTCGAGGCCATCGCGATTGTTGAAGATGGCCACGGGCACAAAGAGATCTTCGGCCGCTTCGACGATGAGCGGATGCGAGAGCACCTCGGCTCCATAGCGCTGACATCCCGAACATCCCGGAACCTCTTGAAACAGAAGCATCACCGGCTTCCCGGCCTCGCGAGCTTGCGCCTGCGCAGACTTCAGCTCCCTCCCCCAGTGCACCTCGCCCAGCTCTTTGGGAGGTTGCGCCGGCGATGGTGTCGGCATCGTGAGCACGGCTGCAAGCGCGGCGAAGGAAAGACAAATTCGCATGGATGTAGGAGTCGGGTCTCGCGGGAAAATTCCCGCCGCGCCGTCTCAGCTTCCGCGCGGCTTCTCCAGAAGCCAGCCGAGGTTAGCCTTCACGCAGGGCCATTCCGACGCGATGACGCTGTAGACGCAGGTATCTCGAAGCGTGCCGTCCGGCATGCGCTGGTGATGACGCAGAATTCCGTCGAGCCTGGCCCCGACCCGTTCAATGCCTCGCCGGCTTTGCTGGTTGAAAAAATGGGTTCGGAACTCGACCGCGATGCAGTCCAAGGTCTCGAACGCATGCGTCAGGAGTAACAGCTTCGCCTCGGTGTTCAGCGGCGTCCGCTGCGCGCTCTTTGCGTACCACGTCGAACCGATTTCCAGCCGCCGATTCGCCGCATCGATGTTCATGTACGTCGTCATGCCAACGAGTCGGCCGGAAGGCGCGGTCCGCACCGCGAAGGGAAGCATGCTCCCCGATTCGTGCAGGCTGAGCCGCCGCGCGATCTCCTCACCCATTTGCTCCGGGCGGGGAATGGTCGTGTACCAGAGCCGCCAAAGTTCTCCGTCCCGGACGGCGCTGGCGAGTCCGTCCGCATGACTCAAGCTGAGCGGTTCGAGGACGACGTGCACGCCAGCCAGCGAAATCGGAGCGGTGAATGCCATCCGGCAACGTAGCAGCGATCCGTCGAACCGATCGCGGAAGATCCGTCATCACTGCGTCCGCCCCGGACGTTCACCACAACGCAGCGCGTCACGTCACGGATTTGCCTTGTGACCACAATGGAACACTTCCCGATTTGCCGCCGCCGGACCGGCGGAACTACGGGTGGGCCGCATGACGCAAACGCTCTCTGCGCCTGGTCCAGCGCAACTCGACCGGGTCGCTTCCTATCGGCTGCGACTCGCCTCTTCGGGCCTCGAACTCCACGCTGTCCAGTCTCTTCGCTTTGAGGTCTTCAATCTCGAATTGAACGAGGGCCTTGGGGAGTCGTTTCTGACCGGTCGCGATGAGGACGCGTTCGACCCGTATTGCGATCATCTCTATGTTGAGGAAACCGCGACCGGCCGGCCGGTCGGGACCTACCGTCTGCAGACCGGCCAAACGGCGGCCCTCCACGCCGGGTACTACAGCGAGCAGGAATTCGACTTTTCTCCCTTCGAGGATCGGCGCTCCGAAATCATTGAACTCGGCCGGGCCTGCGTGCACGCCTCTCACCGCACGCTCGGCGTTCTAAACCTGCTCTGGCGCGGCGTTGCCGCGTACGCTGTGGCCCGCGGCGGGCGCTACCTCGTGGGCTGCAGCAGCATCCCGACGCTCGACAGCGACATCGCGCAGGCGCTGCATCGCCAACTCGCGGTGCGGCACCTCGCGCCGCCGGCTTGGCGCACGCGGCCCACCGCTCGCTTCGCCTGTCCTCCCTCGACCCGCGAGCCTGGGGTCGCCCCCGTTCCACCCCGGCTTCTCCGCGGATATCTCACCGCGGGAGCGTCCATTTGTGGCGAGCCCGCCATCGATCGGGCGTTCGGGACCACCGATTTTCTGACCGTTCTCGACCTCCACTCGATGCGGGGATCTCACCGGAATCATTTTCTCCGGTCTGACGATGCCGCCGCTGCCGCCGTCTCCCCTGCCCCCATCCGATGACCACTTCCTTCTCCTTCCTCCGTGTGCTGCGCGGCGCGGTTCGGTTCGCGGGCTGGACTGAACGCACGCATTGGGAATGGGCCCAGGTGGGTGCAAGCGGCGACCCGGCCGCGCGCGCGGAGTGGTTCCGCCGCGCCTGTCAGGGCATGCTCGACATCCTCGGCATCAGCGTCACCGCTTCAGGGCCCCTCCCCAGCCGTGGCGTGATCGCGTCGAATCATCTTGGTTATCTGGATGTGCTCGTTCTCGGAGCGCGGGTCCCTGGTGTTTTTGTCTGCAAGCAGGAAGTGGCCGCGTGGCCCGTGATCGGTTCGCTCACGCGGAAGGCCGGCACCTTCTTCCTCGATCGGGAGCGTCCCCGCGCCGCGCGCGACCTCGCTGACAGCCTGCGCGCGGTGCAGCAGAATTCCCCGGTCATTTTCTTTCCGGAAGGCACCAGCACGTCGGGCGAGTCGGTCCTGCCCTTCAAGGCCGCCCTCCTCGAATCCTGCATCGGTTCGGCGTTCATCCACCCGGCCGCCGTGGGGTATCGCACGGCGGAGCGCGATGCGGTCACCACCGCCGCGTATTGGGGGAAGATGCGCTTCGTTCCCCATTTCGCGCGGCTTCTCGGCCGTTCCGATCTTGAGGCGCGGGTCGCGTTCGGTTCGCGACTCGCGCCGCACTCCGACCGGAAGACTCTCGCCCGGGCCCTTCACGCGAGCGTTTCCGAATTGCGCTCGACCCGCATCGCTCCGTGGGCCGCCCAAGCCACACGCTCCCGCGTGGAATACGCCCACCCCGAATCAGTCCTCTCCGCTCCATGACCGCCACCGTCCTTCCGAAATCCGCCACCACCTTCGAGTCGGTTGAGCAAGCGGTCCGCCACCAGCCGTTGCGCACCGGCGGCGGGTTCTGGCAGGGCGTCTTTGCCCGCTGGTTCAGCACCTTCGTTTACAACCAGATCTGGGAGGATCCGCGCGTGGACGTGGATGCGTTGGGCCTGACGCCAGAAAGTCGGATCCTCACGATCTCCTCCGGCGGTTGCAACGTGCTCCATTACCTGCTGGCCGATCCAGCTGCCGTCACGGCGGTGGATCTGAACCGAAACCACCTCGCGCTGCTCCGGCTCAAGCTGGCCGCGGCGCAACATCTCCCGGGCCACGAGGAATTCTTTGGGTTCTTCGGCGATGCCCACCGCGCCGAAAACCGGCTCCTCTACGAGAAGCATCTTCGGACGGCGCTCGACCCCGAAAGCCGAGAGTTTTGGGAGAAGGGTCCGCGACTTCGCCGGGCGCTCTGGGGGCCCCGCATCGAGTACTTTCGGCGGAATCTCTATGACCATGCACAGCTTGGCTGGTTCATTCGCTTTCTCGGGATCGTCGTGCGGGTCCACGGCGGCAGAATTGAGCGAATCTTACAGGCCCGCACGCGCGCGGAACAGCGCGCCGCCTTCGACCGCGAACTCGCCCCGGCGCTCGACGGCTGGCTGATGAAATCCGTGACGGGTCTGCCGTTTGCGCTCTTCAGCTTGGGCATTCCGCCGCAGCAAGCCGATGCAATGCGCCGCGATGCCGGCGGCGACCTCACGGGCGCCCTGCGGGAACGCGTTGAACGTCTCGCCTGCGGATTCCCGCTGAGCGACAATTATTTCGCCTGGCAGGCCTTCGCCCGCCGCTACGACCTGAGCGCGGGCGGAGCGCTCCCGGACTACCTCGGCGCGGCGAACTTTCCGCTGCTCCGCGAGCGCGCGGCGCGCGTTTCCACGGAGCAAGCCGGCCTCCGCGGATTCCTCGAGCGCCAGCCGCGGGGTGCGTTCGATCGTTTCGTTTTCCTCGACGCCCAGGACTGGATGCCGGACCAGGAGATCGCCGCGCTTTGGGCCGAGGTAACCCGCGTGGGAGGGCCGAACGCGCGCGTCATCTTTCGCACGGCGGGCAAGGTCTCGCCGATCGAACGCGCTCTGCCGTCCGAACTCCGAGACCGATGGTTCTACCACGAGGAGGAGTCGGAGGCTTTGCACGCCCGCGACCGCTCCGCCATTTATGGGGGCTTCCATCTCTACTCGGCGATTCCATGAGACTTGGGACCCCCGAGCCCTTCGCGCCGGATGGCGCAGGTCATTCCGCGCTGATGGAACGCGAACTACGGCTGGCAGCGACATGTCTACGATTTGACGCGACGCTGCTATCTTCTTGGCCGCGACCGCCTGCTCGGTCGACTGGCCCTGAAGGGCCCGTCCACGGTCCTCGAAGTGGGCTGTGGCACCGGCAGAAACCTCATCCAGCTCGCCCGCGTTCACCCGGAGATGGAGGCAGACGGCGTGGATGCATCCAGCGCGATGCTGGAGGTCGCGCGGCGGAACGTCGCGACGGCCGGCCTCTCGCCGCGAATCCGCTTTCACGGCGCCCTCGCCGAGGAACTTCGCGGTCCCGGTCAGTTTGGTCGGTCGGGCGGCTACGACGCGGTGATCTTCAGCTATTCTCTCTCGATGATCCCCGATTGGCGGGCTGCCCTGGCGGCTGCGACGCCCCTCGTTCGGTCCGGCGGCTGCATCGGAATTGCCGATTTTTTCGACCAGCGGGACCTCCCTCCGTGGTTTCGGAGAATCCTGCGCGCCTGGCTGCGGAAATTTCATACAACTCCCCGTGACGAAATGCTTTCCGTGTTGGAGACTGCCGCGCGGCAATGGGGTGGCGCGGTGCGTTGCGAGTTCGTGGCGCGACGTTACGCCGTGGTCGCCGTCCTGACCCTTCCACCATGAACGAGCCGCAGCCAGACGCGAGTGCCCCAGTGGTGCTGATCCATGGCGCTTGGATGCGTGGCTGGGAACTGCAGCCGCTCGCAGCGCGGCTCCGTCAGGCGGGATTTAAAGCCCGGCGCTTTTCCTATCGCTCGTTGAAGCACGACCTCGCGGAAAACGCGAAACGCTTCGCCTCTCACCTGCACGAACTTGCCGCAACTTCTGGCCCGGTGTCCGTCGTCGCGCACAGTCTCGGCGCGGTCGTGACGCATGGAGCGCTGGAGCTGCTCGGCAGCGCGTCTCAGGTCCGCCGCATCGTCGCCCTCGGGCCGCCGTTCCGCGGTTCCCGGGTTGCGGAGGTTTGCCTGGGTCGACCACTCCTGGCGCCATTCGTCGGGCGAACCGCGCGCGACTGGGTCGCGCGAGGCGGCATCACGGCCTGGCCTCACTCCCCGGAGCTGGGAATCATCTCCGGCACGCGGCCGCTCGGCGCGGGTCGCCTGATCCGCGCTCATCGCGGACCAAATGACGGCATGGTCGCCGTCGCGGAAACGCGCGTTGACGGTTCGAGCGGCCACATCGCCATCGCGACAAACCACGTTGGACTCACCTTCTCCTCCAGCGTCGCCCGTCTCGTCGCCCGCTTCCTCCGGCACGGCACCTTCGACCGACCCGCCTCCGAAAAGCCGATTCCGCGTTGACGCTGCGGCAGCCGAGGCGCTCCGTCGGCTGCGACGATGAATGCAAGAACTGCTGTCGGCACGTGGATGATCTACGGCGCGAACGGCTACACCGGCGAATTGATCGCGAATCGCGCCCGGGAGCAGGAGATGACGCCCATCCTGGCGGGACGCGACGCGGAAAGGCTCCGGCCGCTTGCAGAAAAGCTGAAGTTGCCGTTGCGCGTGTTCGGGTTGCTCGATCCGGGCGAGATTGATCGAGGGCTCAGCGGCGTGGACTTGGTCCTGCATTGTGCCGGGCCGTTTTCCGCGACCGCACGCCCGATGGTCGATGGCTGCCTGCGCGCCGGAGCGCACTACCTCGACATCACCGGCGAGATCACCGTTTTCGAGGCGAATTTTGCGCGCGCCGGCGAGTTCGAGAGGGCGGGAATCGTCGTGTTGTCGGGCGTGGGTTTCGACGTCGTGCCGACCGACTGCCTGGCGGTTGCCCTGCACCGGGCACTGCCGGATGCTACTTCGCTGGAGTTGGCCTTCGGTGGCTTTGCGAAAACCTCGAAAGGAACCGCCAAAACCATGGTCGAGGGGCTGCCCAAGGGCGGCATGATCCGCCGGGAGGGAATGCTCGTGGCCGTGCCAAGCGCGCATCTCTCCAGGAAGATCCGGTTCGCGGACAAGGAGCGGCTCGCGATGGCCATCCCGTGGGGCGATGTGTCCACCGCCTTTCACACCACCGGGATTCCGAACATCACCGTTTTTATGGGGGCTCCGGCGGGGCTTATCCGCCTGGCCCGCTTTCGGGCACTCTTTCGCCGTCTGTTCGAGCGTCCCGCGGTGCAGTCGTTTCTGAAGCGTCAGATTGAGAAACGGGTGAAGGGCCCCGACGAGGAAGAGCGGCGCAACGGGCGGGTGCAACTCTGGGGCCGGGTGGAGAATGCCGCCGGCCAGTCAGTCGAAGCTGTCGGTGCCTGCCCAGAAGGTTACACGCTCACGGTCGAGGCTTCGCTGGAGTGCGTGCGTCGTCTGCTCAGGCCTGGACACGGCGTGGCCCCAGGGGTGCAGACGCCGGCCGGGGTGTTTGGAGCGGAGTTGCTTGCTTCGCTCAACGGCTGCGATCTGACGGTTTTGCCGTGAGGGCGGTCTTCCCGCCCATCGATTGCGCGAATGCAGAGCTCAACGCAATCGATTGTCTCCTCCGCGACGCCCGACCGACGCTTCAACATGGAAAACTTCCGCCGCGAACCCGACTCACCCGCCTGGCTCTTTTGTGTCCGAGCCACTTTTTGCCTTGCGATCACTTCCACTGGAATCGGCATCTACCACCTGCCCGCCGACGCGTGGATCCGCGGATTCATGGCCATGGCCGCACTCTTCCTCACGGGCAGCTCATTCACGCTGGCGAAGACGCTCCGCGATCAGCACGAAGCCACGAAGCTGACCAAAAAGATCGACGACATTCAGACCGAAAAGATCCTTCGCGATCACGCGCTGCACGTCGAACCAAACGGCCTTCGCTAATCGCCGCCCGTCAAGCGGACGTCTGCTCAACGTCCGCTCGCGGCCGCCGGACCGTCACGAGCATCGCCGCGATCAGCGCGTCGAGGAGACTGACGATCCAGACGTAGAAGCCCGGGAGCAGATCCATCAGCCACATCTGGCCGGTGCTCCCGGCCGGGGCCGGATCGCGGAAGAGCATGAGCGAGCTCAGTCCCGCGAGCACCGCGAGGAGCGCCGCGATCCTCGCCAGCACCGGTGCCCGCGCGAGCGTGGCGATCCACGCGATCACCACGAAAACGTTCGCCAGCCAGCCCACCTGCGGCGGCTTCAGCGCGAGCCAGCCCATCGTGAGCGCGCTGAGTCCGGACGTCTGCTCCGAGAGGCCGCTGTCCCGCTTGAACGCGAGCGCTGGAAGGGCGCACGCCACGAGAAAAAGGACCACACTGCTCACGAGCAACATCGCCCAGATCGGGCGCGGCGTGTTTGAGGCGGAGGAAGGAGTCGGCGCGGCGGGAAACATTGTTTCCGAAGGTTTTCCTTCTTCGCGACCGAGGTTACAAACATTCCGCGCTGAGGCCACGTCAATGCCAGCGACCGGATGCCGCCGCAGGCTTCTCCGGCGGGCGCAGACACCGAGAATCGGAAAAACCGCCGCTTCGCGAATTCTGCGTGCAATTTTGCATTCGGCTCGAAGTGTGATTAAGGACGTTGGTATGCCCAACGCAAAACCCGCCCCCAAGAAGCCCGCCGCGAAGAAGCCCAACGCCGGATTCGCGAAACCCGTCACGCCTGACGATCTTCTCGCCGCCGTCGTCGGTGCCGCGCCCCTTCCCCGCACCGAACTCACCAAGAAACTCTGGGAATATATCCGCAAGCACAAGCTGCAGGACCAGACGAAGAAGACTCTCATCAACGCCGACGCGAACCTAAAAGCGGTTTTCAACGGCAAAGCGCAGGTCAGCATGTTCGAAATGACGAAGCTCGTCAGCGGACACGTTAAGGCGTGATTGAGATCGCCCCCGCGCCGGAGCTCATTGCTCCGGCAGCAACGTGATCGCGGATGCCGTGACGCATCTGCCTCCGCGGCCACATCAGAGGATCGCCCGCGCGAACAGCGCGGGCGTTTTCTTGGCCGCGAATCTCGGGGCCGTTCGTCATCCGGCCGGCGCCAGTCACGGCTATAAAACGATCCCGGGCCAGCGGGACGAATCTGATGTAGGATCCGCCCTGCCCGATTCCCGGGCTGCCGCGATCCTGGATCGCACTGCGCTCCTCTTTCCCCATGCCTGCTCCCCGAACCAAGGAAGACGCGACCGCACCGCGGCGCGTCGTCGCCATTGTCGGCCGACCGAACGTCGGCAAATCGTCCATCTTCAACCGGCTGGCGGGCGAGATGATCGCGATCGTCCATGACACGCCCGGGATCACGCGGGATCGCATCGTGGCGGAGTGCACGCTGGGAGCCGCACCGTTCGAGATCATCGATACCGGCGGCATCGGCGAGATCGCCGACGCCGATTTCGCGGACCGAGTCCGGACGGAGGCGGAGCTGGCGGTCCAGGCCGCGTCGCTGGTCCTTTTCGTCGTCGATGGGCGCGCCGGATTGCAAAACGGTGACTCCGATCTCGCGAAATTTTTGCGGCGCGCCGAGGTGCCGGTGCTTTTGGTGATCAACAAGATTGACCAGTCAAAGCACGGTTTGCTTGCGGCGGACTTCGCCCGTCTTGGGTTTACCGATTCCATCAACGTGAGCGCCGCGCACGGCCGCCACTTTGGCGATCTTCTGGAGCAGATCGAGGAGCGTCTGCCGAAACCGATTCAGGTCGAAGTGACGACCAGCGACGAGGACGTCCCCGACGATGGCAGCACTCGCGTCGTCAAACGGATCGCGCCGCGCATCGCCATCGTGGGCCGGCCAAACGTCGGCAAGTCCTCCCTCGTCAACGCGATCTTGAAGGATGATCGCACGATCGTGAGCCACATCTCGGGCACCACCCGCGATGCCGTGGACGTGCCGCACGTTTTCAATGGACGACCTTACGTTCTGATCGATACGGCAGGAATCCGGCATCGCGGCCGGCACAAGTCGTCCGCTGAGGTCTTCAGCGTCATGCGCTCCGAGCGGAGCATTCAGCGCGCGGATCTTTGTGTGCTGGTGATCGACGCCACGGATGGCGTCACGCGAATGGACCGGGCGATCGGCGGCCTGATTCAGGACGCGAGCAAGCCCGTCATTCTCGTCATCAACAAGTGGGACCTGATGGACCCGGGAACGACGGGAAAATCGCTCGTAGAATTCCGAAAGGACTTCCTCCAGAACGCGGCGGCGGAACTCTTTTTCCTCGATCACGCCCCGGTCATCGCGATCTCGGCGCTCGAAAAGAGCGGCATCGGCAAGGTCTTTCAGATCATCGAGAACGTGCGCGACTCCGCGCACGTGCCCACGCCCACTGGACCGCTGAACCGGGTGATCAAGATCGCGATGGAGAAGCAGCCGCCCCCGACGGTCTACAACAAGCGCTTCAAGTTGCTCTACGCTTCCCGCGCGAACGATGATCGCGCTCCGACTCCGATCCCGGTCCCCCGGTTTGTCTTTTTTTGCAACGACGACCGGCTGCTCACGCAACCCTACCGTCGCTATCTCGAGACGGAGCTGCGCAAGGAGTACGGTTTCGCCGGACTCCCGGTGCAGTTTCGGATCCGCGGCCGGACGGCCAAGGGAACACCCCAGTAGTCGCGCCCCAGCGGAGACCGGCCCGGGCCAGCGACGCGAACGCAATCCGGTGGCGGCCTGACAAATCGCCTTGTTCGCGATCTTGAATCGCGTCATACAACTCACTCACTCGCATCGCTCCTCCTCCATGGCCGAAGTCATCCAGTTCGCTCAGTTCCAAGTTGAAGTCGATCCGGAAGGAAAACCCATCGAACTCGGACGGGGTGGCATGGGAGTCACCTACCGGGCGTTCGACACGCGGCTCCGGCGGCCCGTGGTCCTGAAAGTCATTCGCGACGGCCTGCTCTCCGATGACGTCGCCAGCAAGCGTTTCCTACGCGAGGCCCGTTCGGCGGCCCGGATCCAGCACCCGAACATCGCGACCGTCTTCGATCAGGGCCAGGAGGGAAACACCTTCTTCTACGCGATGGAGTTCATCGAGGGCGAGACGCTCCAGGGGATGATCCGGCGCGAGGGCACGCTCCCGCCGCGCATGGCCTTGGAGATCACGCTGCAGGTCGCGAAGGCGCTCCAGGCCGCCTGGGCCGAGAAGGTGATCCACCGGGACATCAAACCCGCGAACATCATGCTTTCGAAGGACAAGCACGGCGGCAACGACGTCCTCGTGAAGCTCATCGACTTCGGTCTCGCCAAGGGAGCCGTCGGCGCGCCCGGGAGCGAGGGCGACGGTGCCGTGACCGTCACAAACGACGGCGGACTCACCGCGGGATTCGTCGGCACCCCGCATTTCGCCAGCCCGGAGCAAATCGAGCCGACGGGTGAAATCGACATTCGCTCGGACATCTACTCGCTCGGCGTGACCCTGTGGTATGCCTTGAACGGCAGTCCCCCTTTCGGCGGCACCTCCTTCGTCCGGGTGGCGGCCCAGCATCTTTCGAAGCCGCCCCCCTTCGCCGATCTGAAGGATGCGCCCGCGCCCGTCATCGCCCTGCTGCGACGCATGCTCGCGAAGGATCGCGATGACCGCCCGAAGGATCCGACGGAACTCCGGCACGAAATCGAGGCGGCGATTCGTGCGCTGGATAGCGGCGCGGCCCCCGCTGCCCCGAATCTTCCGGCGCCGCCGATGCCGAAAGCGGCGCCCGTCTGGCCGCCGGTCATCGGGACTGTGCTCGGTGGACGCTACCAGCTTTTCGAGCAAGCCGGCGAAGATCTGACCGGCCGACTTTTCAAAGCCGGCGACCATCAGCAGGGAAACCGCGCCATTGCGGTGCGAGCCATTCGCTCCGGCCTGCTCGACACCCCCACTGCCCTGGAGCGCTTTCAGCGCAATGCGGCCCTGATTTCGCAACTGAACCACCCTGGTCTCGTGGGTGGCGTCTCGCTCCAGCAGGCGGACGGGGGCCGGTTCGCGACGATGGAATGGCTGGAGGCGCGCTCCCTCCTCGACCTGCTTCGCGCCCGGGGCGGCATGGTTCCCCCCGGCGAGGTTCAGACGATCATTTCGCAAATCGCGAGCGCCGCGGAAGTGGCCGCTTCCGCTGGATTGGATGGGCTGGATCTGGCGCTCGGCCAGGTATCGCTGCACCTGCCGGATGGGCCTCCTCCGGGGGGATGGGACGCACTCCTGGTCAAACCGCTCGCGCAGTGGCCGCGCGTGCAGGCGAAGATCAACGCACTTGAATTCAGCGAGAAACAGGCGCCGCCTCCCATGCCGGAGGCGGATGTCGCAATGATGACGATCATCCCCGGCTCCATGTCGTCGGATTCGGGCGCATCGCTCCCCGCTGGTCAGCGCTACACCCAGCGGCTCGGCGCCCTCGCTTATGAATTGCTCGGTGGGGCCCCGCACCGGATCGACCCCGAGCGTCTCGCGATCAGCGGATACACGTCCATTTCGGCGATTGGTGAAGAAGGGAACGCCGTGCTGAAGCGCGCCCTCCGACCCGCCCCCGGCGACGCCATCACCGGCCCCGCCCAATTCGCCAACTCGCTCGCCGCGGCCCTGCCAAAGCGTACCGCCGCTCCCCCTGCACCCGAGCCTCCGGCGACGCCCCCCCCGGCGCTGCCGACCGGAGCGCCGAAGCTCCCGGCTCCGCCCTCCCCTCCCCCGGGCCCGGCACCCCAGCGTCCGCCTGCTGGGATTCCCGCCCTTGCTCAGCCGTACGTTCCTACGCCCGCCCCCGCTCCGGCGAAATCCGGGAACGGCGCGCTGATCGGCGGCATCGTTGGCGCGGTTGTGGTCGCTGGATTGATCGCGACCGCGGTTGCCACACGCAAGCCGAAGGGAACCGATTCGGTCAATCCCACCCCTACGCCTTCGCTCGCAATCGAGCGCACGCCCGCGCCGACAGAAAAGCCCGTCGCAACGGGGAACCTCAGTGCCGAAGACCAGCGCGCGGTCGCCGGCGCGACCAACGTCGGGGCTTCCGCCTACCTCGCGGCCCGAAAAACGGAATCAAACCCGGTCAAAGCCTGGATCCGGGTCGCGGACGATTTCCGCCTTGGCTCGCGGCCGGATGAGTCGATGAAGGCATTCGAACGCGCGGTCGCGCTCGACCCCCGCTCCGCGGAGGCAGTTTCCAGCCTGGCGTACGCCCAGCTCGTCATGGCCCGGTTTGAGGAGGCCGAGCGGAACGCGCGTCAGGCGACCGAGCTCAGCGCCGATCTGCCGGCCGGCTGGCGAAACCTCGGGATCTCGAGCTATCTCAAACTTGACGTCGCCAACGCCGCCTCGGAACTGCGTCGGGCGATTTCCGCCGCCGAGCGGGCGCCCGCGAGTGCGGCGAACTACGCCGTGTGGGGCGATTCCTACGCGTATCTCACGCGCGTCATTCCGCAGGATGACGTCAAGCCGACGGCGACGCGCGGCTTGGAAGTGATGCAACGTGCGACCAGCACCTATGCAAAGGATGCCGATTGCTGGCGGATTCTCGCGAAGCTCCAGGGCGAAGCCGGTCAGGTGGATGCCTCGCTCGAATCATACCAACGGGCGCTGCGGATCGATCCCGATTACGTGGAGAGTCTCAACGACCTCGCGCTGGCCTACAGCACGGCGAAACAGCGCCCCAAGTCGGTCGAGACGTATCAGCGGGCGCTGAAGATCAATCCGAACTACCCGATCGTCTGGAACAACCTCGGCTCTGAACTCATCCGCGTTCGCGAGTACCCGAAGGCGATCGAGGCCTATCAGCGGGCGCTCGCCGATGCTCCGAATTTCGTCTTTGCCCTCGACGGGCTGGCGGATGCGTTCAATCACAATCAACAAGGCCGCTTGGGCCTCGAAAAAGCGAAGCGGGCCACCCAGTTGCTTCCGAACTTCGCGGTCGCGTGGAAGACGCTCTCCGACTCGTATCGCCGGGTGGGCGAGTTCCCCAAGTCGATCGAGGCCGCGCAGAAGGCGATCGAACTCGCCCCGTACTATTCCGAGGCGCATGAGATGCTCGGCGCGGCCTACACCGCCAACAGCAAGCTCGAGCAAGGCATTGCGTCTTATCAGAAGGCCGTCGAATACGATCCCCAATCTGCCAACGCGTGGAACCGCCTTGGCGTTGCCTGGGCCCGTTCGAAGAAGGAGGACAAGGCCTTCGATTGCTACCAGAAGGCGGTGAAGGCGGATCCCGAAGCCTACGAAGCTTGGAACAACATTGGCGACATCTACAAGGGCCAGAAGAAGCTTCAGCTCGCGGTGGAAGCCTACCAGAAGGCAGTGCGCATCAACCCGAAGTACGCCGTTGGCTGGAATGATCTCGGCTTTGTCCTCAATGACGTGAACCAGGACGCAGCGGCGCTCGATGCCTACAACAAGGCGGTCGCGCTTGATCCAGAGTACGGCGTGGCGTGGAACAACATCGGCTACACGTACAACAAGGTCGGCCCGCAGGAAAAGGCCATCGATCCTCTGCTGCGCGCGGTGAAGATCGATCCGAACTATGCGGTGGCGTGGAACAACCTCGGGTTCGCCTATGCGAAGACGAACCGCGTCGACGACGGGATCAGCGCCTATGAAAAGTCCGTCTCACTGCGTCCGGAGAATCCCGGCGCCTGGAATGATCTCGCGCGGCTCTACGATCAAAAGGGAAATACCGCGAAGGCGGCCGAAGCCCGGCGCAACGCGACGAACCCGCCCAAAGGCGGCACCCCGCCTCCCGCTGCGAAGCCGACCGGAAAAAACGAGTTCGAAAACATGCTTCGCAATCTCGAGCAGCAAATCGGCCCGAAGAAGTGAGCTGCAGGCGGACCGGTGATCAGGGTTCCGTCCTCAATTCTTCGTCGCGAACAGTTCGTCCCAGCGCGTCGTCTCGTTGAACTTCTCGCCGGTCTTGTTGTTCTTTCCCTCCACGAGAAAGCCATCCCGGTTCATCGTGATGCTCACGTCGACATCGATCTTGCCCGAGGGCGCATCGACCGTCTCCGTGGAGTATTCCCCGCCCTCCGCCACCCCCG
The DNA here is from genome assembly GCA_038322235.1 of Chthoniobacterales bacterium. GTDB lineage: Bacteria > Verrucomicrobiota > Verrucomicrobiia > Chthoniobacterales > SZAS-18 > SZAS-18. The sequence continues at coordinate 93,248 of JBBQFQ010000004.1, forward strand.
TGAGGAACGCCATGTAGGCGGTGATGGCGTAGGCTACAAAATTGTCCCGGCTCACGCCCGCGTCGCCGGGACACATGGCCTTCAGAGCGACGAGGAGGGTCGTCCGACCGCTCTCGTTGTCGACTTTCACAATGTCGTAGCGATCGATGCTGAGCTTCCCGTCCTTCACGACGACGACGTCCGCCGCGAGTTCCTTTCTCCACTTCTCCCCCGTCGCGGCCGGTTTTTTCTCGGGGGCCGCCGCGGCCGGCGGGGCGGATGCTTCAGGTTTCGCAGGCGCGGCCGGGGACTTGTCCGCGGCGGCTGGCGGCGTCGGCACCGGTTTCTCCTGCGCCACCGCGGAGGATTGACCGACCAACGCTAGCACGACTGCGGCAGGAACGAGGTGGAATCTCATGACCCGCCCTATGCAAGCAACCGCCGATCTGGCAAGTCGCGATCCTTCCGCTCTGGCCAGCGCTACTCCGGCTCAAGCTTGCGATTCGGGATGCTCCTGAGCATGCCCACGACCATGACCGGATCGAGGCTGTGCTCGAAATTCGCCTCCGCCTCCTCCGTCCAGCGGGCAAGGCCGTCCTGCCAGTGCGCGAAATTCACGAGCGCACCCATTCCGCCCAGACCGCCGAAGGTCGCGTGAACGGGCTTTCCACCGGCAAAGTGCAGCCCGGCCACCTGCCCATTGTGCTCGATTGCCAGGCTGCCGTTCCCCCGTTTTGCCGCCAGGCGATCGACCAACTCCACCAGAGGGAGCACTGAAAGGTCGAAGGAACCGGCAGCCGGGTCCAAGCGCGCGCGCGCCGGAGCGGCCTCGGCTTGCGGTTCCGGCTCCGGCTCGGGTGTCGGCGCGGGAGGGCGCTCGACCGCCTCCTCGAGCTGGAGTCGCGCGCGCCGCGGCGCCAGAGACGCCTCCTCGGCGGCATCGGGCACAAAGAAGGAAAAAATCTCCTCGGGCGGCAGCGAATCCTCCAGCAGGGAATCGATCTCGATCTCCGACGCAGACTCCGATTCGAGGAACGTCCGTGTCTCATCATTTGCCACCCAGTGCAGCGGGATTCCGCCCGTGCGGCCCTTGAATGCCGCCAGCACGGTCATGCGGTTGGCCGCGAGCAGATCCAGCACCACGACCAGCGCATCCGCCGGCATCGCTCCCGCGAGCATCAGCCCCTCAGAGATGTTCGTCGTCGTCACGAGTTGAAACTGCGGATTCTTTCCGCCGTACCGCTCGCGAAATGGCGCAAGGCGGTCCGGATCATCGGCGATCATGACGATGCGCGTGCGCGGTCTGGGAGTCACAAGGGACATCTACGGCTGCGTCGGTGCCGCGATCAAGACCAAGTGTCGGGAGTTCACGGCGCCGTTTCGAGCCATCGGAGCACCCCGCGGCCCGCCCGATCGCCCGTGGCGAAGCAGCCTTGCAGAAGGTAGCCCCCGGTGGGCGCCTCCCAGTCGATCATCTCTCCGGCGACAAAAACGCCCGGCAGGCGGCGCAGCATCTGCATCTCGTCCAGTTCCGGCCACGCCACGCCTCCGGCGGAGGAGATCGCCTCCTCGATCGGTCGGGGGCCCCGCAGAGGGATCCGCACGGCCTTCGCAGCGGCCAGCGAGGGGCTCGCGGCGAACGCTCGCACCACCACGGCGGCCGCGGGCGAAAGCTTGAGCGGGCGTGGCTTCCCGTCGCGCTCGGCGGGCGTGTCGGGCTTGAAATCGATCACGATGTGCGGGTCGGAGCGTAATTCCCGCGAAAGTTGATAGAGCGCTCCGCCCTCAAGGCCGTAGCGAGTCACGAGCAGTTCCCCGCGCACCGTCCGGCCGCCCGCCGCGACGGCGAGATTCTTCAGCGGTTGCCCCTCCGCTTCGGCGAGCACCCCCTCCGGCCATTCCACCTCCCAACCGCCGTTCGCTGCGAGCCAGGGTTGGATCTCGACGTCATGAGCCGCCAGCAAGGCCGGCCAGCGGCCATCCGATCCTGTCTCAGGCCACGAAGCCCCTCCGAGCGCGAGCACGACCGCGCGCGCGCGGATCGCCGGACCGCAGGCGAACGTCAGCTCCCACCCGCCGCCGTCGCGTCGAAACCCCTGGAGCGATTGACCCACGCGAAAGGTCACCCCGGTGGCCCGCAGTCGGCTCACCCACGCCCGGAGCAACCGGGCGGCCTGCTGACCGCGCGGAAAAACGCGTCCGCTCGTTCCCACATAAGTCTCGACGCCGAGTCCATGAGCCCAGGCGCGCAGTGCCTCCGGGGGGAAATCCGCGAGGAGCGACGCCCAGCGCTCCGGATTCTCCCGATACCGCGGCGGGAAATTCGCCGCCGATTCGCTGTGCGTGAGATTAAGGCCACCCCGCCCCGCGACGAGGAACTTGCGGCCCACCGAAGCCTTCTGCTCCCAGACGGCCACGGGCCCACCGGCCGCCGCGATCACCTCGGCCGCGCGCAAGCCCGCCGGGCCACCTCCCACCACGGCGCAAGCGAATGAGGCATCGGGATCCATCGGCTCAGCGTACGAGTGCACGGGACTTTCATCCACTCCGGGAAGTCGCGTTCACTCCGTCAGAAACTTCCGGGCCGCACGGAAGGAGCGCTGCCCTCCCGCGGCGTCACGACGAGGCGACCAGCGACACGAGATCGTTCACGAAGGCCTCTACGTCCCCATTGGTCGAATCCCAGGCGCACATGAGGCGCAGAGATCCGGCCGGGCCCACGTCGTCGTAGAAGCGCCAGCCCCGTTCCCACATCGCGAGGCAGACCTCGCGCGGGAGCTCGATAAAAACCGCATTCGCTTCCCGTGGCGGAAGAATTCGCACGCGGGGAAGTCCGATCAGTCGCGCCTCGAGCCGGGCCGCGACGGCGTTCGCAATCCGCGCGTGGCGGAGCCAGGCGTCGTCCCGCAAAAATCCGACCCACGGCGCCGAAAGAAAACGCATCTTCGAAGCGAGCTGACCGCTTTGCTTCTGCCGACGCTTGAAGTTCTGCGCGAGCGTCCGATCGAAGAAGACCACGGCCTCGCCGGCCGCCATGCCATTCTTCGTCCCACCGAAGGAGAGAACGTCGATCCCCGCCCGCCACGTCACGTCCGCCGGCGAGCAATCGAGCGCGGCGACCGCATTGGGGAAACGGGCACCATCCATGTGTACTCGGAGATCGAGCTCGCGCGCCATCGCGGTGAGCGCGCGCAACTCCTCGAGCTGGTAAATCGTCCCGACCTCGGTGGTCTGCGTGACGCTCACGGCGTGCACCTCCGGCGCGTGGACATCCCGCCGACCGGTGTACGCCGCGCGTAGACTTTCCGGGGTCAGTTTCCCGGAGGTTCCCGCGACGGGAATCAGGGACAATCCGGGCCGGAAAAATCCCGGTGCATTGCACTCGTCCGTCGCCGCGTGACTGTGTTGATGGCAGACGACCCCGTGGAAGGAATCGCAGAGGGATGCGAGCGCGAGGGAGTTTGCGGCGGTGCCGTTGAAAACGAAAAATACTTCCAGTTCCTCGCGTTCGAAGACCCGGCGAAATTCGGCCTCCGCGAGCCGCGTCCAGTCGTCATCTCCGTACGCCCCGGCGTGGCGGCCATCGTTGGCCTGCTGAAGGGCAGCCCAGACTTCCGGGATGATTCCGGCGTTGTTGTCGCTGGCGAAATGACGCGGAAGGAGCGGAAGCGAAGGCATGACGGGAGCAGAAATCGAGGGACCGAAACCGCCGCGCAACCCTGAATCCGTGAGCTTCGCGTGTCCCCGGCGGGAATCGAACCCACATCAAAGGTTTAGGAAACCTCCGTTCTATCCGTTGAACTACGGGGACGTTGTGTTTATGCGGTTCCGAGCGTTTTACTCAGTCGAAGTATGACAAAAAGTATGACACCCGTGAAACACGGAGGACTGATAACACATCGCGGCTGGCGGGCAGCAAAAACCCGCCGGCCCTTTCGAGCGCGGCGGGTGGGTGGGTGGCCCCGGGTCAGTTTTCGCCGACGGTCCGGTCCCGCGGCTTCCGTTTCGCGCGCCGCCCGATCGGGCGGGAGGGTATGTTCGAGAGCATCCGTTGTCCGAGCGGGGTGATCATCCAGGCGTCTGTCGATTTGATGGGTTTCATTGAGGGTTTGGGTTGGGGTTCGAAATAAGCGCGCCGAGTTCATCGAAGGTGAAACGCTTCGGCTTGGAGGCCTCGTGATGCCGGACCCGCAGGAGCATCTGCGCATCCAGCTTGTCCCGCTCGTATCCGGTGAAGGCCGCGAACTGCCTCACGGTCGTGAGGTCGTGGTCATGCATCGCTTGCTCGCGCACGAGCGCGGCGATGAAATCCGATTCCCTCGCAAACCCAGCAGCTCTCCGCATGAGCTGCATGGCGTCCCAAAGTTCGTCACTCATGGTGGCGAAAACGCGCTTAGACATGCGCGCACCCTGTCTGCTTACCCCCTAAGCAGTCAATCTTTCTTTTTGTGACGCGCCGCAGCTGCCTTTTTCGCCCGTTCGGTACGCTGTTCCGCGGTCATCTTCGCCGCCGCCTTCTTCCCGCCCTTGGCCCCGAAGTGTGCCGATGCCGCACTCGCCCCCGCGGCGAGCTTCCTCGCCTGGGCATCGGTCATCTTTTTTTTCGCCGGCATCCCCCGATCATGACGCGCCGGTTTCATCGGGCAAGCCATTACGAGGCAATGATCTCCGCGTACAGCCGATTGACCGCGCGCCCGGACTCCGCCCGAATGCGGAGAAAGAGCGCCTGCACCTCGGGGAGGTCCGACTGCGCCCGCGGGAGGTCTTTCACCTCATCCCAAGCTTCGGGCGCGTTCCCCAGCTCCAGCCAGCCCTCCGCGGCGGCCATCGCGTGTTCGGTCTGTTGAGAGATTGGCATCTCAGATTGAATTCGTGGCGCCGATGAGCTCATCCAGCTTTTTGAGGAGCATCTCAACCATGCTCATCTGATGCGGCTTCTCCGTGTCCCCCTTGCCTTGCCCGATCTGCGGCTTCCGCTCGCGGGCGGTAGGGTTAAAAGCCTGATCGAACTGCGAAACCTGCACGTCCTTGAACTTCTCGGGGTGGAACGCGCGGTCGAAGGATTCATCCGGCGCGGTCTTGCCGGAACGTTGGGCACGGATTTTCTCTTCTTGTTGGCGCTTCTGAAAGGCGGCCTCGGAGGCGAGCATCTCGGCATTGATTTGCTCGTTGGTGCCGGTCGGGTTGCGCTCCTTCGCGTCTCGAATGAAACGCGCGCGGCGCTCGTTCGTCGTCTCCGCTGGGCGCAGGTAGGTGCGACTGACGCCGTCAGGACCGACGACCACCCTTGACGGTTCGGAAACACCTTCCTGGGCCTTTGTCCAAGCGCCGGTAAACGCGGCGGTAAGCATCGAAAGGCCCCCGGCAATCATCCCGCCGCCACTCGGGGGCGGAGTAGACGCGGAGTGACCGCTGCCCGCCGCGCTGCCTCCGCCGCCGAAGAGGCTGCCGAGCACGCCGCCGCTCAGCATCTTGGCGATGCTGGAGATCTTTTCGGAGACGAATCCGACTGCCCTTTTGATTCCGATGAACATTCCGGCGAACACGTTGGCCACTCCCTCGAACACCTTCTCCCACGGCAACGCTACGATCGCGCGTGCCACCGTGAGCGCGAAACTGAAGACGCTCACAAGACCATCCCCAAAGCTCCTACCGATGCCTGACAGGTCGATCTTGTTCACCTGATTCAGCACGCCGAGGAAAGCGGGAGCGATTACATCGGCAACGCCAGCGGAGAAGGATTTCAGCACGCCCGCGGGGCCGTTGAGCTTGTTGCTGATTTCTTCGAAGCGCTTGGCGTTGCGGTCAAGCATCTCCGCCCGGGCCTGTAGCTTCTCGGAGGCGATACCAAAAGTAGCGTCGTTGAAAACTACGCCCAATTTGGCGCCGGACTTGCCGAATAACTCCATCGCCTTCGCAGCGCGTTCGCCGGGATTCGCGATCTGGCTCAGCGCCCGGCCGATGTCGTAAAATTGATCTTCGGGTTTCTGCCTCCGAAGGTCGGCGAACGACAGGCCGAGCCCCTGGAGCGTCTGGATCTTCTTGTCGTCCCCGAGCGCTTCCTCGAGGTACTTCTGCATTTTCCCTACCGCGACACCCAAGTCATCCGCCTCCAGCCCGGCGTCAGCAAAATTCTTTCGCAGGACCACGAGGTTTCTGACGCTGATCCCCGTCTGCTCGGACATGTGCTCGAGCGCGCCGCCGAGCGCGAACACGTCTGCCACGCCGGAGACGATGGCGTGACCGGCGAAGGCAGCGGAAACTGCGGCGCCGACGGCCAGAAGGGGCGCGGTGAGCGACGAAAACCGGCTCTTGATGTGGTCGGCTGCCGCGCCGGCCGCGCCCTCCATCGTCTTGAGCCCCTTCGTAAAGGGGCCAGTATCCAACGTTGCTCTGCCTTTAAGATCAGCCATGTCAGTGAGTGTTTGGGGTCCTGTTACCTAGGGCGGCGTGTGAACGCTTCGCCAAGTTCGCGTGGCTCGCCTTGGTCGCTGCCGCGCGCCGTTCCTCCGGCGTGGATCCGGCCCATCGCGCCCGACCTCCGAGTCGGCCCATTGCTGCCGCCGCGGCGCTCACCTGAGCGGGTGTCGGCGGTCGGCTGGCGTATCTGGCGCGGCGCTTGGCGTTGTGAAACTCCGAATTCACGGACCACGTGCGGAAAGCATCCATCTTCTCCCACCATGCCGCGTAGCGACGCTGCCTTTTCTCGTCCGGCTCTCCGGCCAGATAGACGAATTGGCCGGGGTCGGCGGGCTTTTTCGCGGTCATATCGTCACGAGTAATAGTGCGGAGAATCGTCAAAAGTTCTGAATCTGCCGGGAGGTCGCGCACGGAACCAGCGGCCAAAAAACCTCGTCAGGGGGAACCGGCGAACACTGCGCCCCGTGATGACGTGCGTGGCATCGGCCATGACGTTGATAGCCTCGGCCGTATCCTCGCCTTGCTGGATGGCTTGCAGCGCCTGCGCTGACGCCCGGAACAGGTCCGCGTGCGAATGGGTGTGACCATCGAGCAATAGTGATAGCCGAGTCGCTGCGCTGTCGTATGCGAGCGCGTCTGGCGTGCGGTTCGCGATGTCTCGCGCGGTCAGAGCATCGAGCGCGCCGATGAGGTCTTGCACCGACTGCCTCACGTCAGCCCGCCACGCCAGACGCTCACACGCGTTGAGAACGGCCAATGCCACGATCAGCGCCACCAATTCCGCGAGCAGGACAACCAGCGCCAGTTCGGTTGCGTTCATGAGGAAAAATTGCCGGATGATGCCTTCGCCGGCTCGAAGATGACCCTCATGCGGCGCAAACGGGCGTCGCGTGGTGCATCGGGTGAATCCCCGTTGTGGGAAATGGGTTAGGCCGCGGCTCGCTTGAGCGATGCGGCGAGGGTTCGCAGCGCGTCGCCCGCGCTCACGAGAGCCTGAACGGCTTGGTCGTCCGGCTTCTGCTTGGGCGGTGCGGGCGGTTGCTCTGCGCGCGTGACCTTCATCTGACCCTTGGGGCTCGAGCCGAGCAGCTCCACGCGAGGATAGTGTCCCTTGTCGCCAAGTTGAAGAGCGATGCAGCCGGGGACGTGCTCCACGACGTCGCCAGCGTTGGCGATGATGCCGTGTCCGATGGACACAGCGCGATTGAATTTCACCCGATACCAACCGTCCTCATCGGTCCAAGTCTCGGGCCGGTTTGGGTTGCCGTGAATGAGCTGCATGCCGGCCTTGCCGCCTGCGGGCTTCTCGACGTTTACGCGTTCGATGTGCATGTTTTGAATGGTTAGGAGTTCGCGGCGTCGGTGCTGACTACGGCCTCGCCTACGCGGCGCAGGGCGGTGTCCGCGAACACGTCGCAGAAGATGCGGACCAAGCCTTGAGCGGCCTGGGTGTAGGCGTCCACGGTGATTGCGGCCGGTCCCCACATGCCGATACGGAGCGCGGGGCAGTTGAAGAGCGCGAGCTTGTCGTTGCCGAGAAGGTAGGCCGACGCGTACGCCGGATACCCGATCAGCTCCTGGTCGTCATCCCAGAGGAACTTCGCCGTCGAGCTCCCGCGGAGCTTCTGCCGCAGCTTGCGCCGGGAGTTGTGCGAGGTGACCGCGATGATGTTTTCCATCGGAGTTCCTGCACCGAAAAGCGTCTCCTCCATTGCCAAGAGCGCGTCGAACGTGACCGCGCCTCCGAACGTCTGCGAGCCGACGCCCGCGGTTGAGAACACCCCGAGGGGCTCGCCGCCAGCGCCGGCACCGACGAAACACGCCTTGTCGAGAGCGCTGCCGATTGCTCGCAGCAGCTCGCTCTTGATCCAGCTTTCCACGCCTCCGGAGGTCTGGGCCAGGAGTGTCGCGCTCACCGACGTTGCGCAGCTGAGGCGCTTCGGCGTCAGGAGGATTTGGCCGGTCGCGATGTCAGGGACAGGGGTCGTCCCCAGCTCATTCAAAAACCCGGCCGTAGCTAGAGCAGCCCACCTCGGCATGGCCAAGTTCCCGCTGAGGTCGCCCATGACCGCGGCGCCGTTCGCGACTGCGATGGATACCGGGCGGAGCGCCGGGATCACGTCATCAAGGTCCGTCTGAACGAATGCACCGCCCTGGACGAAATTCGTGGCGCTCAAGCCTCGCCCCATGAGTGCGGTGACTGGCGCGTAAAAGGTCGCGCTCGGCAGATCGGTGTAACGCTTGGTCAGTTCGTCGCTCACCTCGCGCTCAAAGCCGCTTTCGAGAACAGGATTGCGGGGGTCGCGGTCGCCGCTGATGGCGTTGTGAATCGCTCGGGTGAACGAGAATTGCGAAAGGTCGTGCGAGCGTGTGAGGACCGGTCGGCCGGTGCGGTCGAGCTTGAGGCCCGTGGGTGGTGAAGATCTCATTACTTACGCGGGCCGGGTCTCGGCCAATTCGCCCGCGTTCTCCGGCGTTCTCCGCGAGCGTCGAAGTTCCCGCGCTTTTTTTCGAAACTGTCCCGCCGTGGCGAGCCAGGTCTCGAATCGAGCCGGGCTGATTTTGCCTCCGCTGAAGGGTGCGCCCGCCAGCTTGGCGTCCTTGATGAAATCGCCGCGCACCTGGAGCCAGTCCGCCAGCTCCTTGGAATTCATCAGCCTGTCCCGTGGGTCCGCTCGCTCCACGAAGCCAAGGGCTGCGCGCGGAATCGGCGAGGGTCCGATTTGCTGGGTCGGCTCGGCGGACCACAGCGGGCCGTCGGCGGTTTCGAAGGGCTGCACGATTGGAACCGGCCGGCCGTTCTCGAATGCGTATTCGTTCGAGGTCATCGGTGTTCCTCCGTTTTCCGGGCGGAATTCCGGCGGAATGACCGCGGCGCGCCGGGTGCGAGCCCCTGACAGGACCGTGCAGCGCAGCGACCGCACGCGTCCGCGTCGGGGCGGGAGGACAAAGCGAAGCTGTCCTCCGCACCCCCATTTCCCATGGTTGAGAAACCGTGGCGACCGTGGCGTAGCCTATAGGCGCCACGGTACGGTTTTTGACGAAAAGCCGGGTTCATGGTTCGGATATTCTCGAACGTGAGAGTTTTTATTCGACGCGGTTTGACGCGGTTTGACGCGGTTTGAGAATGTAAAGGGACCGCTGCCGATGGGTCGGGTCCGGTGACTCCTCGACGTGTCCGGTGGCGACCAATTCCTTGAGTCGCTCCCGCACCACCTTTTCGCCCAAGCTGGTGGCCTCGATGATTGCCGCCTTGCTCGTGACGGTCTCGGTCTCGGCTAATGCTTCAAGAATCTTCACCGATGCCGCCCGGTTGGCGCTGCGCGGGACATTACCCGCCATCTCGATTGTCGCGGTGGTTGCGCTCCACTTGAACGCGACAAGGGGAAGCTCCTTCGGCGCCGCCCAGTCCCGCAGCACAAGGTCGAGCGTCACGTACAGCGCCTCGGGGTCTTCGCCTTGGTCGGTCGGTCGCAGCAGATAGACGCCGTCAAAAAATCCACCCTTCGCGCTCGCGCCCCTGGACGAGTCCACGACGGAACGCTCGGTGCCGGCGCCCTTCGCGGTGTGGTCGACGCAAACCAGCGAACAGTTGGTGTCGCGGGTGAAGGTTTGAAGCTGCGCCAAGTCGCGCGCGGTCGAGTCGTTGTTGTTCTCCTCCTGAATCCAGCCCGTCCGATAGAGCGAATCGACGAACACCACGCCGACGGAGTGCATCTTCACATACGCGGCAATGTCTTGGATCGTGGGCAGGTTCGCGAAGCCGCGCAGGCATTGGAATTCGAAGCCGCGCGGGCAGGTATCAGCGATCATCGAAAGCCGCTTGGCGAACGTTCCCGGTTTCAACTCGTAGTCGAGATACAGCACTCTCCGCGGATGGGTCCGGATCTCGAGGAATTTCCCCCCGCGGGCGATCGCGAGCGCAAGAGCGAGCGAAAACCACGTCTTGGCGGTCTTGGCCGCGCCGACGACTTGAACCACCTCGCGCTCCCGGAGGAGACCGTCGACGATTGGCGGGTCAGACAGCGCGGCGATGCTGGCCGGTTCGCGCGTCCAGACCGCGGCGGCGTTCGTCGTGCTCCACTTGAAGCCAACTCCTTCCACGGCTCGCCCCTGCAATGTCGCTGCTCGCTCGAGATGGTGCGCCAGGCCCGCCATACTCGCGCCGGGGGTCGTCGCACTTTCGTGGATGGCGGCCGCGGTGCGGATGGCCTCCCGCCGCGTCTCCTGCTCCTGTAGGACGGCGGCGTAGTGCTTCCAGTTCGCTGATGTCGGAACGACCGTGAAGAGGGCGGAAACCGCGGCGGGCCCGCCGATCGCGTCGAGCTGGCCTGCGGATCGGAGCGACTGAATGAGCGTGATCAGATCGACGTCGGCGCCATCGGCCGCGAGGCCCACGATCTCAGCAAAGAGCGTCGAGTGTGCAGGGAGATGAAAGGCGGACTGCCTCAGAATCCGCGCAGCCTCTCCGATCAAAGCCGGCTCGATGAGCAGGGATCCCAGGACTCCCTGTTCGGCCTCGGGGCTGTGCGGGAGCGCATCGCTCATCGGCCTCCCTTCTCGCGCAGGAGCGCGGCGAGTTCTTCACTCCCGCCGCTGAGCTGGCAGCGCGGGCACATGAAAGAGGTTTGCTTCGGCAGCAGGAACAGCGCACAGCCGTGGCCGTTGAGCCGGTGGCGCTCGAAGGGGCATTTCCCCTTGATGGCTACCAGTCGGCCGGAGTGGTCGAGCGTGGCGACGTCGGCCAGGATCTCCGCCAGGAGCTTCGGCGGGGTGGCGAGCGCCGGCTCGGGGTGGTAGGTGGCGCGAGGGCTCATGCGGCACCTCCCCCAGAAATGAACGCGTCGACGCTCGGGAGGTAAATCGCGCGCCGGCCGCGGACGTTATCGCGACGCGTCTTGATGACGGTCGAGCGAATGCGCCCTTCCGAGATTGCCACGTAGAGACTGCTCCGGCCGAGCAGTCCGTTTGCCCGCCGAATGGCGGCTTTCACATCGCCCCATTCGGGACTTGTTTGTTCTTGCATGGGCAACTTGTGCGTTGCCCGGACAACCTGCGCGCGAAAGCCCCCCGCTCGGGGTACTACTCGGCGGGGGACTTTCTCAAAACTCCTTGCCGGGCCTGCCCTTCAGCTTCGTTGGGACGCCGAGTCTATCCGCCATTTTCTCTATTGCTTTGACTGTGAAAGCAGTTCCTAACTTCCTGTTAATGCGGGCGGTTTTCTCTGCGTACGTAAGCGCGAAATATTCCTCGCGATTGGTGGTCAGCTCGATCATTACTCGATCGTTGTCCGACAGTTCGCGCTTCGATCGTTTCCGCTTCCGAATGGCGCCGACAATTGCCGGAGTGATGGCTTCCACCGGGAGCGCGTCTTCATGCCGAAATGCGTAGTCGGCGACGTATTCTTCCGCGGTGCCGGGGAACAACCTCTTGGCCAACTCGAGCTGATCGGCCGACAGCCCGGGCAACGGCGCGCCGCTCCTTTCCCGTCTTTGGCGGATTTCGTGCTGCAACAACCGCTTCCGATACTTCGGCGACAGTTTTCGAGCTTCGGCCGCGGAAGTGCAAGGTATCGCCTCGGCGATCGTATTGCCCTCAGAGTCCACCCTGCGGAGAAAGTCGGCGACCGTCTCCCCGGCAGCAGGCGTGCCGGGCGCGAGAACCGCGAACCAATCCCCGGCGTTCGCGGGAACGTCGTACGGCAATTCCTCGCGCGGCAGCATCACCATGGTTCTGGGATGCTCGGTGACTTTGCCGACCCCGCGCCCGATCCAGCCCGGCCCCGAGATGAAGACATCGATCATACCTCGATCCTCGCCGCAGAAACGGCGGTGCGAAGGGTTTCGAGTTCGTGGTGAGTGTACCCATCGTTCATCGCATCGGACGAGTGCCCGGTGAGCTTGCGGCGGAGTTCCTGACTGACGCCAGCGTTCGCCATCGCGGAGTTGAACGAATGGCGGAGGCTGTGAAACGAGAGCGTCGACTGCGTCCGCCCCTTCCCGGTCGCCTTCCGCTTCTCGCCTTGGATCCCCGCGGCCTCCATCACCTTTCCGAAGTGGAAGGAAAGCCCCTGGGCGGTCAGCCCTGCCAGCCGCGGCATGATCGGGTCTGACGGCTGCCCTCGGGGCGCAGAGTCGGCCCACCGGGCAAGCATGGGGTGAAACGGCACCTGCATGCGCTTGTTCGTCTTCTGTGCCTTCCAGTCGGCCAAGTTCCGGTCGAAATTGAGATTGCCCCACGTCATGCTGGCAGCATCCGAAATCCGCGCCCCGGTGCAGAGCCCGAACAGGATCATGATGCGCAACTCCTCGTCCGCGTTCGCTAGGAGCTTCCCAATCTGCGCCGGCGTGAATACGTCGCGCTGCATGTGGTCCTCTTTCAACGTCTCGACCGCGTTCGCCGGGTTGAGATCGATCCGGCCAATCCGCTTGGCGCCGTTGAAGCAGAGCGACAGGATCGCGACCATTCCGTTTGCGGTGCGAGAGGTCCGGCCGGCGGCGAGCAGCTTCCTTCGCCATTCCACGATGTCGGACGGTTGAATGCGTCCGATCGGGTGTTTCGCTGTCGGTCCCAAGTGAGCGGAGAACGAGTCGACGATTTGCCGGTACTTCGTTGTCGTCGCTCTACTCTTCGCGGCCCCCTTCCCCGCGACCCATTTAGCGGACCAACTCTCCCAAGTGTCGAAGTCGAGAGCGGAGCCGGTCGCGCGTTGATAGATGTCCGCGATCACCTTGTGAGCCTGGGTGTGAGACAGTGCGCCCCCGGCCGCCTTCTGCCCGGCTTCCTCGAATCCCACGGCGACGGCCAGTGCCTTCGCCCGCTCGCGCGCATGTGCCTTGATCTTGGTCGATACGCGCATGCGCTGACCGTCGGGTCCGCTGAACGATGCCCACCAGTATCGGGACTTCGGCTGCTTGTATAAAAATGCCACGGTATGACAAAAGTATGACAGCCAAACCCGTCCGTCAATGTCCAAAGCGGTCCATTCTACAGAGTAAACGCCCTTCTACTCTGGCGCGGGGACGAAACCTCCGTTCTATCCGTTGAACTACGGGGACGTTGTGTTTATCAGCTTCGGCGGTGTTTTGCGGCTCTCAGTGGGCCCTAAAGTGTGCCCACCGATTTGTCGCACTTACCCATAGCACACGCTGTTGCACACGGGGACAAAAACCCGACTGCCCTTTCGAGCTCGGCGGGTGGGTGTCTACCCAACACCGTGGCTTGCCGACTTCGCGGCAAAGCACTTCTCAGCGTTAGGTCTTGAGGCGTGCTCGAGGATTTCGGTAGCCATGCCAGCATACGAAGTCGAGCAGGAATACGCCGACGGGCGCGAAGATGATGGACCAAGCGATTAACATGTCCGCCTGAAGTACGGCTCCCCGCAAATGTACCAGCTCGCGCTTCCGTCGCCGTTCGTGCATCTGACGCCAAAGACTGGTTCCGAGGTGAGCGTCGCTACCGTTACGCCAGCTCTTTCGATGGCGGCGCACGGAACATGTCGCGCATCGTATTTTCTACGGATAGCCTTTTGTCCCTCAACTACGGCAGGGTGCACCGTCCTTCGCCCAGCGCTTTAAACTGAGCGACGGCGAAGATCTTGGCAAGCGCGCGAATGAGCGGCGCCAGAGCCATTCGCCCCAGTGCCTGGTCAGGCGGAGTTTGGTGGTCGCGGGTGGTTGTCGCGGGTCGCGCGGCGGTAAGAATGCAACCCAGCCAAGATGCCCAACACCGTGCCTGGCAGGTTACGCCAGTCGAGGCCGATGCCGGTGACAAACGGCGCGCCCGGCGGAAAGAGCATGGCCATGCCCAAGCCGAGGAAGAACGCAGTAAAAAACCAGACGAAAGCGAAGCTCATGACGCCGACGATGATGCGGAGAATTTTCATGGAGGCAGATACGCTCAACGCTGACTAACGACCTAAGCTCAGGGATGGCGGCCGTGAGACGCGCCGCTTGCAACCGCGATGGCGCCGTTCGCTGCGGCGCATGGTCACCTCACCGACCTCGTAAACACTCATAAAACTCTTTGTAAGAGTGGCAGCCGCATTCGCAAGAACCAACATTGGGTCCAAGTACTCCTTCGCTACTTAAGAATGCCCGAGCCGATCGACCTGCCGCAAGCTCCCAAGCAGCCCGCCAGCCCCCATAAAATCCGAGCATGGATGCATCGGCCACGGCGCCGAAGATGATGAAGTATCCTACAAGTGCCAGGATATGGTTATCAGTAACGTGCTCATCCCGCGGTTCGGGGAAAATGCGCCCGCCGACGCGCGACCGGTGCGCCACGCTTCCCACATGCCTTCCGGCTGGAAGAAAGTGTGTGAACCCTGATTCGTCAGGGTCTGGGAGGGAAGCGGCCGTGGCTTCGCGGACCTTTCCGTTCCCCAAACCGAACGCAAATGACCCTGCTCCCAGCAAATCACGGTGGACGTAGGCGCAGTCAGTTTCAAGGTCGGCTAGAAGCGTCATTTGCCCTGCGCGATCGGGTCACAGAATTGGCTACCACCCCCGCAGCGGCCTAAACTGGGCTCGGTCTTTTCCGCCGACTTTTCTTGCTTCGAGTCAAAACCTCCCGAGCCATCGCGCGCTGGCCGAGCCTTCGTGCGGAACGCGACCCAGCCGGCGAAGCACTTCCACGCAATGGCGCCTCGCCGCGATATACGCCGGGGTTCCGCTTTCGATTGCAGACAGGGCCTTCCGCAGCGGAGTGGGTAGCGCCGCGCGACATTCGTCGCAAAATGATTCGCCGTGCGCGTGAACTCCCCAGCCGCACGCGCATTTTGCTTTTCGTCCCGGAGCTCCCATGGGCGAGTGTGTTCTCTTGCACACGCGATAGGCAAACCAAAACCGCGTCGATTGTTCGCCCGTCACCAGCCGTTCACCTTCGCAAGGGACCGTTCTGCCGATCTGGTCGCCGCACGCGCAATCCGGCGGCGATTGGGCCGAGCAGCCGGGGACTTTGCCTTCCGACGCCTCCACGGAGGATCAGCGACACTCCACAGCGAATGAGCGAGATGCGCTTTGAACCTAGCGATGATCGGCCACGTCTTCGCGAGATGGGGGCGGGTCTTAGCGAGAAGCGTGGAGGTCCTACCGAGATGCCGGCAGGGCTTAACGAGATCTCGGCGGGTCTTAACGAGATGCGCGGAGGCCTTATCGAGATGTCGGCGGGTCCTAACGAAATGCGGCGGGATCTTACCGACATGCGCGGGAGTCTTAGCGAGATGCCGGCGGGTCTTAGCGAAGGTTGGCGAGGTGTTCGTAAAGTGCGGAAATGTCTGAGCGAAAGGCCGCCGGGTGTTCTTTAAGACCCAAAATGTCTTAGCGAAGAGCCGCCGGGTCTTCGTTAAGACCCAAAATGTCTTCGCTAAGACCCGCCGCGTGTTCGTTAAGACCCAAAATGTCTTCGCTAAGACCCGCCGCGTGTTCGCTAAGACCCAAAATGTCTTCGCTGAGACCCGCCACGTGTTCGCTAAGACCCAAAATGTCTTAGCTAAGACCCGCCACGTGTTCGTTAAGACCCAAAATGTCTTTGCTAAGACCCGCCGCGTGTTCGTTAAGACCCCACAATGTCTTCGCTAAGACCCGCCGGGTGTTCGCTAAGACCCAAAATGTCTTAGCGAAGGGTTGGCGGATCTTCGCTCAGTGCGGAAATGTCTCGACGAAACGCCGGCGGGCGTTCCCTCAGACCCGAAATGTCTTCGCTCAAGACCCGCCGCGACCGCGCCTGAACCCAAAATGGCTTGCGTTCAGCTGCCGGGCACGCGTTCAGAGGGACCCTTGCACAGGCCGCGAGCTCCCGCACCCTGGCGTGTGTTGCGCTTGCCGCGTCCGGATTGATTGTGGCATGCCTCTCCGCGCAAGATCGCGAACCTGCATGGGCGATTTCGTGGGGCGCCGCTGAGTTCGAGAGGGCAACGGTCGTCGAAGTGCCTGACGGCAACACGATCACGGTCCGAGGTCTTGGTGGCCATCAACGCAAAATTCGACTGTCCGGTATCGATGTTCCGAAATCCAAGCAGCCGTTCGGTAAAGCCGCGAAAAGTGAAATGTCCAAGGTGGTGTTGGGCAAAAGGGTCGTGCTCAAGTTGCAGGGCCGTGATCGGTCCAACCTTGAATTAGCCACGGTCTGGTTGCACGAGAGCCCGGACGACCGCACCGACCACTCCTTGAACTCGCTGATGGCTAGCTGGGGATTCGCTGGGGGTTTTCGCGCCACGACAGATCGGCGACATTCCTGGCGGAGGAAAAGGAAGCGAGGGCGGCGAAGCGGGGCCTGTGGTTCGACTTGGATTCGACGAATCCGCCGGTGCCGCCGTGGGAATGGCGAGCGGAAAAAGGCCGCGGCGAGCGGTGATCCTCCCGCACTCTGTTTCGGATTGAAGAAGTGGTGGGAGGCCGTTACCGAAGTTCCATGATCAAGCCCTTCCACGCGGATCCGGTTCCACGACTTCGCCAACCGTCGCCCCGCGCCTCCCGGACGAGCCCACGGCGCGCCGTTTCGTAGTTGATGTCGGCGTCACTCCAGACGCTCGCCGTGGCGGGACCGTTCCGTTCCGCCCCGCCCGCCGGCTCAACGTGCCTCGATTTTCCTGTCCTGACGGGACCAGCGAAAAGGCCGAATCGCTCTCCCGCCGCGATTCTCTTGCAACCAATTCGGGAACGCCGGGTCTCAAGAGTACCGCCTTCCACCCCGGCTGAGATGAAAACCTCCCTGATCGCCTCGCTTTTCGGAGTCACGCTCGGGGCGACCGGTCTCACGATCGCCCAACTCTTTCGCACCACGGCGCGCATTCTTCCCACTCGCGAGACGTGGGCCAAGGCGCCCTCGAGCGATTCGGGGCGCTCTCGCCCGCGGGCCGCCACGTGGGGAAGATCGCAAGACTGATCCGGGATCTTCGCGGCGCCCCAAGGCGGTGCTGTCCGGAGCTGACTTTTCGATCGCCAAAACCCCGTCCCGGTGGCCCACGAGACGAGCGCCTGGGCGGGACAGCTTGCCCGGCGAGGGTTGTCGATGTCTCGTGCCCGATGAAGTTGCGTCTCCTTTCGGGCGTTTGCGCCCTCACCATTCTCCTCACGCAGGCCGCCGCCGGGGCCGTTCCCTCGGACGCATCGATCCGCGAGCTGCTCAAGCTCACCAAAGCGGAAGCGATGGTCGAGACGATCTTCAATCAGGTCGAGGGAATGCAGAAGCAGCTGCTCCAGCAGATGAGCGCGGACAAGAGCCTGCCGGATGGCCCGACCCTCGCGGAGAAGGTCCGGACCCGCACGACGGCCGTCATGCGCGCGGAGCTTTCCTGGGACGTACTCGAACCGCTCTATCTCCAGGTCTATCGCGAGACATTCACCGACGAGGAAGTCGAAGCGATGCTCGTCTTTTACCGCACCCCGCTCGGCCAGTCGGTCCTGAGCAAACTTCCCCAAGTGATGCAGCGCTCGATCGCCGGAGTCCAGCAACGGATGGAGCCGATCGTGCGCAAGCTCCAGGAGGTCGTCCGTCAGACGGTCGACGACGCGAAGGCCGAGGCCGCGAAAAAGGTACCGGAACCGAAGAAGCCATAGAAGATTGTCGGGGTCACCGGGAGGCCCCCGCAAGCGTCGATCAGGCTTGAACGCGGGCGGCGCGAAACGCGCCGTGCCGCGGAATCGTCGAAAGCTCTACCACACTTCCCCGGGGAAGTACGCGTAGACGCCATTGGGATCATTGAACTTCATCAGCAGGCCGAAGCCGCGCAGTTCCTCACCCAGCATGCGAACCGCCGCCGGGACGGGCGGAGGTTCGGGTTCGTTGATCTCGATGCCACAGACCCGGGCGATGCGCGCCTGGCCCTTCATGAGGCCGGCGAAGAACCGCTCGGGGAAGGTCTTCTCTTCTTCGACCCACCAAACGCGCGAGTCCTTCGGAAGCTGCGCCATCTGCCGGGCCGACGCGATGGCGTCGGTCAGACCGCCGAGCTTGTCGACGAGCTTGCGCTGCAAGGCATCGGCCCCACTCCAGACGCGGCCACGAGCGATCTTGTCCACGTCGTCGCGCGACATCTTCCGAGCCTCGGCCACCCGGCTGAGGAATTCCTCGTATCCGTGATCAATCGCGGACTGGATGATCTTGCCGACCTCGGGCTTGAAGGGGCGATCCGGACGGAGAGCGCCGGAGAGCGGGGTGGTGCCGACGCCATCGACGTGAACGCCGAGGAAGCGGGACAGCGTCCGATCAAGGCTCGGAAACATCCCGAAGATGCCGATGGATCCGGTAATCGTTTCGGGGCTGGCCCAGATTTCATCGGAGGCGGTGGAGATCCAGTAACCCCCGGAAGCGGCGAGCGTTCCCATCGAAACCACCACCTTTTTGCCGGCCTGCCGTGCGAGCACGAGCTCGCGTCGGATCACCTCCGAGGCAAAGGCGCTGCCTCCCGGGCTGTCCACCCGGAGGACGATCGCTTTCACCTTGTCATCCTGACGCGCCTTCCGAATGAGCTTTGCGGTCGAGTCGCCGCCGATGACGCCCGCCGGGTGCTTGCCATCGAGGATCTCCCCCTTCGCCACGATCACGGCGACGGCATCGCCACTTCCGCGGGATCCCGTCCGGTCTCCGCCCTTCGCCTCGAGATAATCCCGGACCGAGACCTGGTTGAACGACTTCTCCTTTTTGTCCTCCCCAGCGAGGGCGATCATGCGCGCGCGCAGCTCATCCCGGTAGGCGAGCTTGTCGACGAGCTTCGCTTCGAGAGCCATCTTCGCCGTGTCGCCCTTCAGGGCGTCCATGCGCTCGCCCATGTGTTCGATGTAGCCCTTGATGTCCTCGGGCTTCAACTTGCGCGCGGCCGCCACGTCGCGGAGCCACGCGCTCCAGAGGTCGTTGAGCCATTTGGCGTCCGCCTCCTTCGCCTCGGGTGACATGTCATTCCGGAGGTAGGGCTCGACCGCCGACTTATACTCACCCACCCGAAAAACGTGGATGTCGATATCGAGGCGGTCGAGGCCGTCCTTGTAGTAATTCCGCCAGCGTCCGAGCCCGTCGAAGAACGCCAACCCTTGAGGCGAGAGCCAGACTTCGTCCGCCGTGACTGCGAGGTAATACGGCGCCTGCTGGTACGAATCGGCGTAGGCAATGACCTTCTTGCCGCTCTTTTTGAAATCGAGCAGCGCCGCGCGCAGATCTTCGAGCTTCGTCATGCCCAGACCGCCGCCGCTCATGTGATTGAGGTCGAGATAGACGCAGGTGATGCGCGCATCGTCCTTCGCGGCAGCGAGCGCGTCGACGAGATCCTTGAGCAACGTCTCCTCCTTCGGCCCCGAGACCACGCTTTCGAGAATCGCCTGTCCGGAACGCGCCGAGAGTTGCTCGACGAGATCCCCCTTCGGATCGAGGACGAGGGCGCCCGATGACGGCACCTTCGGCCCGCCCGCCACCATGGCCGCCAGCAAGCCGACGACGAGGGCAAGGAAGAGCAGATTCAGGGCGACCCGGCGCGAGGCGTCGAGGCCTTGCCAGAATCCGCCAAGGAAGCGACGGGGAAGTGAACGGGGTTTAGGGTCCATGGAGAAAAAGGAAGCAGGAGGAAGGGCGAAGGGACAGGCTGGCAGTGACGGGCGGTGCCTTCGTTCGACGCCGGGAGCAAGGAGACACTTGAGATCGTGCAGGATTCGCGGGGAATCGGGGCGAACGCGCAAGGATCGCGGAGTCGTCTCGTGCCGCTCCGACAGATCCAGTCTGGTGCCGAACCGCGAAGATATGGATCATGAGCGATCTCCTGCACTCCTGGCCGATGTCCGTACCTGTCTCGGAAAACTCGAAATTGACTCCCCGTGACGAAGTCACGCGGGAGCCGCGGATGGTGACGGCCGACGGCCGACGCATCCGGATTGCGACGCGGCCCGGGGCACCCGGACAGAGACCGCTCGTGATGTTCAACGGCATCGGCGCGAATCTGGAATTGCTCGAGCCGTTCGTTGACGCCATCGACCCGAGGATCCCTGTCCTGCGCTTCGACGTGCCGGGGACAGGCGGCTCGCCGACATCGTGGTTTCCGTACCGCTTCAAAGGGCTGGCGCGAGCGGTCGCGGCGATCTGTGACCAACTCGGGTACGCCGAGGTCGATGTCTTCGGGATCTCCTGGGGCGGGGCGGCCGCCCAGCAGTTCGCCCACCAATTCCCGGCGCGCTGCCGGCGCCTGATCCTCGCCGCGACCTCACCCGGAGCCGTGATGGTGCCGGCGAGCCCAAAGGTCCTCATCAAGATGATCAGCCCGCTGCGTTATCTCCGACCTGGATACATGAAAGAGATCGCCCCGATCATCTACGGCGGCGACTTCCGAGCGCATCCCGAGCGGCTCAATGATTTCATGCGCCTGCTGCGTCCCGGGACGCCGCTCGGCTACTTCTGGCAGCTTTTCGCCGGCTGGGGCTGGACGAGCATCTTCTGGCTCCATCGGCTCCGGCAGCCCACGCTCTTGCTCGCGGGAACCGACGACCCGCTCATTCGGATGATCAACATGAAGGTCATGGCGAAACTGATCCCGCACTCCCGGCTCGTGACCTTCGACTGCGGCCATCTCTTCATCATGACTCGCACGGCCCAGGTCGCGCGGGAGATCGGAGAGTTCCTCACCGCCCCGGATGAGCCGAGCGCGGCCTGACGCTCGCGCTTCCTAAACCCGGAAGAGCGCGTTTTCGCTCACGAAGAGATTGCGCGTGCGGAACGCCGCCGGGCTCTCAAGGAGCAGGATGGTTCGGAGCGAAGCGAGCGGACTGGCAAACCACGGCAGGCGGAGTCTGCGGGCTTCGGTGAAGGTCCAGGTCGGCTGGGAGAGCGAAAAGCGTCGCGCAAGGTCCTCCGCCGTGGCGGCGAGGTACGCATCGTGCACCCGGCCCAATTCGCCGAAGTGAGGCGCGAGTAACGCGGGTTCGGCGGTGAGACTGCCTTCCTGCGGATTCGCATAAAACCCGTCGAGGAAGTTGGCCAGGCAGAAATCCAATCGGTCACCCCCGAGCGCTCGCTCCGCGACCTCGCTCAACGACGAGGGCCTCACAGGGCGCCCTCCTCGAACAAGCCCTCGACCAAGAACTGGGCCTTCACGGGAATTTGGTTCGCCGGGTAGTAGTGGGAAACGGTCTCCAGGACCGAGTCGGGAGACCCCAGTTTCAGATGCCGGATGAGGAACGCAATGTCGGCCACATCGGACGGCTCACCAGGGTTCACTCCGAGACGGGCGGCCATGCACTTCATCGCGAGCAGATACTCCGGGACTGGCATCGTCAGACGAAGGTGCTGAAATTGGGGGAGCCCGCCAGGCGTGGTCTCGTGCCTTTCGGACAGAAATCCTTTCACGCCGTCATTCAGCCAGTCTGCCGACAAATCGTGCGCTTCGGCAATTTGGCGGGCTAGCTCGCGGATAATCGCGGTTGGCTGGAAGAGGGCATCGACGTCCTTCGTCGAAAGACGCGCATTGAACGCGAGAACCATCGCCGTCCCTCCGAAGAGACAGATCTCCCCCGTGACGCCGCGCTTCCCCAATTCGTCCGACAGCGCGGCGAACGCCGCGACGATCGCCTCGCGGGTGAGGGCCGAGTCTCCGGGTTGCGACTTGGACATGCGAGGAGGGATGAGCAGGAATGGTGACACGACCATCGGCCGAGTCGACTTCGATCACGCTCCCCGACCACCGGCTGGCGCCCCGCCGATTCCAGCCTCCCACGATCCCGCTTGCGTGGCTGGGCTCGCCCGCGAGACTCGGAATCCTCCGATTTTCGGACCTAGGTGTGTCAGACCGCTAGCATGACTTCAAATAAGCCGCGGCGAAAAACCACGTTTCAGGCGGCCTTGCTCCGGCTGCTGCTCGGCACGCTACTTCTCACGGTCGGGGGAATCGGCGTCCTCGTTTACTACAACTCGATCCGCGCCATCGAGGCGCTGCGGAAACAGCATTTTCAGCTGATCTCAATCGCGGTGGCCCGCGAAGTTCAGGAGTTCTTCAAACCGGCCTACCGTACGCTCTTCGAACTCCAAACCCTCGGTGAGCGCGATCTGCTCCCGCTGGATGATCCTGCGCTCCTCGGGGCGCTCTTCGCGGAACGCATCCGGTACATTCCGTCGGTGAGCTGGATGAGCTATTCCGACCTCGCCTCCGGGCGCTTTGTCGGAGTCTGGCGCTCCCCGCGTGGAAGCATTGTCCTAAACCGCTCTGCTCCGACGGAGAACGCCGGACGGCCGACGGAAATGGTCCTGAATGCGGATGGCAGCAGCGAACCCTTCGAGCATGAACTGCCGGGCGGATACGATCCGCGGGAAAAGCCATGGTTCCGCGGTGCTCTGAAGTCGAACGGTGTCTTTTGGTCGGAGATCTATACGTTTGCCGAAGGCCGCAGGGGGATTTCCGCATCCCTCAAATGCATGGACCGGAAAACCGGCGAACCCCGGGGCGTCCTGACGGCGGATTTTTTCCTCGATGACATCACGGCCTTTCTCTCGCGGATCGATCCGGAGCATCGACGCATGCTGCTGGCGCTCACGCAGACGGGAGAGGTCTTTGGGCTGTCCTCGACGCTGATCGCACCCGCGAAGGAGGCCATTCGCCAGATGCGCCAGATTGCGCCCTCCGCGCTGCAAGGCATGGACGCGGGCCACCCGGTGACCGTGCCACTGAACTTTCCCGGCGAGGAGGGTGAGATGGTCTTCGCGTCCTCGCCGGTGGACGGAAATTTTCAGCTGATCACCGGGGTCGGCACCCCCGACGCGGAGTTCCTCGGAGCGGTCCGCGCGAACGCCCAGCTCACTCTCGTCATTGGAATCCTCGCCTTGGCGGCGGCGGCCGTGGCCTCGATCATTCTCGCGCGGCGGCTCGGCGGGATGCTCGGGGCGATTTCCCACGAGCTCGAGGAAGTCGGACAATTCCAGCTCACCCCGAGGCCTTGGCGGGAGACGTCCCTGCGGGAGATCGATGTCGTGCACGATTCCGTCGATCGCATGAAGGCGGGTCTGCGTTCCTTCGGACGGTACGTGCCGCGCCAGCTCGTGCGCGAGCTGCTCGCCCAGGGAACGGAAGCGCGGCTGGGCGGTGAAACGCGGGAACTGACGGTCTTCTTTTCGGATATCGCCGGTTTTACTGGCATCTCCGAGAAGATGACGCCGACTCAGCTCGTCGAACAGCTAGGGGACTACCTCGCGCTCGTGACGGCGCGTCTCGAAGAGGAACGAGGCACGATCGACAAGTTCATGGGCGATGGCGTGCTGGCCTTCTTCAACGCTCCCCAACGGGTCGCCGACCACCCGCGGCACGCCTGCCGGGCGGCCTGCGCGCTGCAGCGCGTCCTCGATGCCACGGTGGGGACGGCGGCGCGCCCCGTCTTCCGCACCCGCATCGGGCTCCACACGGGAGAAGTGCTGGTGGGGAATATCGGCACCCCGGAACGATTTGCTTACACAATCATCGGTGATGCGGTGAATCTCGCTTCGCGGCTCGAGAGCCTGAACAAAGCCTACGGCACGCGGATGCTCGCGAGCGAGGACCTCTGGCGCCAGGTGGCGAACGACTTCGAGTGGCGTCGTCTCGATCGGGTTGCGGTCTATGGCCGGGCCGCCGGAACGGTCGTTTTCGAACTGATGGGGGAAAAAGGTACGATCGCCGGACCACAGCTGGAGGCGCGCGATGCCTACGAGCGTGGACTCGAGGCGTATTTCCGGCGAGATTTCGACGGCGCCAGCCGGGAATTCCGGCTCGCGGCCACCCTCCGCCCCGACGACACCGCGGCTCCGCTGCTGGCGGAGCGCGCGGCCCGGCTGCAGGCCGTGGGAGTCCCAGCGGACTGGAACGGCGTCTACGTCGCGGCCGAGAAATAGCCGTCCGCGTTCACTCGACCCCGCGGATGACGGCCTTCGGGATACGGGTCTGACCTCCGTGGGTGAGACCGCTCAACTCCGCGCCCAACGGTGATTCAGGTGTGAGGACCGTGATGCTCACGCCCTGGCACCTCACTTCGAGGCCGCCGCCGGCGGGCGCGAGAAAGAACCACGCGGTCTCGTCCGGAAACTCGAGCTGCACCAGCGCGCTCAATCCGATGGGTGTGCTCCGAGAGAAATCGCGCAGCGGAAGTCGCGCGCAGATGTCCGCCGCTTCCCCGGCGGCCTGCGCCTGCTTCGCTAACCCGTCGGCGAGATAGTTCTCCTCCGTCGAACGCGTGTCGTATTTCCCCTCCGCCTTGCTGTGCGGGTCGTTTCCCGTCGCTCGGGCGGTCTGCGAACTCCCGCGCAAGCCTTCAAACTCCGCGCGCAACGCCTCGACGACGGCCTGGAGGACGAGAGCTTTGTTCACAAGGGGATGGGAGGATCTCGCGGGTGACGGACGTCGGATCGCAATCCTATTTCATCCCAGCCGGGAAGTAGTAGCATGAAGCACCTCATCGATCACCCATGGACAACGATACCCTCAAGGCCGGATGCGCCATTTTCGTCCTCGGAGCCCTCGCCGCGGTGGGAGCTCTCTTCTGGTACCTCGGGCCCGTCTTTGTCATGCTCGGGATGGGGACCGTCCTCGCGCTGGGGATCGGCGGACTCGTCTACGCCTCGAAATACAGCACGTCGGCCCGGCGTCAGGCCGCTCTGAAGGAGGGGCAGGTGGCGGAATCGCTCATGGAAATGTTCACCAAGGGCGAGGATCAGCAGATCCAGTCGCTCATTCGCTCGCCGTCGACGCTGAAGCTTCCGGCGGGCGTAAAGCGCGACAAACTGGTCGACGCCGCGCGGGGACTCGGCCGCGTGCGCAAGGCGGCCCAGTCGACCGTAAACAAGTACATCCCGACCGAGATCAAGGACGACGCCGTGCGGCAATGCATCGGTTCAGCCCAGGCACTCTTCAGTCTCTGCGAGCGGCTCACGCTGGCCGCGCAGCTCGGCGGCGATGTGGGCGAAGTGGCCGAACGGATTTCCGCCGTGAACCACGAATTTCAAACGATCGCGACCGCGACCGAAGGCGTCATGTCCCAGTTCTCCAAGCTCACCCTCGGCGTGAACGACGAGGCGCTCGAGCAGGCTCGCCGCAACATCGAGTCCGTCGGCTGGCAAGCTGGTGAAATGAATAAGCTGGAGCAACTACTCGCCCAGTAGCGCGCCAGACCGGGCGCGCGTGGCAGGATGTTTCATCCCAGCGCTTCGACGCGCGCCAGCACCTCGCGAAACGGCCTGCGCTCGAAGCGGCCGAAGGCGGGATGGCGCGGTAATTTCCCCCGGCTGGTGGCGGGACTCTTGAGCCCGCAGAGGAAGCGCGTCAGCGGACGCGCTCCCGCGAGGGCGTTGTGCTCTTCTTCCCGCACGCCGGCAATCACGCGATCATCCTCGGTCGTGAACGGCGGTACTTTCGACGCCGGGAGCGTCAGCGGTTCCGTCGCAAACCCGGTGCGGCAGTGGTGGCAGTGACCGCACTCCTTCTCCAGCGCTTCGCCAAAATGCGCGAGGAGCTTCCGCGTCAGGCATCCAGGGTGCCGCACGAAGTCCAGGATCTGCGCCATTCGCGCCGTCTCCCGCTCTTCGCGGGCCGCGAACATCGTGAAAAGCCGCGCCGCGACTTCCCCCGGTTCGCGGGCGGCCGCGTCGCCGGTCAGCCGATACGCATGCCGAAGCCCTGAGGGCTTCAGGAGGATCGCGCCCGATTCCTCCAGCCACGTCAGCGCCTTCATGATGCGCTCGCGTGGTTCGCCGAGCGAGGTCACCGCCTCCTCGACATTGAGGGTGATGTATTTCGGGCCGCGTCGTCCGACGTTCAGGAGTCCGCGGAGAAATTTTTGGCGCTCGGCGTTGTGCGCTCCGAGGATGTCCGCATCCGAGCGCAGCGGCTGGATCTGGTAACTCTCGTAGAACGCGTGCGTCGGTCGGAGCAA
Organism: Chthoniobacterales bacterium; assembly: GCA_038322235.1. Lineage (GTDB taxonomy): Bacteria > Verrucomicrobiota > Verrucomicrobiia > Chthoniobacterales > SZAS-18 > SZAS-18. Next base: position 119,515 of record JBBQFQ010000004.1, read on the forward strand.
ACCCTCGAGTTCGAGATAAGTGATCACCGTCTCAACGACGAGCGGCCGGATGTCGGTGCTCTGGCTCAGGTCGTAGCGACTGATGTCGAATTCCTCCCCCTGCCCCAGCAACTGCTTCACCAGCGCGCGAATCGCCGGTTCTGTGGGCGTATCGCCGAGGGTGAAATTCTCGAGCGGAATGACGTCGTCTGCGCAGGCGAAAAGCTCGCAAAGCGAAGGCGCGCTATCGCGTCCGGCGCGTCCGATCTCCTGCTGATAGTTCTCCAGCGTCTTCGGAAGGTTGTAGTGAAAGACGCCGCGGATATCCGCTTTGTCGATGCCCATCCCGAAGGCGATCGTCGCCACGATGATCTCGATCCGGCCCGCCATGAACCCCTCCTGCGTGGAAGTGCGCTCCTCCTCCGGCATCCCCGCGTGATAGGCCCGCGCGCTGAGTCCGGCGGCCGCGAGATGCTCGGCCGCCTCCTCCGCGGTTTTCTGAAAAGTGACGTAAACCACGGCGGGTCGGACCTTCGGACTTCGCAGCCGGCGCGTCACTTCGCCGAGTCGGGCCTCCGCCGCGGCCGGGGTCACCCGCAGATGGAGATTTTCCCGGTGGAAGGACGTCTGCACATGCTCCGCATCCGCGATCCCGAAGGAGCGGCGGATGTCCGCCGCGACTTCCGGGGTGGCGGTGGCGGTGAGCGCGAGCACCGGTCCGAGGTTCAACTCCTGAGCGACGCGCGCCAGGCGCAAATACTCCGGCCGGAAATTGTGTCCCCACTCCGAGATGCAATGCGCCTCATCGATGGCGAAAAGGGAAATCTTCATCCGACGCAGCCGCCCGACGAACGACTCGCTGCTCAAGCGTTCCGGCGCGACGTAGAGCAGCTTCAGGGTGCCCTCGCGGAGATCCGCATAGACCTGCTGCACCTCCTGGGAGGAGAGGCTCGAATCCAGGCGCGCCGCCCGAATTCCCCGCGCGCGGAGCGCATCGACCTGATCCTTCATGAGCGCGATCAGCGGCGAGATCACGAGCACCACGCCGTCGAGCAGGAGCGCCGGCAACTGATAGCAAAGCGACTTCCCCGCGCCGGTGGGAAACAGCGCGAGCGCGGAACGCCCCGCCAGGAGGGCCCGGATCACCGCCTCCTGGCCCGCGCGAAACTCTCCGAAGCCAAAATGCGTCTGCAGCGCGGAGCGGAGGTCCATCTGATGAACATCGAACATTGAACGTTGAACGTCCAACTTCGAAGTCCCGAACCCCCTTGCCGGATCGATCCCGCCTGGTGAAAAAACAATGCGCCTTACGCTGCCGACCCCGACGCCCCTCATCCGCCCTCCGCTTTCGGCCCTTTGGCTCGCCCTTCGTTCTTTGGCTACGGCATTTCCGGCTCACCCGCGAGAGCGGGAAATGGCGAAACGCCCGACCGTCGGCCAAGCGACGATCGAGCGTTTTTCACCGCCAGGCCGTGGCCGCGTCCGATGGTCCCCTTGAGGGATTCGGGCGCGTCACCCAGCGATCGGCCGACTTACGGGACCTCGTAAACTTCCACCGATCCGACACCGATCGAGTTGCCCACCCCGCTGACGATGGCGGTATAGTTCCCTTCGGCCAGCGTCATGAGGATCGCACTCTCGTTTGCGTTTGTCGGAGCGAAGCCGCTGGCGCTGATCGCGCCCGCATTGGCGGCGTCCTGCCAGTTGTCGTTCGTCGCGATCGGCTGACCCGTCGCGGCGCTGATCAAGGTGAGCATCGGGTTCGCGAGCGTTCCGGCCACGCCCCCCAAGCTGGGACCAAGGGCCCGGATGAGCACATTCTTGCTCCCGCCCCGAACCGCGAAACCGACGATCTCGACGTTGTCCCCCGTTTGGATCTTCGCCCGGGTGCTGAGGTTGATCAGTTTCGGCCCGGCCGCGAGGTCATCCAGGTCATAGGCCTCGACCAGCGCCACGCCGCTCGAACCACCCGCTCCGGTGACCAATGCAGTGTAGACGCCCGGCTGCAACGACACGAGAATCACACTTTCACGAGGGTCCGAGGGCGGAAGTCCCGTGGCGGCAATCGCGGCCGCGGTCGCTCCGGTAGAGCCATTCTGGACGGAAACTGGCGTCATCCAGTCGTCGTTGCTCGCCACGACCGCGCCGTTGCCGATCAACGTGAGCTGCGGATCGGCGAGCACGTTCGCCACGCCTTGCGCCGACAGGCTCGGACCGATGGCCCGAATGATCACTCGCTTGGGGGCGCTTCCGCTGATCACCAGGCCCGCGATCATGATGTTGTCGCCCGTCTCCACTCTCGCCCGAGTGCTCACGTTGACCAAACGAGGGGTCACCGCGCTCGTGACGGTGAGTTTGATGAGCGTGCCGTCGCCGGTGGTGCCACCCGAACCCGTGAGGCTGGCAAAGACGTGCGAGCCGATTTCGACCAAGCCGCCCACGGGATTCGCGGGGCCGGTGGCATTCGTCGGATCGAGCTTGGCCACGACCGTGAACGTGCGGTCCGTCTTGACCTGGAAGAAAGCGCCGGGGCCGAAGCGCAGGCTCGAAGGGTCAGTGCCAAAGCCCTCCAGGACACTGCCGTAGAAGTTGCCATCGCTGCCCTGAACAAGCCCGCCGGGGGCCGATCCGTCCACAAACGGGTCCTCGAACTCATGGAGGAGCGTGACCGAACCGGCGAGAGTGGCGCGGAACACGGTCCCGAACTGCCGCTGGCCACCCTGCTTCGAGGTGCCGTAGAGGGCGCCGTCAGCCCCTTGGACCAGGGCGCTCAGGAAACCGCTCGGAGCCGTGCTTCCGCCTAGGAACGTGAAGATCTTCGTTACGGTGCCGTCGATTTTCGCCTGGAAGATGGAGCCGTTGCCCGAGTCTCCGCCCGAAGCGCCGCCAGAATTGCTCAGGCCATAGAAGTTGCCGTCCGATCCCACGAGCAGCTGCGCCTCTGGAATCTTTCCGGGGCCGTCGCCGCTGGCGAAGGCGAAGAGTGTGGTCCGCGTCCGGCCATCAGCCGAGAGGCGGAAGTAGGTGCCGTAGTTGCCGGGGCTGCCACCGTCGCGCGTCAGACCGTAGAAGTTACCGTCGCTGCCCTGGACAATGGCGCTGGGGAAGAGCCCTTCGTTCGCGGCGCCGGTGTCGAACTCATAAAGTTTGGCGAAGGTGCCATCCAGCCCGAGACGAAAGAACGTTCCGGCGCCAGCGGGGGTCGTCGGATTCGCCCCGCCTCCCCGCGTGATGCCATAGAGGTTTCCGTCCCGGCCCTGAATGATGGCCTTGGGTAATATGCCTTCGGACTGGGACTGAAAGGCATGAAGGACACTATACTGGCCGCCGGGCGTCAATTTGAAAACGGTGCCCCGGTCGCCGACGCCGCCACCAGAGACGACACCATAGAAATTTCCATCGCTCGCCTTGATGATCTGCGCGGGCGCGGAAGGGGTGGCACCATCGGCCCCGCCGAGGTTGCGAAGCACGGACACGGCACCAGTGGCCTGCGCGGGGGCGCGGGGAGCAAAGATCGCAGCGCTGGTGAACGCTAGGATCGTAACGAGTCGACGCGCTGTGAGCGCAGAGAAGTGGGAACGAAGGATTTTCATGAAGAAGACAGTTGAGTTGAGTTGCGGAATGAGAGGCGGACCGACGGAGCTTGTTGGAACCGTGGACGACCGTGGTGCGGTATTGTTACCGGTCCCGATGGTCCGGTTACCGATTGATGCGATAAAAGTCCGGCGCGCGTCCGGCAGGACTCCACTTCTCTGCCCGTTACTGCAGCGCTCCGAGCAGGATAGATCCGATCGTTCGGACCGGAAATATTTTCCCTGCCCGCTCCGAGATTCGATGTTCAACGTTCAGCCTTTCCCCTCCCCGCTCATGCGGAAGGCCCCGCTCCGAGATTCGAAGTTGGACATTCGAGGTTCAAGGCGTTCGAGGTTCAGCCTGTCCCCTTTCCCAACGCCCCACTTCGAAGTTCGACGTTCAACGTTCGATGTTCGATGTTCGACGATGCTCTCCTTCTCGACCTGCTGGAACTCCGGGCGCCACATCGACGGCGCGGCGATGATCGAAGAGATTCTCGCGCTCGGCTTCAGCACGCTCGAACTCGGGCATGGCACGAGGGTCTCGCTGCTGGCGGGGATCCAAAAGATGTTCGACGACGGTCGCTGCCGGTTCAGCAGCTTGCACAACTTCTGCCCCCTGCCGGTCGAGATCACCACGGGCAATCCCGATTGCTACGAGTTCACGTCACACCGGAACATGGACCGCGAACGCGCGGTGAAGCTCACCCGCCAGACGATCGACTACGCCGTGAAGCTGCGCGCGACCTACGTGGTGCTCCACCTCGGCCGCGTGCACACGATGCCGTCATTCACGCGGCCGCTCATCGAGGATGCGAAGGACGGAAATCTGCTCGCGAAGGAGACGATCCAGCGAAAGATCGATGGAGTCCGCGAGCGCGAGAAGGCCGGGCCGGCCTACGTGCAGCGGGCGATTGAGTGTCTCAAACCCATCGTCGAATACGCGGTCCAGCGGGGGATCTTCCTGGGGGTCGAGGGCCGGCATTCCTACGAAGAGGTGCCCAGCGAGCGCGAATTTGACGAGGTTTTCACCGCGCTCGATTCGCCGAATGTCGGCTACTGGCACGACTTCGGACATCTCCAGGTGAAGCACAATCTCGGACTGGCTGATCACTTCGATGCTCTCGCCGCCAAACGAAGCCGCTTCTTCGGCGGACATCTCCACGACACGATCTGGCCGGGCAGCGACCATCAGGTGCCTTTTTCTGGCGGAATCGAGTACGACCGACTCATTCCGCTCCTCCCCCCGAACGCGCCCTTCGTCTGGGAGATGTCGCCCCGCCAGGAAGCGGACGACATCGTGGCCGCCCTCACGCAGTGGAAGGCGCGGTTTCCAGAGACGGTGTAGCGGCGTCCCGGGTGACCAGATTCTACCAAAGTCCCGCGCGGCGCTCGGAAATTTAGCGACTCCAGTGCCGCGCCCCTGCCGTGGACGACCACGGTCTTCCGTTCGCAATCGATGTACGCCGCTTGCAACGAGGTGGCGGCGAATGGCGAGGTGAGCGCGATGCGCTGCCCGACCGTCTTGATCTGCGGAAACCAGCATTTCCAGTCCCAGGGGTCGATCCGCACGGCGGCGACCCAGCCGTCCTCGCGCCGAACCTCGATCCACGAGCGGTAGTAGAACTCCGAGTCCCGCTGCTGCACGAACGTGCATTCGTACTCATCCGTCCGCGCGGAGAGCCGAAAGTCCCCGCCGCCCAGCAGGAAGTCGAACGGCGACGAGAAACGGAGCGAGACCAACCCAGTCACGGCCAGCGCTGCCAGAAGCGCGCCAAAGTGCGCTACAGCGCATCCCTTTCGCGGAAGAAAGCAAAGCACCCAAATCGAGCCCGGCAGCGCGGCGAGGAGCGCCAGTTGGACGAGGCTGAACACGATCATGAAGACACCCTCGCTCAGCCTCCCCGCTGACCGCCAGCTTTCCAGCGGGAGTTTTCCAGCGAAATGAAGGAGATACGCCAACGCGGGCCATCGGGCACTCGCGCTTTTCCCGATCGCGAGAGCTACGTCGCGCCAGAGCGAGGGCTGAATTTCAGGCCGGTGCTTCCCGTGTGGAAGGTTTAGGTCCGCAAAGCCTGCGCGCGTCACGCGACGATTCGAGCATTGCTTAGGCCGCCATTGGCCCTGACCCTTCGCGCTTTCCGGATGTCGAACGAAAATCCCGCTTCGGCTGAGACAACCTCCCAAGCGGAAAACGGCGCGGCCTTTCCGGTCGTTCACTTGGGGGCTTCCGCGGGCGGCCTGGAGACGTTGCAACAATTGCTCCGCGCGCTGCCTCCCGATACTGGGATGGGCTTTGTGATCGCCCAGCAATTCGTGCCGGACCAGCCGAGCAGCCTGGTGGCCCTTCTCTCGCTGGCGACCGAGATGCCAGTGGGCGAGGCGCACGACGCGCAGGAGGTTGAACCGAACCATGTGTATCTCATCCCGCCTGGATGCGACATGATCATCGCGGGCGGAAAACTTCGGCTGCTCCCGCAGCCGCCGCCGGCGCGACATCCTGAGAGCAACCCGTTCGTGCCCCTTGGGGATGTGAACACGCTGCGACGGGCACTCGATTTCTCGGAAAACATCGTCGCCAGCGTTCCCGTGCCGCTCGCGATCCTCGATGCCGGGCTGCGCGTGAAGATGGCGAGCCGGTCCTTTTACGCACACTTCCAAGTCGCGCCGGAGACCACGATGGGACGGCTGATTTACGACCTCGACAACGGTCAGTGGGACATCCCCGCTCTGCGCACGCTGCTCGAAGAACAGCTGCCGCGCGATCAGACCGTCGTGCGGTACGAAGTGCGCCACACCTTCGAAGCGCTCGGCCCTCGCATCATGCTGCTCAACGCCCGCCGCCTTGAGCATGCGTCGGGCGACGAGCCATCCATCATCCTTTCCATCGAAGATATCACCGAGCGCGTCGCGGCGGATGCGCGCGCGCCGCTCGCTGCGCTCGTCGAATCCTCCGACGACGCCATCGTCAGCAAGAACCTCGACGGCATGATCACGAGTTGGAATCGGGGAGCAGAACGACTCTTCGGCTACCGCGCAGCGGAAATTTTGGAGCAGCCAGGCGCCGCTCTCATTCCGCCCGAGCGCCAGCACGAGGAAGCTCAGATCCTCGGTCAGATCCGCCGCGGCGAGGCGGTCGAGTCGTTTGAAACCGTGCGCCGCCGCAGAGACGGCACACTTTTCGACGTGTCGCTGACGGCCTCCCCCATCAGGGACGCGGGAGGAAAGATCATCGGCGCCTCGAAAATCGCGCGTGACATTACCGCTCGGAAACGGGCCGAGGAAAAATTGCGCACCAGCGAAGCGTTGCATCGGAGCATCGGCGAAAGCATCCCCTTCGGCGTGTGGATCTGCGAACGGGATGGGCGCAACATTTACGCCAGCCAGAGCTTCCTCGATCTCGTCGGGCTCACGCAGGAGCAATGTTCCGGCCTCGGCTGGGGGCAGGTCCTCCATCCCGATGAGGCCGCACCGACCCTCACCGCCTGGCTGGAGTGCGTGCGCACCGGCAGCCAGTGGAATCGGGAACATCGCGTCCGCGGCGTGGACGGCCAGTGGCACCATGTGCTGGCTCGGGGGATGCCGGTGAAGGATGAAAATGGAAACCTCGTCCAGTGGGCTGGCATCAACCTGGACATCAGTGACCACAAGGCGGCCGAGAAGGCACTGAGCCGAAGCGAACTGCGCTTCCGTACCGCCGTGAGTATCGTCAGCAGCCTCCTCTGGACGAATAACGCGGAAGGGAAGATGAAGGGTGAGCAGCCGGGATGGGGAAATTTCACGGGCCAGCCGATGACGGAATACCAGGATTACGGTTGGGCCAAAGCCGTACATCCCGAGGACGCACAGCCGAGCATCGACGCTTGGAACGAAGCTGTGACGGCGAAACGAATGTTCGAGTTTGAGCACCGGATCCGCCGCGCCGATGGAGAGTGGCGGCTCTGCTCCATCCGCGCTGTGCCCATCCTCGATGACGCGGGTGCGATTTTGGAATGGGTCGGCGTTCACAACGACATCACGGAGAGCCGGGAGGCCGAAGCCGCGTTGCGCGCAAGCGAAGCCCGAGCTCACGCCTTCATCACCGCCAGCTCCCATGCGGTCTATCGGATGAACGCCGACTGGAGCGAGATGGCGCCGCTCGATGGTCGGCATTTTTTACCTGATTCCCTCGAACCCAGCCGGACCTGGCTGGACGACAACTTTTTCCCGGAGGATCATCCGAAAGTCCTCGCAGCCATCGGCGAAGCGATTCGCACGAAGAGCGTTTTCGCGCTCAAACATCGCGTCCGGCGGGTGGACGGCACGGAGGGTTGGACGATCTCGAGGGCGGTGCCAATCCTCGATGAGCGGGGCGACATCACCGAGTGGTTTGGGACGGCCAGCGATGTGACCGTGCAGCACGAGGCGGAGGAGGCGCTGCGCGTGAGCGAGGGCTTTAAGCTCAGTATCATCAAGAGCAGCCCAGACTGTATCAAAGTGCTCGACCACGTGGGGAACTTCCTTTCGCTGGAGACCGGCCACGATTTGCTCGGTATCAGCGATGTGACGCCGCTCATCGGCACTTCGTGGCTGGACCTGTGGCTCGACCCCAAGGATCATACGGCGGCGGTCGGAGCGGTCGCGACGGCGCTGGCCGGCGGAACCGGGACATTTGTGGGCTTTTTTCGCAACCTCCGCGGAGAGGATAAATGGTGGGATGTGGCGGTCACCCTGATCCATGATGCCAGCGGAGCGGCCAGGCGCCTGCTGGCAGTTTCGCGCGATGTGACGGAGCGGCGCGCCCTCGACGATGCGTTGGTCGCCCGCGCTGACGAGCTGGCTCTAGCCGACCGCAGCAAGGACGAATTCCTCGCGATGCTCGCCCACGAGCTGCGCAACCCGCTCGCTCCGCTGCGGAACGCCGCGGAACTTTTGAAGGCTGATGACGTGAGCCCCGACGAGCGGGCGCAGGCGCAGCGCGTGATTGGCCGGCAGATTGAAAACATGAGCCGCATGCTCGAAGACCTGCTGGATGTTTCCCGCATCACCGCCGGTAAAATCGAGCTGCGCCCCAAACCGGTGGCGCTCGAATCCATCCTTACCGCCGCCGCGAGCCTCGTGCGCTCCACGTGCGTGGCTCAGAAGCAGGATCTCGCCATCTCGCTGCCCAAGGAACCCGTCTATCTCAATGCCGATGCGACCCGACTGGAACAGGTCTTCGGCAATCTCCTCAACAACGCCTCTAAATATAGCGGCGAGGGTCGCCACATCTCCCTCACCGCCGAGCGAGTCCGGGACTCCCAACCGCCGGAAGTTGTCGTCACCGTGCGGGACGATGGCGCGGGCATCGACGAGGAATTGCTGCCGCATATCTTCGACCTCTTCGTGCAGTCCAGTCGCACGCTGGATCGATCTCACGGCGGTCTCGGCATCGGCCTCACGCTCGTCCAACGGCTCGTCAAGCTGCATGGCGGCAGAATCGAAGCGCACAGCGAGGGGCACGGGCATGGGGCCGAGTTTGTCGTCCACCTGCCGATCCTTGCGGAAGCCCCGCCAACCGAACCACCCGCCCCCGCGCCTTCGTTCCAGGCCTCGCCCGGCCCCACCCACCGCATCCTGATCGTCGATGACAACGCCGACGCCGCACGCAGCCTGGCGATTTTGCAAAAACGCCGCGGCCATCTAACCCGCACCGCTTTTACCGGCCCGGATGCGGTCGCTGCCGCCGGCGAGTTCCTCCCCGATGTCGTCCTGCTCGACATCGGCCTGCCCGGGATGGATGGCTTTGAAGTCGCGCGAAACATCCGCGCGATGCCGGCGCTGTCCGGCGCCCTTCTCATCGCGATGAGTGGCTACGGTCGCGAGGAAGACCGCGCCGAAGCCGAACTCGCGGGCTTCGACGCTTACCTGGTGAAACCCGTGGACCTCGACGTCCTCCGGGACTGGTTGCAGAACGGCCGTCGCTCGTGATCAACCACCCGCTGCCAAGCGTCCGAGCCCTATTTCGCCAGCTTGTGCTTCTCGAACCAGTCGAGCGGATAGAGCGCCTTCGCGATCTGATGGCTCGGACGGCGCTGGATGCCGTGAGGCTCGGTCGGGACGCGCACCAGGACGGTCTCGATCTTGCGGAGCTTGAGCGCCGAATAGTACTGCTCCGCTTCCGAGATGGGCGTGCGCCAGTCCTCTTCGCCGGTCATCAGGAGCGTCGGGGTCTTCACCTTGCCCACATGCGTGATGACGGAGCGCTGCATGTAGTGCTCCGATTGCTCCCAGGGCGGACCGGGGAACCAGTACATCGAGCCGAAGGCTGGGAGATCCGAGGTGAGGGTCCAGCTAAACCAATTGATCACAGGATAGAGGCTCGCTGCGGCCCGATAACGCTCGGTCCGCGAGATGCTCCAGCAGGTGAGGACGCCGCCCCCTGAGCCGCCGGTGATGAAGCAATTGTCCTTGTCCACGAATCCCTTCGCGATCACGGCATCGACCGCCGAGTCGAGATCGAAGAAGTCGTCGCCGGGGTATTTGTGGTGGATCAGGTTGGCGAACTCCTCGCCATAGCTCGTGCTGCCGCGCGGATTGACGTAGACCACGACGTAGCCCTTCCCCGCCCAGATCTGCTTCACGGTATCGAAATGCGCCCCGTAGTTCGTAAAGGGGCCGCCGTGAATTTCGAGGATGAGCGGATACTTCTTCGCCGGATCGAAACCAGGAGGCTTGATTATCCAGGCGTGGACCTTCCGCTGATCCACCGAAGATTCGCACCAGATCTCGTCGACCTCGCCGAGCTTCTTTTGCGTGAGCAATTCGCGATTCAACGCGGTCAGGACGCGCGGAGTCTTGTCGGTGGCGGCCAGCACTGCGACCTCGCCGGGAACTGCGCCATTCCCGAAGGTCAGCGCGATCGTGCCGCCTTTGGCGACCGTGAAGGAGCCGCCGCCGCTGTAGCTGGAACCGCCGCAGGAGAGCAGATGCGCGACGTCGGTAAATTTGCCCTCCAGCGTCACCGACCCGAGGTGCGTGTCGCCCTGATCGTCGTAGAGGAAGAAGACGCTCTTGCCGTCCGGGGCCCACGCTGGCGTCTGCACATCGCGATCCAGTTTGGGAGTGAGCACCCGCACGTTGCTGCCATCGCGGTTCATCACGGAGAGCAGCGTGGTCTGATGCCCCTGCCGGCGGTCATCGAACCCCGTGAACGCGATCAGCCGACCATCGGGCGAAACAGCCGGGGCGCCATCCGGTCCCTGCCGCGTGGTGAGCGGCTTGAACGAGCCGTCGGCCACGGAGATCTCGTAGACCTCGCTATTCAGCGGATCGTATTCGAAGTCCGTCCGGAGATTTCCGCTCAGGAGCAGATGCTTTCCGTCCGGCGTCCAGACCGGCGTGGATCCGCCAAAGAGCGTCTCCCCAAAGGGAAAATCGCCGGTCGTGAGCTGGCGCGGGGCGCCGCCGTCCGCCGCCACGATGAAGAGCTGCGAGAAGCCCGGCTTGAGGTAACCCCGCGCATTGAAGCGATACATCAGGCGATCGTGCACCACCGGCGCGTCGGCCCATTTCGCGCCCTCCGGCGCGGCGGGCATGCCGTCCACCTTCGGCTTCGTCCCGGGAACGAAGCTGGCGAACGCGAGGCGCGTCCCATCGGGCGACCAGGCGAGACCCGTCGGTGCATTCGGCAAGGCCGTAAGCTTCGCGGTCTCGCCGGAATCCACCCAGCGCACGTAGATCTGCGGGCTGCCGTCGCGATCCGAGACGTAGGCGAGGCGGGTGCCATCCGGCGACCAGACCGGGCCAGCGTCCGTGAAGTTCCCCGCCGTCAGAGCTCGATGCCCCGTGCCATCGGCGCCGATGATCCACAGATTTGAGAGGCGGCGGTCGCTCATGATGTCGGCGAAGGCTCGCACGTACACGACACGTTTCCCGTCGGGCGAGATCTGCGGGGCGGACGGGAACTGGACCTGGAAGACATCGAGCGGCCCGAAACGATCCGAACGGGCGGAATCGGCTTTCGTGGGCGCGGGAAGCGCGGGCTTTTCCTGAGCCGGGGCCAGCGAAGACACAGCCGCGAGGAGGGCGAAGGCCACCCGCACGCGGGAGAACGGGGGTGATGTCAACATGTGCCCAGCTGATCGCTGGGTCGGGTCGGCGGCAAGCGTGAATCCACGGGCGGATTCCGCCACTCGCCGTTCGACGGCCGCCGGCATCTGCGGGAGAATCCGGCATGTTCCCCACCCGTTCCCTTCCGTCGCTGGCGACGACGTTCGCCACCACGCTCTGCGCGGCCGCGGCGCTGGCCGCAGACGCGCCCCCGGCCTTCGATATCGCAAACCTCGATCCCAAGACGAAACCGGCGGACGACTTCAATCGCTACGCGAACGGCGGTTGGCTGGATCGAAATCCCATCCCAGCCGACCTTGTTTCTTGGGGCTCCTTCGATGAACTTCGGGACCGGAATCAAAAGGCGCTCCGGGATATTTGTGAGGCGGCGGCGAAGGACCCGAAGGCGCCGAAGGGCAGCGCGCTGCAGAAGATCGGGGACTTTTACGCGAGCGGCATGGACGAAGCGCAGATCGAAAGCGCGGGCGCGAAACCGCTCGAAGGGGAACTCGCGCGGATTGCCGCGATCAAGGACCGCGCCGAACTCGCGAGCGCCTTCGGAAGGCTGCGCGCATGCGGCACGGACGTGGGATTCTCGCTTCACGGCGACCAGGATCCGAAGGACTCCACCCAGGTCATCGCGCACCTCGGGCAGGCGGGACTCGGCCTCCCGGATCGCGACTACTATCTCAAGGACGACGAGGATTCGAAGAAGCTGCGAGCCGGATACCTCGCCCATGTCGCGAAGCTCTTTGAGCTGCTCGGGGACAAGCCGGACGCAGCCGCCGCGACCGCCGCAAAAGTGGTCGCGCTCGAGACCGAGCTCGCCAAAGGATCCTCCACCCGCGTCCAGCGGCGGGACCGCGAGGCAAACTACCACAAGCTCACGGTCGCGGAGGCGCAGGCCCTCATGCCCGAGGTCGAGCTGCCCAAGTTCCTCGACGGCGTGCAGCTCGCCGCGCCAGCGGTGATCAATGTCGGCCAGCCGGAATTCGTCAAGACGTTGAACCGGCTCGTCAAGGAAGCACCGCTCGAAGATTGGAAATCCTACTTCCGCTGGCAGGTGGTGCATCAGGCGGCGCCGTATCTCAGCAGTGCCTTCGTGAACGCGGACTTCGCCTTCTACGGTCAGATGGTGGGCGGTGCGAAGGAGCTCCAGCCCCGCTGGAAGCGCGTGGTGCAGGTGGTCGACGGGGGCATCGGCGAGCTGCTCGGCGAGCAGTATGTCGCCAAGAATTTCCCGCCCGAGGCGAAGCGGCGGGTGCTCGTGATGGTGGAGAATCTCCGCGCGGCGCTCAAGGAACGAATCCAAAAGCTCGAATGGATGAGCGCCTCCACGAAGGAAGCCGCCCTCGTAAAGCTTGCCGCCTTCCACGTGAAGATGGGCTACCCCGACAAGTGGCGCGACTACTCCGCCCTCGCCATCGACCGCACGTCCTACGCGGTGAACGCCCTCCAGGCGCGCGCCTTCGAGGTGAAGCGCTCGCTCGGGAAGATCGGCCAGCCGGTGGATCGCGGCGAGTGGGGCATGACGCCCCCGACCGTGAACGCGTATTATCGCTCCACGCTGAACGAGATCGTCTTCCCGGCCGGAATCCTGCAGCCGCCCTTCTTTTCGTTCACGGCCGATGACGCGATCAACTACGGCGGGATCGGCGCCGTGATCGGTCACGAGATGACCCACGGATTCGATGATCAGGGCCGGAAGTCGGATGCCGCCGGCAACCTGCGGGATTGGTGGACGGCGGAGGACGCGAAGGCCTTCGGCGAGCGGGCGAAACTCGTGGTGGATCAATTCAGCGCCTACACCGTGCTCGACGGGCTGCACCTGAACGGCGAGCTGACGCAGGGCGAGAACATCGCGGACCTCGGCGGGTTGAAGATCGCTTACGCCGCCCTCACCAAGGCTCTCGCCGCCACGCCTGGAGCGGCGGAGAAAAAGATCGACGGCTTCTCGCCGGGCCAGCGCTTTTTCCTCGGTTACGCCCAGCTCTGGCGCCGGAACATGCGTCCCGAAGCGATGCGCCTCCAGGTGAAGACGAATCCGCACTCCCCCACGGCCTTTCGAGTCATCGGGCCGCTCTCGAATCTTCCGGAGTTCGCGGCCGCCTTCGAGATTCCCGCCGGCGCGCCGATGGCTCGCGCGAAGGAACAGCAGGCACAGATCTGGTGAACGCCTCCCGTCGATCATCCTCCGCGCCGCGGGAACCAGACCCCCTGCGGGCGATTTCGCTTGCCAGCGGGGTAGAGATGGCGCGAATCAGCGCCGTGCCCCCTCCACCTTCCTGCGCTCGCGGCGGCGGATTCATCCCCCCGCCGCGAACGCGTCGGCTTCCCGGCAAGGTCCTGGAATGATTTACCTCGCTGACGTTCGCAAACACCGCGCGGCCCGATTCGCCCTGTTCACGCTGGTCCTGGTGATCATCGCCGCCGACGGCATTTTTTTCGCCCGCGTCCTGCATCAGGGACCGCCGCCGAAAGGTTCGCTGATCGGCGAGCTGGCGCGGGGTCCGACCGGCTGGTTGATGATGGCCTCGCTGGGATGCTGGTCGCTGGCGTGTCTCGTGCTCTCCTTCGCCATCGAGGCGGCCCTTGAATCCACCTCCTGGGTGCCGCTCGGCCTGCTCCTCACCCGGCTTCAGGGCATCGCGCTGGCCTTGCTCGCGGTCTGCCATCCCGGGCTGCCGAGCGACGTCGGCACCCTCTCGCCCATCTTGCATCAAGTCGGATACTTCTCCGCCTTTCTCCTCGCCGCCGGCGCGGCGCTCGTGCTGGCTCCCGCCTGTCGCTCCGACAAGGAATGGCTGGCCATCGCGCCCGCCGCCCAAGCCGGAAGCATTCTGCTCGCGGCGCTGACGGCGGGCCTGATGCTCTGGCCTCCCGGATCGGGCGTCTGGTGGGAAATCGCGGCGATCATCGCCGGTTTCGCCTGGCAATTACTCTGCGTGACGGGTGTCGCGCGGTCGGTGCGCTGGTTCCCGCTTCCGTGGGACCGCCGGCGCCCGGGGTGAATCGCTGGAACCCACCTATGAGCAACTGCGTGCATCGCCATCTCCTTCTCGCTCTCCTCGCGGCCGCCGCGTCTGGATTCGGGCCCACCGCTACCGCGGCGCCCGGGCCGGACTTCAACGCCCTGATCCTGGCGGAGACGCGCGCGATGCCGTCCGGCGGCGGATACGACACCACCCCAGCAACGACGGCAAAGCTCGGCGGCGCCATCGATCTGACGCCGGGAGACCGCCTCGTTCTCACGCCGGAGCGAGCCGTTCCGAGCTACTGTTCAGGCGCGACGTACTTCGTCTTCCTCCGGGTGGTCGAGAGCCTGCGGATCAGTGCCCGGATCAGTCTTCCGCGCGGTTCAATCGACGCCCTCGTCCCGCGGGACCGACCGACGCGCCCGGATCGAAAACCCAATGAATGGGGGCCCCGCGACGGCGAAGGCGTCTGGGGTCGCTGGAATGCCAACGGCCCCGGCACGGCGCGCCTCTTTCACGAGCTGCGCCTCGGTCGGAGTTTTCCTGACTTCGCCAGCGCCCGGCCGGGTGACTTCCTGAAGATCTGGTGGAACGAGAAGATCGGCGCGCGGGAGCGGGGGCACTCGGTCATCTATCTCGGCACGTCGGTCGCGAATGGCGTCGAGATGGTGCGGTTCTGGTCGAGCAACCAGGGGCTCGGCTACGGAACGAAGGAGGTGCCCCGGAGCGACATCAAGCGAGCCCTGTTCTCGCGACTCGAGCATCCCGACCGACTGGCGCGGGCGGACGCGCTCCCGCCCACGGACGCGTATCTCTACGATCTGCAAACGCGCGACTCCACGCCCGCGGAGATGCGCGCGCGGTGCGGCTACTGATGCATCCGCTCCAGCGGGAAATCCTCGGCACGCCGGGTGGCGCGATTCCGTTTGAGCGCTTCATGGCGTTCGCGCTCGCGGATCCCCAGCATGGGTATTACGCGCGGCGGGTACAATCTGTCGGTCGGGACGGTGACTTCTCCACCAGCGTCACGCTCTCGGGGGTGCTCGCAACGGCGATCGGCCGGTGGGCCCGCAACGCCGGCTTTCTTCGTCTTGGACGTCGCGCCCACGTGATCGAACTCGGAGGAGGCACCGGCGAGCTGGCGCACGCTCTCCTCGCCGCGCTCGGCTGGTGGCACTGCCTGACGATCCGCTACCACATCGTGGAGCTCTCCCCCGCGTTACGCCGCCAGCAACAGAAGCGGCTCCGACCGGGCTCGCCCGTCACATGGCATGAGACGATCGAGTCCGCGCTCGCTGCGGCCGGCGGCCGGGCCGTGATCCTTTCGAATGAGTTCGTTGACGCGTTCCCGTGCGCCGCCCTGCAGGGTCCGGCGGGAGCGCGGAGCGAGGTCTACCTCGAATGGCCCGCAGGCCTCGAGGCTCCGCGCGAGGTGCTGCGCCGCCCCCGTCTGGAAGTGCTCGAGACCCGCTCCAGCGCGCTGGCCCTGCCACGGCCGCGGGTCGAGGTGCACGCCAGTTACCAAGGCTGGCTGGCGACGGTGGCAACCCGACTTTCCGCGGGAGCGCTCCTCACCATCGACTACGGCGGCGAGGCGGAGGAACTTTATCATCGCCAGCCGATGGGCTCCGTGCGCGGATTCTTCCGCCACACGCGCGTCACGGGGGCGGAGATCTACGAACGAATCGGGCACCAGGATCTGACGGCGGACGTCAACTTCACGGACCTGAAGCGCTGGGGCGAGGAACTCGGCTGGCGCACGGAATCGTGCGTGACGCAGCGAGAATTCGTCGAGCGCTTTCATCACCGCCTTGATCACGGCGACCCGGCGACGGCCTTCCTGCTCGATCCGGAGGGTGCCGGGAGCGCCTTCCGGGTGCTCGATCAGCGCATCAGTTCCTGATCAAGCGCTCGAGGGCGGGGTCGGGCGAAGCGCCGAGCTGCGTCGCCTTCTTGTAGTGCTGATCGGCGAGTTGCTTCGAAGGGGGCTCGCCCGTCGCGTAGACGACCGCCAGATTGAAGTGGGCGTCCGCGTAGCCGGGGTTCAGCGCGATGGCCTTCTTGAACTCCTGCTCAGCCGCCTCCGGCCAGCCCTTCTGGCCCGCCACGATCCCAAGATGGTTGTGGGCGGTCGCACTCTTCGGATCGAGCGCGATGGCTTTCGTGAGCTGATCGATCGCGTCGTCGAGCTTCTTCATCCGGTAGTACACAATGCCGAGCGACGAGCGGGAAAACGCGTCGTTCGGATTCCCCATGAGCGCGCGTTTCAGCGTGATCTCAGCCTGCTTGAGCTTCCCTTGGCGGAGCTGCGCCACTCCCAGGTTCGACCGCGCGTAGAGGTTTTGCGGATCCTTGGCCAGAATGCGTTCGGCGGACTTCTCCGCGTCCGTGAATCGTCCGCCGTCGATCTGCTCCTTCATCTCCCGGGCGACCGGCAGGAGTTCATCCGGCACGCGGGGATTCAAATTCGTTTCGACCTGTGGACCGGTCGGAGGCGTGCTGCCCGGCAGGGCGTCACCGGCCGACTCGTCCGGTTTTCCGTCGCCTTTGCCGTCGCGCTTGATGCCGATGATGATTCCCTCCATCGACGAGCTGTTCGCGGAACCCGAGGTAATCTCGGTGTCACGGAACATCGCGCGCATTTCATCGGTCAGTTGAATGGTGGGAGATCCGAGCAGCGCCACCTGATCGTTGAGCGTTTTCGACTGCACCTCGAGCCGGGCCAGTTCCTGGGTGAGGAGTTTGCGAGCCTGCTCGCGCTTCGCTTGCTCCTTGAGCTGCTGGAGGACGATGCCCTTGAGCAATTCGTTCTCTTTCGTCATGCGCTGTTTTTCCTCACTCGTGACGCCCTGCTTCCGCACATCGGCGAGGTCCTTCGTCGTCTGCTCGAGACGGGCGTTGAGTTCGGTGATGTTCGTTTCGAATTTGTCGTTCTGGGTGCGGGCGAGAGCGAGCTGATCGCGAATGGAAACGATCTCGCCGCGGAGCTGCTCCGTCTCCTTCTTCTTCTCGTCGGACTCGGCCGTGAGGCGCTGCACCGCGCCTTCGGCGGTCTCCAGCTTCTTCGTCAATTCGACGTTCGACGCGAGCAGCGTATCGATCCGCGTATTCGCGTCCTTGGCCGCGTCCGCGCGTTCCGTGGCCGTGTCGCGCTCCTTCGTGAGCCCCCCGAGGCGCTCGCTCGCCTCGGCCAGCTTGCGCGCGGCTTCCTCCCGTTCCTTCCCGGTCGAATCCGCGCGTCCCTCGGCGGCGGCCACCTGCTTCTTCAGTTCCGCCACCTGCTCCCGCAATGCCTTGCGGGTTTCGGCAGCGTCGGGATTCCGCGAGAGTGCTTCCTGGGCGGTGTCCTTCGCCCTCTTGAGCTGGGTCTCGAGATCGGTGACCTCACTCGTCGCGCGCTCCGCCCGCTTTTTCTCCGTGCGGACCTCGATCCGGGTCGACTGCAGCTGAAGTTCCAGCTTGTCGCGCTCCTCCTTCGCGGCCGCGAGCGCCTTGCGGTTTTCCTCCAGTTCCTTTTGCAACTTCTCCAGCTTGCCCCGGGCCTCCTGCGTGGAACGCGTCGGAACTTCCGGCGGCGGCGTGGGCATGCGCGCGGCCCCGGCTTCAGGCAGCGTCCGATTGGAAAAATATTCCGGCTCGTTCGTCGGGAGCGGGTCCGTCCCGTCGCCGGATGGGACGTAGCGAGGCGCCCGGGCATTGCCGCCCGGAACCGGAGGCGGCGGCGTCGAGCGGGGAATCGCCGCAGGCGTCGCCTTGGGAGCCGCCGCCGGTTCGGCGGCCGGCCGCGGGTCACCCGGTTTTTCGAACTGCAGTCGCTGCTCCGCGCGTACGATCGCCTCGCCGGTCTTGCGGGACCGATACTGGACGATGAGCGGCTGCCAGTTCGGATTGCGCTGCGAAATCTGCTCCAGCAGCGTGGAGGCGAAGCGGAACTTCGAAATGGCCAGCTTGATCTGACCGTCGCGCTCGAGCTTCTCTCCCTGCTGAACGGACGTGAAAGCCTTCAGAAAAAGTTCGGAAGGATCCTCGTTGTCCTGCTGCGC
Source organism: Chthoniobacterales bacterium (assembly GCA_038322235.1). Lineage (GTDB taxonomy): Bacteria > Verrucomicrobiota > Verrucomicrobiia > Chthoniobacterales > SZAS-18 > SZAS-18. Next base: position 138,154 of record JBBQFQ010000004.1, read on the forward strand.
GGGGGCGCTGAGGGCGAGCACCAAGGCAGAGAGTAAAAACGCGGCCCAGCGGACCGCCCGGCGGATGGAAGACGCCACAAAGGAAGGCATTGGATCTGTTCGAAGGTACAGCACAGCGTCGGGCGAAGAAATAGCACCACGGCCCCCTTTTACAAATCGCCCCCACCGCGCCGCCCGACCCAGCCTGTGACGCATCAGGCGGCCTGCTGGCGGACCTCGACCCGACCATCGGAATAACCGATCAAAACGCGTTCCGCCGTTCCCAGAAAGAGTCCCGTATCCACCACGCCCGGGATGTCCAGGATGCCCGCTTCGAGCGCGCGAGCCGCGGCGCCATCGGCAAGGGGCTGCTCACAGGCACAGTCGAGCGTGAGGTTTCCGTTGTCGGTCAAAAAAGCGTCCTTTGTCTTCACCGGATCAGGGCGCAGCGTCGGGATCAGCCCGAGTGCCTTCAGCCGGCGGACGACGTAGCCGTGAGCGAGCGGAATGACCTCCACGGGGATCCGGCCGCGCTCGCCGAGCGTCTTCACGAGCTTTTCCTCGCCAACGAGAATGATCTGACGCTTCGAGGCCGCGGCGACGATGCGCTCCCGGACGAGCGCGCCACCCCAGCCTTTCACCAGATCGAGATTTGACGAGACCTCGTCCGCGCCGTCCACGGTCAGGTCCAGTTCGAGGTCTTCCGTCAGCTCAATGATCGGAATCCCGAGCTCCCGGGCCTGCCGGTCGGAGGCATTCGAGGTGGGCACGCCCATGACGTTCAGTCCGGCCTTCACCCGCTCCCCGAGTTTCGCGATGAAGGCGGCCGACGCGCGTCCCGAGCCGAGTCCGATGCGCGCGCCATCGTGAATCAGATCGAGGACATAGGCAGCGACGGAGAGGACGGCGGGATCGTTGGAGACGTTGGACATGGGCGTGCGGGAAAGCGGCAGAATGCGGAGCGCCGCGGGCGAAATCAATCCGCAATCGCGGTCTCCGGAGATCCGGGCGAAACATGGCTTTGAGATCGCCAAGCGGTCGGGGTCCCGCCAATCTCACCGCTCCCTCCATGAATTCCGCCGCCGACCACGCCCGCATCGCCGCCCTCCGCCCGCTGGCGCACGAGTTTCCCAGTCGCAACGCCGCCATCGCCGAGATCGCCCGTTCCGCCGCTGAACTGACCCTGCCCAAGGGGACCATCCACATCATCAGCGACATCCATGGCGAGGACAAAAAGCTCCGCCACGTCATCAACAACGCCTCCGGAACGCTCCGTCCGCTCGTGGAGAAAATGTTCCGCGAGCGGCTGCCGGCCGCGGAATTTCAGGAGCTCCTGACGCTGATCTTTTATCCCGCCGAGATGATCGAGCGGCTCGGGAACGCGCTGACGACCGTGGCGGCCCAGCAGGACTTTGCCCTGCCCGTCCTCTCGCGGCTCTTCGAGATCGTGCGCGCCCTCGCCGGCCGCCGCAGCCTCGGCCGCACGACGGAGCTTTTTCCCACCGCCTACCGCGATCTGCTCGCGGAGGTGCTTCATGCGCCGGCCGCCGGACGAGGCGACGAATTTTCCGCCGCGATCGTGCATGAACTCGCCGCCCGGGGCCGGGTGCTGCACTTCATCCACGTCACATGCCGTCTGATCCGGAACCTCGCCGTCGATGAGCTCGTGATCGCCGGGGACGCGTGGGATCGAGGGGCCCGCGGCGACCGCGTCATGGATTACCTGATGCAGCAGCCGAACGTCGCGTTCGTCTGGGGAAACCATGACGCCGCCTGGCTCGGGGCCTGTCTCGGACACGAAGCGCTGATCTGTCACGTGCTCCGGATTTCGCTCCGCTACGGCCGGCTGCCGCAGCTCGAGGAAGGCTACGGCATTCCCTTGCAGCCACTCGAGCGTCTCGCGCGGACCGCGTATGCCAACGATCCCGCCACGTTCTTCAAGGCCAAGACCTCAGGGCTCCGAGAACCGGAGATCGTGGCGCGGATGCAGAAGGCGGCGGCCGTGATGCAGTTCAAGCTCGAAGGGCAGATGATCGCGCGTCATCCGGAGTGGGAGATCGACAATCGACGGCTCCTCCACCGAATCGATCGGGCGGCCGGCACCATCGAGATCGACGGCATCCGCCATTCCCTGCGCGACGCCCATCTTCCGACGCTCGACGCCGCTGATCCCTATGCGCTGAACGCGGAGGAAACCGCGTGTCTGGCGAGCCTGCGGGGTTCCTTCCTCGCGAGTCGCAAGCTCTGGGAGCACATGCGCTGGATGGTGGCGCAGGGCCGGCTCGTCATTCAGCGCGAGCAGTGTCTGATCTTCCACGGCTGCATCGCCGTGGATGCCAAGGGCGAAGCGCTGCCCATGCCGGTGGGCGATGCGGTGTTCCGTGGACGGCCGCTCTTTCACGAAATCGAGCGCGTGATCTACCGCATGATGGAGGGGGATCTGAAGGAGCTCGACCTCCTCTGGTATCTCTGGTGCGGTCCGGCCTCACCGCTCTTCGGGAAGGATCGGATCACCACGTTCGAGAATGATTTCATCGAGGACGCGAGCACCCATCACGAGACGAAGAACCCCTACTTCGCGCTCATTCACGAAGTTTGGTTCTGCGAGAAGGTCCTTGCCGAGTTTGGGGCGGACCCGGCCACCGGCTTGATCGTGAACGGGCACGTCCCGGTGAAGCTCGAAAAGGGCGAGTCGCCGTTGAAGCGCAGCGGCAAGGCGATCACGATCGACGGCGCCTTCTCGGAAGCCTACGGGGACCGCGGCTACACCCTTCTGCTCGAGCCGGGAGCGATCAAACTCGCGCTCCATTCCCACTTCGAATCGGTGGCGGAGGCGGTAAGGGCCGGCGCAGACATCATCCCGACGATTACCGTCGTCCGCGAATGGGACCAGCCGCACCGAGTGGCGCAAAGCGGACGCGGCGACGAACTGCGGGCGTTGATCGATCAACTGGCGACGCTCGACGCCGCGTTCGCCGCGCACGAACTGATCGCGCGCCAGGACGCGTAAGAACGGCCGGGTGGGCACCTCACGCCGCGCTCACGCTCGTCCTCGGGCACCATTTCCAAGCGCTCAAACCAAGCGCGCACCGCCTCGATATCGGTCGGGCGCATGACGGCGCCACCCCCAGTTCCCGCAGAAGCCACGTTCGCGACGCTGCAGCCAAGGGTCGGACCAAAGATTTCGCTCGCGATCACTTGCGCCACTGTGAGCTTCTGCAATGCGAATCGCAGGCGCCCGTTCACGAATGATTGCGCTCCGTCAGGCATTGGGATCCGGCTGGAGCGCAGGCCGGCGGAACCAACCCCCGCGGGAAGCGTCGCCACCGTTGACCCGGGCGCGGCTCGAACACGTGAATTTGCGGGCGTTGAGTTCGTCACCGTCGTGAGGCGCTTTCTCGCGAAGCGCGCATCAATCTCGTGATCAGCGACCGGGTGCTGGCGCGGCCGAGCCCGGTGACGATTCGACTCGAAGGTACGACCGCGCCGGAGTCCATTAACGTTCTTTGCACATCGAAGAGTCTGCTGCTCTCGTTGGACGGGAACGTAAAATTAACCGAACGGCAGCCCGCTAAGAGACCGAAAAAGGTTAAGAAAGCCAACACACCAAATACAGAGACAAAAACCGAACACCACGGCGGAAACATCAGATCGCAAGCTCTCTTTCAGCACTTTTCGCATTGCGAGCTCTAATAGAAGAATCAGGAGCAAGAGACTACAAATGTCGCAGAGACGAAAAACTAAAAGGGAGGAAATTCCTAATGAGCTTACCAATTCATCGTACCACGTCGAACGTCCGATCCATACAGTCGCGACACCAAACACGAATACAAGCGCAATGCCTATCAGTTGAGTGCGATTTTGCGACCGCGCCGTATCTAACGAAGCCGCATGAATCATGTATATTAGGGTCAGCGGAGGACGCATCCCTGTCAATACTCGTCGGCGCGGCGTTTCGCAGCGGCTCATGGCGCCTGAGAATTCGCGGTGAGCAGCGCCAAAAGCGGGCAGGTCGATCAGTTCACCCGATCTGAAATCGCCTCGCCGCAATCCGCAAGGACGACATTCTCGGTGCGACCGAGCCCGTCGTCGGTTCAGCCGATAGGCTCTCGGTAGTGGATCCGCTTCAGGCCCGCCCCTGCCGGCATCGCTTGAGTTTTGCGCGCGGCGACCTCCGATGCGGATCACCGACTCATCGATGAGCGCAGTCTCACCTTCGACCGACAGATCGCCGTGCGCCTGCGTGCGCAGCGCGCGCTGGTGGAGAAAGCGCAGGAGAACGTCCGCGCTGGCGCATCTCGTGCGCCCCGGCATCGCGCCCAGATCTGGTGGAATGGCAGGAATTGCTCGGCCAAAAATTCGACACCCTGCTCGCTACGATTGCAACAGGAAACAGCTGAGGATGCCGCTGGAGGGTAAGCACGCAAGCCCCCCGCCTTGCCGCGGGGCGGAAAGCAAAGAGCGGGCACCTTTGCGAGTGCCCGCCCTGCTTCACGGATGTTCATGATGATTTCTTCCGTTGGGTTTTTCTCTCGCCGGGAGCGGATTGACTCGGGTGCCCGAGCTGGTCCGGCTGACGCGGAAGTCTGTTCCACTGGGGTTGGCGACTGTCTCGCCGGACCGACTGACCGATGGCCTCCGTCCCCGCTTAAACCATCGGCAGATTCTCCGCCGGCGTCGGCGCCAGCGGCGGCGCGGTGGGCTTCTTCGGCCTCCGCTTCTTCAGCGCCCGGAGTTCGCCAAGAAGCTCCTCGTGTCCGGCTCCCGGGCCGAAGCGTTTGGCCGTCTCATAGACGGCCAGCGCCGAGCCGTAGAACTCCGACCCGAAGAGCAGCGCCGTGTCATCGACACCCTGCTTCACGTGCGCGAGGAGGGAACTGAGCGCCAAAAGCGTCTCGCGACGACTCTTGGCGGCTTCGATGTCCTCGACAGCGAGTTGCCGGGCGACCAGCCGGGCATCCTGCTTGGCCAGGACGAGCGCCCGGGCCGCAAAGGGCTCGTTTCGCTTGCCCAGCCGCGCTCCGCGCGACCGATCCTGTGGTTTGAGGTTTTGCAGGAACGTCCCGGCACTCACGACGGCGCGCACAGCGGCGTCGAGAGCGTCGATCTGCTCCTGCCCGATTTTATTGAGGTTTTGATTTTCGAATTGCTTGGTTTTCTTACGTTGTTGCAGTGGATGCTCCAAGCCCTCCAAAGGAAGAGCAGGAGCGGTGAAATGTCACCGAAGTGACGACAGAAAATACCTGCTTTTTTTTGAACACGTCCAGATGAATTATGCGTTCGTCCGAACAATATCCTTATTGTTATCGACTTGAAGGCGAATCGACCTGTCAGACGATGTACTCGGTCAACGGGAGTGGACGCGGTCATCGGGATCGCGGGCCGAAGGTCAGACCCAAGCCTACTGCCCGGTAGGCCCAGAGTCAGGCCTTCAGCCTGCAGCGCTCGCGCCGTCGCGACGGCCGACCCGGCGCCGATCCAGAACGAATCAGGACTTTCGCGCTTCGATCGCGGTGATCGCTTTCGTGATCGCCTCCGGCCCGACCGAGGTCTGGCCCATGAAGGGGCGATCCGTGATGAAGACCAGCGCGACCAGCGCGGACACCGCCATCACCTGCCCGCAGAGGCCCATGCTCCGGGCGAGAGTCTGTTCCATCAAGCAGGAGAGGACGACCATCAGCGCGAGCAGACCGCCGATCACGCGCCAGAACATTGGCGAAACCGCCTCGTGGGCGACCTCGATGCGCGCCTCGCGGGCTTCGGCGAGTCCATCCACCTGTTTCACCATGTCGGTATGGATGGTGGACTGGCGTCCCGGTTGCGGGCTGATCGCGAGCACCCCGCGGGAGATCGGCGCGAAGAGTTCACCGGTCTTCGGGCTGCTAACGCCGCGGTGCAGTTCCGGCCATTCGTCGTTGACGACCGACTTCGCGTAGGTGCGCAGGTGTTGGCGGATGGTTTCGAGGCTCGGATCGCCGTAGCGGGCAAGCAGGCGGTCGAGCTGGTTGATGTGGGAGGCCTCACCGGCGACCAGCTGCTCGACCTTCCGGAAGTTGGACTGGGCCTGCACCAGGGCGAAGGCCAGCACGACCGTGCAGATGGACATGAGCGTGGATTGCGCGCGCACGGCAAACTCAGTGCCGTCCTTGTCGTCGGCCGTGGCCGCCACGCGACGCACGAGCCGCGGGACCACGGCCATGATCAGCCCGCTGACCCCGCAGAAAATGAGAACGATGGCGAGGTCCGGGAGGGAGTAGAGCGAGTTCATGAATGGCTGAGAGGAGCGCGAGTGAATCGGGATCGACCGGCCAAGGCGAGGAATATCTCCATTGGGTGATCGATTGCTGCCACCCGCGTAAACGTGGACGGGGTGCCTTTTATCGCGCCTGATCGCCCCCGGTCTGGCCAGGTAAGGCTGAGCTCCTGCTCGGCCCGCTCTTCTGCCGGCCACGCCACCGGCGGAGAATGGGGCAAGCAGGAGCTTGCCCGTACCTCGGCCCGAACCGATTCAGAGCGCCTCGATCTCCCCGACGATCGCGGGCGAAGAGAGCGATCGCTAATTCCAACTTCGCGTCGTCAATCGTCATGTGGGCCGACTCGAGCACATCGGTTGGGATCTCCATGCTCAGCGTCGCATTCATGTGCCAATCCCAGTGGAGGATGTCGCCGCGGCAAGCGGCCGGATCCGAGCCGCGTTTTAGAATCCTTCGCGCAGGAGTTTGGACGGATCGACGGTCAGCGCGCGCAGCGCGGGAATCGCGGAAGCGGCGATGCCTAGGAGCGACATCGTCAGCACGGAGCCAACTACGACGACGGGATCGCCCGGATTCGCCTGGTAGACGAACTTACCCAGGAGCCGGTGGGCGAAGACGCTGCCCAAAAGACCCGCCAACGAACCGATCCCCAGCAGCATGATGGGCCGCCCGAGCGCAGCACTCATGACGTGGCGCGACCGGGCCCCGAGAGCCACGCGGATGCCGAGCTCCCGCATCCGGCGGCTCACGTTGTAGGCCGCCATGCCGAAAATGCCCGTCAGGGCGAGCATCGCCGCGAGGAGGCCCATGACGCCCAGGGTCCCGGTCGCGGCCGCGACCGGGAAGAGCGCGCTTCGCATCGCGTCGCGCCAGCTCTGCACCGTGATGGACGCAGCGGGCGCGAAGCCACTCAAAGTGCGTTCGAGCGCGGCGGCGACCTCATTCTGCGCCCGGTGCGACCGGACGACGAAAACCATGGAGGCCTGCTCATTCTGGGTAACCGGCAGATAGAAACCGGGCTGGGGGGATTCCGCGATTTCATGGTACTTGCCGTCCTCAACGACGCCCACCACTTCCCGCAATTGACCGGAGACAATGAAGCGTTGTCCGACCGCCGGCGCATCTCCCCACAGCTTTCGCGCGAGGGTGGCGTTCACGACCGCCACCAACGGCGTCTGGGTGGCGTCCTGCCAGGAGACATCCCGTCCACTCAGGAGCCGGGTGCCTGCCGCCTCGAAGTAAGCCGGCGAAATCGTCAGACCGATAGGCTCGAGCACCGCCTGGCTCACCGTGAAGTCGGTGGTCCCGGGCAGGAAAATCGGAGTGCCCCGCACGCCGCCCGTAAACGGCAGCCTGCTCACCGTCCCCGCCGCCGTCACGCCCGGGATGCTCCGCACCGCCTCGAGCAACGCCTTCTTCTGCTCGAGCGGTACGTCGCCTTCCTCGCTCAGGTCGAGGTCGGCCACCGTCGCACCCTCCGGCCGGAAACCGAGCGGAGCATCGAGCATGCGCACCATCCCCCGCCCCGCGACCAAAGAGGCGGTGACCAGCAGCGTGCAGATGGCAATCTGGGCGCCGAGCAACAGGTCCCGCGAGCCGAGCCGGCGCCGCGAACTCGCCTCCAAGGGTCCGACCTTCATCGCGGGCAACGGAGTGCTCTGCCACGACCGCCTCAGCGGAATCAGTCCGAAGAGTAGGCCACTGAAGAGCGTCAGGATGAATGCCGCCAGGTAAACCCTCAGGTCGACACTGACTGCCACGCGACCATAGGGCGAGTCCCACCGGTTCAGCGCGCTCAGGAGCAGGCTCGCGGTGATCAGCCCTCCGGCTCCGCCCAAGACCGAGACGACCATCGCCTCGGTCATCAATTGCCGCACCAGCCGCCAGCGACTCGCCCCGAGGGCAACCCGGAGGGCCAATTCCCGGCTTCGATCGGTCGCCCGCGCCGCAAATAGGCTAGTCAAATTCGCGCACGCCGCGAGCAACACCAGCACCGCCAGCCCGGTCACGCTCCAAAGAAAGGCGCGAATGACGTCACCGGTGTCCGCGTAGAGTCCCGGCCGGACGAGCCGCAGCACCACCCCGGTATCCGTCTGCGGATACTCCCGGGCCAAGTGTGTGGCGATCGCACTCAGATCCTCCGCGGCCGCCGCGGGCGTTACGCCGGACTTGAGACGACCAAGCACCGTCAGAGATCGCCCCGTCCGGTCCTGCAGGTAGTCCGCCGTGAGGTGGTTCACGAGGGGAATCCAGTAGTCTGGCCAGACAAATTGCTCCGTGCCGTGAAACTGCGCCGGGGCCACGCCCACGACCGTGAAGGGATCTTTGCCAAGACGCACGGTGGTTCCGACCACGTGGGGATCAGCGTGAAAGGCCGTGCGCCAAAGCCGATCGCTCAGCACCATGAAGGGCGCCGAGTTTGGACCGCGCTCGTCCGCTGTCTGGATCAACCTTCCGACTTGCGGCTGGATTCCCAACAGATCGAAATAGTTGCCCGTGACCGACTGGCCGGAGACGCTTTGGACGGTCGGATCCCAGCGCAGTCTGCCTCCCGAATATCCGTTGAAACCGGCGAGGCCGCTGAACGTCGTGTTTCGCTGCCGGTAGTCTTCGAAGGCCGGATACGAGGTAGTCAGCGCTTTGAAACTCGTCCAGGGCCTCAGGCGAATCTGATGGAGGTTTTGCGGGTCGGTCACGTCGAGCGGGCGGAGCAGCACCGCATTCACGAGGCCGAATACCACGACGTTTGCCGCGATGCCCAGCGTCAGAGTCAGGGTGGCGACCAGCGTGAAAGCGGGAGACCCCCTCAGCACGCGGAACGCGTAACGAATATCCAGCAGGAGGTCGTTCATCGGTGAGAACCGTCGGATCGAGCAACAAACCCAGATTGCGGCTCCGTGCGAGGGACAAGCTATTCAGATTCCTGCGGGGAGGCCTCTGATCGACGGTTCTGAGGGAAGGCGGGCGACGAACCCGAGTGTGAGGCGATCGGCCGCCGGGTTGCAAACCGTGAACGTCGACGGCCTCCCTCGGAAACGGATCCGGCCTGCCCCGTGAATGATTCCGGAGTCCCCCGTAAACGAATCCGCCCTACCCCGTATACTCTTGCGGGCACCCCCGTTATTTTTGACGTCTCGCCATCCATATCGACCTTGCGCGAGACGCGTTCGGGTTTCCTGCCGGGGTGGCTTTTGCCCCGGTCGGCAGGGGCGCCGGTACGGTACGGTTCACCGCACGGTTGAACTCCTGCTCGGCCCGCTCTCCTGGCGTGCGCCACCGGAGGAGATTGGGGCAAGCGGGAGCTTGCCCGAACCGTTGAATTGACTTGGTCGGATTCCCCGTACGGCTCTTGCGAATCGGCACCTTCTCGCAATGACTTCGCCCCAGCGGAAGGCTATCCCCAGCAGCCACTTTTGACCGCACGAAGCTTCTTCTTGCCATCCAAGAACCCGCGGCATATAGCCCGGGCAATGAACGTATCCCGCGCCCGGAATCTCCTCGCCGCCACCTCCCTCTTGCTCGGCTCGCTCGCCACACCCGCCCTTGCCGGACTCTTTGTCACGAATTACGCTGGTTCCACGGTGCCCCAGTTTAACGTGACGACGGGTGCGCCCGTCGCTGGCTGGATCTCGCCGATTCTAGGCCAGCCGGACGGCCTCGCGCTCTCGGGCAACGTCCTCTACGTGGCGAGCTTCATCAGCAACTCGGTGACCGCGTATGACGCGACGACGGCCGCGCCCATCGCAGGCTGGACCTCCCCGAGCGGGCTGAGCGGCCCCGCTGGCCTCGCGATTTCCGGCAACCGCCTCTATGTCGCTAACGCCCGGAACAACACGATCGGCGCGTTTGACGCGACGACGGGCGCGGCCATCGCCGGCTGGACTTCTCCGGCTGGCGTCAGCCTCCCGGAACAGATGGTGATCTCGGGCAACCGCCTCTACGTCGCGAACTTCGGTGCCAACAAGGTGACCGTGTATGACGCCACGACCGGCGCGACCATCACCGCCTTCACCTCTCCGAGCGGGCTGAGCGGGCCGTATGGCCTCGCGATCTCGGGCAACAACCTCTACGTAGCGTACAACAGCGGCAGCGCGGTGGGCGAGTTTGACGCGACGACGGGCGCGCCCATCGCCGGCTGGACCTCTCCGAGCAATTTGAACGCCCCGGTATCCCTGGCGATTTCGGGCAACAACCTCTACGTCGGGAACAACGGCAACGGCACGGTGGGCGAGTATGACGCGACGACGGGCGCGGCCATCGTCGGCTGGACCTCTCCGGGCGTGAACGGCCCGTATGGCTTGGCGGTCTCCAATATCCCGGAGCCCTCAAGCGCCGCGCTTCTCGGCCTTGGTGGCGCGTGCCTCCTCGCCGCCCGCCGCCGCCGGAACGTGTAAGGCCCCCCCACCGGCGGAGTTTGCCCGCAGCGGTGGCGACGCTCCGAAACCACGAGCGGAACTTTCCCGCCGAGTGGATCTTACGTAGATTGTCGATCGCCTGGGCCTGACGCTGGCTGAACGTTGACACCTTTCCCGGAATCGCTGACGGCGCCCCCCCAAACGAATCCGGCCTCCCCGCAAACGAATCCGGCCCCCGTAATCGATTGCGGCCTCCCCCGTGAGCGTTGACAGCCTGCCCCGTGAGCGTTGACGGCCCGCCCGGCGAGGCGTGGCCGGCTGCCTTCCTTCCCCGCTTCCCCTACCACCCGCCGGTCCCGGTACGGCTCCCGGTACGGCTCGGTACGGCTGAGCTCCCGCTCGGTCCAACCTCGGTGCGTTTGCGCCACCGACGGAGAATGGGCCAAGCAGGAGCTTGCCCGCACCACCGCCCGGACCACCGGGTCTTGTCTGGTGCGGCAGCTGGCGCGGCCCGCGCCCATGGTAACGGGCAGGCCGCGGCTAGAAACGGATTCTCGTCGCCGCCCGCCGCCACCGGAAGGTGTAACCCAGCTCACCCGCTGGGTTTGCCCGCGGCGGGTGCTTGGCGCCAAGCCTCGCAATCAGTCCGCCCGCCGACTGGATTACGGAGTCTGCAGAATGAGAAGGCGCCAGAAGAACTTTTGACCGGTGGCCGGGTCGTTGATCGTGATGATCTGATTGAGCGCGTCCTCGGAGCTGGTCACCCCGTTACGCACGACAAGGCCGGTGCCCGGGTTAAAACGGTAGATCTCGGTCCACGTGGCCAAATCGCTCGAGCGCTGGGCGGTATAGATCAGATCGGTGGCAAGGGGTCGATAGGGGAATTGCACCGCATGACCTGGGCCCGAAGACGACAGTGCCGGCAGGAGCATGGCCGAGCCCGAGAGGGGATTGCCGCGCAAAGCGTAGTTGAGTCCGTGAGAGCGGCTGTTGGGGGCGATCCCGGTAAAGGAAAGGCCGCCGCCGGCGGTGCCGGTGGTCTCGGCGCCCCAGGCGTTGAAATTCTTGAGCGTGCCCCGCTCGTACGCGCCAATGTCGACGTGGCTACCAATGATGCGTGGATAGCCAGAACCGCGCTGGTCGTTGGGGAAACTGGCCGCCGAGGAGGAAACCCCGGCATCGATCGCAGGGGAACCGGCAAGCGGAACGATGGTCGGAGTCGGGCCACCGTAATTGCCGAGGGCTGAGAGCAGGGGATTGCCGGAGGTGAGATTCCCACCATGGTCGTAGCCGACGCCGAAGATATCTGAGTTGCCGGCCACGATCGAGTTGCGCAGCATCACCATGCCGCTGACGTCACGTCCACCGCCCCGGCCCAGGTTGGAGGGGTTCGGCGAGGAGTTTTGGGTGATCGTGCATTGGGTGATCGTCGCCGTGCCTGACGTCGAGATGCCGCCGCCGGGGTAGTCCGAGGTGTTTCCCGAAACGGTGCACTGGTTTACCGTGAGCGTTCCGCCAGATGCATTGCAAATCGCGCCTCCGTATCCCTGGGGGCCCGCCAAGTTGGCTGACAGCGTGGATTGATTGAGCGTCAGCGTACCCCCGTTTTTGTTATAGATGGCGCCACCGCTGCCAGTCGCGCTATTACCGGAAAGGATGCATTGCCTCAGGTCCAGGGTGCCCCCGTTCGAAATTCCACCGCCGGTGGTCGCGGCGTTGCTGAGGACCGTGCATCGATTGAGAGTCAGCGTGCCTGCATTGGAAATGCCGCCGCCGCTGCCGTTGCTTCCGCTCGTGATCGTTAAGGCAGTGAGCACGCAGGTGATGCCGCTGCTCACGTTGAAGACGCGGCTGTTGTGGTTACCCGAAATCGCCAGACCACCTGGGAGCGCGGATGCGTCGACCGTGAGGCTGGGATTGGGCAGCAATTCGCCACTCGTGAGGATAATGGTCCTCGACGGGAGCGGCTGAGCAAACCGACGGGCTCGGCACCTACTGGCGGGACCTCCCGGCTGCGACTGGTCCGCTTTTCATCCGCATGCAGGTCAGCCTGCCATAGCCGGTTGGCCCCGCGGTGAGGACGAAAATGGCCCCGTCTGTGCCGTCGTGGAAGTGTCTTTCTTGAGATCGCGCGCTCTCGCCGGCAACTTTCAGACTCTGTCGACACGGCGCCAGCGTTCCGCCCCTCCCCCACCCCTTCTCCCGCTGGAGCCGTCAGCCAGGCAGCCTGCTGCCGCAGGGCGGAAGACGAACGGTTTCCACCAGCGTCCGTCTGAAAGTTGGAGCCGCGCCGGCACGTCTTACGGCGGGAGGACCAGCCGCAGCCGGATGCTCTGGAAGCCGCGCGGTGCCCCGGCCGGCTGGTGCTTGCCGTCGTCGCTCAGCAGGAGGACTTCGTCGGAGGCCACGTCAGGCACGACCAAGCCCTCGGGGCGCAAGCCGCGGAAGTCTGCGGCAAGCGGGCGGGGGGCATCGCCCGCTTTTCCGGACCAAAAGAAGAGAGCGAAGTCGTCCTTTTTGTCGAAGTGCCCGGCGATGATGAGATAGCCACCGCGCCACGGCGCCATGTCCCGGAAGCCGCGGTCCTGGCCGAGGTCGAGCGAGAAAATTTCGCCCAACCGGGCCTTCGCACCGGGCTCGAGCACGGCCGCCGGCGCGAGCAGCGTCACAAGCAGGGCTTTGTTTGCCGCGGAAACCGGGCCGCGGAAACCGACGAGGAGATTTCCCTCGGGTGTCGCGCAAAGCGCCTCGATGTTCAAGCCGGCTCGCGTCTTCGGCGGCTGGCCCGCGCCTTCGGCGAGCGCGAATGGCTGCAACCGCGGATCACCCTGCAGATCCTCGACCAGGCGCCGGTAAGGCGTCCCGGTGAGCTCGAGGCTGGGAAGGCCGGTCTTCGCGTCAGTCCTGACCTCGGTGGCGAAGAGGATGCAGTGCGCCCGGTATTGCCCGGGCTTCGCGTGGAAGCCGTGCGAGCCGATCCAGTAGATGCGATTCCCGATGCGGGCGGCTCCTTCGAAATCACACTCATCCTTCGGCCTGACCCCAAGGTCTCCCGACACCTCCCGCTCCCAGACCGGCCTGGGCTGCGAGGCATCCTTGGGGCGCACTTCGTAAATGCGCAAAAAGTTCAGGTCATCTTCCGCGGTGGCGAAAAATCGTCCTCCGTCGAGGGCGACGGCCGCCGAGCCGTCGGCAGCGCCGAGGTAGCGAATGATGCCCGGCGGGGCCTCGGCGTGCGCGCGAGGGCCGGCCGCGGCCAGCCAAAGGCTGGTGAGGACCAGAAGGGGATGGATTTTCATGGATCGATCGCGGAGCAGGACGCCGCGGAGGGCGTGAGCACGGGCCCGTGGGCGAATTTTTGGCACTGAAGTGTCCCGGGCGAATCACGGACTGACCACCACGCGGAAGAAACGCCAGGTCGTGAGGGGGACCACAATCGGATCCTGGACGGTGACGGTCCGGGTCGGACCGCTGCCGGTTTCCAGGACGGTGGCCGGGCCCGTCCAAGTGCTTCCGTTGACGGAGAGGGTGGCGACGTCTGACCACGACGCGAGGTCAGCGGAAACCTGGACCACGTAGTTGACCGCGGCGGGGGCGGGCCGGGTGAACTGGAACTGGAAATGATTCGCGATGATGCCCGCGGCCGGCAGGATCCCGGACGAGGGCGTGGTCGGGTCGCCGCCGAGGGCGTATTCCAGGAGGTTCGGAATGCCGTCACCGTCGAAATCGACCAGATTGCCCGAGATGGCCGGGTCGTTCGCGCTGGCGCCGAAGTAGAAGTTCCGCCACGCGGTGTAGGCGCCGACGATCTGGAGCAGGCCGGTCGCGCTGCCGGCATAGGTGGCATCATTGATCGTGCCGACCACGGTGTAACTGCCCACGCTCACCGGGGCGCCGGCCGAGCCGTTGTAAGTGAACGTCACGGCCAGGCCCGCGGGGCTCGTTGTCGCGGTCGCACTCTTCGGAGTGCCGTCGTAGGTCTGGCTCAGGCCGCCCAACGTCACGGTGGCCAGCTGCCGGGTGAGGAAAGTGAGATCCTGACTGCGCAGCGTGACCCCGTCGAAGCTGCCGGTCAGCCGGAAGTGATAGATCGTGCCAGGCGCCAGCCCGCTGAGCGCCGCTGCGATCGGGAGGGTGCTGGAGCCGCTCACGGGCTGAAGTGCGGTGCTGTTCCCGTAGGCGGTGGTCAGGCCGTATTCGAACGCGACCGTGGCCGCACTGCCGGCCGGATGGACCGAACCGTGCAGGGTGGCCGAGTCCGCGGAGAGGCCGTCCGCCACCAGGGTGCTGACGGGCGGCGTGTGAAATTCCGTGGCCGCGAGCGCGCTGGCGCCCCCGTTGACGTAGCCGCCGAAGGCATGGAGGAAGCCTTTCAAATCCACCGCCTGTACGGCGGCGCCGCCACTGAGCTTCGGCGCCACATTCGTCCATTTGTCCTGGGCCGGATCGTAGGCTTCGACCTTGTCGTAGTTGACGGAGCTGGCGGCATTGGTGCCGCCGACCGCGTAGAGCGTGCCATTGACCACCGCCACCGCCACCGCCTGCCGGCTCGTGGGCATGGGCGCCCTGGTCGTCCAGGTGTTGCTGGCGATGTCGTAGGCTTCGACCGTGGCGAGCACCTGTCCGACCGAGTTGATGCCGCCGACGGCGAAGAGCACGCCGTTGACCACGCCGGCGCCCAAGCCCGAGCGGGCCGTCGGCATGGACGCTTTGGCGGCCCAGGAGTTGGCCACGGGATCAAACACTTCGAGCGTGCCGACCGGGCCAGCGGAACCCCGGCCACCGATGACATAGAGCAACCCGTTGCTGACCCCGCCGCCGGCGCCCTGCCGGAGGGTGGGGGCGGAGGTCCTGGCCGTCCAAGCGTTGGCGACCGGGTCGTAGGCGCGGACGTTGGGGATGTAAGTGGAGCTGTTGGTTCCCCCGGCGAGATAAAGGATCCCGCCGATGACCCCGGAGGCCGCGTTGGTTTGCACGCCCGGCAGCGCTGCTTTGGCCGACCAGGTGTTGGTGTTCGGGGTGTAGGCATCGACGGTGATCTGGTGGCTCCCATTGTAGCCGCCGGCGACGTAAAGAACGCCGTTGATGACCCCCGCCGATGAGCCCCAGCGGGGTGTCGTCATCGGGGCGACCGCGGTCCAGGTGCCGAAGTTGAAAGGACCGGCGGAGTTGATCATGAGCGTGCCGCTGGCGCTGCCGGCGTAGTTGAGGTCGTTGATCGTCCCGACGACCGCATAACTGCCCACGCTGGTCGGTGCGGTGGAGGAGCCGTTGTAGGTAAAGTCCACGCTCAGGCCCGCTGGCACGGTCGTGGCGGTGGCGTTCTTCGGCGTGCCGTCGAACGTCTGGCTCAGGCTGCCCAGCGTGACCGTGCCGGCGGCTTTGCTGACGATCAGGGTGTTCGACGCCCCCCCGGAATAGTTGGGGTCGGAAATAATCCCGCTGACGGAGTAACTTCCGGCGTTTGTGGGAGGGGTGGCGGAGCCGTTGTAAGTCAGATTCACGCTCAGTCCCGGCGGCATCGTCGTGGCCGTGACGCTCCGTGGGGTGCCGTTGTAGGTCTGGCTCAAACCGCCCAGCGTCACGCTGGCCGCGGCCGGACTGACCACCAGAGTGTCAAGCGCGCTGCCGCTGTAGTTCGCGTCGTTGACCATCCCGGCTACCGCGTAGCTCCCGGCGTTGGTCGGAGGCATGGCGGAGCCATTGTAAGTGAACGTCACGCTCAAGCCTGGCGGCACGGTGGTGGCGGTGATGCTTCTGGGCGTGCCGTCGTAGGTCTGGCTCAAACTGCCCAGCGTCACTGTCGCCGTCGCCGGATGGATCACGAGCGTATCCGTGGCGCTCCCGGCATAGCCCGGGTCATTGATCGTGCCCACGACGGTATAACTCCCCGCATTCGCCGGGGCGGTCGCCGAACCGTTGTAAGTAAAGGTCACCGCCAGCCCCGGCGGGGTCGTCGTCGCCGTCGCCGCCCGCGGCGTGCCGTCGTAGGTCTGGCTCAGACTGCCCAGGGTCACGGTGCCGGTGAGGAGCGTGGTGAAGGCTTGATCCAGTCCCCGGATGGTCACCCCGTTGAAAGTGCCGAGCAGACGGAAGTGATAGAGTGAGCCGGGCGTGAGGCCGCTGAGGGTCGCGGCGACCGGGAGGCTGCTCGAGCCGCTGACCGGCTGAAGGGTGGTGCTGGAGCCGTAGGCCGTTGTGGGGCCGTATTCGAAGGCGACGGTGGCAGCGCTTCCCGCGGGGTTGACCGTGCCGTGCAGCGTGGCGGTGCGGTCGGCGATCCCGTCGGCCACGCCCGTGGCGAGAGGCGGGGTGAAGTATTCCGTGGTCGCGACCGCGCTGGTGCCGCCGTTGAGGTAACCGCCGAAGGCCTGGAGGACGTTGTTCAAATCCACCGCCTGGAGCGCAGCCGCGCCGACGTTGAGCGGCGCCACCGTCGTCCAGACGTCCTGGACGGGATCGTAGGCCTCAACCTTGTCGTAATTCACGGAACTGGCGGCATTGGTGCCACCCGCGGCGTAGAGCGTGCCGTTGACCACCCGCACCGAAAGCGCCTGCCGGCTCGTGGGCATCGAGGTTTTGGTCGTCCAAGTGTTGCCGGCGATGTCATAAGCTTCGACCGTGGCGAGCGTCTGTCCGCTGACGGAATTGTAACCACCCACCGCATAGAGCACGCCGTTGATGACCCCGGCACCCAGACCGGAGCGGGCGGTGGGCATGGCGGCTTTGGAGGTCCAGGAATTCGCGACCGGATTGAAGACTTCCAGAGTGCCGACCGAGCCGCCAGGACCTTGGCCGCCGACGACATAGAGCAACCCGTTGCTGACCCCGCCGCCGGCGCCCTGCCGCAGGGTGGGGGCCGAAGTCTTCCCCGTCCACGCATTCGCCACCGGGTCATAGGCGCGGACGTTGGAAATGTAGAAGGAACTGTCGGTTCCGCCCGCGACGTAGAGCACCCCGCCGATGACGCCGAAGGCCGCGTTGGTTTGGAACCCGGGGAGCGACGACCGGGCCGACCACGTATTGGTGCCGGGGTTGTAGGCGTCGACGGTCAGTCGATGGCTCCCGTTGTAGCCGCCGGCGACGTAGACGACGCCATTGATAACCCCGGCGGACGAGCCCCAGCGGGGAGTGGTCATCGGCGCCACGGTGGTCCAGCCGCCCAAGTCGGAGGCGGCCCCCGGGAGCGCGAGGAGAAAGCAGGCGGTGGCGGCGAACAGCCCGCGCAGGGTTGGCGCCAGCGGACGCCCGCAGCCAGCCGGCATCGGCGCGCGGGGAGGCGAGGGATTCATCGGTTCAAGCGTTTCGGGCAGCGCGAAGAGGAGCTTGTTCGCTTTTCCGCGGGGAGCGGGTACAGGCATTTTCGTCGCCGCGACGGTTGCGAGCGTAGAGAGTCGCGGGCGGGAAGGGAAGACTGAAGCGCTTGATGGTGGATGATGGGATGGTTGATCGAGGGAACGGCGAGGCGACGGGGGGCATCCCATGGAAGTTTTCGCTTCGTGCCCTCGCCCGCCGCCTCACCTCCCCACTCGCGCCGTTGGGACCGGGCGCCCAACGTCCCCGCAAACCCACCCACCACTCCATGCAGACTTCTGCCGCTATCGAACACCGCCGCGCCATGAAGCACTTCGACCCGAACCACCCTTCAGGAACTTGCGTCGTGTCGGTGCTCAGGCCTCTTCGTCGTTTGGGGTTGGTGAACCGGTTGACGGAGCGGTTTTCTGAGGGAGCGGAAGGGTGGCAGGGAATCGGATGGACATAAAGTAACCTTGCGCGCTTACATCGGCTCTGCCCCGCGAACGCTGGCGGGCTCTCCCGTGAACCTTGGCGGACTCCCCCGTGAACGTTGACGGACGCACCCGTGAACGTTGACGGACGCACCCGCGAATGTTGACGGCCTCGCCCGCGAACGTTGACGGTCTCCCCCGTAAACGGTGACGGGCTCCCTCGCGAACGCTGGAGGGCTCCCCCGCGAACGTTGACGGTCTCCCCCGTAAACGGTGACGGGCTCCCCCGCGAACGCTGGAGGGCTCCCCCGCGAACGTTGACGGGCTTCCCCGCGAACGTTGACGGGCTCCCCCGTAAACGGTGACGGGCTCGCCCGCGAATGTTGACGGCCTCGCCCGCGAACGTTGACGGCCCCGCCCGTGAACGTTGACGGTCGCCGCCGCGAACTTTGACGGCCTCCCCCGTGAACGTTGACCGCCCCGCCCGTGAACGTTGACGGTCGCCGCCGCGAACTTTGACGGCCTCCCCCGTGAACTTTGACGGCCTCCCCCGTGAACTTTGACGGCCTCCCCGGTGAACGTTGACGGGCTCCCCCGTAAACGGTGACGGGCTCCCCCGTAAACGGTGACGGGCTCCCCCGCGAACGTTGACGGTCTCCCCCGTAAACGATTGGGGGCACCCCCGTAAACGAATCCGGCTTCTCCCGTGAGCGAATCCGGCCTCGCCATCGAGATCGACCGCGCGCGTGACGCGTTGCACTTGCTGCCGGGGTCGCTTTTTCCCCATGGGCGGGGGTGCCGGTCCGGTGGGGTACGGCTTGGGGCACGGCTGAACTCCCGCTCGGCCCGCTTTCCTGGCGTCTACGCTACCGGAGGAGATGTGGGGCAACCAGGAGCTTGCCCGTACCTTGTACCGTGCCGACGTCAGGCTCCGACCCCGCCTCAGAGCGCCTCGATCTCCCGCGGCGGGCGCGTTCCGCCGCCGCCAGTGAACGATCCATAGGAGGAACTCTCGCGGGACGCTCCGCCGTAGGACGTGGCGTGGTAGCCCTCTTCGCCGTGCTCGGAGATATCGAGCCCATTCATCTGCACCTCGTCATCCGCGCGCAGACCCATGATGGCCTTCAGCGTGTACGCGATGGCCGCAGTGGCCGCGACGGAAAGGAGGAGCGTGATGCCCATGGCCTTGAACTGCTCCAGCACGAGCCCCTTGCCCACCACCGCCTTCAAGTTCGTGGCGAGGTTCGGATTGACGTCGAGCGTGGCAAGCACGCCGGTCATGACGGCACCGAGGGTGCCACCGACGGCGTGGACGCCGAAGGTGTCGAGGGCATCGTCGTAGCCGATGAGCCCCTTCAGATAATTACACGCGAGGAAGGGAATCACGCCGGCGAGCAGCCCGATGATGATCGCACCCGAAGGGTTGATGAAACCGCAGGCTGGGGTCACGACGACCAGCCCGGCCACCGCGCCGGAGCAAAACCCGAGGATGCTCGGTTTCCCCTTCACGGTCGCTTCCGCCACGGCCCAGACAAACGCCGCGACGGCAGCGGCGAGCGTGGTGGTCGTGAAGGCGTTGGCCGCGATCCCATCGGCCCCGACAGCCGAACCGGCGTTAAAGCCGTACCAGCCAACCCAAAGCATCCCGGTGCCCACCATGCAGAGCACCATGCTGTGGGGCGCCATGGGCGTCTTCCCAAAGCCGACCCGCGGACCGAGGATGAGGCAGAGCACGAGCGCGCTCCAACCGCTCGACATGTGCACCACGGTGCCACCAGCGAAGTCGATCGCCTTGATTTTCGCGTCGGCATTCCAGACGCCGTTCATCAGGCCATCGATGCCCCAAACCATGTGCGCGAGCGGGAAGTACACGACGAACATCCAGACGGTGACAAACGCCATGACGGCCCAAAACTTCATCCGCTCGGCGACGGCCCCGATGATCAACGCGGGCGTGATGATCGCGAACATCATCTGAAACATCGCGAAGACATTTTGCGAGACCCAGTAGGAGTAGTCGGTATTTGGATTTCCATCGACTCCCTGGAAGAACGCGAAGGTGCTCACGCTCCCGAGGTACGGCGTGCCTTTCGCGAAAACGAGGCTGTAACCCACCGCCCACCAGAGGATCGTGACGAGCCCGGCGATGCCGAGACATTGACCAAGGACGGAGAGGACATTCTTCTGCCGAACGAGTCCGCCGTAGAACAGCGCCAGGCCCGGCAGCGTCATGAACAGGACGAGCGCCGCCGAGACCATCATCCACGCGTTATGCCCCGGCCCCGGTCCAGGGATCTTCGAAGTCATCTTGGCGTCGGTCGCATCGGCTCCCCGAGCGGCGTTCCCCATGTATGCCTCCAGATCGGCGATCCGCTGCTCCATCGTGGGCTCCGCCTTGGCTGGGGCGATTTCCGCCGGAGCGATGCCGGGCGCGAGGAGATTCACCGCGAGGAAGACGATGGCGAGGCGGATGGAAAACGTTTTCAACGCGTTGAAGAGGGACATGGGGAGGGATTCGCCGGGCCCGGTTGCACGCGTCAGCGGTTCCCGGAAACGGCGCTTCCCTCGCGCTTAGCAAAGCGCGTGCCGCCGCCGCCGACGACGCCGCAATCCTCTACGCAGCCCAGAGCCGAGGGCGGCCCAACCGTTCATCCCGGCGATCCGACGGCCCCTCACGCTAAGCACTTTTTCGTCAGGCTGTTCAA
This sequence comes from Chthoniobacterales bacterium, assembly GCA_038322235.1. GTDB lineage: Bacteria > Verrucomicrobiota > Verrucomicrobiia > Chthoniobacterales > SZAS-18 > SZAS-18. The sequence goes on from JBBQFQ010000004.1 coordinate 159,174, forward strand.
TTATCGCCAACGCAAACCGTCTGCGGCCTTCCCTCCATCTCCCCTCGTCAGCGGCTCAGGGCGACGGCGGGCTTCGACTTTGTCTGAAATAGATTCAGCGCCGGCTGCGGAAACACTCCGAGCAGAATGATGAGCGTCGTGAGGACCGTGATGACGATCCGGGTGACGCCGCCGAGCTCGATTTCGAACTCCTGGCCGGGAGCGACCGGCTGGAAATACATCGCGCGCACCACCTTGAAATAGTAGTAGAAGCCGCAGCCGACCGAGACGATGCCCACGACGATCAGGAGCCACTCGCGAGCGGCCACCGCGCCGGCGAAGACAAAAAACTTCCCGAAAAAGCCGACGGTGAACGGAACGCCCGCCAAGGAAGCCATCGCAACCAGGAGAGTCCCGGCGAGAAACGGCGAGCGCTTCGCCAGTCCGTTGAAATGAGCGATGTCGTCGCCGGGCGCGTGATTGGCCACGACGATGAGGATCGTGAACGACAGCAAGGTCATCAGGAGATAGCCCGCGAGATAAAAAGCGATCGTCTCCGCCGGCAGGATCGGACTCGTGGTCGAGCCCGCCTTGGGCAAAACGCTGGCGACCGTGATGAGGAGGTAGCCAGCGTGAGCGATGCTCGAATACGCGAGGAGCCGCTTGAAGTTCGTCTGGGGCAGGGCCGCGAGATTTCCGTAGGCGAGAGTGGCCGCCGCGCAGCCCACCAGCACGAGGCCGATCTTCCCCACCATGGCCGGGACCGCGAGGAAGACATCGAGCACGCGCAGGAGCACGATGAATCCGGCGGCCTTGGAGCCGACGGAAAGGAAAGCCGTGATCGGCGTGGGAGCCCCCTGATAAACGTCGGCGACCCACAGTTGAAAGGGCACCGCGGCGATCTTGAAGCCAAGCGAGACCATGATCAGCACAAACGCGAAAAAGATCGCGGTATCCTGGCCCTTCAGGGCAGCCAGGGCGGGGCCGATCTTCGCGAGCGAGGTCTGGCCCGTCAGGCCGTAGGTCCAGGCGAGGCCATAGACGAGGAACCCAGTGCTGAGCGCACCGAGGATCAGGTATTTCACTCCCGCCTCCAGCGACGCGGAGTTCCTCCGGGTGTAGGTCACGAGCACGTAGAACGAGATCGTGACCAGCTCGAGCGAGACGAAGATCATCGCGAGATCGATCGAGGAGGCCATCCACATGAGGCCGGCGCACGTGAACAACGGGAGGGCAAAGAATTCCGCCACGCCCGCTCCCTTCACCGACCCGCTGAGATAGCGCTCCAGGACGCCAACGTACTCCACGGACATGACGAGCACGACGATCGTCGCGACCAGTGCGAAGCGTTTGAAGAACATCGCCGCCGCGTCGATCGTGTAAAACTTCTGCCAGGGCTGGGGTGAGAGCGGGACCTCGATGAAACAAGTCAGCGCCAAGACCGCGACGAGACCGGCGACCGCCAGCCAGGCGAAGGTTCGTTTTTCGACGCGCGGGGCGAACGCCTCGGCCATGAGGATGAACAGGCCGAGCAGGACGACCGCGGCTTCGAGATAAATGGGACTCATGTCAGAAAAACCGGAGATGGACGAGTCAGCGTTGGGCGACCTTCGCTGCGACCGGCTGCACGCCGGGTTTGATCAGGTCGAGCAGCAGCTTGGGATAGAATCCCACGATGAGAAGGCCGGCGACGAGCAGCGCAAACGCCCAGCGATTGCCCGGGGCGACGTCGAGCATCTCCCCCAAACCACTCCGCGTCGGACCGAAGAAGACCTTTCGGTAGGCGCGCAGCATATAAACCGCCGACATCACCACGCCCCACAGGCCGATGATGACGGTCCACTGAATGGGGGTGAAATGGAGCGGCGACGACACGTTGACGGAGTCGGCACCGAACGCCCCGAAAAACACGAGGGTCTCCGCGGCGAAGTTCGCGAAGCCGGGGAGCCCGATGCTGGCGAACAGCGCGAGCCCGAAGAACAGACAAAGGACCGGCATCGACCGGGCGAGGCCGCCCAGTTCGTCGAGATGGGTGGTCCCGAGCCGTTCGCGCAAATCACCCATGACCGCGAAGAGAGCCGCGACGGAAAGCCCGTGGGCGAAGAGGAGCAGCGCGGCGCCGGACTGGCCGATCACATTCACACTCGCGAGCCCGAGAAAAATGTAGCCCATGTGCATCACGCTCGAGTAGCCGAGCATCGTATCGAGCTTCCTTTGCGAGATGGTGACCAGGCCGATGTAGAGGATGTTGCCGGCGAGGAGGAACAACAGCAACGAGCCGTACTTCTGCGCGCCATACGGCAGGAGCGGATACGCGACGCGAAGGAGGCCGAAGAGGCCGAACTTCTTCAACACCCCCGCGTGCAACATCGCCGCCGGGGTGGGCGCGGCGGCATACCCCTGCGGCGCCCACGTATGAAACGGGAACAACGAAATGAGAATGCCGAACCCAACGAGAAGCGTGAGGAAGATCGGGCCCTGCTTTTCGGTTGGGATGATTCCACCGGTGCTTTCCTGGAGCAGGTACAGCTTGCGGAGATCGAACGTCCGCGCCTCGAGCGGGACCGCGAGATACAGCGCGATGAAGCCAAGCAGGAGGATGAAGCTGCCAAGCGCGAGATAGATCGTGATCTTCCAGGCCGCCGCGATCCGCTCGCCATGGCCCCAGATGCCGATGAGCAGAAAGGTCGGGATCAGCGCGAGTTCGTGAAACGCGTAGAAGAAAAATAGATCGAGCGAGATAAAGGCGCCGATGCATCCGGCCGAGATCAGCATCAGGCAGGCGTAGAATCCGCCCTCCCCCGTCTTCACCTGCGGCGAAAGCTGGATCGCGCAGAGCGTGACGATCGCGGCGAGCAGGACCATCATCAGGCCCAATCCGTCGACTCCAACGAGGAGCTTGAGATCGAGCGCCGGCACGACGTCGATCGACGACAGATAGCGGAATTTCTCGCCGCCGGGCTGCACGCCCGGCATCAGCCCGAGGGCTAGGAGCAGGTTCGCCGCGGAAGCCGCCAGGCACGAACGCTTCGGCGCGAAATTCAGCATCGCGGCGAACGCTCCGGCGAGCGGGATCAGAATGAGCAGGTAAAGGACCGGGAAGGACATCGGGAAGGAGAGTTGGCCGGTTCCGTCAGCGGAAAGCGAGATACATGAGCACGATCACGCCGAGACCGAAGAAGATGGCGTAGGCCTGCGCATTGCCGACCTGGAGGAACCGCAGCGCGAAGCCGGTGCCGAAGGCCAGGGCTGAGGCGCCCTTCACGAGGAGGCCATCGATGAGGTATTTGTCGAGAAAGCTGCTGAAGCGGGCGAGCGCCTCCTGCGTGACCTTGATGAGCACGTCGTAGAGCTCGTCAAAATAGAATTTGTCCTTGAAGAGCGGGATGCGAACCCGCTCGCGGTCTCGGTTCCCGTAGATCAACACCGCGTTGCCCGCTCCCACGACCAGCATCACGGTCGCCAGCAAAGGGACGTGCCAGGTATCGCTCCCGTGCGGCACCTCGACGTGAAAAAGGCTCGCGGCCCAGCCCCAGCCGAACAGCACCGACGGCACGGCGAGCACCATGAGCGGCCCGGTCATGACGAGGGGCGGATCCGCGGCGTGCTTGGCGGCCTCGGACATGGGCTTGTTCAGAAAAGCCACGAGGAACAACCGGGTCATGTAGAACGACGTCAACAGGGCGGTGACGAGCCCCATGACGAGAAACGTCACGCTCTTCTGGCCGGCGGCGACGAGGATGGCGTCCTTGGAGAAGAAACCCGCGAGGCCGGGAAACCCGATGAGCGCGAGGGTGCCGAGTCCAAACGTGACGAACGTGATCGGCATGCGGTTCTTCAGGCCGCCCATCTTCCAGATGTCCTGCTCATGGTGCATGCCGTGGATCACCGCCCCGGCGCCGAGGAAAAGCAGGGCCTTGAAGAAGGCGTGCGTGAAGAGATGGAACATCGCGGCATTCCCGGCCGACATGCCGACCGCTCCGATCATGTAGCCGAGCTGCGACAGCGTGGAGTAGGCCAGGATCCGCTTGATGTCGTTTTGCTGGGTCGCCATGAGCGCGGCCATCAGGGCGGTGATCATGCCCGTCCAAGCGATGACCGTCTGCGCCAGCGGTGCGGCATCGACGAGAAAGGTGATCCGGACCAGGAGGTAGACGCCGGCCGCGACCATCGTCGCGGCGTGGATCAGCGCTGAGACCGGGGTCGGGCCTTCCATCGCGTCGGGCAACCACACGTGCAGCGGCATCTGCGCCGATTTGCCGACCGGGCCCATGAAGAGGAAGAGAACGGCCACGCCGAGGAAAGCGAGGAGCGGCGCATTCGTCTTTTGATCGGCCACCAGCTTGGCGACCGCCGGCTGGAGGTCGGCAAACACGACCGTGCCGAGGAGGCCCCACACCATGAGAATCCCGATCATGAAACCGAAGTCACCGATCCGGTTCACGAGGAAGGCCTTCTTGCTCGCATCGGCCGCGCTGTCCTTTTCGTACCAGTGGCCGATGAGCAGATAGCTGCTGGCGCCCACGAGTTCCCAGAAGATGAACATCATCACGAAATTATCCGCGAGCACGATGCCGAGCATCGAGAACATGAAGAGCGCGAGGTGGCCGAAGTAACGCGATCGGGCATCGTCGTGCTCCATATAAACCGTGCTGTAGAGATGCACGAGGAAGCCGACGCCGGTGACAACGAGGAGCATCGCCTTCGCGAGATGATCGAGCTTCACGCCGAACGGCACCTGGAACGCTTTGCCAAAGTCGAGCCACATCACCGAGCTGTGGACTTCCGGGAGCGACCACGCGCAGAGCGCCGCCGCGAGGCCGAAGAACGCTGACATCGTGCTGATGACCGCGCTAAGGCCGTGATTTTTCCGCGTGGCGACGAGGATAAGCACCGCTGCGATGAGCGGATTCAGGAGGATGAACCAGGGAAATAGTTTGGCGGTATCCATCCGGCGCTAGAACTTGAGGGAGCTGATGTCCTCGACGTGCGTGGTCTGCCGCGAGCGGAACAGCGCGACGATGATGGCGAGGCCGACTGCGACTTCCGCAGCGGCGACGGTGATGATGAAAAACACGAGCACCTGCGCGTTGAAATTCGGCAGACCTTCGTTCGGTGTTCCCGGAGCGCCGACGTTGAATCGGCTGAAGGCGACGAGCGAGAGGTTCGCGGCGTTCAGCATCAGCTCGAGGCACATGAAGATGATGATGATGTTCCGCCGCAGCAGCACGCCCGCGAAGCCGATCGCGAAGAGCAGGCCGCTGACGAGAAGGTAGTGATTGAGCGTGAGGGTCATTTTTTTTGTGACCGCGAAAGGTGCGAAATTTGCGAAAGGGGATCAGACGCAAGAGCGGGTGCTCCGCCCAAGTCCTTTCGCGCCTTTCGCATTTTTCGCGGTTGAAAATATTGCGGTCTCATTTCAGTTCGCGCTTCGAGATGACGACGACGCCGATGGTGGCGACGAGGATGAGCACGCCGACGATTTGCAGCGGCAGCGTGTGCTGCGAGAACATCACCTCGCCGACTTTCCGGATGTCATTCAGCGACTCGCCGGGCGGAAGCTTCAGCGCTGGGAACGGTTTGTCGCCCATCGGAAATTTTCCGAGCACGCCGACGATTTGTGCGGCGAATGCGAGTGCCACGAGTGCGCCGCCGCCGACTGCGAGCAGGTTGAATTTCCGCCGCTGCTCCACTTTCAGGTCGAGCAGCATGATGATGAACAGGAACAGGACCATCACCGCGCCCGCATAGACGACGACTTGCACGCTACCGATGAGGTAGGCATCGAGCCCGACGTAAAGCGCGGCGAGGCAGAGGAAGCTGACGACGAGACTCAGCGCGCACGCGACGGGATTGCGGTTCACGACGACGCTCACGCCGAAGGCGAGCATCAGGAAAGCGAAGAGGCCGAAGAGAAGCGGGTTCACTAAATTTAAGATTTAGGATTTAAGATTTCTGATTTGCGGCCTGCATCACACACGCGTTGCCAGACAAAACTCTGCGCCGCTGTCAGCCCGGAGTCGGATTCAGACAGATCACTGCGCACCGCCCGGAGAGCGCGCGCAGAAATCTTAAATCTTAAATCATAAATCATAAATTCCTTACTTCTCCGGGTTCCACTTATGCACGAGCCCCTGGAAGACGCCGCCCAGCTCGTAGAGTTTCTTTTTGTCGTGGACCATCTCCTCGCGGGTCACTCCGGTGATGGCGTAGTCTTTCCGCAGGTAAATTGCCTGCTCGGGGCAGACCTCTTCGCACATGCCGCAGTAGATGCAGCGGATCATGTCGATCTTGAATTCCGCCGGGCGCTTCTCGACTTTCTCGAAGCGCTCGCCGACTGGGATTTCCTCCGGCGTGATCGTGATTGCGCGCGGCGGGCAGATGAATTCGCAGAGCTGGCACGCGACGCAGCGCTCGCGGTCGTGCTCGTCCTTCACGAGCGTCGGCGCGCCGCGGTAATACTCGGGCAGCTCGGCGTCCCACTTTTCCTCGGGATACTGCATCGTCACCTTCGTCTTGCCCTGGAGCATTTTCTTGAAATGCCCGAACGTGATTTTCAACCCGCTGATGATGCTCGGCAGGTAAACCTTTTCCTTCAGGGTCAGCTCGGGACGTGGGACGACGTAGGCCATGTTGCTCCTTCTTACTTCTTTGTCTTGCTCCTGCCCATGCTCTCGGACGACGTGCTGCCCGCTTGCTCACGGGAGAGAGCAAGAACAGGAGCAAGACAAAGAGTAAGAGTGACGTTCGTCATTTGTTCGTGAACGCGATAATTGCAGCGGTGATGAAGATATTCACGAGCGCGATTTCGAAGAGGTAGAGCCAGCCGAGCTTCATGACTTGATCGAACCGGAAGCGCGGGAGCGTCCAGCGCACCCAGATGAAAAACACGAGCAGCGCGGCAACTTTGCCGAAGAAGCACGTGATGTTTGCGAGGCCGAGAATCCAGTGCGGGAGTTCGCGCAGGATCGGGAGACCGCCGTTTCCATCGCCATCGGGGATGCCGGGCATGTGCCAGCCGCCGAGGAAAAAGACGACGATGAGCGAACTGCCGACGATCATCGCGGTGTATTCACCGAGGAAGAACAGTGCGAATTTCATCGAACTGTATTCGGTGTGGTAGCCGGAGACGAGTTCCGATTCCGATTCCGGCATGTCGAACGGCAGGCGGTTCGTCTCGGCGAAAACTGAGATGGCGAAAATGATGAAGCTGATGCCGAACGGGATGAGCAGCAGCCAGCTTTGCACGCTGAGTCCGTGACCCCAGAGTGGCAGGAGCGTCCAGCCATGGTCGGCCTGATTTT
>JBBQFQ010000005.1:0-164825 GCA_038322235.1 Chthoniobacterales bacterium
GGCTCATTCCGGTGCCTTCGATGGCTTCGGCCATCATCCGGCTCTCCTGGGTTTTGATCGTCAGTCGCGCCGCTTGTTCGGCGCCCAGCTCTTCGGTAGTTTTCTTCATGGTGTCGGCTTCGTTTGGGTGTGATGACCCGCGGATCGTATCGATCCGCATCGAAGCTGGCACCGCTCGCTTTTCAGCCCTTTCAGGCCTTACCGGACACCTGCCCTAATCGTAATATGCGGATCGCGATCGCGAGGGGCAGGGCAGGAAGAAGCGTCCAGAAAAGCACATTTCCGACGAATCCAACGAGGAGTGAAACGCCGCCGATCCAGTCTTTCCAAAAGACCGAGCCGTCCTGATTCAGCGTTCGTTCCAGCAGGATCACGGGCATCGGAACGCCAACGATTCGCCAGTCGGCGCTGTACACGTAGTCTCGCATCGAAAAGCTGTACGCGAGAAACAAGCCAACGCAGAGCCAAAGGGTGAAGATCTGGTCACGGCGCTCCCGAAGTGGCGCCGGAAACGACCGCCAGACGAGGCGCGCGCAAATCGCCAGCAGCGCAATCCCGATGAGGGGCATCAAGTACGAGAAACCGTCAATGGGCATTGGTTCTCCTGCGTCAGCTTGAATGATCGTTGAGTGAGGTAGGGGGAGTGATGGGAAATGGTGGAGCGGAGCGGAGATCAGCGAATCCCGCCGCTCAGATCGTTCTTGTTCCTTTCTCCGCGTCCGCTCACTCCAGAGCATCCAGCGCCTCGGCCATCGTGGTGAGGAGCGGGATATTTGCGATGTGGGTGACGTAGCCTTCCTTGTCGCGCTCGACCTCTTTCTGGCAGATCACGACGGTCTGGGCGTGGGGGACCATGACGCCGAGACGCTCGGGCGGGAAGGCCATGACGAGCTGGAGCTGGAAGGCGCGAGCGAGCGCGAGGCAATCCTCGATGCCATCGCCCGAGAGCTTGGAGAAGGCTTCGTCCATGACGACGAGTCCGAGCTGCTGCGAGCGATTCGACGAGCGGTCGCCGCGGTCGTAGACCCGACGGAAAGCGGCGAGCATGGAGATGAAGAACGGCGCCTGGCTTTCGCCGCCACTCAGATTGCGGCCGCTGCGGCCGAGGGAAATCGGCGGAGCGTCCGGTCGATCGGCCGGGACCATCTCGAGATCGTAGTGATGATACGTACGGTAGTCGAGTAGGCGGCGCGCGCGCTCGTCGCCATTCTCGGGCGCATCCACGGCCCGCATCAGTTCCTCCTTGGCGCGCTGGATCTCGACATCGGGAATCGCGGCCAGGAGTTCATCGGTGGGCTCGAGCCCGGTATCGAGCAGGGTCCAGATCGCGCCGTAGGCCGCGGTGTCCCGCCGCTGACTAATGCGGTAGCGGAACCGGCCGACGGGCTGGCTAAGATAGCGATCCAGGAGGCGAATGGTGTCCGTCGCATCCGCGAGGCGCCGGTTCAGCGCGTTGAGGACGTTGTCCTCGAGCCGGCGCTCCCACTCGGTCTTGCGATCCGCGGCGAGCAGACGCGATTTCTCGAGTTCGACGGATTCCAAGACCCCAAGCCGGGCGGCCCAGGGCGCATTGTCGTCGTCGTCGGGAGGGAACTCGGTCTGGTATTCCGGATGCCGCAGGTTGCCTCGCTCGTCCCGCGCGGTGGACAGGCGTTCACGCTCGCCGTTGCGCTGGGCGCGGGCTTCGATCGCCGCTTCGCCCGCCTTCTTCGCCAGGCGCTGCAGTTCGTCGAAGCAATCGGACCACTTCGGAAACGCTTCGCGGAGCTGATCGCGCCGCTGGGTGAGTTCGCTATCCGACAGATCGCGGAAGCGGCGGCCGAGATCCAAGCGGCTTTCCTCGACGAGCAACCGGACATTCGCGATGTCTTCCGCCGCCGAGTCGAGCGCCTCGAGATGCGGGCGGCTCCGGAGAGTGAATTGCTCACCCAACTGAAGCAGACTGCCAACCTTGCGATCGAGCCCGGTCTTTTGCTCCTCGAGCCGGGAGAGCTGCTCCTGCCGCGCTTCGCGCTCGGGCGTGGTCAGCAGATCGATCGTCTCGCGCAGCTGGCCCAACTCCGTCTCGAGTTCGGGCAGCCGCGAGAGTTCGCTGGCGCGATCGTGCACGGCGCTCTCGGCGAGTCCGCTGCGGCGTCCGCTCTCGAGCCAGCTTTGGACATCGGACCGGCGACGCTCGAGCGCTTCGTACTCCGAGCGCGTTTCGTTCTGCTCCTTCTGTTTTGCGCTGCGCATCCGCTCGAGGCCTTCGCGGCCGAGGGTGAGCTCAACCGACGCCGCGGGCTTCAGTCGCCGGCGCAGCGGCGCCTGCTTGAAAATGCCTTCAGGCGTGATTGCGCGGCCTGCCGACGTCGTCTCGAGTTCAGCGACATTCTCGACGCAGATCACGTCCCCCAGAAGATGTTCGACGAACGAGCGCGCGACGGGATGCGTTACGTCGACCTTGCCAAAGAGCGAGCCGTCGCGACTGCCGCCGCGGAGCTGACCGGCCTCGGACGGATGCAAGAGGGACTCCCCTTCCCTGCCGGGCGCGGTGCGGCGGAGAATTTCCAGCGCCTTTTTGTAATCGGCCGCGTCGTGGACCACGATCGCCCACCGGTTCCGCCCGAGGAACAGCTCCAGCGCAGGCCACCAGCGCTCCGCCTCCGGGCGTACTTCGATGAGCCGGCCGAGCTGTTCCACGCGATCACCGAGCTTGCTGCGGGCGGCGTTGAAGAGCGGAAACGAACCGGGCGCCTGACCTTTCGCAAGATGCTCGAGGTCCTCGGCGAGCTGCCCGAGACGGTGGCCGGCCGCCTTGAGACTGTCCTCGAGCGGACGCAGCAGGTGGTGCACGGAAAGCGTCAGCGCATTGTAATGCGACGCCAGCTTGGGCAGCGCCTCAAGGCGCGCCGCATCCGTCCCGGCGCGCAACGGCGCGAGGAGCGTGTCGTCCATCTTCAGCGCTGCCTTCAAGCCCTCGAGCGGCAGAGAGGCTCCGTGCTTCAGCCACTGCAACCACGCGCGGTGGTGCGCCTCGAGCCGCTCCAGAATGGCGCGACGGGTCTCACGCAGCGAGCTGACGCGCAGATGGAGATCGCGCTTCTGGCGGTCGAGCTGCAGGAGCTTCCCGCCGTCCGGATCCTGCTGAATCTCGAAGCGCACGGCCTCGAGCAGACGCCCCACCGCAAGCGCCTCCGCCTTGGCCGCCGTGAGATTCATCAGGTCATCCGCGTGCTCGGTCTCGAGCCGCTGGAGGTCGGCCGCATGGCGCTCGCGGCGTTCCTCCGCCTGCCTCAGTTTTAGAGCGTGTTGAAGGTGCCGGAGCACCGCCTCCTCGCGGCGGGAGGTGTCGCACCGCTCATGCTGGGCGCAGATCCGACGCAGGAACGCAGCTTCGTCCTCCTGCTTCTCGAGCCGGCGGCGGGTGTCGTCGTACGCGCGCAGCGCGGCGCGGACTTCGCGCACATCGAGCGGGCTCTCCTCCAGAATGAATTCGCGGATGAACTTCTCGACGCTGTCCTCGAGCTCGAACGCGATCGCCTTCGGGAAGGTGCGTTGAAAGGCCGCGGCATCGAAGTTCAGGTGCCGCGGGGCAGCCATCTCTTCGAGGTAATCCTGCTGCCGCTGGAAAAGGCATTCATTCCCGTACTCCCGCCGCAACCAGGCGCGAAACGCGTCGTCGGGGAGCATCCGGCCCTCTGGCGCGATGTCCGCGTACTCGAGCCGCTTCGGAACGTAGAAATAGGTCTGACCCGGCGCTGCGGTGGGGCTGGTGAATTGGAGCCGGATGCCCCACGTCTCGCGCTGGGGCGGCTGGCGCGGATCCTCCGGGGCGCGGGTGAACTCCAGCGCGACGAGCGTGACGCCGCTCGAGCGCAGGAAATGGCGCTGGCCGTCGCGGGTCTGGTTTGTATCACCCAGGCAGTAGCCTACGAGATCGCGACCGCGGGCGTTGCCGGCGGCGGCGCGATTGGCGCGCCAGTGCGCCCCGAGGAGCACGTACTGCATGAGGTCTAGCAGCGCCGACTTGCCGGTGCCAAACGCGCCCGAAATGAGGACATTATCCTCGACCTCGAAGATCTGGCGGAAGCCGTACCAATTGAGGGCGACGAGGCGCGTGAGCGAGATGCGCTGACTCATGCGCCAACCTCCTTCTCGAGTTCGGCCGCGCCGGGGTGCTGATAGAGCGATGCCTGCTGCTCCCAGGCGGCGGCGTCCTCGAAGGGAATGACGTGGCGAAGCGTGGGCATAATCTCGATCTGCGAATCACCGAGCTGGCTGGGATCCTCGTGCCATTGCACGCGTACGAGCCGGCGGTTACGCAGTTTCGCCAGCATCTCGCGGAGGTGGGCGGCGGTGGGGAGCTCGACCTGCTCAAAATAAAGCTTCAAGCGCTGCCAGAGATCGTTCGCGGTGATGACGACCGATTCCACCGCGTGCTCCAGGCGGACGTCGTGGTAGATCCGCCAGAGTGTGAGCACGACGAGCGTCTCGGCTTTGTTGAAGCGTGCCAGCAGGCCGCAATCGCCCGGCACGGGCCGCACGAGGAGCGAGGGGCGATCCGGATCCACCCAGAGTTCGAGATGGAGGGGGGCGAGGTATTCGCTGAGTTCCGGCTGATACTCGCGGGCGAGCAGGTAAAGCTCGCGATCCCGACCGCTGTCACCCAGCAGCGCACCGTGGGCGAGGAGGTCGGTGAGGACGTCCGAAAGCGCACCGCGTTCATCCTCGCGGATGCGATGCCAGGTAGAGAAGGAGGGCCAGGGCAGAGACATGATCGATCAGGAAAGGCGTTCGAGCGTGAAGCGTTCGACGAGTCGGCCGCCCTCGGCATCGCGCGGAATGCGGGCGGGCTCGAGGCCCCACTCCGCGCGGACGGCCTGCACCCGCCAGCGGACGCTGCCTTGCTCGGTGCCGGACGGACCGCGGTCGAAGGCGAGGACAGCGAGGAGGTCGAGGAAATCCTCGTCCGCGGTGACGCGGAGCTGTTCCGTGGAGATGCGGTCGCCCTTCGTGGGCAGATGCTTTTCGACGAAGCGGACGGCGCGCTGGGCCGAGAGGACGTTCAGATTCCGCCGCCGGATTTCCTCGCGGGCCGCGTCGCTCTCGCCCCGGGAGGTCTGCGTGAGGAGATCGAGATTCACGGGCGGACGCTGCCGGCGCGCGGACGACATCGCTTCGAGACCGAAGAAAAATTCCACCTTCGGCGAAAGCAGCGGCATACCGGGATCGGCCGCGAGGGCAGCGAACGAAGTGCCGGCGTGGCGCTGACCCGCTTCGTCGAGATAACTCTTCACCTGCTCCGGACGCCGCCCGCGCATCTCCGTCTGGTAGCGATGCCGCGCATTCGAGAGTCGCGCGAAATCGGCCATGCGGCCGTCGATCGTCCGCTGCTTGACGGGGATGGAGTTGAGCAGGCGCTCCAGCCGCGCCAGCCACGCTTCCGCCTCCGCGTACGCGGCCGGCGCAGAGAGATCGAGGTGCCTCGCCAGACCATCAGCTAGTCGCTGCCGGGTGAACGGATCATGCAACGCATCGCGGACCGTGGCGCGCGCCTGATTCAAGCGCGGGAGCAAACCCGCGGCCTGGAGGGCGTCGTAGCACACCATGTGATCGCCGGCGTGGAACTCCACAAGGAAACGCTCGAGCGTCTCGCGCGGGGTGGCGCTGCTCCGCTGGGCGAGATCGTGCCGGTCGATGAGCGACTCGACCGCGTGCATCTGATCCTCGGCGCGGCCGGCGCGATCAAGGAAGTCCTTCACCGTCTGGCGCATTTCCTCCGGACCGAGCCGATTCGGATCGAGCACGCCCTCGCGGAGAAGATCATTGCAAAGCGAACGCAGCGTCGCAGCAAAATCGCGGAGGTCGGCCGGACGATCCGCCCCGAGGTCGCGCAGGACGCGGAGCACGCGGCGCAGCGGCGGGGCGATGAGAACGTAGTGCTCATCGAGACTCACCCGCCGCGTTTGCAGCCAGCGCACCTCGAGCAGCTTGCTGAAGAACTGCGCGGCGCGCTGGTTCAGGTCGCGAAACTGGCCGCCCTCGTCCTCTTCGAGCTCGACGTCAGGGTGTCGCACCAGCACCTCCCTTATCAGGAGGCGCGCATCGCCGTGAGGAATCTGACCGCCTTCATCCGCCGCCTCGACGAGCCGCTCGGCACAATCCACGTAGACAGCGGCCGTCGGCCGGCTGAGCGGACGAAACAAACCGCCGCCGAGGAGCGGCGAGAGTTTTTGACCGAGCGAAAGCGATTCCTGCTGACTCATGGGGGAGCGACGGACGCGCGGCGGAAAGGCCAGCGAATCCCTTACCGCGAGCGGGAAGAGGGCACGCCCACGCGCGGAGCGGCGGGCCAGAAAGAGGCGGCGGACGGAGGGGATCGGAACATCGGACGCGGAGTATCCCGCAGATGGGAAAAGGAACAAGGGGAACGCGATGAACGTTGAGCCTCGAACCTCGAGCTTCGAACTTCGAACTTTGAAGGGGAGGCGGCGCCTTGCGCGGGGTGCGATCATCCGGAGATTCGGGGATGAAAACTCTTCTGTCCGCTCTAGCGCTGGTTTTCGTCTGTCTGCCGGTTTTCCCCTTGGGCGCCGGGGAGGACGGTCTCGTTACGCGACCCAGCAAGCATTCCGTTACCGAAACGATGACAAAGCTCGAAGCGGCGATCGCGGAGAGCGGGGATTTTGGGGTTCTGTACAAGGTCGATCACGCTGCGGCGGCCGCGAAGGCGGGGAATCCGCTCAAGCCGATGCAGGTCGTCTTTTTCGGGAATCCGAAGGCCGGCTCCGTGCTCCAGGCAGCCTCGCCGACAATCGGCCTGGATCTGCCCATGCGCGCGCTCGTCTGGGAGGACGCGAGCGGGAAGGTCTTCGTCACCGTGAACTCCGCGGCGTGGCTCATGGGTCGCCACGGGCTCAAGGACAAGGCCGAAGCGATCGCGAAACTCGACGCCCGCCTCGGCGGTTTCGTGCAGAAGGCAACGGAGTAAAGGCCGCAGCCCATGTGGCGGCAAAAGGAATTCTTCGCGGAGCGAGGTGCGAAGGCGCTCGGTTCACCGCGCCCGCACTTCGACGTTCGACGTTCGACGTTCGGCGTTGAACGTTCGATATTCGTTAGCCGCCCCCGAGATACGCTTCCTTCACCCGCTTGTCGTTCTTGAGGGCGGCGGCCTCGCCTTCGATTTCGATCCGGCCGTTTTCGATCACATACCCGTAATCGGCCACTTCGAGGGCACGGAAGGCGAGCTGCTCGACCAGGAGCATCGTGATCCCGCGCGCCCGCAATTCGGAGAGTCGCTTGAAGACCTCGTCGATGATGATCGGCGCGAGGCCCATCGACGGCTCGTCCAAGAGAAGCACGCGGGGACGCGACATCAGCGCCCGGCCAATGGCGAGCATTTGTTGCTCGCCGCCGGAAAGCGTGCCGGCGAGCTGTTCCCGGCGCTCGTTCAGGCGAGGAAAGATCTCGAAGATCTTTTGGATATCGCGCCGGACCTCGGCCTGACCCAGCTCCTTCAGCTTCGTGTACGCGCCGAGGACGAGATTGTCGGTCACCGATTGATCCGGAAAGACGCGGCGGCCTTCCGGGCAATGGGCCACTCCCACCCGCGTGATCTTGTGCGGCTTCTGCCCGATGAGTTCATCCTTGCCGCCCAGCACGACACTCCCAGATTGCGCCTTGAGCAGGCCGGAGATCGTGCGCAGGAGCGTCGTCTTCCCCGCCCCATTCGAACCGATCACGCAGACGAGCTTGCCGTCCGGGACGTCCAGGGAGACGCCCTGCAAGGCGCGGACGAGTCCGTAACTGACGTGGAGATCTTTGACCTTGAGCATTGGAGCGAAAACTGGGCGTTGGGGGCCGCGCGAAAGATTCTCAGGCCGCTGGCTCCGGGGAACCCAGCGTGGGATCGTGCGCCGGAATGTGGTGGCCGGTGCCGGAAGTGCCCAAATACGCGTTGATCACGCGATCGTTGGTCTGAATCTCGGCCGGGGTACCTTGCGCGATTTTCTGGCCGAAATCGAGCACCGTAATCTCGTCGGATATCGCCATCACAAGGTCCATGTGATGCTCGATGAGGAAGACCGTGACCCCGGCGCCGCGCACCTTGCGGATGATGGCCTCCATTTCGCCAATTTCCCCGGAGGTAAGACCCGCCGCCGGTTCGTCGAGGAGGAGAAGACTGGGGTCAGACCCCAGAGCGCGCGCGATCTCGAGCAGTCGCTGTTTGCCGTAGGGAAGGTTCTTGGCGCGTTCCTCCGCGAGATGGCCGATACCCACGAAATCCACGAGGGCCAGGGCCCGCATCCGCGCATCCGATTCCTCGCGCTTGGCGCGCTTGGTCCGGAGAACGATGTCGAGGAAACCGCCCTTAAAGCTGTGGTGCAAGCCGACCATGACGTTGTCCACCACGGTCATGTCGCCGAAGAGCGCCACGTTTTGGAAGGTCCGCGCGATGCCGAGTCCGCTGATTCGATCGGGGGCACCCGTGATCCGATTGCCGCGCAGCAAGACGTCGCCTGAAGTGGGTACGTAAATGCCGGTGATTAAATTGACCGTGGTCGATTTCCCCGAACCATTTGGACCGATGAGCGCGTGGATCTGGCCACGTTTCACCACCATGTCGAGTTTGTTGACCGCGGTGAGACCGCCGAACTTGATGGTGAGTTCCTTGAGTTCAAGGAGTGCGTCGCCGATGGGCGTCTGGAGGGCTTCCGGCCGCAGCTTTACCGCAGGCACGGCCGACTTGAGTTTTTCAGCCGCCGAAATTGCGGCATGTCCGGGTAACCGTTTCGGGATGAAACGGTCTCCAATGTTGTGCAGCAGTCCCACGACTCCACGGGGCAGAAAATAAAGCGTGAAGAGGAGCAGACCCCCGTAAATCGCCAGCCGCCAATCGTTGATGAAATTGAAGAGGTCGGGCAGGATGATGATGAAGAACGTGCCAAGGACGTTCCCCAAGATCGAACGCGTGCCGCCGAAGATGAGCATGATGAGGAAGCTCACGGACAGCTCGAACGAAAAAGTGGGGGGGCCGATGTACTTGTCGACATGCGGGAAAAACGCGCCCGCGAAACCGGTGAGGGCGGCGCTGGTGACAAACGCGGAGAGCTTGAAACGAAAGCGGCTCACGCCCGAGCAGGCGGCGGCAATCGGACTCTCCTTGAGCGCTTCAAACGAGCGGCCCCAGTAACTCGTGACAATCCCGTGTTTCATCAGCAACGCGAGAACCGTGAAGGGGAAGACGATGTAGAGAAAGTAATTCCCGTCGAAACTGGTGCCGAAGTAGTTAAGCCGGGGGATCTCCCGGATGCCGGAGGAACCCTTCGTCAGCCAGACCGTTTCGTTCATGAACGTCTGGATGATGATGCCGAAAGCGATGGTGGAGACCGCGAGATAAGGCCCCTTCAGGCGCAGGGCTGGCACTCCCAAAATCACGCCGAAGACCGCACCGAGGAGCGTGGCCACGATCACGCAGACGGGAAAGGGCGCCTGGAGCTTCCACATCATGATGGCTGACGTGTAAGCACCCACCGCAAACAATCCGGCATGACCTGCTGAGACGTCCCCGGAATACCCCACCACGAGGTCCAACCCGGCCACAATGATGACGTAGATGCAGACCTTTCCGAGGACGGAATGCACCATGTACTCGTTGTGATAAAAGAGCGGGATGCACGCGAGTCCGAGGACAATCAGCGTGACACCGAAGCGGCGGATAAAATCCATGCTGGGGGAAACAGGGAGGGGAAAAGCGGCGAGGGAACGCGGGGGATCAGGTGTCAGACCTTTTTGATCGCGGCCTTGCCGAAAAGGCCGTCGGGCTTGAGGAGGAGAATCGCGATCAAAAGAATAAACCCAGGGGTATCCTTGTAGCCGGTCGAGACATACCGCGCGGTGAGCTGCTCGCTCAGTCCCAGGATCAGGCCGCCGGCGATGACGCCCAGACCGGAGTTCAAGCCGCCGATGACCGAAACGGCGTAAGCCTTGACGCCCAGGAGCGCGCCCATCGTCGAACTGACAAAGGTCAAGGGGGCGACGAAAACGCCGCCCATCGCGGCAATCGCGCAGCTGACCATGAACGAGAAGGCGATGACGACAGGCACATTGATGCCCATCAGCGAAGCCGCATCCTTGTCCGCCGCCACGGCCGTGACGGCTTTGCCGAGGAGAGACTTCCGGCGAAAGAGTTCGAAGGCCACCATGACGAGCGTAGCGGCCACGATGATCATCACCTCGGGCGGGTTAATGTTCAGCTTGCCGCCAAAAAATTCCCACGGGTCACGGCCGAAAGGACTCGTGATGGGGTAGTCGTCGGTGCCCCACACGCGTTCCGCCACGTTGCGCGCCACGATCCCCAGCGAAATGGTCGCCAGAATCCAGCTCACGTCCGAGCCTGTGCGGAGGGCGGGTTTGATCGCGACGTATTGCAGGATCACAGCGAGGAACGCGCCGACCACCGCCGCCGCCATCACCGCCAGAACCCACCAATGCCAAGGGGGCATTTTGCGCCCGAGAATCGAGAGACTGACGAAGGCGCCCAGCATGAGAAAGTCTCCCTGCGAGAAGTTGAGTGTCTTCGAGGTGGAAAAAGTGATGTTGTAGCCAAATGCGATCAACGCGTAAACCATCCCCAGGGCGACGCCGCTGAAGAGGAGTTGGACGAGTTCGGCGGAAAAGTTCATGAGTGAATATTTACGGAGGCAAAAGGCTTCTGTGGCAAAGAAAGTCCCATGTCCAGCCTCCCGTTAACGGCCGAGGCAAAAAATGCCAGGCCGGCGGCTGGAAGAAACCCAAACCCAGCCCGCCGGGCGCCATCCGAGCGCCGGCGGGGGGGCGAATTGGAGACGACTAGTTGGCCGGCGCGATGCGGCTGTTCTTGATCATTCCCAGCTGACCGGCTTCGCGCTTCAGGGCGACGTGATCGGTCACGCTGAACGGCTTGTTGTAGGTCGTCGAAACGCCTTCGATCGAGCCGCTCAGGGCGCAGAGCGCGTCCCGGATGGCCTTGCCGTCCGTGTTGCCCGCCTGCTTGATCGCGGCCGCGAGGATGTAGATGGAATCATACCCCTGCGCCGCCGACATGGCGGACGGGATCCGGCCGTCTTCGGGCTTGTACTCTTTGACGAACTCGCCGATGAACTTCTTCTGCTTGTCCGTCTTGGCGGCATCCTGAATGAAGGCCTGCGCGAGGAAGGTGCCTTCGCCGTTCGAACCAGCGTTGTCGATGTAATTCGACATCGACATGGTCCAGGAGCCGTACATCGGCACATTCCAGCTGATCTTCTTCCGGCCGTTGGCGACCTGGGCGTCCTCCGGCCCGATCCCGTAAACGATGAGCACATCCGCTCCGGCGGCCCGCGCCTCCTGCAGCTGCGGGGTCATGTCGGTATCTTTGATCTTGAACTTGCCGACATAGACCGGCTTGACGTTACGCTTGGCGAGTTCCTTTTCGACGAACTCCCGGCCGCTTTGGCCGTAGTTGGTGTCGTCGGCCAGGATGGCCACTTTCTTGTAGTGCTTTTTGTCGATGACTTCGCTGACGAGGACATCGGACTGGATGGTGTCGTTGAGGCTGATCGAGAACAGGTAGTTGTCCTGGTCCTTACCCTCACCGTCCTTGAAGTATTCGTTCACGATGATGCCCGTGGCGACATTGATGATGCACGGGACCTTTTTCTCGATCGGATAGCGCACGCTGGCCTTGGCGACGCCGGTGTTGATGTAGCCGGTGATGGCCACAACCTTCTGGCTTTCGATGAGTTCCTGCGTGAGTTGTGCGCCGCGCTCGTTGGTGGAGGTGTCATCGCGCTCGACGAGTTCTATCTTGCGACCGAGCACGCCGCCGGCCGCGTTGATTTCCTTGGCGGCCATCCGCGCGCCATCGCGCATCGATGCACCCATGGGGGTGGATCCGCCAGTGTATGGTCCAATGACGCCGATCTTGATCGGCTCCTGGGCGAGGGCCGACGCGGCGAGCGCGAAGGCGGGAAGAAGGGTAAGGATGCGCTTTAGCATCTGGGATTTAGGGTTCTAGGGGGTTGGTGGGGAATACGGGTCCGCCGCGAGCCATCCCGCGCGCGCACCCAGTGGGCTTCATCGGGAGGGTCTTTCCCACCCCGATAATGGCCGGACGCTAAGTATTGTATTCAAAATGACAACGCCAATGAATGGGGTTCCGGAAGATTTTTCACTTTTCTTCCGCCCAGAAGAAAGGGGGAAAGAAATCTGAACCTCGAACTTCGAACGTTGAACATCGAACTTCGAAGGGCGGCAGCGGCGGCGAGCGAAAACCGACGCGAACGCGCGACGGATCGCCGCCGGGAGAACTTTCAGATGCCGCTACTGCGCCGAAATCGTGCTTGAGACTCTCGCGCTCGCCCCTTCGACGTTCGAAGTTCAACGTTCGACGTTCAACGTTCGGAGGGCTACCACGCCTCGCGATATAGCGCGACGATCTCGTCCGCGGTGGGAACCACCGGATTGTTCCCCGGACTCCCGGAGGCGAGCGCATCGGACGCCATCTTTTCGAGAGAGGCGAAAAAGCGGGTCTCGTTGATCCGGGGATGATCCCGGAGACGCGGAATGGAAAGTTCGAGATTCAAACCTTCGAGGGCATCGACTAGCGCGTTCGCCGCGGCCTCTGCCGAATGACCATCGGTGGCCGCCCGAAAGACGCGGGCGATCCGGGCATATCGCTCCAGCGCACCCCGGAGGGAAAAGCGAGTCACGGCCGGCAGCAGCATCGCGTTGGAGATGCCGTGCGGGACGTGGAAGAGCGCTCCGATCGGCCGGCTCATCCCATGGACAAGGGCGACGCTCGCATTCCCGAATGCCATGCCCCCCTGACACGCCGCGAGCGACATCGCTTCGCGCGCCGGACGATTGGAGCCCTCGTGGACGGCCTTCCGCAGATGACGCGCACAGAGGTCGACACACGACAACGCGATCGGGTCCGTCACGCCATTCGCTTTCCGCGAAACGTACGCCTCGATCGCGTGCGTGAGCGTGTCGACCCCCACCGCCGCCGTGAGGCCAGGCGGCATCGACATCGTCAGCTCGTAGTCCACGAGCGCCACGGCGGGGACGATTTGCACGCTCATGAGCAGCATCTTTTCGTCGCGAGCGGTGTCGGTAATGACGGAGGCCCGGGTGACCTCGCTCCCTGTCCCGGCGGTGGTCGGAATCGCGATGTGGGGAACTCCGGGCCGGGGAATTTTCTCGTAGCCCATGAAATCCCGGACGGTCCCGGGATTCGTCGCGAGGACCGCGACCGCCTTGGCACAGTCGATCGGGCTGCCGCCACCCACGCTCACGACCAGGTCCGCCTTGGCGGCGCGGAGCGCGGCGAGACCGGCGTCGACGTTCCCGACGGAAGGATCCGGCTGAACCTCCGCAAAGATTTCGACCGCGATGCCCGCATCCTTCAGCAACGCGACAAACGGCGCGACGACGCCGGATCCGACCATGAACTCATCGGTCACAATCAGCGCGCGGGTGGCGCCAAGGCGTTTCGCGTGGACGGCCAGCTCGCGGGAGGCTCCGGCGCCGGTCACGACGGACGCCGGGATGTTGAAGGTGACGGGCATGGCGGTCGGCTCTCCGAAGATGATTTAGGCTACCAGCCCATCGTGCGCCGGTAGTCTCCGTCCCAGCGGCTGAGGACCATCTTCGTGCGGGTGTAGAAGAGCACGCCTTCGTTCCCCATCACGTGGAGGTCTCCGTAGAACGAGCCGTTCCAGCCGCTAAACGGGAAGAGCGCGGGCGCGGCGGGGACGCCGACGTTCACGCCGATCATTCCAGCCGGCATATCGCGCACGAACTGCCGCGCGCTGCCGCCGCTGGACGTGAAGATCGAGGCGCCATTGCCGAAGCTGAGCTCCCCCATGATCTTAATCGCCTCCTCCAGCGTCTTCGGGCGGAGCATGGAGAGCACGGGCCCAAACATTTCGTCGCGGAAGAGCTTCATGCCCGGCTCGACATGGTCGAAGAGCGTGGGCCCGACGAAGAATCCCTTCTCCATCGCCACCTTCCGACCGTCGCGCACGAGCTTCGCGCTCGTCGTCGTGCCGGCCGTGATCATCTCGCGCAGACGCGTCTGCGCGGCGCCATCGATGACTGGACCCATGCCTGCCTCGGGGTTCTTGCTGGTGTCGTCGAGCTTCAGCGCGTCCATCGCGCCAGCCAGCCGGTCGCGCAGATCATCGGCCACCTCCCCCACCCCCATGAGAACGGAACCCGCCATGCAGCGCTGACCCGCGCAGCCGAAGGCGCTGCCCATGATCGCGCGCAGGGTCGGCTCCGGCTCGGCGTCGGGCATGACAAGCAAAACGTTCTTCGCTCCGCCGGCGGCCTGGACGCGCTTGCCGTTGGCGCACCCGAGCGCGTAGACGTGACGCGCGACCGGAGACGAGCCGACAAAGCTGACGGCCGCGATCTTCGGATGCGTGAGCAGCGTGTCGACCACTTCGCGTCCGCCGTGGACGACGTTGAAAACGCCTTCGGGAAGCCCGGCTTCCGTGAAGAGCTCGGCCATCCGCATGGAGGTGAGCGGCACCTTCTCGCTGGGCTTCAGGACGAAGGTGTTTCCGCAGGCAATCGCGAGCGGGAACATCCAGAGCGGCACCATGGCCGGGAAATTGAACGGCACGATGCCGGCGCAGACCCCGATGGGCTCGCGGCTGGTCATTCCATCCATGCCTTCGGCGAGCTGGGCGATGCCGTCTCCCTTCAGGATCGACGGAAGCGCGCAGGCCCACTCGATGCATTCGATCCCGCGGCGGACGTCGCCCTTCGCTTCCTCGAGCGTCTTCCCGTTTTCGCGCGTCACGAGTTGGGAAAGCGCGAGGAAGTTTGCCTCCATCAGCTCCCGGTACTTGAAGAGGATGCCGACCCGCTTCGTGACCGAGGTCTTTGACCAGGATTGAAAAGCCTTCGCGGCCGCCTCCACCGTGGTATCGACGTGAGCCGCGTTCAGCATCGGCGTGAGCGCGATGACCTCACCGGTCGAAGGATTGTGCACCTCCTGGAAGGTGTCGGCGTTGGGAGTCAGGAACTTCCCGTCCCTCAGGACAGGAACGACGGGGGCGGAGGTGGTGCTCATAGAGAGGGAAAGAACTGCTCCGACTTTTCGGCCCCTCCGCGCAAAGTCCAGCCGCAGTTCGGCGGAATTCGCGGCAGAACAAAGTGGCGGGCGGGAACGAGAAGCAAAGCTCGAGCGAACCGACCGGGATCAATGACTGGCGTCCGTGATCGCCGGATGCGCCGCGATCAGGCGCAGCGCGGCGGCGAGCAGGGTCCGACCCGGTTCCATGCGCGGCCAGGGCGAGGCGCCACTCGGATGCGGCAGCGGGATCACATCGAAGCTCACGCCGGCGCGGGTGGCGCGAAAGCTCCGGCCCACGAGTTCGTCGAGCTTTGCTTCGGGGAGGAAGGCGCGGATCGCGAGCTTGCCGATGGGGATCACCAGTTCTGGGCGAAGGAGCGCGATTTCGGCATCGAGCCAGGTGGCGCAGCCGGCGATCTCATCCGGCGCGGGCACCCGGTCTCCCCCACCCGCCTTCTTCCCGGGAAAACATCGGCAGACGGCTGCCATGTACAAGCGCGAGCGATAGTCCGCCTCGCTCCAGCCGAGGCCTTCCTGGAACCAGCGAAAAAGGGTGCGACCTGCCGTCCACGCAAAGGGCCGGCCGACCTTCGGCTCGCGATCGCCGGGCGCCTGACCCACATGCAACACGCGGCTCCAGACCGGTCCGCCGCTGACGGGCGCAGATTCCATGCGCGGACACCGCCGGCACGCGAGCAGAGCCTCGACGTGCGCGGCGAGAGAATCGGAAACGGGTCGGGCGGACACGGGCCGCGAAGAAAGCGGCGTTCCGTCGCGAACCCAAACGAAAATCGGCGCTCGGCGGCCCCGGCTGTCTAAACCAGCGCCGCGAAGAGACTGGGAATCTCATCCTTCGCCGGCGCGAGACCCACGTCGCGCGCACTCCGGCGCTCCATGACGTGCTTGTCGAGCTGAGGATCGAAGGGCGCGGGGTAGTCCCCGTTGAAGCAGGCGAGGCAAAACTTGTTCTTCGCCAGGCCGGTCGCCTTCACCATGCCGTCGACGTCGAGATAGCCGAGGCTGTCGGCCCCGAGATATTCGGCGATCGCGTTCATCGGCATCTGATTCGCCAGGAGCTTCTCCGGATTAGGAAAGTCGATCCCATAATGGCAGGCAAAGCGGTGGGGCGGGCAACTGACGCGGAGATGCACCTCCTTCGCGCCTGCTTCGCGCAGGTTCACCACCCGGGCGCGCGCGGTTGTCCCGCGCACGATGCTGTCGTCCACGACAACGACCCGTTTCCCGCGGACCATGTCGGGGATGAGGTTGAGCTTCACCCGCACGTTGAAGTCGCGAATGAGCTGCGTGGGCTGGAGGAAGGTGCGGCCAATGTAATGGTTTCGCACGAAGGCGTGGCCAACCGGCAGCCCGAGTTCCTCGGCAAATCCCAGGGCCGCGTAGTTGCCGCTATCCGGCACCGGCACGACGAGATCCGCGGCCACCGGATGCAGGCGGGCGAGTTCACGACCCATTTCGATGCGGGCATGCGCCACGGTCACATCCTCGATCCGGCTGTCGGGGCGCGCGAAATAGACGTATTCGAAGACGCAAAACGCCTGCCTCTCCTTGCGAAACGGCCACTCCGAACGCGGCCCGTTCTCGTCGATGATGACCACCTCGCCGGGCTCGATCTCGCGGACAAACTCGGCGTGCACGAGGTCGAAGGCGCACGTCTCGCTGGACACCACCCAGGCGCCTTCGAGCTTTCCGAGGGCGAGCGGGCGAAAACCGTGGGGATCTCGGACCGCGATGATCTCCCGCTCGCTCATGACGATGAGCGAGAACGCTCCCTGAATCCGCCGCAACGCGGCGTTCAAGCCGGTCCCCGGCTGAGCGATGAGATGGAGAATGATTTCCGTATCGGAGGTCGTCCGGAAAATGGAGCCACGCGCCTCGAGTTCCTCGCGGAGCGAGGCGGCGTTCAGCAGGTTGCCATTGTGCGCGATCGCGAGTTGGCCGCGCTGGCAGTCCACGTAAATCGGCTGCGCGTTCGCGAGGGTGCTCGAGCCGGTCGTCGAGTACCGCACGTGCCCGATCGCCCGCTCGCCCGTGATGCGTTCGATGTCCCCGGAGTTGAACACCTGGCCGACGAGCCCCATGTCCTTATGGGCTTTGAAGGGAGTGCCCGGTCCGGCAGCCGTGACGATCCCCGCGCTCTCCTGTCCCCGATGCTGAAGCGCAAAGAGGCCGTAGTAGGTCAGGGCCGCCGCGTTGGGGTGACCAAAGACGGCGAAGAGGCCACACTCGTGGCGGGGCTGGAAGCTCAACACGCCCCGAGCGTAGAGCGCCACGGGGAAGATGCCAACGGGAACGTCAAACGATTGCGCTCGAGATCCGTCGTCGCCACCCTCGCGGGAGAGCCGGGAATGCTTTGCCCGATCGGCGACTCCCATCCTTGATGAACCTATTCCGTTTGCGCCTTTTAACGCTGATCCCGCTCGTTTTCCTCCTGTTCGGTGGGGAGACCACGCTCCTGCCGGCGGCGGAGACGTCCGATGCCGCTCAGACGCCGACGCCCAAACAGGTTCGCAAACCAGCCCCCTCCGGCAAAGTTCAAAAACCGGCCCCGAAGCGCGGGTCGCTCACTCGGGCGGCGCGGCGGGCGCGAGCAAAAGCCGCGGCAGCCACTGCTGCCCAAGCGGCCAAGCCCGCAGCAGCCCAGACGGCCAAACCCACTGCTGCTACTCCATCGCAAATGGAAACAATCGCTCCTGGCACGGTCGCGAGCGCGCCGGCGGAATCCGGAAAGGCCGAGCCAGTCTCTGCGCAGTGGGAGACCGCCACCTTCGGCGGAGGCTGCTTCTGGTGCGTGGAGGGCTGTTTCCTCCTTGTTCCCGGGGTGAAGAAGGTCGTCAGCGGTTACGCCGGGGGACGGACCGCGAACCCGACCTACGCCGAAGTCACGAAGGGAGATACCGGGCACGCCGAAGTCGTGCAAGTCACCTACGATGCAACGAAGGTGACCTACGAGGAACTCGTCGATCTCTTCTGGGAGTCGCACGATCCCACGCAGTTGAACCGGCAGGGAAGCGATGTCGGACCGCAATACCGCTCGATCATCTTTGTCCGCGACGAAACGCAGCGCCGGATCGCCGAACAGTCCAAAGCCGGCGCCCAGCGGGAACTTCGCTCCCCGATCGTCACGGAGATCGTCCCGCTGCAAAAGTTCTACGTTGCCGAAGACTTCCACCAGCAATACGCGAAGCGCCATCCCGGAGCGCCCTACTGCAAATTCGTCGTGAAGCCGAAACTGGAGAAATTCAAAAAGGTCCTCGACGAATAGGCCCGCTGCAGCCCCGCTTCCTTGGGGCGCCATCGGCGAAAATATCGGGTGTTCAATTCCGCAGATCCGGCGATAGGCAGTGCTGGATATGAATTGGAAACGTCTCGCCTCCGCCTGGACAGGTCTCAGTCTTTTCGGGACGGCCCTTGCCCCGGCCGCGGCCTTCCTCTTCGATGCCACGAAAGCCGAGACCGCGGGGAACGCCGATTGGGTGATCAGTGAAAGCACGTCCGGCGTCGTGAGCCGCTTCCCCTCACCCGCGGCGTCCGGCATCACCGCGTCGACGCCGGAGACCTACTGGCTCGGGGCGATCTCTTCCTGGGGCGTGGCCCTCGTCAAGCTCGGGCACTCCGTCGAATCCCTGCCCCCAGGCAGCCGGATCACGTATCGCGATGGGTCGAACGTGCAGGATCTTGGCAACTATCAGGTGTTCGTCGTCTGCGAACCCAACATCCTTTTCACCGCGACGGAAAAGGCCGCGATCATCAACTGGGTGCGGGATGGCGGCGCGATCTTCATGGTCTCCGACCACGTCGGGTCAGACCGGAACAACGATGGCGCCGACTCGGTGGCGATCTGGAATGACCTTTTCACGAACAACGGCGTGCAGTCCGATCCGTTCGGCCTCGCGGTCAACCTCGACAACATCTCGCTGACCACGTCGGCGGTCGACACCACGGCCGGTAATCCGCTCACGAACGGACCATCCGGCGCGGTGACGGGCTTGAAGTACTCGAATGGGGCCACCCTCTCGGTGCATCCGGCCGCGAATTCTTCCACGAAGGCGGTCGTCTGGTCGAGCAGCACGCGGACCAACAGCAACGCGATGACCGCCTACGGGACGTACGGCCTCGGTCGCTTCACCCTCGTGGGCGACAGTTCGCCCTTCGACGATGGGACCGGTGCCAGCGGCAACACCCTGTTCTTCGGGTGGACGGATCTTGGCGGGAACCACTCGCGCCTCATCCTAAATGCGTCCACCTGGCTGGCGGCGGCTGGCAGCATTCCCAGCGTCACGGTTTCCGCTCCCATCCCAAACGCGGCCGAGCATGGCCCCGTGAATGGAGCCTATCAGATCACGCGGACCGGCGGGCCACTCACCGCCGCGCTCACCGTGAACTTCTCGACGAGTTCGGGCACGGCCGTCTACGGCACGGATTTCACGCTGAGCTCGGGCGCCAGTTCCATCACCATTCCGGGCGGCTCCGCCAGCGTGAGCGTGGTCCTCACCCCGATCGCGGGAGTCTCGATTCCAGGACCGAACAAGACCGTGAATCTGGCGTTGCTCGGCGGTACGGGGTACACCCTCGGCGCGACCACCAGCGCCACGATCACGATTGCCGAGGAACCCTTCGACGCCTGGCGATACGCGCGCTTCGGCGGATCCACGGATACCGCGATCGTCGGTGAGACGGCGGACCCTGACGGTGATGGGATTCCGAATCTTCTCGAGTACGCGTTCGGAACGGATCCCGCGGCCCCTACGCCTCCGTCCGCGCTCCCGGTCGTCTCCACCGTCTCCGCCCGCCCGGCGCTGACCTTCACCGCGACGAAGGCCGCGATCGATGTCCAGTTTGTCGTCGAAGTCTCCCCTGACCTGGCCAGCTGGCAGACTGGTGCAACCTACGCGGTCGACGCCGCCGGGAACCTGAGTCGGGTCGCGGGTCCGGGCGGGTCGGCCCAGGCATCGGTGACGGATAACGGCAGCGCGTTCCTCGTCACGGAAGGCGCGGGAGCGGCGTCGCGATTCCTTCGCCTCCGCGTCACGCGGGTGCCGTGATCGGCGCGGAAACCTGCCGCCCGCGTGACCGGCGGATTGCCCGGATCCCAGCTCAGGGCCTTCTGCCAGTCCTATTTTTTGAGGTGTTCGCGTAAGATGCGGACCACTTCGGCGACGGACTCCGGCTTCTCCACGAGGCTGTGAGGATAGGGAACGATGAGTTCCGTCCTGGCCCCCTTCAGGTGCGAGCTCCAATACGGAACGAACCCGTCGGAGCTCTTCTCGATTTCACCCGCTTTCCCCCGGTTGCCGATGATCGAGTGATACGGCGTCAGGATCGGGCGGGCCGCGAGCGCTTTGAAATAGGGATGCGTTGGGGCGAGCGTCTCAATGCTTGTGTTGAGGATCTTGTTGGTCTTCAGGATCTCTGGGTTCAGAATATTCCGATTCAGCGTCAGAATGCTCGTGGCATCCTGGAGCGCCGCGAGGGGCAACCGCACGAGCCAGCTCGCAAAGGTGGCGAGCGGGTTCTGCGCGAGGGTCGCGCCCCGATGCGGCGCCGCCAGAAAGACGGCCCGCGACATGCCCGCGGGCTTTTTCCAATAGAGAAAATCCTGCGCCAGCTCCCGCTGCTTCGCCGTCAGCGTGGCTTGGTCGAGTGACTTCGTAATGTAGGCCTTTCGGAAGTCGTCGCCGGAATCAACGACCATCAGGTGGGCGAGAATGCCGCCCATGCTGTGCCCTACGAGCACGGTCCGCCGCGGGCCCGCGTGCAGGCCCATCGGATCATGGAAGCGACGAACCTCGGCCAATTGCCGGCGGAGCCAGCGCGCCGACGTGGGGACACCCGGGCCCGTGGGATAGATGTAATACCAGATCTGATACCGCCGGCCCAGCGCGGGATCCGAGCCGATCGTGGCGGCGAGATTTTCCCAGATCCGCGGATCGGACGCGAGGCCATGAATGAGCAGCACCGGGATCTTATCTGGGCGGTACGGCTCCGCGAGGTAGATCCCGCGCTCCTCCGCGAATTTCTCCGGACGAAGCAGCCCACCCAGCGCGATGCTGAGGAAATTGTCGCCGCCGAGCCGCCGATGCTCCGCGCTGGCGAAGTCCGCTGCGACCGTCAGTTCCCGGCCGGCGAGGCGGACGTTCGGCGCATCGCGTGGGTCGAGCAGCCGGAGCGTGACCTGATCCAGCTTTTCGGAGAAATCCAGGACGGCCGTGGCGGGAGCGAACTGGCCCTTTGGCGGATAGCCCGGATCCTTCCCACCGTTGCGAACGATCTGCCGGACTCGCGCGATGAGCGGCACGCCGGCGCCGGCGCGCTGGGCTCCCGGAACGACGAGATTGACGACGGGATGCTCGATCGATTCCACCCGCTCGAACGTGTCCACCTTCCAGGCCCCGCCGCGGCCGGAATCGTCGACCCCGTAGGTCAGGATCCCGCGATCTGTCTGGACCGGACGCGATCGATTCCAGACGGACGGATCCGTCGCCGCCAGCACGTCGACGAACTGGCGGGTGGCGGCATTGTAAGCGGCGAGCGCGCCGGGCTGACCTTGCCGGAGTTTTTCCCAGGCCGACCGGGCGTCCTGAAGCGCGTCGACCGCGATCTCGCGCCGCGTTTGGACGTTCGTCCCCGCCAGCCGCGGGGCGGCATCCTTCGGCGAGGCACAGGCTCCGAGACCGCACGCGAGCCCCGCGATCACGGTCAGCCGAAAGGACGTCAGCAAGGGAAGCTCGGGCATGGGCGAAGAGTCGGGCGAGTTTGCGGAGGAACCGCGCAGCGGCAAGCCGAGGGACGGGATTTTCGGACGATGACTGCCGACCGGGTCCGCCTGAGGCAGAGTCTCCCGCGGAGGCGCTGAGGCGCAGAGGGTTGACGGATTGATTCTCGGCGTCTCCGCGCCTCCGCGGGATTTCCTCCTCGATCCAATTCACGACGAGCGACGGCGCTCTGCTACTTCGCTTTTCGCGCCAGCGCCGGCCGCGCGAACGACTGGCAGATCGGCATGAGCTCGAGCGTGTTCACGTTCACCCGACCCGGCTGCCGCAGGCACCACGACACCGCCTCGGCGACATCCTCGGGGCGGAGCGGATCCAGATTGTCATACGTCGCGGCTGCGCGCTCGGCATCGCCCCGAAAGCGCGTGAGCGAATACTCGGTCCCACCCGTCATCCCGGGCTCCACCATCGTCACGCGGACGGCGGTGCCCAGCAAATCGGCCCGCAAGCCCTTCGCGAAGTTGTGCAGGAACGCCTTCGTCCCGCCGTAAACGTGCGAGCCGGGATACGGGTAATGTCCGGTGATCGAGCCGATGTTGACCACGTGCCCGCGGTTTCGCTCCACCATGCCGGCGAGGACCGCGTGGGTGCAGTGCAGCACGCCTTTCACGTTGGTATCCACCATGGCGTCCCAATCCTCGGGATTCGAGAGATGGGCCGGCTCGAGCCCGATGGAAACGGCGGCGTTGTTCACGAGGACATCGATGGGCGAAAACTCCGGCGGCAGCGTCGAGAGCGCCTGCTCCACGGCCGCGCGATCCCGGACATCCAGCGCAAGCGGATGCAGCAGGGCACCGCATTCCTGGCGCAACTCCGTGAGCCGCTCGGCGCGGCGGGCGGTGGCAACGACGTGCATTCCTTCCCGAACGAGCTGGCGCGCGATGGCCGCTCCGATCCCGGCGCTGGCTCCGGTGACGAGGGCAACTTTGAGAGGTGATCCCATCGGGGACCCTCGCACGGACAGCCCAGCCATGCTCCCGTGGATCGATGCGACCGATCATCTTTTCCAGCGCCCGGCTCGATTTCTGCGCGTGGGAGGCGCGGGATTTCGAGGCCGCGCTCGCGCTCTGGGGAGATCCCGCGGTCGCCCGATTCATCGGCGGGGCCTTCTCCGCCGAACAGGTTCACCACCGGCTCGCGCGGGAGATCGAGTCACTCGCGACGAACGGGATCCAATCATGGCCCTTTTTCCTTCGCGCGACCGGCCAGCACGTGGGCTGCTGCGGCCTGCGAAACGACTCGCGGAATCCGGCCGTCCCGGAGCTCGGGTTTCATCTCCGGCCGGAGCACTGGGGCACAGGCCTGGCGACTGAGGCCGCGCGGGCCACGATCAGCCGCGCATTCGAGGTGCACGGTTTCCGCCGCCTCGTCGCGGGCCACCATCCGGAGAACCGTGCCTCCCGGCGCCTGCTCGCGAAATTGGGCTTCGTCTGGGACCGCGATGAGTTGTATCTCCCGACCGGATTACTCCACCCGACCTACTTCCTGGACGCGCCAGCCGAGCGGGCTTGACACACTTCCGGGAGACGCAACGCTTTCCCGCTTGGCTCCCGTTCTCGGGCGTGCTCGCGTCGTCCATGCCAAGTCGACCCCCTTTCGAAGCGATTGCGTTCGATCTGCTCACCGCCTTGATCGACAGCTGGTCCCTCTGGATCGCGGTGGCGGGAGACGAGGCCTTGGGGCGGCGGTGGCGGAGCGCGTCTCTGGTGAGAGTCACGACGGCCGGCACGTACCGGCCTTATGAAGACATCGTCCGCGAGGCCACGGCCGAAGTGGGACTTCCTCCCTCGAAAGCCGAGGCCTTGCTCGCCCGCTGGCCGGAGTTGCAGCCGTGGCCGGAAGCGCCGGAGGTGCTGCGGAACGTTGGCGTTCGCCGCCTCGCGATCATCACCAATTGCTCACAGCGCCTCGCCGAATCCGCCGCGGCCGCCACCGGCGGAAAGTTCGAGGTGATCATGAGCGCCGAGCGCGCGGGTTGCTACAAGACGGCGCCTGAGGCGTACCGCGCCGGGTTGGCCGCGCTGGGCCTGCCGCCCGAGCGCGTTCTCTTCGTGGCCGGATCGCCCCATGACGTTCCCGGCGCGGGAGCGGTGGGGATGCCGGTCTATTGGTCGAACCGCGCCCGGCTCCCGGTTCCCGCAGGCACGCCGGAACCTCTCGTGAATGCCACGGATCTGCACGCGCTTCTCGGGGTTCTCAGCGGCAATCAGTGAGCGAACAAGCCGCGCACTCTGAGATTATTTCGCCTTCGTAGAGCGCTTGCGGGTCGCCGGTTCTGCCGGGATGACCACCAACCCGCAGAGTGCTGCCACCTTCCGCCGGCGATCATCGAAGGAGGCAAACGCAGTGCATCCGGCTTCAAGAGCCGCCGCCACGTGCCAGAGGTCGGCGGATCGGGCCAGGGTCGATGCCGCATGTTTCGCGGAGATCGCTTCTGCCCGCCGGAAGACATCCGCGAAGTCGTAATCTGGCCGAGCCAGGACGCCCGCTGCGATGTCGGCTTCCACGGCCTGCAGAGCCCCGCGCATCGCTGCCGTGGTGATCTCCCCACGCCCATACTTCAAGCGGATTCCTGTGCGCAATTCCAGTTCCAGCACGTGCGACAACGGCGCCGGGGACTCCTGCCCCTCGATGATCGCGATCGCTTCCGCCGTGCCCGTCTCAGCCACGTAGGCTTTGAGGAACAGCGACGTATCAAAGTAGGTCGTCCTGTCAGTAGTCCCCGCGAAGGTAATCCACAATTTCCTCCGCGCTCTCCGGGGTGGGGCCGTCCGGGAAAATCCGCTTCAGCCGCGCTTTGAAATCGGGCCAGGCGACAGGCTTTTCCTTCCGCGGCGCCGCGGGGGAGAGGATGGCAAAGGCTCGCCCGCGTTTGTTGATCGCAACACTCTCCCCTTCATAAATCCACCGGGAAACGGTGGCGAAATTATTTCTCAAGTCTGCGACCGATGCCGTTTTCATGATATTTGAATTATCACGAACGGCGTCACCGTAAAGGTCCGGATGCGGGAATCCGTCCGTGGCGCGACTGGCAAGCTCTTGCCTTTCCCCAAATCTCCTCGGGGTCCGCAAACGCCAGGCGAGCGGGCCGAGCAGCTCAGCCGGACCCGACACGACATTCGAAGGGTTCCGCGAACCTGAAAAGGGTTCGCTGAACCCTTTTTCAGGTTCGTAGACCCCTTTTGAGGTTCGGGGACACGTCGGAAGGATCGTTGAACCTTCAGAAGGATCGTTGAACCTTCAGAAGGATCGTCGAACCCCCGGAAGGATCGTCGAACCCCCGGAAGGATCGTTGAACCCCGGGAAGGATCGTTGAACCCTCGGAAGGTTCGTTGAACCCCGGGAAGGATCGTTGAACCCCGGGAAGGATCGTTGAACCCCCGGAAGAGTCGTTGAACCCCCGGAAGATTCGCCGAACCCTCAGAAGGATCGTTCATCCGTCAGAAGGAGTGTTGATCCGTCGGAAGGTTCGCCGAACCTCAAAAGGGTTCACGGAACCCTTTTTCAGGTGCGCGGAACCCTTTTGAGGTCTGGACACCCGTCGGAAGGATCGCTGCACCCCCGGAAGGATGTGAGAACCGTCGGTTCGGGCGCCGACTTCGCGCCGAATCCAGCAAACCGGCGGAACCGCCGTCGGACGCACCTTCAAGCCTCTCACCCCAGTTGCCGAAGCCACTCCCGCAGCGCCGCGAGATCCACGGGCTTGACGAGATATTGGTCGAACCCGGCCGTCTGCGCGTGGCACCGGTCCTCCTCGCTGCCGTAGCCGGACATCGCGACCAGAAACGCGCCGGAGACGGCCGGCATCGCGCGGAGGCGTCGGGCGACCTCAAAACCATCCATGCCGGGTAGACCGATATCCAGCAGCACGACTTCCGGGATAAACGCCGCCGCCGCGGTGACGGCGTCGGGCCCGGTAAACGCACAACGAGTCTCGTGTCCGCGCATCCGCTGCAGCGCCGCCATGCTGTGGGTCGAGTCCTCGTTATCGTCCACGATGAGGATGCGGCGGGGCGCCTCACGGAGCACCGGAACCGCCACGGGCAGGGCCACCGAAACCGGCGCGGATTCCAAGATCGGCAGCCGCACGATGAACTCGCTCCCGCGACCTGCCCCATCGCTCCTCGCTTCGACACTGCCACCGTGCAGCTTGACGAGCCGCTGCACGATCGTGAGGCCGATGCCCAGTCCGCCATGCGCTCGATCAAGGGAGCGGGTGGATTGAACGAAGAGATCGAAGATATGCGGGAGAAGTTCCGGCGAGATGCCGATCCCGTCGTCGCGCACGCAGATGATGACCTCGGGCGGCGACCCCAGCCCGTCCGGCGGGAGGCGTGTGGCGCTGAGACTGATGTGGGAGCCGGCGCCGCTGTATTTGCAGGCATTCCCGAGGAGGTTACCGAAGACCTGCTCGAGCCGGGTAGCGTCGGCATCCAAAAATGCGGGCTCGTCGAGCAGGGAGATCGAGAGCACCTGACCGCGGGCAAGAAGGCCCGGTCGAACCACTCCGACCGCGGCGGTGAGGATCCCGGCCAGAGCCACCGGTTGCCGACGCAGCTCGATCTTGCCCTCGGTGATTCGGGAAACATCGAGCAAGTCATCGATCATGCGCGTCATGTTCTCGATTTGCCGCCGGATCACGCTCTGCGCCTCCGCGCGCTCGTCGGAGCTGGCGGCGGGGGTTTGCAGAATTTCCGCCGCATTCCGCAGCGGCGCGAGCGGGTTCCGCAGTTCGTGCGCCAGCATCGCGAGAAATTCGTCCTTACTCCGGTCCGCCCGGACGAGGTCCGTCGCGCGCGCCGCCAATGCGTTCTCGAGCATTCGCCGGGCAGAGATGTCCGTCGAACTCGTCAAGATCGACTCCGTCCCGCGGTCGAGGACCCAGCGGCAAAGCGCGGCCACGCGGCGACCGTCCCGCCCGACTTGAATGACTTCGCCGCTAAACTGTCCCTCGCTCTTTAGCTCGGCGAGGATCTCCTCCATCGGCCGCGGAAACTCTGTCTGAAGCAAGGGATCGAGGTGCTTCCCCAGCACCTCCTCGCAGGTCCAGCCATAGAGGTTTTCCGCTCCTTTGTTCCAGGAGCTGATCCGGTCATCAAGATCACGCACGATGATCGCGTCGTTGCTCAGATCGAGCAGCCGCGCCTTCTCGGAGAGTTCCTTCTCGACCCGCTTTCGGCCGGTGACATCGCGCGCCGACGCAAAAACTCCCTGCAGTTTTCGATCCCGATCGTAAAAGGTCGTCGCGTTGTAGGAGACGACCGTCTCGCGACCGTCGCGCGCGCGCGCCGTCAGTTCGTAGTCCGTGACTTTCTTGGCGCGCAGGACCAAGTCGATCCCCGCCTCCGCCCGCTCCGGATCGGTGAAATAACCCTTGAACGGGGCCCCGATCAATTCGTCGCGCGTGCAGCCCGTCAGCGCCTCCATTTGCTTGTTCACGTCGGTGATGATGCCGGAAGGATCGGTGGTCATCAGCGCGTCGATATTCGATTCGATGAGCGACCGCGTGTAGAACTGCTGATCCCGCAGGCGCTGATCCAGCTTCTTCTGCTCCTCCTCCACTCGCCGGCGGGCGCTGTTATCGGTGCCGATCAGGAGATAGCCGATGATCGTTCCTTCGGCGTCGCGCAGCGCGGTGACGGACACCACCGCCGGGAACCGGCTGCCGTCCTGCCGGATGTACGTCAGCTCATAGATGTCCTCGATTCCGCGGGAAGCCTTGAAGACGAGGGCCTCAAAGCCCGGGGTGATGACGGTCCCCAGTTCGGCGCTCAGGGATTTCGCGCGAGCGATCAGGCCGAGCGGATCGGAAATATCCGCCGGGGTGATCTTGTTGATGACGTCGGCGGCGGCGTAGCCCAGCATCCGTTCCGCGCCCACATTGAAGATCTGAATCACGCCCTTCGCATCCGTGGCGATGCTCGAGAAGTTAGCGCTCTTGAAGATTGCATCCTGCAGCGCTCCAGCGGTGAGCACGGCTTCTTCGGCACGCTTCCGCTCGAAGTGATCCGTCACCGGAGGCACCGCATGGAGGACCGCCGAATTCGCACTCATGGGCGAGGCTCCCTGCCCGTTTCTTTCTCCCGACAATCAGTGACACGCACGTCCTGCCTTCGCACCGAAGGGGCCCCGTGGATGTATCTTTTTTTTGACTGGCGCCGACATCCCCGGGCGCCGGGTCCAATTGCGTGAGCAACTAAACAAGGGCAACCGATGTCCAGGATCGGCAGACCGGCGATTGGCGCGGGGTCGGCCGTTGCGCCGCCCGCACCTTCCCAATCGCTGGGCGCAAGCTAGGCTTTCGGCATGAAGCCCTTCGAGAATCTCGCGGAGACTCGGACCCCCAACGGGTCGCGCTTCTCCCTGCATCGTCACGATGGCGAGTATTTCCTCAAGCAGGACGGGCGGCAGCTGATGAGTTCGACCTCCATCGTTTCCGAACTCCTGCTCGCCGATGTCGCCTGCGCGGGCCACACGAAATCAAGCGCGCGCAGGGTGCTCATCGGTGGGCTCGGGCTCGGCTTCAGCCTGAAACGCGTACTGGAACTCGCCGGCCCCGCCTGGCACGTGGAGGTCGCGGAACTGCTCCCCGCGGTCGTGGCGTGGAATCGGGAATTCCTCGGCGATCTAAATGGCCGCTTGATGGATGACCCGCGCGTCGCCGTCCTCGTGGCTGATGCCTTCGACGTGATCCGGCGCGCCCGGCACGGAGCTTACGACGCCATCCTCCTCGACGTGGATAACGGCCCGACCTCGATGGTTCAGCCGCAAAATTCGCGCCTCTATCGACCCGCTGGATTCGACCTGCTCCGACAGGCGCTCAAACCCGGTGGTCGGGCGGCGTTCTGGTCCGCCGAGCGGGAGCCGGGTTTCCAGAAGAATCTCGGCCGGGCCGGATTCGAAGTGACGGAAGTCGCCGCCAAGGCGCATCCTCGGGCGAAGCGGGAAGCACACTACATCTATGTGGCGGAAAGGCGGCGGGATCGACCGATCACGGGTTGACGACCACCCGGTAGAATTCCTTCGCGCCATTGCTGCTGTCAGTGAACGTGAGCTCGCCGCCGAGACCGGCCTGCGGCGTCCCGAGATCAGCGAAAGCGGTCTGCAGATCAGGGGAATACTGGAGCTGGAAGACGTGTT
The DNA here is from genome assembly GCA_038322235.1 of Chthoniobacterales bacterium. Taxonomy (GTDB): domain Bacteria; phylum Verrucomicrobiota; class Verrucomicrobiia; order Chthoniobacterales; family SZAS-18; genus SZAS-18. The sequence continues at coordinate 29,020 of JBBQFQ010000005.1, forward strand.
CGTCGTAGCCATCGACAACGAGGCTGACGACGTTTCCGCTCCGGGTCGTGCGCTTCACCTTCACCGCAGTGGAATCTAGGACCACCCCGTTGTTGACGAATGCGCCGCCGCCGAAGTTGCTGAAGCTTCCCGTGATCACATCGAGCACGCCGTTGTTCACAAACGCCGGGCCGAAAAAGAGGAGCGAGCCACCGCCGCGAAAACGCATGACGCCGTTGTTCGTCACCGGACCAGTGAAGCTGATTCCGCCCGTCGTGCTGACGGTGCCATTGTTCGTGAACGCCCCGGCGATCGTGCCATTGCCGGTCAGACGGCCGCCGGCGTTGATCGTCGTCGAGTTGCTGCCGTTCCCGAGGAAGCCCCCCCGCAGATCGAGCGTGCCCGCGATGTTGAACTGACCGCCGCCCGAGACGGCACCGGCGAGGATGAACGTGCCGCCGGAATCGATCGCGATGTTTCCGTTTCCGCCGAACTGTCCGTCGATCCGCAGCGTCCCGCCCGCATGCGCCGTCAGCAGGCCGGCGTTTGTGTTGCACGAGGTGGTGAAGAGCAGCGTGCCGCTCGAGACTTCCGTGCTGCCAGCATTCGAGAAGCAGACCTGGATCGACGTGATGCCCGTCGTCGTGTCTTTGATCATCCGATTCCCGGCCGCGAAGACCGTGAGGAGGGCATTGCCGTTCGCCCCGGCGGTCACGCGCTGATCCGATTGAATGCGAAAAATCGAACCGTTCGGGCCATTCAAGTTGAGGCTGGTCGTGGTCGTCGTGCTGCCGTTGAGCTGGATGTCACCGCCCGTCCACGTGCCGCTGGAAAAGTTCACGCTGCGGCGATCCATCCGGTGGATGGCAGGGCCGGTGATGGTGAAGGGCCCGCCGATCGTGGTCGCCGCGACCCCGGGATTCGCGAGCGTCGTCGTCAGGATCGTGCCGCCCCAGTTCACGCTCGAACCGAAGAGATTGAAGCTCACGCCGCTGAGCGTGCCGCCGGTCAGGTCGAACACCGCACTGCCGCTTCCGATCGAGGCGGTGCTATTGCTGACGAGCGTGCCGGCGCTCAGAACGAAGCTGCCGGAGCCGGCCCACGACGAGCCATTGAGCTGATGCGTCCCGCCGCCGAACTCAAGCACCGCGCTGGTTTGCGTCTGGAACAAGCCGCCCCCGCTCGCGGAACTGCCCGAACCACCCGCGAGCAGCAAGCGGCCGGTGTTCACTTCCACATTCCCCACCGACGCGAACGGAATGGCGATGTTGGTGGTCCCGGTCGTCGTGTCCTTGATCAGCCGGTTGCCGCTCGCAAAGACGGTCATGAGGACGTTTGAATTCCCGCCGGCGAGCACGCTCTGATCGGACTGGATCCGGAAGATCGAACCGGCCGCGCCGTTGAGGTTCAAGCTCGTCGTGGAAGTGGTGCTCCCGCTGATCTGAATGTCGCCGCCGGTCCACGTGCCGCCCTGAAAATTCACGCTCCGGCGGTCCATCACCTTGGTGGCCGCACCGCTGATGTTAAACGTGCCGCCAATAACCGTCGCGGCCACCCCGGGCGCCGCGATCGAGGTCGTGAGGGCCGTGCCCGTCCAGTTCACGCTCGAACCGAAGAGATTGAAGTTCACGCCGCTGAGCGTCCCGCCGGTCAGGTCGAAGACCGCACCGGCGCTGCCGATCGAGGCGGTGCTGTTGCTGACGAGAGTGCCGGCGCTCAGAACAAACCGGCCCGTGCCGGTCCAGGACGAACCATTGAGCAGGTGCGTCCCGCCGCCGAATTCCAGCACGGCCCCCGTTTGCGTCTGGAACAATCCGCCGCCGCTCGCAGAGTTGCCCGAACCTCCAGAGAGCAGGAGCCGGCCGGTGTTCACTTCCACATTCCCGACCGAGGCAAACGGGACCGCGATGGTCGTCGTGCCCGCGGTGGTGTCCTTGATCAGCCGGTTCCCGCTCGTAAAGATCGTCATGAGGACATTCGCGTTGGCGCCGGCGAGCACGCTCTGGTCGGACTGGATGCGGAAAATCGAACCGGCCGCGCCATTGAGATTCAAGCTCGTCGTGGTCGTGGCGCTCCCGCTGATCTGAAGGTCACCGCCACTCCACGTACCGCCTTGAAAATTCACGCTCCGGCGGTCCATCACCTTGGTGGCCGCCCCAATGATGTTGAACACGCCGCCGACAACCGTCGCCGCCACTCCCGGCGCCACGATCGACGTCGTCAGGGCCGTGCCGGTCCAGTTCACGCTCGAACCGACGAGGTTGAAGTTCACGCCACTCAGGGTTCCGCCTGACAGGTCAAACACCGCTCCGCCGCTGCCGATCGACGCGGTGCTGTTGCTGATGAGGGAGCCGGCGCTCAGGACAAACCGACCGGTGCCCGCCCACGAGGACCCGTTGAGCTGGTGCGTGCCGCCGCCAAACTCCAGGATTGCGCCCGGCTGCGTCTGGAACAGACCACCTCCGCTCGCAGAATTTCCTGATCCGCCCGAAAGCAGGAGTCGTCCGGTGTTGACCTCCACGTTGCCCGCGGAGGCAAACGGGATCGCGATCGTCGTCGTGCCCGCGGTAGTGTCCTTGATGAGCCGGTTGCCACTCGCAAAGACGGTCATCAGCACGTTGGGATTGGCCCCGGCGAGCACGCTCTGGTCCGACTGAATCCGGAAGATCGAACCGGCAGCGCCGTTGAGATTCAAGCTCGTCGCGGTGGTCGAGCTGCCGCTGAGCTGGATGTCCCCACCCGTCCAGGTGCCACTCTGAAAGTTGACGCTCCGCCGGTCCATCAACTTCATCGCCGCGCCGGTGATGGTGAACGCGCCGCCCACGGCCGTCCCGGCCACGAACGGCGCCGCGGCCGACGTCGTGAGCGTCGCGCCGCTCCAGTTCACGGTCGAACCGATGACGTTGAAGCTTCCGCCGCTCAACGCGCCGCCGCTCAGATCGAAGATCGCGCCCCCGCTCCCGACGCTCGCGCTGGTGTTGTTCACGAGCGAACCCGCGCTGAGCGCGAAGCGGCCGTTTCCGGCCCAAGTGACGCCACCGAGCTGATGCGTGCCTCCCCCGAATTCGAGGACGCCCGCCGCGCCCGTCTGGAAGAGACCGGCATCGCCAAAGGTCCCCGTGCCACCCGAGAGCAGCAGCCGGCCGCTGTTGATCTCCACGCTTCCCACGGAGGAAAACGGAATCGCAATGGTCGTCGTGCCGCTCGTGGTGTCCTTGATCAAGCGGTTGCCGAAGTTGGAGAGAGTGAACTGCACGTTCGGATTTGCCCCCGCCGTCATGCTCTGGTCGGACTGGACGCTGAAGATCGCTCCGCTGGGTCCCACCATGTTCAGACTGGTCGCCGTGGTCGCGCTGCCACTGAGCTGAATGTCACCGCCGCTCCAGCCTCCGTTGGGAAAGTTCACGCTCCGGCGATCCAGCAGTTTCGCGGCTGGGCCCGCGATGTAGAACGGCGCATTCACCGTCGTCGCGGCCACGAAGGGGGCGGCGAAGGTGGTCGTCAGCGTTCCGGCTGTCCAAACGACCGCCGAGCCCGCCAGATCGAAATTCCCGCCCGTCAGCGTGCCTCCCGTGAGGTCGAAGAGGACACTGGCGTTTCCGATCGGGGCAGTGCTGTCATTCTGCAGCACCCCGGCACTCAGATTGATCTCACCCGCCCCCGCCCATGATGCGCCATTCATCCGATGGGTGCCGCCGCCAAACTCGAGCAGGCCGTTTTGCCCCACGATGAAGGCGCCATCGCTTGCGAGACCCGCGCTGCCGCCGGAGAGGAGCAGGCGGCCGCTGTCGACCTCGAGATATCCACTCGTGGAGAATCCCGCGCCGATCGTCGATGTGCCCGATGAGAAGACCTTCAAAAGCCGGCTGGCGGGCGCCACGCGCACGGCGCTGGTGCCATCAGAGGAGATGATGGCGGCGTTGTTATAGAGGGAATGAATCGTATTCGTGCCCGCGAACGTCACGGTGGAGCCGCTAAGTTGGAGATCGGCGGCGCCCACCCAGGAACCGTTCCCGTTGAAGGTCAGATTGTGGCGGACGAGATTCGCCGTCGCCGCGAGCGCGACGGATTCATCCGTGTTCACGGTTGAATCAACCACGCCGCTGGGACTGACGTTCGAAAAGTCACCACCCGACCAGTTGAACGCGGTGCCGGTGAACACGAAGGGCGTACGAAATGCGCCGCCCGAGACATTGACGGCCACCACGGTGTTGCCGACCGCCATGGCCGCTGGACTCGAAAAAGTTCCGGCGGAAAATGCAATGACTCCACCGGTCCCCGTCCATTGATTCCCGCCCGCGAAAACCTGCGCACCGCCGCCAAACTCCAGCGTGCCGCCGGTGGAGACATCGAAGTCGCCGTTCCAATTTCCGCCGCCGGTGAAGCGCAGGCCACCGTTCGCAATGCGAATCGAAGTCCCCCCGCCCTGATCAAACGGGAGCGGGAAATCGAGGCTCGACGACCCATCCCGCTGCAGGGACGCCCCGTTCGCCAGCGAAAACGTATTTGAGCCCGATTCGGCCGTGACCACGGTGACATCGTAGAGGTAGAACGCCGCGTTCGCGCCGTTCACCAGCCAGGAGCCAGATCCTCCGAAGTCGATCGTCCCGCCCGTCGCCGAGACCAGACCCGTGCTCGTGATCGCCCGCCGGACCTGCTTCGAAGCGTTGTCGCCCATGGAGACGTTGCCGTTTAACGTCGCAGTCTGGCCCGAAGTGCCGCTGATCGCTCCTCCCGTCCAGTAGAACGCACTGTCACCCGAGACCGTCTCGACATCGATCGTGAGCGAGGACTGCGAACTCTGGAGGACCCCAGCAGAGAGGGTGAGCGAGCCTTGGAGCGCGAGTGTCGCGGCGGATTCGTAGTTCACCGTTCCGCCGGCGAGCCGGAGCTGGGCTCCGCTCGTCACGGCGACCGAGCCCGAGCCGCCGAGCGTGAGGACGGTACCGGGATTTCCCGAATCACCCAGGACGACGATCGCCTCTTCGCCGCTCGCACTGAAAGCGCCGCTGATCGTCCCGCCCGCCGCGAGCGTCACGAAGCCGCGCGTCACGGTCAGATCAGACAATGAAACGGCGCCGGTCACGATGACCGTCGGGAGCGTCGGGAAGAGCCGGGCAATTGTCAGCGCGGAGGCGTTCGCGCTCGTCAGCGTGCCATCGATCGTGATCTGGCCGTAGCCGTTGTCGGCCATGGTGAGAGGCGCTGTGAAGCTCAGATTTTGGCCGACGGTTCCCGGGTAGTCGGTCTCGTTCGCGAGCGTCGGATTCGTTCCGCCGTTCGCCGCAAAGATGAGCGGGGCACCCGAGGTCTCGAAGGTCCCGATGAGATTGCTAAACTGCAGCCGGTTGAGCGTAAACGTCCCCAGGTTGTTGTTCGCCGGCGTGCCGGGTCCGGAAACGAGCGAGAAGGTCAGCTGCGTCGAAGCCGCACTGACCGGTGCGAGCGAGAACTGCCAGTTGAGTGGATGTGACCAATCGGACGGCGTATTCGCTGGTCCGCCGGACCAAGTATAGCTCTGCGCCGCGAGCGATGCAGTAGACGCAAGCACGGCAGCCAACGCGGCGAGTGGGCGGAGGAAGGATGGGCGCATCCCATCCTGTTACCTGCCGCGCCGCGCCGGTTACCAGGATTCGGAGGGAACCGCCGGAACGGCGAGCCGGAAAGCCCGCCGTTAGCGTCGGTCCCTTTTCAACAGTTCTTTCCGCCCAGCTTCCAGCCGGCTCCGTTCCTTGGAGGTGAGACTGCTGAGGCCGGTCTTCGCAATTTTGTCGAGCAACGCGTCCATGTCCTCGATGGCATCATCGCGACCGCCCGCGCCAGCCGACGGCAGCACGCGGAATCCTGGCTTCCGCCGGAAGAACGCCGCGAACGAAAAGCCCTCGAAGACGCCAGCCCGGATCGCGCGGATATAGCCGAAAGCGGCCGCGCTGGTCGCGAGAGTGCAGATCAGGCCCATGAAATCCCGATTACTGACGTCACCGACGGCCGCGAGAAACAGGCTTCCGATTGCGATAAATCTCATCGGAATCCCGCCCCACCACTGCACGTTCGGGTACATCGTCGCGAACGCGATCACAAGTCCGATCGAGAGGTGCATCGAACCAAAAACAAATCCCGACATGCCAGCGAGCCAGGCGAGCGTCGCGACGACAATCGGGGTCACGACGAGCACCCCGAGGAACGCGAAATAGCGTCCCCTACCCATCTCTAGCTCACAATCCCGACCGAACGTGTAGAGGAACATGAGGCTGAAGATCGTGAAGAAATTCACCTGACCGACGATCAAGTAGGTCACCGCACGCCAGACGTGGCCATGCTTCCAGAACCACTCCGGGACGAACGCGAACATCGCGATTGCACCGGTGACCCCCGCAAACGCCGCGACGACCAATCCGATCACCATCGCCGCGACGACAATCGTTGTTCCGTAGACGGGCACACTTCCAATCCGGGTAATGGGCCGGTTGTCCTGGAACTGGTTCTCGAAAAGCATCGCGCTCCCTGTTAAGCGCATTCCGGGCGGGCGGCAATCGTGGTGGACACAGTGCCGGTCGGGCGGTGAAGAACGCGGCCGCCCGCGCCTTGACCGCGGACGTCAAACTTGGTCGGATCGCCGTCGTTCTGCTCACGCCAATGACTCAACTCTTCCGATTTCCTGCCTCGGCAAAGCGAGACCCCGCCGTTGGCGCTTGGATGGACGCGCACACCGGGGAATTGGGCGCCCTCGCGAAGCAGTGGTTCGCCGTGATCCGCGGTTGCGGAGATGACGTCCGGGAGCTGATCCACGACGGCCGACCAACGGCGTGCGTTGGGGAGGCGGCCTTTGCGTACGTCGATGCCTTCAAGGCTCACGTGAACGTCGGATTTTTCCGAGGGGCTCAGCTGCCCGATCCGAAGGGCCTCCTGGTGGGCACGGGAAAGGCGATGCGCCATGTGAAGCTCCGACCCGGGAGCGCGATCGACGCAACGGCGCTCACCCACCTGATCGCCGCCGCCTATCTCGACATGACCAAGCGCGTCCGAGCTGAGCGGCTCCAGGCGGGTGTAGGTGTTTAGCCATACCGGCATACGGCACATGAGAATGAAACTCCGCCTGATTCCACCGATGGAGGAATATCGGGAGAGCTACCGCTGCACGGTTCGCCGAGCTAATTTCCGGCACCCTCCGGGTTGGAAAGCCCGTGGCCATACACTTGGAAGAATCCTCCGCGAATCTCCGGCTACCCTCCGGGTTGGAAGAGACCCTCCGCGAATCTCCGTCAACCGTCCGACCTCTCCTTTCGGCGCGGACCCCAGCGCTCCAGCGCGGTCTGGAGTTCCGCCACGCGCACGGGCTTCGCGAGATAATCATCCATCCCGGCCTGGAGACACAGCTCCCGGTCACCCTGCATCGCATTCGACGTCATGGCGATCAGGCGCGGGCGCGTGTCGTCGCTCCCCGCCCACTGCGAGCGGATCCGGCGCGCTACTTCGTAGCCATCCATGTGCGGCATCTGCACGTCCAGAAAGATGATGTCGTAGGACTTCAGCTCCAGGGCCGTGAGGACCTCAACGCCATCCGCCACCGTGTCGGTCAGATAGCCGAGCCTTTTCAAAAGATTCACTCCGACCTTCTGGTTGATGTCGTTGTCATCGGCAAGCAACAGCCGAAGCGGTAGACGCGAGGCGAGCGTGGCATCCGCCTTGGGCGCGACGGGCAGCCTTTCCTCGGTCCGCTCCGGCTGCGGCATCGCGCGCTCGAAAAGCTCCAGCAGCACGCGCGGGCGGATCGGATGGTGCAGGTAGCCGCAGGCGCCCGCCGCTTCCGCATCGGCCGAGCGCAGTCTCCGCGCGGAGAAGAGCAAAAGTTCGGCACCCGTGGCCGCCGGCAACTGGCGCAGGTGCTTCGCCGACTCCGCAGGATCGTCTCCGAGCAAGGCGTAGTCGAGGAGGATCGCGTCGAAGGCCGGTCCGGCCTTCCGCAGCCGCAACTCCGCGGCCGCAAGGGTCTCCACTTCGGCGAGCTCGATCCCCCAAATCCCCGCCAGCTGCGCGACCATCCGCCGCTGCGCGGCACTGTTTTCCACCATCAGCACCCGTTTACCCCGCAGATGCGGCGGGACGGGCGGCGGCGGAAATTCCACCACGCCGGCATGAGCCCGGATGCTGAAGCGGAAAACTGCGCCCCGGCCAGCCTCACTCTCCACGCTCATGGTTCCTCCCATCAGCTCCGCGAGCCGTTTGCTAATCACGAGGCCCAGACCGGTTCCGCCGTAGTGTCGCGTGGTGGAGCTGTCGACCTGGCTGAAGGACTGGAAGAGCCGATCCTGCTTTTCCTTGGGAATGCCGATCCCGGTGTCGGCCACCGTGAAACGCAGCTCCATCTCGCCCGTCGCGTCGGGCGGCCCGGCTTCCGCCGAGACGATGACATCGCCCGTCGCGGTGAACTTGATCGCGTTGCTGATCAGATTGACGAACACCTGGCGGAGCCGGGTGACATCCCCGACCACCTCCGTATGCACTTCCGGATCGATCTGCACGACGAGCTCGAGTCCCTTCTCGGCGGCCTTTGGAGCGAGCAGGTCCATCGCCTCCTCGATGCATTCGCGGAAGTCATACGGGTGCCGCTCGAGCTCCACCCGGCCCGATTCGATCTTCGAAAAATCGAGGATGTCGTTGATGATCGCGAGCAGGCTTTCGCCCGAGCTCCGGATGACCTCCACGAAATCCTGCTGCTCGTCGCTCAGTTCCGTGTCGAGCAGGAGCGTCGTCATGCCGATGACTCCGTTCATGGGCGTACGAATCTCATGGCTCATGCTCGCGAGAAACGCCGACTTCGCGCGCGTCGCCTCCTCCAGTTTTTGATTCAGCGAAACGAGAGCGGTGTTGCTGTCGACGAGCTGCTGCTGGCTTTCGCGCAGGGCCCGGTTCGCCGCGTCGCGCTGCGTCTGATTGAGGTACGCCCGGGAATGGTGGCGGATGCGGGCGATCAGCTCGATCCGATCTGGGAGTTTGACGAGATAGTCGCTCGCGCCCGTGGCGAACGCCTCGCTCTTCACGGCCGGGTCCTCCTTCATCGAGAGGACGATGACGGGAATGTCCCGCGTCTGCGGATTCGCCCGGTATTGACGCACGAGCGTCAGTCCATCCACGCCCGGCATCACGAGATCCTGGAGAATGACCGTGGGACGGACCTGCACCGCAACCTTCAGCGCCTCGGCCGGATTCGAGCAGTAGTGAAAATTGATGTCGGGCAGGTTGGCGAGGAGGCGCCGGATGGCTTCACCGATCATCGCCTGGTCGTCGACCAGGAGCACCATGATCGGGTAGAAATCATCCGTCGAGGTGGCCGCCTCGGGGGTCTCACCAGGGGGAGAGTCGCGCATGGAAGTGCGAAGGGGGGGATCGGGCCGCTACGCGCGGCGGGCTAGAACGCGGACCAGACTTGGGGCAATCTGGTCCAGAGGCAAGACTTCGACGGCAGCATTTAAGGCGACGGCAGCTTTCGGCATCCCGTAAACCGCACAGGTCGCCTGATCCTGGGCGATGGTGTGATTCCCGTCGTTCCGGAGCACTTTGAGTCCGAGGGCACCATCCCGACCCATGCCCGTGAGCAGCACGCCGATCACCGGACCGGACCAGAATTGCGAGACGCTGCGAAAGAAAACGTCGACCGACGGGCGGTAAGAATACTCGCGGGGCTCCGGCGTGTAGGCGAGGCGAAGGGCCGCGGTGAGCGTGAGGTGATCGTTCGTCCCGGCGAGCAAGACGGTGCCGCGTTCGAGGAGATCGCCGGGGCAGGCGAGCCGGACCGGCAGCTTCGCGTGCGCTCCGAGCCACTCCGCCATCCCGGCCGCGAACTGCTGATCGACATGCTGAATGATCGCGACCGCCGCCGGGAAGTCCGGCGGAAGGTCCGAAAGGACTCTCATCAACGCGGCCGGCCCGCCCGCGGATGCCCCGATCGCGACGAGGGGGACGTGCTCGCCGCCCGTCAACGGGCGCGGGCGTCGCGGCGCCCCATCGGGCAGGCCGCGCTTCTCCGAGATCAGCCGTCCGATGGAATCGATCTTAGCGAGGAGTGGCGCGGCGGTTTGACGCGGGTCGCCGCTCCCGAGCTTCGGCGTGTCCACCGCATCCAGTGCCCCGTGCCCCATCGCCTCGAAGACTCGCCACGCGTTCGCTCCGACGCTCACCGTGACGACCAGGATCGGACACGGCGTCGACGCCATGATCCGCTTCGTCGCCTCGACGCCGTCCATCGTCGGCATCAGGAGATCCATCAGGATGAGATCCGGCTTCTCCCGTTCGCACATCGCCACGGCCTCGGCGCCGTTCCGGGCGACCCAGAGTACCTGGTTGCCGGGTTTTGAAACGACGGCGCGGCGCAGCGCCTCGACGGCGAGCGGAACATCATTCACGAGCCCGATCCTCACGGGTCGCCCTCCCCGATCAGATCGACCACCGCCTGGAGAAGCGTTTCGTCGTGGAAGCTGCCCTTCGTGAGGTAATAGTCAGCGCCCGCCTCCAGCCCACGCCGTCGATCTTCCTCGCGATCCTTGTACGAGACGATCATGACCGGCAGCGTCTTGAGGTTCGGATCCTTCTTCACGAGCGTGACGAGTTCGATGCCGTCCATTCGGGGCATGTCGATATCGGTCACAAGCAGGTCAAACCGGCCGGTCCGAACGGCATTCCAGCCATCTATGCCATCCACCGCGACTTCGACCTCGTAGCCGTGCTTGTGCAGGAGCATCCGCTCCAGGACGCGGACGGTGAGCGAATCGTCCACGACGAGCACGCGCTTCCGGATCTTCTCCACGCCCGCGGCGGCCCGCGGGTCGACCTTCGTCACGCGGCCGGAGGCGGCCAGTTTCTCGACCGACCGGATGAGATCCTCGACGTCGACGATCAGCACGGGCGCACCGTCCTCCATCAACGCGCCCGCCGCGATGTCCTTCACCTTGCCCAGGCGCGCATCGAGCGGCTGCACGACCAGCTCGCGCTCGCCGAGAAAGCGATCGACGACGAGTCCGTAGGCGTTGCCGAGGTCTCCGACCACGATCACCGGCAGCTCTTCCGGCATCAGCCGAGGCTCGCCCGCGCCGATGACCTGGTGCGCGGTGACCAGACCGATGGGCCGGCCATCGAAGGAGAAATGCTGCCGGCCTTCGAGCACCTCGATCCGCGACTTCGGCAGCTTCAGGGTGCGAACGATGTAGGCCAGCGGGAACGCGTACGGCTCACCGTCGATCTCGACGAGCAGCGTGCGCACGACCGAAAGCGTCAACGGCAACTGGAGCTGGAAGCGCGTGCCCCCGCCCGGCTGCGTCGTCACGCGCACGCTTCCGCGCACCTGCTTGACCATGTTTTGCACGACATCCAGACCCACGCCGCGACCGGAAATCTCGGTCACCTTTCCCTTCATCGAGAAGCCCGGCAGGAAGAGGAACTCCAGCAATTCCGGCTCGCTCAATTCGCGGGCGGTCTCGGCATTGGTCAGCTTTCGTTCCACGACGGCGCTCCGCACCTGCTCCACGTCGATCCCCCGGCCATCGTCCAGCACGACGATCTGCAGGACGCCCGCGCTGTGCCGCGCCTCGAGCTTGATCACACTCTCGGCGGGCTTGCGTCCGGCGCTTCGCTGCTCGGCGAATTCCGTGCCGTGGTCCACCGCATTCCGCAGGAGATGCGTCAGCGGCGCCTCCAGGCGTTCCAGAATGTCGCGATCGACGCGCGTGGTCTCGCCGATGATCTCCAGCCGGACGGATTTTCCGAGGGTCTGGCCCAGATCACGCACCATGCGGGGAAACGCGCGGACGCCATCCGCAAACGGCCGCATCCGCACGGCCTGCGCCTCTTCGTACAGCCGGTGGGCCAGATTCCCCGAGCGCCGGTCGAAGGTGTCGAGCTCGGCGAGGCGCTCGGCCAGGAACTGATGGCACTGGTGCAGCCGCCCCTGCGCCTCGCTGTGGGCGGCGCGAGCGGGTTCGCTCGACGCGCGGTCGGGCAGGGCATCGCGCAGGCTGTCGAGCGCGCGGCCGAGCTCCGAATGCTGGCGTTTCAAGCGCAGGAGCGATTCCGTGAAAGGCTTCAGCCAGCGGGACTCCACGAGCGACTCGCCGGCGAGCGACAGCAGCCGGTTGAGATTCTCCGCGGTCACGCGGAGTACCCGATCCGCCGCTTCGGACCCGGTCGGGGCGGACTCCGGCGGCGGCGGCAACGATCCCCTGGGAACGGCTGCCACCGGTTTCGCCGCGACGGGCTCAACCACTTCCGGGGGATCCGGCGGATGTTTCACCGCGTCGCTCAGGGCGCTCTTGAACCGCTCCAGCTCGGGCTTCTTCTCGGCCGACCATTGCCCGAGATCCGCCTCCGGCGTTCCCCCGATGCGCGTGAGGAGATCCACCCCTTGGAGAAGCAGGTCGATGTGGCGTTGCCGGAGAAGGATGCGGCGCTGCTGCGCGGCGACAAAGCAATCCTCCATCACATGCGCGATTTCGACGGCCGCATCGAGTCCCACAATGCGAGCCGCGCCTTTGAGCGAATGGGCCGCGCGCATGCAGGCCTCGAGCTCATCCGGGAGGGTCGGCTCGCGTTCGAGCGCGAGGAGGCCCGGGGTCAGAATCTGGACCTGGCTCTCCGTCTCGAGCCGGAACAACTCGGCCATCGAGAACGCGCTGAGATCTTCTTCGCCGCTCATGCGAGGCTCCGGTTCAGCGTGTAGAAAAGCAGCCCGTCGTCGAGGCAGCCGACCGCCCGTTCGCGCCAGGTCAGGATCGCCCGGGTGTAACTCGCCGCGGCCCGCGCCACGGTGGCGGGGACGGGCAGCAGTTCGGAAGCCGGGAAGCGATGAATCCCGTGGACTTCATCGGCGGGGAAACCCACCCGATGTCCCTCCCGCGAGATCACCACGAGGCGCTGCTGCTCGCTGACCCGGCGCCCGCGCTTTCCGTCCGGTGCCCGCTGGAGACCCAGCACCTCGGCGAGCGAGATGCAGACGAGCAGTTCGCCGCGAACATTGGCCAGCCCGAGGACCGCGCCGCCGCGCCGATGCGGCAGCGTGTGAATCGTCCGAACGGAGGCGACCTCCTTGAAGACCGCGGTGGGGAGCGACAGCCATTCGATTCCCACCCGAAAGATCACGACCGAATGCACGTCCGGCGCCGCCACGACTTTTTCCCGCGCGAAGTGGCTGGTCCATTCGTCCCGATAGCCCGCGGGCGGTTCGGCTTCGAGCAGTGCGAGAGCCGCGGCGGAGTAGACCGGACAGTTGTGGCAATGCGCGCACTTCTTTAATTCGGGACAACTTCCGTCGCCCCAGACCCCGATCTGGTTCCAGCAGTCGGCGGGACCAGAACGGTCGCGGGCGGCAGCGGCGGGAGATGAAGGAGTCTCCATGTCACTTGCTCCGTTTCAGTGCCGCGCGTCGGGCCCGGTCGTTCAAGACCTTGGCGCCCGCGGCATCGCCGCCCTGCTCGAGCAGATAGGCGAGGTGCAGGAGAGCCGGCTCGTGTTGCGGCTCGAGGTAGATCGCTTTCCGAAAAAATTCCGCGGCCTCCACCGGCTCGGACGCCGCGGCCCGGACCAGACCGAGCAGGTAAAAGGCTTTCGCGGACGGCCCGTGGGTGCGGAGGTGCGAGGCGCAGATCTCCGCCGTTCCCGCGAGCTCACCCGCATCGGCGAGACGCGTCGCCTCCGCTAGTTCCGCGTCCGTCTCTGCCGCCACGACCGCGGCCCGCGCCGGCGACCTCGGCGCGATGACAAACGAGGGCGGCGGCAGCGCGCGCGGGCGCGGGGTAACCCGCGCCGCCGCGATCGGCCGACGCACCCGGGCGCGGGCCGGGCGCACTTCACCCGCGCCGGGGCGAAAGCCGAAGGCCCGCGGAACTCCGAGCGACCGATAGTGGTGCCGAAGCATCAAGCCCGTCTCGGACGGGGCCACGAAGACGACGCCATCCGGACGCAGCAGGCGGCTCAAAATCGCGACCGCGTGATCCTGCGCGGCCCGGTCGAAGTAGATCAGAACATTCCGGCAAAAGATGACGTCGTACGCCTCCGCGGCCGGCTGGAATCCCGGCGCAAACAGATTCCCCTCCTGAAAGACGACCTGGGCGCGGACCTCATCGGAAACCCGGTAGCGGGCATCCACGGCGCTGAAGTGCCGATCCCGGTAGCCGAGGTCGGTCCCGCGGAACGAATTCCGGCCGTAGATCGCCTCGCGGGCGACGGCGAGGGCCCGGGCGCTGATATCCACGGCATCGATGGCAAACTGCGCGGACGGAATGCCAGCATCGAGCAGCGACATGGCCATGGTGGAGGGCTCCTCCCCCGTCGAGCACGGCAGACTCAACAATCGCATCACCCCCGCCGGGCGCGCCTGAAACCACTCTTGCGCGGCGAAGCGAGCGAGTTCCCGGAAGGCCTCGCGGTCCCGGAAAAACCAGGTCTCGGGCACCACGATCTCCTCGATGAGCGCCTGCATCTCCTCCGGATCGCTGCGAACGAACTCATTGTAAGCGAGCCAGTCCGGCATGGATCGGGCGCGCATGCGGGCGCGCACGGCGCGCTCGACCACGGCTGAGCCGATCGAGGCGGCATCCAGCCCGATGGTGCGCTGGAGCAGTTCCTCGAAAGCGGCGACGACCATGGCCTTCAGACCGCGAGAGGTTCCCGGAAAAGCACGTCCCGCACGGCCGCGGGCAGCAGCCGCTCCACGTGGATCCATTGCACCAGTCCGCGGGCGTCCGCCGCGACCGGCCCGAGGTAGGGCGCGTGATCGTTTGCCACGCCCGCGGGGACGAAGTCTGTCGGATTCCGCCGGAGCGTTTCCGTCGCCTTCTCGGCGATCAACCCCAACAAACGCGAAGCGCCCGCGGCATCCGGGTAGCGGACGAGCACGAGGCGCGTGCTGAAGCGCGCTCGCGCTGGCGTTCCGAGCGCCAGCACGCTGAGATCGATGACCGGAACGGGGGACCCGTGATAGTTGCAGACGCCGAGCACGCCGGGTGGCGATTGGGGGATCTGCTTGATCCGCAACAGCGGCAGCACCACCACGACATCGCCGGCGCTGAGCGCGTAGCGGTCCTCTCCGAGCTGGAACAGGAGGAAGAGCATGAAAGGGCCGGGGCCGGCGGGACGCGGGGCGATCGGGTCAGACCTGGAGCTTGAAGCGCGAGACGCCGCTGCGGAGGGCGTTCGCGGCGTGGTTGAGGCCGGCAATCGCGTCGTTGGACTGACGCAGCGATTCGACCGTTTGCTGGGCCGTCTCGCTCAGTTGCATGAGCGCCTGACTGATCTGCTCCGCGCCGGTGGACTGGGCCTGCATGCCTTCATTCACCGATTCGAAGCGAGGCGCGAGCGCCTGCACCTGCTGAATGATCTGGGCGAGCTGTCCGCCCACCTGTTCCACGTCCTGCATCCCCCGGCGGACCTCCTCGGAAAACTTGTCCATGCCCATCACGCCCGCGGAGACCGCGGACTGAATCTCCTTCACCATCTGCTCGATGTCGTACGTCGCGACGGCCGTCTGGTCGGCGAGACGCCGGATTTCGGTCGCCACCACCGCGAAACCCCGTCCGTATTCGCCCGCCTTCTCCGCCTCGATGGCCGCATTGAGCGAGAGCAGATTGGTCTGGTCCGCCACCTTGGTGATCGTCGTGACCACCTGATTGATGTTGCCGGCTTTCTCGTTCAGGACCGCGAGCTTCGCGTTGATCGAACCGGCCGCGTCCATGACCCGCCGCATGGTCTCCGCCATCCGGGCCAGCCCCGCCTGGCCGCTGCCGGCGAGCGTGGCAGATTCCTCGGCGACGTCGGACACCTCGTCCATTGTTCGGACCAGCTCCCGGGACGTCGCCGAAATTTCCTTCGAAGTGGCCCCGATTTCCGAGGTGGTCGCGGCGATCTCGCTGGCGGTCGCCTGTTGTTCCTTCGCCGTGGCCGCGATCTGGGTCATCGAAGTGTTGACCTGCAAACCGGATTCCTGAACCTGGCCGACGAGGGTGGAAAGGGCGCCGACCATCTGATCGAACGCCCGGGCAAATGCGCCGAGCTCGGTGGCTGATTCGAGATTGATTCGCGTGTTAAGATCCCCCCGCCCCACGGCCTCGGCGGCGGCCTTGAGTTTCTGGATCGGCGTCGCGATGGAACGCGCCACGAAGTAGAAGTAGATCGCGGCGAGGAGCACGGCCGCGATCATCGCGATGATGTTCACCAGGCCGACGCGGCGGCGGGCCGACTCACTCACCGCCGCGGTCTGCTGGAGGATTTCCTTGAGCGGAGCCTCGACGCTGTGCGCGGAATTCCAGATGTCACCCTGGAGTCCCGACTCCTTGGTTTTTCCGATCCGCTCCTGAATCGCGAGATAGCGGCGGAAGAGAACCTCGTATTTCTTCAGCGCCTCCTGGATCTGACTGGCGTTTGTGCCGCTCCCTGTTTGCGCATCGCTGGCCAGCTTTTGGAGCCCGGCGAAGACGGCATCGACGTACTTTGGCTCGTTGCGGAGAAGGTAATCCTTTTCGTCGCGGCGCAGCTGGAGGAGGGTCACTTCGAGAGTCACGTTCTTCTCCTGCTTGATCAGCGTCTCAACCTCGTGGATTTGCTTCCGCCAGCTGCCTTCGACGCCCCAGTCCCTGAAACCCCGCTCGCGAAACGCCGCGACGATGGCGGCAAACGCATCGCCGTAGACCTTCGCCTGAGCGCGGAGTTTCAGCAGGGGAGCGTGCTGCTCTTCCCCGGCGATCGCATTCATCGCGTCGAGCTCCCGGTAGATCCCGTCGATGATCTTCGCGTGCCGGGAGGCGTATTCCGAAGTGCCTTTTTCGTGGAAGTTGGGATCGGAGATGTCGCGGAGGAGGAAATCCTTTTCGGCGCGACGGGCATACTGGAACTCCGTATTGACCGTCGCGGCACCCCAGCGCAGCTGATTCGCGAGGTCGTTCTGTTTGAGGTAGTGGGCCGTGATGAAATACCAGACCACGCCGATCAGGGCGATGATGCCGAGACCACCGAGTCCACCGGCGAGCAGACTGGCCAGGACGCTTTTGTTTGGAGCCAAGGATTTCATAGGATCAGCCGCGGAATGAACGGTTTCGGGGCAGTCAACCGCGTTAGCCAGTAGACTGAGGCCGAATTCACCCCGCAAGCCCGATCCGCGAAATCCGTCCCGCCCGTTTGGAGCGAGGCCGGCTTTCCGCGTCCTCCAAGGCGGGAGCGTGAGCCCGATTCGGATAAATCCGGATTCAAACCTTGCGCGAATGGCACCGCGCACTCTTTAGTCCCACACCATGCGCTCCTTGCTGCTTGTTTTCGCGCTCGCTCTCGGAGGCTGCGTACCGGAGTTCGAGCAGCCACTCCCTTCGGGTGGAACTCCGTCCCCGCTCGCCAAGGTTCTCCCCGGCTCCTGGCGCATCGTTGACACGAGTGGCAAAGGGAAGGAGATCCGCGCAACCGAGAAGGTCGAGCGCTTTCAGATCGTCGCCCAGCCCGATGGATCCCTTACCTCGGTCGAGACGCGCAAAGATGGCACGAAGCGGGGTTTCGAGTGGCGCCCCGTCGTCGCCGGCCCCCATGAGTACGTTTGCATCGGCGCCCAGCCGGACCCGAAAACCTGGATGATTTTCCGAGCCACCTGGGACGCGAAGACGAAGAAACTCACCCTGGAGTCCTTCTCTGAAGCTGCCCTGGCGCCGCTCGTTCAATCCGGCATGATGGCGGGGACGGTGGACAAGGGTCACGTCCGCGTGACTGAATCGGGCGAAAAGGTCGCCGCGATGCTCGCCTCTGGCAGCGTGGCCGTCGTCTCGGCTCTCGTCTTGCAAAAGGCCGGGCGTTGATGGCCGGGCACCATTCGCGAAGCCGGATGTGGATTGGCGACGCCGAAAACCTGGTCGCAGAGCCGAATCCGGCGGAGCGGAGCCGAAAAACCATTCGCCGCGCCAAATCTGGCTTACCGGAGCCGGAAAACCGAGAGCGAAGCCGGAGATTGCTTAACGGAGTCGAAAAACCGGGAGCGAAGCTGATTTTCGCTAAACGAAGCCGGAAGACAATTCGCGGAGCCGAATCTGGCTCACCGAGGCCGAAAGACCATTCGCGGAGCCGAATCTGGCTCAGCGAAGCCGGAAAACCAATCGCGGAGCCAAATCTGGCTTTCATTCCGCGTTTACGGCTCCCGTCCCCCGTTTCTGGCTTCATTTCCGCGTTTGCGGCGCCCTTTCCGTGTTTGCGGCTCCTTTTCCTCGTTTGCGGCTCTCGTTCCGCGTTTGCGGCTCCTTTTCCTCGTTTGCGGCTCTCCTTCCGCGTTTGCGGCTTTCATTCCACGTTTGCGGCTTTCATTCCGCGTTTGCGGCTCCTTTTCCTTGTTTGCGGCTCCTACTCCGCGTTTGCGGCTCCCGTTCCGCGCTTGCGGCTCCCGTTCCGCGTTTGCGGTTCCCGTTCCGCGTTTGCGGCTCCCGTTCCGCGCGTGCGTCTCCCGTTCCGAGTTTGCGTCTCCCGTTCCCCGTTTGCGGCTTCCCTTCCCCGCATGCGGCTCCCCTTTCACCCCTGCGCCTTCCCTTTTCTCCCTGCGCCTTCCCTTTTCTCCGTGCGCCTTCGCTTCCTCGTCTGAGGCGCCGCTTCCGTCTGAGCGCGGTGGCTTCGTCGTCAGAGGCGTCGGTTTCCGCCTTGGCAACTCCGCCTCCGCAGCTGCGGCATCGCTCATGCGTCCCCGGATTCATCTCCGCGAATTCATCGACCTTCTCGCGATCGTGGATTCGCAGCCCCGAAGACGAAGAGACCGAGCGATTAATCGAGGAGACGGTCGCGCGATTCGCGCCGAGCAGGGAAGATCTCGTCCGCGAGCGCCGAGATCGGAGAGCGAGCGTGATCGGCGCAGTCGTGTGGGTGCGGAACGCCGCGAGGACTTCGGTTCCCACGGTCTTGGGGTGACGTCTCTCGTGATACGAATCAATGAACGCACCCAAGACCCGTCGCATCTCGCGGGGAGCATCGATTCGGTTGGAGTGCGGTAGCACTCCCACGAATGGGACGACTCTGCACTCGACCTCTTTCAGTGAACTCAGCAGCAACGCCTACGAGTCACGACATGAGCGGTATCCGTCCAGAATGGTATCGGTTTCGAGATGCCCTTGAGCGCGGGGACTTCTCCGCAGCTTCCACCCTCTTGGACAAAGACTCCAGCTTACTCCATGAGGTGAACTGCATCGGGGAGAGCGTTCTGCACTTCTTGGCCGTCGAGAACAATCGACCGGCTGCAGAGTGGTTGCAGACCCGAGGGGCGGATTTAAACACAGCGAACGATTTTGGAACTCCGCTGCTTTTTGAGGTGGCTGCGCTCGGCTACCGCGATCTCTTATTGTGGCTCGTGGACCGTGGGGCAGACCCGAAAAGGAACGATTCGCAGGGGCACCGGATCGACGAATATTTAGCCGAGCACGACAACCGAGAGATGATTGAATTTATCAAGCGTCACATCACCCCATGACGCCACGATGACGCCTAAATCAACCGCTGCCGTGTCTACTCTCCGATCGCTCTCCGATCGTTCGTGCCGGACTGCCCCGCCGCTTGCGCTCATCGGCGCGCAAGCCGCCGCCGGGCGCGTAGCCGAGCTGAGGGGTCCGGGAACCCGTGCGGATTTGTTGATCAACGACCACCGGCCGCGTGCGCGGCGCTCGCTGTTTTCAAAATCCGATCTCCGCCGTCTTCGGCGTGAGCCTCGAGCTCGCTGCACGTCCTGGCGGCCGCTGCCGCCTTGACCAAGACGGCTCACACTGCCTTGATCCCCTCGTGAGTATCCGAATTTCCTCGTGGGTGGGCGCGATTGCCAGCGTCTCGCTCTACAGCTTCCTTGGATACGCCGCCCATGTTTTTAACGAGGTGTTCGTCGATTTCGGAATTCCTCCATCGCGGACCCCAGCGCTGCTAGCTTACGGCCCGCTTATTCTTCCCGGCGTCGGACTTGTAGCAGCACTCTTGGTCATTCTCACGGATCGCGGAGGAACGCCTCACACCGCCCGTTTGGTCGTGGGCCTCGCCGTGGTTTTTCTGTTCCTCGTCTTAAGCGCAGGGTTGTTCAGCCCCGTCTTTTCAATCGGCAGTTCTTGAGCGCAGCGTGAGGAGCATGGTGGAAAGGGTGAGATATAGCGCTGGGAGCGGCGCTTGATCGGGAGGAGGAAAACGAGGTGGGCCCACCGTCGCCGCGCGGCGACCTCAATGGAGGGATTATTTCCTTTCCAACGGCGCCGCGCATTGTCATTTCGGCACGGGATTGGGATCGATCCAAAGGCCACGCTTCGCCGCGCGCGCTTGATCGACCGCTTCTCGCACGGACATTTCCCCTTTCTCACGCGCCTCCCAGACGAGCCCAAGGCGCGCCATTTCCTCGCTGAGGCCGACCCTGCCCCAGGCGCTTGCGGCGGCAGGACCGTTCCTCCCGCGCTCACAGACGCACAGTTGTAGGACCTTTCCCAGAATCAACCTGGCCAATGCCCGTCGCGCTTCCTGTCCGAAACGTTGGTCTGGCTGCGGCGCCACGACCTCGCCCAGCTTTAACCGCAGTCGAAGCCCTTTCGGAGTACGCACCGTGAACTGATCGCCACTCGTGACCGCAACGACGCGGGCATACTCGGGCGCCCAGTCTGGCCGGCGACCCCATGCCCACGTCGGCTCGCGAGTTTGGGCGAAGAGCTGGCCAGTCGCTCTCCAGAATAGAAAAAAACTGAGCATCAGTTTCCTCGCCATGGGCCAAGCCTAAACGGATGGGGCGCGCCCGCAAACACCCCGGGCGCTTCGCCATCAATGCTCCACATGCTCCTGCCTCCGCGGCGCGGAACGAAGCAATCGACCGCTCCGTCCGAAATCACGTTCCACCCAATCGCACCAAGTCCGTAAATTTTTGCCTGGTCCTGGTCACGATTTGCCACCAGGCGGTTCCGCTGCGCAGGTCCGCGAGTGTGACGGCGCTCAAGAAAAGCTCGCGCTGTGTTCTCCGCCCGATTCACTCTACCAGCCCCGCGTCAGCGCGCGGCCCTTTCCCTAGCTCGGATACGACATTGGTATCGAGCACGTGCCAAAGTCGGTGACTTTCAAGACTCGGATTCAGCAGGAGCGGGAACCAGCGGTGGCGGCGCGGCCTCCCGGAAGCCGCGCACGAAGGCGACGGCGACGAGCGCCACTCCCGCGGCGCGCAAGCCGGCGAGCAGCGCGAAGGCGACCACCCGGAACCAGCGGTAATGGACAGCATACTCCTGCCCGATCGCTTGAATCTGCGGAGCAAACAGATAGTCCGCCAGGACCAGCAGCGTGGCGCCGAGGGCCGCGAGACAGAGTAGGAGAAACCCGACGCGGCGGGTCCGCCACCAACCCCAGCTCGAGAACCCGATCACGACGAGGTTTCCCGTCATCACGGCCACGGACGCACTCAGAGACAGCCCGTCCGTCTTGAGGAGCGATTGCAAGAGCGATTGCAGGTCCATGGGCGGCGCGAAGGATGGAGCGAAGCAGCGCCGTCCGCAGATGCAAGGCATCGCGAAGCTACTCCGGCCCACCCTGCAACTTTCCCGCCGCCACCGAGACGCGGTGGCGCGGCGGGATCGGCGTCTCGGGAGAGAGAAGCTGGGCCAGCGGCAAGTCCGTTCCCGACGCGAAGGGCACGACCATCACCTCGCTCACGATGAGGGGCCGGCCGCGCTCGGGGACTTCCAGTTTCGCGGCGGGAATGACGAACCAGGCGCGACCTTCCGAAACGCTACTGACGACCCGGGCCACCCCGTCGGCCTCGACGCAGAGCATCGTGCGTTCGTCGACCCCGATGCCAACGACCCGAGCGGGCGTTTCCGAAGCTCCGAGGCGCGCGACGAAGGCGATGAGCCGGCCCAACCGCTTCCGGGCCATGAAGTGCGTATCAGTGATGATCCCGCGGAGGAGCGGGATGTGCAGAAAGTCCGTCTCGAAGGTCATCTGCCGGTTGAACGGATCCGCCAGCGCCGTCGCGGAGTCGAGTTCGCCTTCCTCCATCGCGCTAAAACAATATTGCCCCAGAATGGCGAGCCCCGCGCTCGTGCCACCAATGGGTTTCCCCGCGCGCACGTGCGCGTCCAGCGCCGCGCTCACCGGCGTTCCCTTCCAGTAGCGCACGTAAAGTGACTGATCGCCGCCGGCGAGGAAGACACCGTCCGCGTGCGCGATCGTCGAGAGCACCTTTGGATCGGTGGAGGCCTCGCGATCGTGGAAAACAATCGTCTCCACAGACGCGACGCCCCCGAGCTCACGGAAAAGGTACCCATTAAGGCCGTCGCCTCCGGAGGCCCGGAGAACGACGATCCGGCCACCGCCCGCCTTGCGAAGGAACCAGCGAAACGCCTCGTCGACTTCCCCACCGCCTCCCGCCAGCATGACGGCCCCCTCGGTCTGCACTCGCGGAGCCGAAACGGGATCGCCGATGACGTGGTAGTCAAAGGAGGCGCCTCGCCACGCGGGAATTCCGAGCCACACGGCGAGGAGAAGAAGGAACGGTCGAAGCATGGGGAGCGCGATCCATCGCGGCGGCGGTGACTCGTGTCACGCCTGACTTTGTCATCGCACCCGCGCGGCAATCGTGTTCGATTCTGCCGGATGAGCTTGGAAACCGCCGCGGAGCCAAACTGGAAACATGACGGCGTGCGGGTCGTGCGGGGGACCGAGCTCGATCCGAACACCGCGCAAACGCGCGGGATGAATCGGGCCGCCGCCATCACGCGTGCCCGCACCGGCGCCGAAAAACTCTGGGCGGGGACGGTGGTCATTGATCCCAATGCGAAGACCGGCGCCCATCACCACGGCGCGGTGGAGAGCGTGATCTACGTGGTGAGCGGTCGGGCGCGAATGCGCTGGGGCGACCGGCTCGAGTTCACGGCGGAGGCTGGGCCGGGCGATTTCATCTACGTGCCGCCGTTTGTGCCGCATCAGGAGATCAACGCCAACCCCGGCGAACCCCTCTCGTGCGTGCTGGTCCGGAGCGGGCAGGACCCCGTGGTGGTAAATCTCGACCTCACGCCCGCCGAAGCGCCGGAGGAAGTGTACTGGGTCGACGACCTGCACCCGCATCCGCACCCGCCTGCCGATGAGCCGTCCCACCCGACCGCCACCGAGTGCGGAGGAGCCGAGCGGGGCGCGTCATGATTTACGCGCTCCTTTTTCTCGCCGCGCTTGGGGCGGGCTTCATGAACGGGGTGGCCGGCGGCGGCTCCTTTCTGACGTTCCCGGCGCTGACGTTCGCCGGCGTCCCCTCGGTCCTGGCGAATGCTTCGAGCACCGTGGCGCTTTTCCCCGGTACCTGCACGAGCGCGTGGGCGTTCCGCGGGCAGTTCCGCGACTTCGAAAAAATCCCGTTCCGCGTGATGATGATCGTGAGCGTGCTCGGCGGAGTCACCGGTGCGCTGCTCCTGCTCTGGACGCCTCAGCAATCATTCGACCGGATCGTTCCCTGGCTGCTGCTCATCGCTACGGTGGTCTTCGCGCTGGGCCCGCGCCTCGCCGCGCTGGTCGAGCGCGTCTTCCATGCGGGCCCCGGCACCATCCTCGTCGCGCAGTTTCTCGTCTCGATCTACGGCGGTTACTTCGGCGGGGCTGTGGGCCTGATGATGCTCGCGACCTGGAGCCTCTTCAGCCTCGGGGACGTCAAAACGATGGCCGCGAATCGGCTCCTCCTCGTGAGCGGGATGAATGGGATCGCCGTCGTCTGCTTCATCATCGCCGGCAAGGTGCTCTGGACCGAGACGATGCTCATGCTCGTCGCCGCCGTGATCGGGGGCTATGGGGGAGCGCGGGTCGCCCAGCGCCTGAATCCCGAACACCTTCGGGCCGTCATCAGCGTAGTGAATGTCGCGGTGACCATCGCTTTCTTTGTTCGGGGATACGGCCGGTAGCCGTCCGCGGCAAACAGCGCTCTCATCACGGGGCAGCGTGAATTCGTCAACCTTCCCCCTCGGAGCTGTTTTATCGAGCGGGCAGAACCCGGGGCCGAGCTCGATCTAAACCTGACACATCCGCCGCATTGATTAGACCGCCGTTTTCGGCGAAGCGTGCGGGCGAACGACCGACATGAAACGCTTTTTCCAGTTCCTCCTCTTTGTTTTCCTGCTCTCGTCCGCAGTCTCGGCGCTTTACGTCTGGAAGACGCGCCGGGGCGACGTGCTCCCGACGGCAGCCGGCGGGAAACGCACGCCTGAGAAATTTACGACCGCGGAGGGTCCCACGCTCGACCTGAAAGACGTGAACGTCCTCGCGGAGATGAGCCGGCAACAGACGAAGCTCGCCAGCGCGGTGATCCCGTCGGTCGTGAGCGTGTCGACGCAGAAGGTGCAACGCCAGCGGACGGTGCGCGATCCCTTCGCGGAGTTCTTCGGTTTGCTCGATCCGTCCCAGCGGCAGGGTCGCGTGCAATCCTCGCTCGGGTCCGGCGCGATCGTGTCCAAGGAAGGCCACATCGTGACGAACAACCACGTGATCGACGGGATGGATCAGATCAAGGTCCAGCTCCACGACGGCCGGGAGTTTCCCGCCCGCCTGATCGGAGCCGCCCCGGCGAATGATCTGGCGATCTTGAAGATCGACGCGGGCGACCTGACGCCGCTCCCGTTCGGAAATTCGGACGCCGTCCAGGTGGGCGAAATGGTCTACGCCGTCGGGAATCCCTTCGGGCTCGAGGAGACGCTGACGCAGGGCATCATCAGCGCGAAGGGGCGACGCGCCGCGGAAAGCGGCGGAGAGTTTTTCCAGACGGACGCCGCGATCAACCCCGGCAACTCCGGCGGCCCGCTCGTCAGCGTCCGGGGCGAACTAGTCGGGATCAACACGATGATCTATTCGCAGACCGGCGGCTCGGTCGGCATCGGATTCGCCATTCCGTCGGCCGTCGTGAAGCGGGTGCTCGAAAGCGTCCTGAAGACGGGTCGCGTGATCCGACCCTACCTCGGCATCACGCCACGCGATCTCACTCCCGCGCTCGCCCAGAGTCTTGGCATTCCCGATCAACGCGGGGCGGTCGTGGCCGAAGTCGGTCAGGGCACGCCCGCCGAGGCGGCCGGACTCCTGCCGCGCGACGTCATCACGAAGTTCAACGAAAAGCCCGTGCGCGACGCGCTCGACCTGCGCAATCGCGTACTGGAGACCGAGATCGATGCGAAGGTGCCGATCGAACTTTTGCGGGAAGGGAAGCCCCTCACCCTGACGGCGCAGGTGCGGGAACTCCCCGCGGATGCCACCCGGGTAAATCCCGTCACCCCAGGCGGCGGGTCCGCCCCTCAAGTACCACCACAGAGCCAGCCCCAACCGCCGGGCAATTTCGGGTTTCGCCAGCGTCCGAACCAGACTCCGCCGTCGGCGGCCGGGAAGAGCGCGCTCAGCGGCGTGGACGTGGCCGACGTCACCCCGAAGGTGGCCGCCCGGCTGAACGTGCCGGCAGACCTGCAGGGAGTCG
Source organism: Chthoniobacterales bacterium (assembly GCA_038322235.1). GTDB lineage: Bacteria > Verrucomicrobiota > Verrucomicrobiia > Chthoniobacterales > SZAS-18 > SZAS-18. The sequence continues at coordinate 54,440 of JBBQFQ010000005.1, forward strand.
TGGTGCAGCGCGTCGACGAGTCCTCGCCCGCCGCGGCGGTTCTCCGCGAGAGTGACATCATCGAGGAAGTGAATCAGCAGGCCGTGACCGATTCGCGCGGATTCCAGCAGGCGATCGCGGCCGCACCCGCGGGACGCGATGTTCTTCTCTCGATCGTGCGGGACCGGGCGCGTAGCTTTGTCGTGATCCCCTCCCCGCGCTGATCCGGACCTTCAGCGACGTCATTGCCATCACCCGTGGCCCGCTGCGTCGACCTCAACTGCGATTGTGGGGAAGGGAGCGGCAGCGACTCCGCGCTCGTGCCGCTCGTGACCTCGGTGAATATCGCCTGCGGCGCCCACGCCGGCGACGACGAGACGATGCGCGCAACCAGCGTCCTCGCGCAGGCGCACGGGGTCGCGATTGGCGCCCACCCGGGCTACGCGGATCGGGCGAACTTTGGCCGCGATGAGCTGCCGCAGTCGGCCGCCGAACTCACCCGCCTCGTGACCGGCCAGCTCGACGCCCTGGCGCGCCAGACTGCGTTCACGCACGTCAAACCCCACGGCGCACTCTACAACCTGGCCGCTCGTGATCCTGCGGTGGCCCGCGTGATCGCCCGGGCCATTCGGGTGTTCGACCCTGCGCTGTTGGTTTACGGGCTGGCGGGGAGCGTCTCTCTCCGGGAGGCAACGGAGGTGGGTCTTGCGGTCGTCCATGAGGCGTTCGCCGATCGCACCTACCAGGGCGATGGGTCGCTCACGCCGCGATCCCGCCCCGATGCCTTGATCTCGAATGAGGAGGAAGCGGTCGGCCAGGCGCTGCGGATGGTGCTGGAAGGAATCGTTCGCGCCACGGACGGATCGGAAGTGGCGATTCGGGCCGACAGCATCTGTCTCCATGGCGACGGCGCGCAAGCCGTCGCTTTTGCTCACCGGCTGCGCGAGGCCCTCCGCGAAAACGGAGTGGAAGTGAGGGCGCTGCCGCCACCTCGCTTTTGACCGCGCTCCCGAAAAACCCCACACTCCGCCCATGGAAGAAAAAGATCTTGAACGCTTCATGGCCGCCACGAGCGAAGCCCTCCGCCTGCTGGGCGGAAGCCCCTGGCTTCAATCCGCCGTGATCAGCGCCGGCGATACGCTGACCTTCGCCGAGTCTGCCTCGATCGTGGAGGGCTGCGTCCGCGAGCTGGAGAAACTGACCGGCGCGAAGCGCTTGAAGCCGCGCTCCCGGCCGGGCGATGCGAAAGCCGGCGAGAACTGAGCCTTATTCCGAGCGGTGGAGATCCCAAGAAAGGGTCCGTTCGATCGCTCTCCGGAAGCGTCCGTCGCGCTCATCAGATTGTTTTTCGAACGCCAGCGCTAAGCAAGGGCGGCGGAATTTTTGGGCGACGCCGGCTTGGAAACCCCGGTGGGGCAGGCGCGGCTGGACCCAGCGGTCGTCTCACCAAGCGCCAACCGTGCCGCTCCCGTGTCCCCGCAGACCTCGGCGATCACTTTTCGACTTCGTTCGCGAGGCGCTTGCTCTGGAGGTCAGGCGATAAATCTCGTTTTATATCTTGTCGGACGCCACGCGGCGCACCGACCGCGCGCGAACCATTTGCATGAACTCAAGCACTCCGGACAAGAGCACGGGCATCAACGCGATGAAACTGAATCGCACTTTTGGATTCACCATCGCGCTAATCGTAGCCGCGGGGCTGCACTTTGGCGCCGGGCGTTGTCAGGCGGATCCCACTGCGGTCGGGGTGCCGAAGGGCAGCCCGGTTTTCAACGTCGAGATGCCAGACGGCTGGAAGGCCAAAGATGCCCTGACGGGGATCAGCCCCGAACTGTGGTCGGCGGACAACGGCATCAATGTCAGCTTCCAGAAAGTGGGTGCATTCGCGGATGATGAAGCCGGTAAGACGAGGGTTGATAACGAAGCGAAGATGACCGCGCTGGGAGCGAAGGATATCAAATGCACGGAACCGCCGGCCGTCGCCGCAGCTGAGGTAGCCGGAAATAAGTCTTATCAGACCACCTACACCTACGGAACCGGCGACGAGGCCTACATGGTACAGGTGAATGCATTCAGCCTCGACGGAAAAGAATACTACCTGGCGCAATTCCGCGGTCCGGTTGCAAAGGTGCAAGCGGGCTCGGCATCAATTGCGGGCTTGCTCGAATCCATCGCGGCGGAGAAGTAATCAGAGTTGTCTCTGGGATGCCGTTACTCGCCAGCGTCGATCGCTGAATCCGTTCATCCGGCCGTCAGTCCGCCGCGTCCCGGAGCCTGGTCGCAAAATCCCGGAGTTCCGGCTCGGCGAGATCCGAGATGACGACCGTACGCATCCCCGCGTGGCGCCAGTGTACCAGCCGAAAGCCATCGCGGGCCGCCCAGGCGGATTCCGTCTCGCCGTCACCAGGCGAAATGAAGACATCGATGCGATGGAGGCGCCGAAGATACACGAGTGCGGCGACCGTACGCTGGCCGACGAAGTCGAGCCGGGCGCCGCTCAGCGGGAAGCCCGCACTGGCGAGATCAACGACGGGCGGGGAAAAATCGAGCCGCGATGCCAGCCAGGGTTTCACCGTGTGGCGGTCGCTTGATTCCACGGCGACGAGCGGTCCGACGAGGGACGCCCGCACGTGGCTGTTCAGCGCGTCCGCGAGGAACGCGGGAAGTCCCCCGCCGCCGCCGCCCGGCGGAACAAAGGCGAGCCCGAGCCCGATGAGGACGGCGATGGCGGCAGCCAGCGGCAGCCAGCGCGCGGGAGCGGGCGGCGAGAAGGCGACGACGCTGGCACGCGCGTCTGCATTTACGAGTTCGCGGATCGTCAGTCGCACCCGCCGGTGCAGCGCTTCGGGGGCGGATGGGCGCGAAACGCGGGCGCGGAGGAGCGCCGTCATCGCTGCGTTTCGCGCGCCCACGGCGCGGCAGCTTTCGCAGCTGGCGAGATGCTGCTCGATCGTCACGGAGTGAACGAGATCGAGTTCGCCATCGAGGCAGGCATCGAGGAGCGGGCGTACTTCGGCGCAGTTCATGGCTTGGGGAAATGGGGGGCGAGCTGGCGGGCCACCTCGGCCTGGAGTTGCACGCGGGCCCGGGCGAGACGCGACATGACCGTTCCAATCGGAAGTTCGGCGACCGTGGCGATTTCCTTGTAGGAAAGTCCCTCCAGCTCGCGCATCACGATCATTTCCCGGGCGGGCACCGGCAGCTGCGCGAGCGCGCGTTCGAGAACCTCGGCATCCGCGCGGCGCTCCAGCTCACTCGCGGCGGGGAAAGCCGGCGCGTGAAATTCCTCATCGAGCGGCTCGAGCGCAATCTGGCGGCGATTCTGCCGCAGCCAGGAATAACAGACATTCCGCACGATCGTGAGCATCCACGCCCGCCCGTCCTCCCCGCGGAACCGCGGGAAGAATCGAAAGGCCCGGACGAAGGCGTCCTGCACCCGATCCTCCGCGTCGTGCTCGTTGCCGACAAGCCAGCGGGCGAGTCGATGCGCGGAATCAAGGTGCGGCAGCATCAGGCGTTCGAAATCGGCGGAGGCGGGATCCATGGCGGGGCTTCAGAACGGCGAAACGCCGGCGGCCGGCGATTTATTCCCTGTCGTCGGCGGAAATCGGCCGGCCGCACAATTTTTAGAATTTTCCGGAATAACCCCGCCGCCCCGGCGTTGGGCACTCGGGAGGCAATTCCGCCGTCCCGCCGAACGATCCTTCTTCAGCCCACTCTTCCTCTCATGAACCCTTCCTCGCCCGAACCACCGAATCACCGGTCCTCCGATGGCATCGACCGCCGCGGCTTTCTCGAATGCATGACCTGGGCGGGCACGGGCGTGCTCTGGTCGCTCTCCGGCGGACTGCTCACGTCCCGCCTGCTCGGGGCCGACGCCCCGGCCGCTGGGGCAGATTTCACCTTCGTTCAGATCAGCGACAGCCACATCGGCTTTAACAAGCCCGCCAACACCGATGTCACCGGCGCCTGCCGCGACGCGATGCAGCGCATCAACGCCCTGCCTCGCACGCCGGATTTCATGCTGCACACCGGAGATCTCACCCATCTCGCCGAGGATGGCGAGTTTTCCGTCCTGGAGCAGGTGCTGAAGGAGTGCCGCGTGAAAGACGTTTTTTGCGTCCCGGGGGAGCACGACGTTCTGAATGACAACGGAGCCCAGTATCGCGCCCGCTTCAGCAAGGCCGCGAAGGGCGGAGGCTGGCACAGCTTCGACATCAAGGGGGTGCACTTCATCGGCCTTTCGAACGTGGCGGATATCAAGGAGGGTGGGCTCGGGGCGATTGGCCGCGAGCAGCTCGAATGGCTCGGCAAGGATCTCGCCCCGCTGAAGTCGGAAACGCCCATCGTGGTCTTTGCCCACATCCCGCTCTGGGCGGTCTATCCGCAATGGGGCTGGGGAACGAGCGACGCCGAGGTGGCGCTCGGGATGATGAAGCGCTTCGCCGCCGTCACGGTGTTGAACGGGCACATCCATCAGGCGATGCAGAAGGTGGAAGGCAACGTGACGTTCCACAGCGCCCGCTCGCTCGCCTTTCCGCAGCCTGCGCCCGGAACGGCGCCAAAACCCGGCCCGATGCTGGTGCCGGCGGACAAGCTGAAGAGCACGCTCGGGCTGAACCAAGTGCGTTACACGGAAGGGAATCACGCCCTCGCCGTGATCGACACGCCGTTCGGTTGAGCGGACGCGCCGAAGCCCACCCCGCAGATGGATACCGCTGAACTCTGGCCGCGTCTGCATGGAGCGGCCACCCACCTGCCCGTCGCGCTCGTACCGCTCGCGGCGGCTCTCGAGGCGCTCGCCCTGCTCGATCGCGATGCCGCCCGCCGGGGCCGACTCGAGATCGCCGCTGCGCTCCTGCTGCCCTTTGCCGCCCTGGGCGCACTGATCGCCGTGGCGTCTGGCCTGGGCGTCTCGCACGGCACCCTGCTCGGGAGCGGGGCCCTCCGGATGCACCACTGGTTCGTCTGGCCGGCGTTCGCGCTCATCATCGCCTTGGGCGCCTGGCGGTGGCTCATCGGTTCGGATTCGACGGCGGCTCGCTCGCCCCTCTACCGGTTCACCTTGTTCGTCGCCGCCGGACTCGTCCTCGGCGCGGGCTATTGGGGAGGCGAGCTCGTCCTCAGTCATTGATCCCATGCCGATGACTCCCATCCGGGCCGCCGCTTTCGCGAGCGCGATCGGTCTGGCCGCCCTCGCCGGTGCGCTTGGCGCCGGCGGGCTCTGGCCGGCGCGATCCGCTCGCATCTCGCCGGTCAGATCCGACGCCCCGGCAGTCGCCGAGGGAAGAGGGTATTTCGTCATGAGTTGCGCGCATTGTCACGCGGACGATGCCTCGGGCGACGAGGGTCCCGATCTGCGAAAACTGCACTTGAGCGATGCGCACATCACGCTGCTCGTGAAGTCGGGCATCAAAGGCGACATGCCGTCGTTTGCGAAGAAGTATGATGACGCGCAGATCGCAGCCGTCGTCGCGTATCTGCGTTCGCTGCCAGTCCCGCCGTGATTCGCACGATCCGACATTGCCTGCTCCGTCCGGCGCGGGAGATTCGAGAATGGAAAAAATTCGGAAATCCGACGACGAATGGCGCGCGCAACTGACGCCCGAGCAATACCGCGTCACGCGCACGGCCGGGACGGAGCGCGCGTTTTGCGGGGTGTTCTATGATCACCATGCCCCGGGTCGCTACGACTGTGTCTGCTGCGGGCTGCCGCTCTTTTCGGCCGACGCCAAATTCGAGAGCGGCACGGGCTGGCCCAGCTTCCTCCGTCCGATCACGGCGGAGAATGTGGAAGTCCACGTCGACAGCAGCCACGGGATGCGGCGGGAAGAGGTCGTATGCGCGCGGTGCGACGGTCATCTGGGACACGTGTTTCCGGATGGCCCTGCTCCGACCGGGCTGCGCTATTGCCTGAATTCTGCCTCGCTGACCTTCGTCCCGGACGCCCCGGCGCAGACCTGAACCGGTGGATGGACGTCAAGCCGCGCTTCGTGGCGTCGAATCCCCATTTCGAGGCGGCGGTGCGCGAAAGTTTCTCGCGCCAGACTTTGATGACCACCTTCAGCGCGATTCTCGCGCGAGTCGCGCCAGGGGAAGTGGACATCGATCTCCCGTATGCCCCGCAATTCTGTCAGCAGAACGGCTTCATGCCTCGTTCACCAGCGTGGCGGACTCCGCGAATGGCTATGCGGCCTTCACTTTCGCCCCGCCGGAGAGTGACGTTCTGGCCGCTGAATTTAAAATCAGTCTGCTCGCCCCGGCGACCGCGCGCCATTTTCGAGCCTGCGGTCGCGTGCTGCGGCCCGGACGGACCCTGACGGCCTGCCTGGCCGAGGTGTACGGGCTGCACGAATCCGGGCCGGTGCTCATTGCGACAATGCTCTCCACCATCTTCATTCGACCCGCCGGCGGCAAGGGCTCGACGCGACCCGTGTAAACGCCGCGATCGCGACATTTTGTCGTGGGAAACGGATTGCGAGGGCTCAGCGTGAAGGGCAACAGTTCCGTCTTTCGCCCCTCCTGCCGCGACCTTGCGGCGCTTCCCTCTCCCTCCTCCCGCCATGTCTCCCAAGAAGTCCGAGAACCAATCGTCAGGCGCCCCCGCGATCGGGGGAACCGACGCCACCGGCGCCGCGCACGAGGCGGCCGGCTATGTGCCGATGAAGGCGGCGCCGCACGCGACGACCTTTGCCCCCTCGGAGGAGATCCTGAAGGGGACCTTGCCGCCCAAGGTGGATCTTCGGCCGTTTATGACGGCGGTCGAAAATCAGGGTCAGACCAGTTCCTGTGTCGCGAACGCGGTGGCCGGCGCCTATGAATACTGGGTGAAGCGGATGTCCGGGCAGGAATGGGACGTGAGCCGACTGTTCGTCTACTACAACGCGCGCTGGCGGAATGGCGACGCCGACAAGGATGCGGGCAGCGTCATCCAGCTCGCCATGGAGGGGCTGAACTCCTTCGGCGTCTGCTCGGAGCAGACCTGGCCGTTTGAGGAAAAGTTGGTGCTGCAGAAGCCGAATCGCACTTCCTACGAGGAGGCAGCGCAATCGCGGGTGAAGGACATGCAGCAGGTGCCGACCACGCTCGAGGCCTGGAAACAGGCGCTGGCAGGCGGCAACCCCATCGTCTTCGGCTGCGTGCTTTTTGATTCCTTCGACGAGTGCCAGAAACGGAGCGGCGTCGTGCCCATGCCGGACCCGGATGAGATCACGCGCAAGGAGCACGGTGGGCACTCCATGTGTGCGGTCGGTTACTCCGAGCCGGACCAGGTCTTCATCGTGCGGAACTCCTGGGGCGAGGACTGGGGCGACAAGGGTTACTGCTACGTGCCGTACAACTATTTGATGAACGAGAAGTTCAACGACGGCGACTGCTGGGTCTTCGTACCGACTGAGAACATCCCGAATCCACAGGATTCCTGGGTCGAGACGATCACCTCCGTCCTCAACCACGGACGGGGCGTCGATTTTCCGACCAACGGCTATTCGGTCGCCGACTACGAGCACGTCGACTTCAAGTTCTGGGAAACGAGCACGACGGAATGGAATAATGAGGTCTCCGCGGACTTCGACGAGTATCTGACGCTCGTCGAGAAGGAGGAGTTTGACCAACTCGAGGACTTCGCGATCGAGGACGTGCCTGATGTCGCCAAGGACGAGAATAATGATGGTGACGAGGACGAGGACCGTGAGGACGGTGATGCGGACGACGCGGACGACGCGGACGACGCGGACGACGCGGACGACGCGGACGATGCGGACGATGCGGACGATGCGGACGATGCGGACGATGCGGACGATGCGGACGATGCCGATCAATCTGATGAAAACGACGAGCCAGACGATGCGGACGACGACGAAGACAAAAACGCCTAGCTCGGCGCCGCTCGCTTGCGCGCCGCCCGCGTCATTCGCCGTGACCGTGGGCTGCCACCGCCACCCATCATGGTTTGAGGGGCGGCGGGGGGATGTCGCTGGTGCCAGCCGGGGTAGGCGTGGGCGGGGGCGAAACGCCTAGAACAGACGCAGGATCCGGCACGACGGCCCGCGGTGGATTCAGAAAGCGGAAGCTGACGAGGAACGCCTTAATCAGCGGATCATCAAACGGCGAAGCTCCGATTTTCATCCCAACCAATTGATAAAAATAGCCGTCCTCAACCCAGAGGGTCATGCTGCGTTGCAGCGTTCGACCATTCCCGGAGAGATCGCTCGTCAGCAGATATGCGGGCCGCCCCTCGAGCACGACCCGGCCGCCGAAAGTCTTCTTCGCGCTGGGATCCGCGAAGTAGCCGCGCTCGAAGTTGCTGATGAAGGCATCATCGAGCTGAACCCTGGGCGTCGCGAGCGGCGTCACGGCAACAAAGACGCTCCCGAGGCCATCGCTGCTCTGGGCGTACACCCGGATATTCGGCCCCGGCGGCTTGCCCAAGGACCATTCCTTCCCCGTCGGAAGCGTGACGAGAAACTTGAACTCGTCCGACTTCCAGTCCAGCGCTGGCAAAGGAAGGACGATCGCAAGCAGGCTCACGACCACGAGGAGGATTCGGCGTTTCACGTCCGACCCATGCCGCGCCCCTCCGGCATCGACAAGCCCCAACGATGCACTCATCGAGTCAGCTCATCTCCGCCCGCGCCGCTTCGATTGCCTGGCGGACGGCCGTCGCATCGGGCGGGCGATCCTGCCGCTCTTTGGCGAGCGAGCTCAAGAGCAGCGACACGACGGCGGGCGAATGCCCGGCGAGCTGCTCGACCGGCACCGGCGACTCGATGTGCATGGTCATGAGCCGGTGCGGATTCTTCGCCTGGAAGGGTGGCGTTCCGACCAGCATCTCCCAGAGCATGCAGCCGAGGGAATAGATGTCCGAGCGACCGTCGAGGTCCCGCCGCTCGTCGCATTGCTCCGGACTCGCGTAGTCGGCGGTCCCGCGGAACCCGATCGTCGATGCTCCTGCCCCGCCCCCGAGGTCGTTCCCGACCCCCTTGGCGAGACCGAAGTCGATGATCTTCAGCAGGCATCCCCCTGCGGCCGCATGCGTGCGGTAGCGGGGATGCTCCGGGGCAAATTGGAGAACCATCACATTCGCCGGCTTGAGATCACGGTGGATGATCTGCTGCTCGTGGATGGCCTCGAGTCCCCGAGCGATCTGCTCGGCAAAAGCGAGCGCGCGGGCGGGCGGCAGCGGTTTTTCCTGCTGGAGGAGGCCGTAGAGAGAAACGCCATCCACGAACTCCATCGCGTAAAAGAACCTCCCCGGCGTGTCGTTGAGGAAGACAACCGGGGCGACGTTCGCGTGCGAGACGCGGGCCGCGGCGCGAGCCTCCCGGACAAAAAGGCGCTCGACTTTCGGATCTTCCAGCCGGGAAGGGTGGATGACCTTCAGGGCCACCTCCATCAGCAGCTTCGTATCGATCGCCTTATACGTGATCCCCATCCCGCCCGCGCCCAACATCCACGGCATCCCGGAAGGCTTTGTCAGCACCCGGTAGTGCGCGTAGGCGAGCGGGTCGCGTTCGCGCGGATGGAAGGGGTCGGTCATTTGCCCCGCAGTACGCTGCATTCCCCCGCCAATTGCAACCGCGACTGCCGCTCCCTCGCGGAGCCGCCACGGACGGCGGTGCGGACGGGGGATCCAGCGAGGATCGGGAAAGCATCATCATCCCCTGCCCGCTCAGCAACGGTAACACTTTCCGCGATTCGCCGTTTCATAAGGCAGGGCGAATGCTGCATCCAGCGGCGATCGCCCGCTCTCGGACCGCCGCCCTTCCACCCATTCTCATCCCGTATGCCAACTTCCTTCATGATCACCGACCGCCGCTTCAGCGGCGGCGAGCCGGGCGCCGGAATCGGTCCGGCGCAGTATTTCACCTCAGAGAAGACGTCCGCCGCCGACCTCCAGCAAATCGCGAAGTGGACCAAGGTCACGGCCACCCAATTCCGCGACGCGCTCCGCGAGGTTTCTTCCGCCTTTCCCCTCATTCCTGAATCCGCCAACGAGGACCAGAAGCACGTCTCGTTTTTCGTGCATGGCTACAATAACGGCTGGCCCGACTCGGTCGGACGCTATGCCGATATCCGGCAAAAACTCTACGACGGCCCGGCGGGACTTGGAGTGTTGGTGCTGTTCGCGTGGCCCTCGTTCGGAAATGTCGCCGGCTATCTCCCGGACCGCGAGGAAGCCCGGGAATGCGCCTCCGATTTTGCGGATGTCCTCGTGCAGCTGCACGACCATCTGACCGCCCTTTCGCGGCTTGCGGCGAAATCGGATGATGAGGCGAAGTTCTGTCGCGCGAAGGTCTCCATCATCGCCCACAGCATGGGGAACTACGTGACCGAAAAGGCTCTCGCGATGGCCTCGAAGCGGCTCAACAATCCGCAGCTTGTCACGCTGATCCATCAGCTGGTGATGGTGGCGGCCGACGTGGATAACGACCTGTTCGAGCGCGACCAGGAGCCGGGCGCAGACGGCCCGCTCATGGCCAATCTCTGCTACCGAATCGGGGCGCTCTACACCGGTCTCGACCAGGTCCTGGGCGCCTCAGCCGGTCTCAAGCACTTCGGGACGCGCCGGCTTGGCCGCAGCGGCCTCGCAAATCCGATGAACGTCTTCGACAACATCTTCGATCTCGACGTGACCTCGATCGTCGAGGGAACCCCGGGCATCCATTCGGCCGTCTTTGACGCGCCGCAGGGGCCTGCCCTCCTCCGCGAAATTCTGCGGGGCGTCGACCGCGGGGTGATTCACAAAGCGTTTGGGCTGTGAACCCGGGCTCAACGCGTTTTTCGCGGAACCGTCTTCGTCTTGCCGCCGTCGTTGGAGACCGTCACGGAGTCCGCGTCGGCCTGCACTTCCCCACTGCGGGTTTGCCCACGTGCACTGGTCGAAGTGCCGGTGGCATCGACTGTGCCATTTCCGTAGGTCGCCTGACCAGTGGCGGTGCCGCCCTGCGGGCCGGTCGCTGTTCCTTGCGCGCTCGTGCCGTTCGCCGTGCCGGAAGCCGTCGTAACGCCACCCTTCGGTCCCGTCACGGCTCCCTGCCCCTTCACGCCCGAAGGGGTCGCCTGGACGCTGCCCTGACCGCTGACCGACTGGCCGCGCGCACTGGTCGCGGTTCCGCTGGCGCTCGCCGTGTTTCCCTTCGTCGTCACCGTGCCCGTGGCCGTGCCACCGCGCTGACCGGTCCTCGTGGCGCTTTGGGACGTCGGCGCCTTGCCTCCGCTTGATGAAGGTTTCGTCTTTTTCGTCGGCTCCGCGGCCCAGGCCGTCGAGGCAGTGAGAACCCCGGTGGCGGCGAAGAGGAGAAGGCGCGGCAGAATTTGGTTGTTCATGAGCGGAAAGACGCGCCCGCCCTGCCCCAGGTGACAAGATTCCTCGCTGACGCTTCGGCGGTGAGCCCTACAGCTCGCTATCCAGATCGACGAGGATCTCCCGACCCTTCGCACCGCCATCCGGGCCGAGAATTCCCCGCGCTTCGAGAATATCCACGACGCGCGCCGCCCGCGTGTAGCCCAGGCGCAGCCGGCGCTGGAGCATGGAGGTGCTCGCCTTGCGCTCCTGGCGAATGATGTCGAGACACCGCTGGACCAGTTCCTCGTCCTCCGGGGTCACATCATCATCCGCATCCTCCGCACTCGCACTCAACTGCCGCTGGATGCTCGCCTCGAAGTTTGGCGCGCCCTGATCGCTCGCGAATTTCACGAGGCGCTGGATCTCCTCATCGCTCGCGTAGACCCCCTGCGCCCGCGTCATGCGCGAAGTTCCCGGGGGCAGATACAGCATGTCGCCCTGGCCGAGCAGCCGTTCCGCGCCGTTCTCGTCAAGGATGACGCGCGAATCGATCTTCGACGCCACCTGAAAGGCGATGCGGCTCGGGATGTTCGCCTTGATGATCCCGGTCACGACGTCCGCCCGCGGCGTCTGGGTGGCGACGATCATGTGGATGCCGGCCGCACGCGCCATCTGGGTGATACGCGCGATCGACGACTCGACATCGGCCGGAGCCGTCTGCATGAGATCGGCGAGTTCGTCCACGATCACGACGATGTACGGCATCTTCTCCGGCACCTCGAAATCCTCATCCCGCGCATTCCGGGCGGCGGGAGGCGTGATCTGAACGGGCCGGTCCATCGCAGCCAGCTCCAGCGTGTTTCCATCCTCGCCCGGATCATCCATCTCGGGGTTATCGACCCGCGGGACGGCGTCGGACGAATCGTCGTCGAGGGACACCTTCAGCTTCACGTAGTGCCGCTGCGAGGTGACCGGAGTGGCGGGGATGTCGTGACCGACACCCGCGAGTTCCACGGGTTCTGTCGAGCGGGTGGCGGAGCGCGTCATTGGCGCGTCCTTCGAGGACTTCGCGCCCGCCGGGGGAGCCGCCGCCGGCACCGCCGCGAGTTTCTCGGCGTCGAGTTCCGCCTGGGATTTCGGCTTTGGCCGCCCATTGAAGCCCGTGATGTTCCGCACGCCAGCCTTGGCGAAGATCTGATAGCGCTTCTCCATCTCGCTGATGACCCAGCCGAGCGCGAGAAGCACCTTTTTCGGGTCCGTCACGACCGGCACCACCAGATGGGGCAGCGTGTTATAATGCTGCATCTCGACGACCTTCGGATCGATCATGATGAAGCGCAGCTGCTCCGGGGTGAAGCGGTACAGGAGCGACGCAACGATGGAATTAATGCAAACGCTCTTCCCGCTCCCGGTCGTCCCAGCCACCAACAGATGGGGCATGGCGGCGAGATCCGCGATGATCGTCTTGCCGTAAATATCCTTGCCAAGCGCGAGCGGGATCTTCGCCGTCGTCGAGGCCCAATCCTCGCTCTCGAGAAGCTCGCGAAGTGCCACCTTCACTTTGCGGGAGTTGGCGATCTCGATCCCGACCGTGTCCTTGCCCGGGATCGGCGCGAGGATGTTGATCCGTTCCGCCCGCGTTGCCCGGGCGATGTCGCGCTCGAGGGAGACGATCTTGTCCACCCGCACCCCCTTGGCGGGATAAACCTCGTAGCGGGTGATCGTCGGGCCTCGCGTGATGTCCCCGGCGCTGACCTTGATGCCGAAATGATCGAGGCACTCGATGATCTGGCCCTGAATGCGGAGCAACTCATCGGGATCGAGCGTCGGACGAGATTGGACGTCCGTCGGATCCAGCAGGTCGGTTCCCGGGCAGACGTAATTCGCGAACCGCACGTCGCCGGCGGTGGAATTCGTGAGCAGCGGCTCCTTTGCGCCCTTCCCGCCGCGACCAAGAACTTCCGCGAGGCTGGGCTTCCGAATCGCCGGAATCGGCGCATTCGAGTCGATGATCTGCGGCTTGGGGCGCGGGGCAAACTCCTCACCCGGAGTCCCGTCGCCTTCTGCCGCCGACTCGGTCGCGACCGCGGGACTTCCCCCTGCCCGCCTGATCTGCTTTTCCAGACGGCGCTGTTCCCGCTCCAGCCGAAGACGCTCGAGCTCGATCCGCTCCGCCGCATCGGCGGCATCCTCCCTTTCCCGCGCCACCCGGACACGCCATTCGCTGTACGCGGCGAAGGAGCGGCGGAGCACCGCGATCGGGTGCAGGCCGAAGAGGAGGACGACGGAGCAAAGGTAGAGCGCGCCGAGAACCATCGACGAACCGACCGTTCCAAGGAGCCGGTCACGGAAGAGTTGCTCTCCCACCCAGAACCCGACGAACCCTCCCGGACCCTCGATCCGGAAGCGATGCTGCCAATCCTGGAGGAAAAACGGCTGCAGCTGCACGAGGCACGCCGCCGCGAAGACCGAGAGGATCATCCACGCGATGCGAACGGGCGTGAGCCGGAGGTTGGTCGTGAAAACGCGCGCGACGCCAAACACGATCCAGAAGACCGCAACAAGGTAGCCGGCGGCGCCGATGAGAAAATACGAGAACCCCGCCAGCACCGCTCCCACGGGACCGATGAAGTTCATCGCCGGAGAGTTCGGCTTTGAGGTCGTGCTGAAGGGCACCCACGAGGGCAGGTCCCCTGGGTGGTACGACAGAAGCGCGAGAAAAAGGATGAGCCCGGCGAAAAAGAGCGCGATCGCCGGAACCTCGCTCCACGCGCTCGGTTCGGGCTCGCGGCGGTTGCGTTCCGGGACTTTGGCCATTCGGGCGCGATTGTAGTGGGTTGATCCGACGGCGCAATGACGACGATTGCACGAGCGCGAGGATTGCGGCATCGATCAGAAGCAAATGACGCGCCGCTGCATCCTCTTGATGGTGAAGAATCCTGAACCGGGCAGCGTGAAAACACGCCTCGGTGCGGAGATCGGGATGATCGCCGCGGCCGATGCCTACCGCGCTCTGACGGAGGCGGTGGTCGCGCGGCTGCCGACCGATGTCTCGCTCCGGATCTGCTTCGCCCCGGACGATTCCGTCGCCGCCATCCGCCGCTGGCTCGAGCCGCGCGCCACGCGCGACGCCACTTTTCATCCCCAGGGAACGGGCTCGCTCGGTGAGAGGATGAATCGGGCGTTCGACACGGCGTTCGCCGCGGGCGATGAGCGCGTCGCGGTGATCGGCAGTGACTGCATCGACATCACCCCGGCCGACTTCGCCGAGGCGTTCGACGCTCTCGAGCAACATCCGGCGGCGCTGGGACCCAGCACGGACGGTGGTTACTACCTGCTCGCGCTGAGAGCACCGGCACCGCATCTCTTTGCAGGGGTGGAGTGGAGCACGGAGCGGGTCCTGGGACAGACGATCGAGCGAATACGAGAACTCGGGTGGACCCATCACACGCTCAGCGCGAAGACCGATGTGGACACGCGGAGCGAATGGGAAATCGCCCGCGAGGCGCTTGCGGTCGCCGCCGACGGGCCGATGTAACGCGATCAACGCGATGCGCCCCGAAGTCCCCCTGCACGACCTGAGCCATCCGATCGCTTTCGAGCCGGTGTTTCAAGAACGGGTCTGGGGTGGCCGACGGCTCGAATCCCTCTACGGGAAACAGCTGCCGCGCGGTCACGTGATCGGCGAGTCGTGGGAGATTGTCGATCGCCCGGAAGCTCAGAGCATCGTGCGCAGCGGTCCGCTCAAGGGCCACCGGTTGCACGAACTTTGGGGGCAATATCGCAAGCAGATTTTCGGGGCGGACGTGCCCGACGCCCCGCGTTTTCCGCTTCTGGTGAAGCTGCTCGACGCTGAGGCGACGCTCTCCGTGCAGGTGCATCCTCCGGCCGAGGTGGCGAACGATCTCGGAGGCGAGGCGAAAACCGAGGCCTGGTACATCACTCATGCCGAACCGGGCGCGAGGATTTTCGCCGGACTGCGGCAGGGAGTGACTCGCGGTGGCTTTGAGCACGCGTTGCATGCCGGACAGACGGCCGACGAATTGCATTCCTTTGACGCGCACGAGGGCGACTGCGTCTTCCTCCCCAGCGGCCGAATCCATGCGATCGGAGGCGGAAACGTCATCGTCGAGGTCATGCAAAACAGCGACACGACGTATCGGGTGTTCGACTGGAACCGGGCTGGCCTCGACGGGCGGCCGCGGAAGCTGCATCTGGAGGAGGCGATGCGCTCCATCCACTTCGAGGATTTTTCCCCTGGAGTCGTTCCTCGCCACGGCGAGACGCGGGTGGAATGCCGGTTCTTTCGGATCGAGGAGCTAAATCTCCACTCCCCGCGGTCCGCCCTTCACTCGGCCCGCTTCGCCATATTCACGGTGCTTCGCGGCAAAGTGGAATGCGATGGAACGGTCTTCCAGCCGGGGGATTTTTTCCTCGTCCCCGCGTGCTTTCCCCAGGCGATGGTCATCCCGGTCGATGGACCCGCCGACGTCCTTCGCACGACGTTGCCCTGACCCGAGGCTGGCGTTTCGCCACCGGCCGGAGTTCAGCCCGAGAGTTCGTGCGCGCCCACGACCTCGACGCGCACGTCACTGACCGTTTCCCCCGGGCTCACGCGCGCCCACGCGCGGAAGCATTTCCCCGCGAGGAGCAGCGGCATCCAGGCGCGATCGTCTTCCCACATCTCGTCGTAGGGCAGCGCATCCACGGGGTGCCACAAGGGGATGGCCTCAGCCGTCTCGATGAGCGTTCCGCGAAAATCCCGCGCCAGATACACCCCGCATTCGAAGGGGGTGCCTCCGACGAAATCGAAATACAGCATTCCGCGCAACTCCGGCGCCACCGGCACGACGCCGATCTCCTCTTCCGTCTCGCGGATCGCGGAGGCGAGCATCGTCTCGCCGGGATCGACCTTCCCTCCCGGCCCGTTAATCTTGCCGGCGCCGATGCCACGCTTCTTCCGGATCAGGAGCATCTGGCCGTCCCGCACGACGAAGCAGAGCGAGGCATGGATGACCGGAGCGGCGGGGAGAGTGGAGTCGGGCATGGGAGAGAAAATCGCGGGTTCGATTTGTATCGCGCCTTCGCCCGCCGGGCAATGGAGGCCCGTTTCAATGGGCCTGACAGCGCGGACACCAGCATGTGGTGCGTCCACCGACCGTTTCGCGCGTCAGCCCCATCCCGCAGCGCGGACAGTCCCCTCCGTCCTTCCAGCGATGGGGGAAAAGCCAAGTGTCCGGGTAGCTCCAATCGGGCGCGATCTTTCGCAAGCTGTCGCGGCACACGTGGCGAACCTCTCGCCAGAGCGTCTGCTGCTGGGCGTTCGAGAGCGATCCCGCCGCCCTTCGCGGATGCAGTCGCGCCCGCCAAAGGATCTCGTCCGCCATCCAGTTTCCCACGCCGGGAAACCGTTCCTGCATCAGCAGGACGGCTTTAAGCGGCGCACGCTTCCGGCGCGTCAGAAACTCCTCGAGCAGCGACCTCGTGAAAAGCGTTCCGGTCAGCACCGGCGGAAGATCCCGCCACCAGGACGGCGCCTCGGCACCCTCATGCAGGATCACGCGCCCGAAATGCCGGATATCTCGAAAGATCAGGGTCTGGCCGCGGCCGTGCAGTGCGAGATGATCGTGCTTCCCCGGTTCGGCTCCCCGCTCGAGCAAGTGCAGGCTGCCTTCCATCCCGAGGTGGATCCCCATCCAGGCGTGGGGTGTCTTGCGGCGCGATGCGGCGATCGCGAAGATCATCTGCTTCCCGTGCGCGGCCGATTCCTTTAGCACGGAGCCCTCCAACGCGCTCCGCAGCCTGGCCACATCCGTTCCCCGGAAAACCCGGCAGCGTTCATGCAAGCTCACGCGCTCGATGCGCGCCCCGAGGGCGGGTTCCCAGATGCGACGACTCAATTCTACCTCAGCCAATTCGGGCATGGGCGCACCGTTGCGCGTCCGGCCACGATGTCGAGTCCGGCAATTCCCGGGTTGCGAAATCCGGCTCCGTGAATATCATCCTGCCTCGCTCAAGCCAGGGTAGCTCAGAGGTAGAGCAGGGGACTCATAAGCCCTTGGTCGGGAGTTCAATTCTCCCCCCTGGCACTGGCGGCTCGCTCGCGAACTGGAACGTCGGGGATCGCGTTGGCCGATCACAGATCGCGCGCCAGCATCAGCGGCCCATTCGCAGGCCTTCAAGCTTCCGCTTCAACGGCTGCCAATAGATTTGATCGGCCAGACGCTCAGCTCGTTCTTCGTCCTCGAGCGCGGTGGCCAGGGAAGACTCGTCACCCGCGAGAGCGTGCTCGAGCAGCCGGCGGGCGGCACGGGCGTTTCCGGCAATCTCCGGCCAGCGCGCGGCTGACTCGATCAACAACGACGGCGTCCGCAATTCCAGCAGCCAAAACGCAATCTGCGCCTCGTTCGCGGCGTCGCGATGTCCGAAATGGTGGGCCTCGATCAGGCGGCGGATCATCGGCCAGTCTTTGTCGCGCTGAGTCTTCTTCGCTTGCACCAGATCTGGAAGGGCGAGCAGGTCGCAGAGTACTCCGTCCGGGAGCTCAAGCGTGCTCCGCCGCTCCCAGAGTTTCGGAAATGCCTCGACGCCGCGCATTTTCGACATGACATCGACGCGCAGACCGGCCGCCTCGGGATGACGACAGCGAAAATGCACCGCCAAGCCAGAGTGGAGATGGACGGCGTCGAACGGAGGCACTGCAATAACCTCGGCCTCGAGTTCTTCCAACGCCGCCTGCAGTCGCGCGAGATTGGGCGAGTCCGCGAGAATCGCCAGATCGGTATCGCGGCTAAACTCCGCTGCGCCGTACAACACGCAGGCCTGACCGCCCATGAGCAACGCCTGCACCCGGTGCGCGCGGATCGTGAAAAGGACTTTGCGTATCGGGTTCGGGATCAAGGGAGCCTCCGAGGTCGAGATAAGTCTGCCAGAGTCGCTCGCTTTCGCGCCAGCGCTGAATCGGCGAGAGCCGATACCATTCGGCCCATTCGTCACCGACCAAGTCTTCCGGCTGAACCATGGAAGGAGCTTATCCGCGCCCATCGGACGCGCAAACCTCCGGCTGCGCCGCGAACGTCTACGGTCGATTCAAGGCCCGGCGCGGACGCGAAGGAAATACTGCGGATACATTAGTGCGCCCAGCGCGGCGCCGGCCAATCTCGGGGAGCGCGTACGTCCGCCGCTCGGTCTACGCGCGCACCAACATTTTCCCGCGCGCTTCCCCGCGGAAAAGTCGCGCCAGCGCGTGCGGCAGCTGCGCGAAACCGTCCACGATCGTTTCTTCGAAGACGATTTCCCCCGACTGAACCCATGGCGCCGCGACGCGCACATACTCGTCCATCCGCGGGGTAAAATCCCGCGCCAGGATGCCCTGAATCGTGGCCCGCTGGAAAAGCAGATGCTGGAGAAACCGCGGGGCGGGTTCCGGCTGATCGAGCCCGCCGCCGTATTGACTGATCTGCCCGCAGATCACGACCCGCGCCCGCCGATTGATCAAGGGGAGCACCGCATCGGTGGTCATGCCGCCGACGTTGTCGAAGTAAACGTCCACGCCACCCGCGACCTCGGAGAGATGGCGTGAAAAAGTCTCCCACTCCGTGAATGAGCGGTAGTCCACCGCCACATCAGCGCCGAGGCGCTCGCGGACGAAGGCACACTTGGCGGCGCCACCGGCGATACCCACGACGCGGCAACCGGCGCGCTTGGCAAACTGCACCACGAGCGAACCGACCGCTCCCGCCGCTCCCGACACCACCACGGTCTCGCCCGGCTTGGGCCGGCCTGCCTCCATCAATCCAAACCAAGCGGTGCGGCCCGGCATCCCGAGCACGCCGAGCGCGGTCGTCACGGGAGCCTGACCCGGATCGAGCCGGGTCAGCTCCAGCGGATGACAGCGCGCCCGCTCCTGCCAGCCCGAGTACGCCAGCACCCAATCGCCCGCCCTGAAACCCAACACGGCCGAACCCGCCGCCGTGACTTGAGCCACCACGCTGCCGCGCTGAACGATGCCGAGGGGATGCGGTTCCTCCCAGGTGTTTCGCGCGGCCTGCTGGATACGCATATACGGGTCCACGCTGAGATAACGGGCCTCGATCAGCACCTCGCTGGCGGCAGGCACCGGATCGAAATCAACGGTGCAAAGTTCGTAGTGCTCGGGCCCGACTTCGCCCTGCGGGCGTGCGCGATAGATCCATTGGCGATTCGACGTCGACATCGGTCATCATCCGCCGCCGGCGCG
Source organism: Chthoniobacterales bacterium (assembly GCA_038322235.1). Lineage (GTDB taxonomy): Bacteria > Verrucomicrobiota > Verrucomicrobiia > Chthoniobacterales > SZAS-18 > SZAS-18. The sequence continues at coordinate 73,945 of JBBQFQ010000005.1, forward strand.
TTACGTCCAACTCTCGCGACGAAGCTTCGGCATCCCACCACGACCCATCACAATGACGCTCTGGCCTTCGCTCTCACGGCCGCGTGATCCGGAGACGGATGAATCCCCGCGGCGCCGTGGCCATCTGGCGTGACAGGCGTGATCGAGTGAATCGGCCGCCAGGATTTTTGGCGGCTCGCAAGGACGGAGCGAATCACGTGGCCGGACACCTGCCTGAACTTCGGAATTCACCGGCGTGAGACAGCCACACGGGCAGCGAACAACGATGGGTCTCGAAACTCCCGATTGAATGGGAAACTGATTTTCCGCCTTTGCGTTTTCGCCTCGCAGTTTTTACATGCCCCACGATCTGCCCAACCCGGCTCCCATTTCGCGTGTGAAGACAGATCAACCGCCGGGATGGCCGGGGGCGCCGGCGCGGTGGACCCACTCCGCGAAGGAAGGAATCGGCACTGCCTATCACGTGGGCTGCCGCCTCTGGTTCACGCTGTCGCACGGCATCGTCAATGAACTCTATTACCCCACCATCGATCGTCCGCACACTCGCGATTTTGGTCTGCTCATCTCGGATGGAGAAACCTTCTGCCACGAAGAAAAGCGGGATCTCCTGCACGAAGTTGCCTACCCGGAGAAGCACTGCCTTTACTACCGCCTGACCAACACCGACCCGCAGGGACGTTACAAAATAATCAAGGATGTCTGCTGCGACCCGCATCGCTCCGTCTTGCTCACGCGGGTTCATCTGGAGGTTCTCGAGGAGGCCCTTCGAGGAAAGTTACGGGTGTATGCGCTGCTGGCGCCGCATCTGGGCGGCGGCGGCGCGGGAAACTCGGCGTGGGCCTGCGAGTTTGCGGGTCGCAACCTCATGCACGCGAGTCGCGGGGATTTTCACCTCGCCTTCGGAAGCCAGCCCGATTTCACCCGGCGCTCGGTTGGTTTCGTCGGGACAAGCGATGGGTGGCAGGACCTGATGGGCAATTTCGCGATGGACTGGGAATACGGCGCGGCGGAGAACGGAAACGTCGCGTTGCTTGCGGAATTGGATCCGGCCACGACCGACTGGACACTCGGAGTGGGCCTCGGCATGGACGCCCAAAGCGTTGCCACGAAGCTTCTCCAGTGCCTTTCCCAGCGCTTCGAGGATTCGGCGAAGACCTATGTGCAGCAGTGGCAGAGGACCGAACTTGCCGCCGACGTCCATCTTGACGAACACACCGGCGATGGAGGCTCGATCCTGCGCCTCTCACGGTGCCTCTTGCTCGGTCACGAGGACAAGGAATTTCAAGGCGCCCTAATCGCGTCGCTCTCGATCCCCTGGGGTGAGACCAAGGGAGACGATGATCTCGGAGGATATCATCTGGTCTGGACGCGCGATCTCGTGCAAAGCGCCACGGCCTTGCTGGCCACGGGACAAACTCACACCCCCTTGCGCGCACTGATCTGGCTCACGTGCATTCAGCATCAGGACGGCTCGTTCCCGCAGAATTCCTGGATCGACGGGGCGCCGTACTGGAAGAGCATTCAACTCGATCAGATGGCTGCACCCATCCTGCTGGCTTGGCGATTGCGCCGGGCAAACGCGCTCGATGATTTCGATCCCTGGCACGCGATCGCGGGGGCGGCCAGATTTCTCATGCTGCAGGGTCCGGTCACGGACCAGGAACGATGGGAGGAACAGCCTGGTTACTCGCCGTCTACCTTGGCCATGGTTGTCGCTGGCCTCGTCGCGGCCGCTGACCTTGGTCGCGGTCGATCCGACGCCGAGGGTGCGAGTGATTTCATTTTCGCCTATGCCGACTGGCTCAATGCACACCTCGAGGAGTGGACGGCGACGTCCCGCGGGGAGCTGGTGCCGGATCTTCCGTGCCACTACCTCCGCATCACCCCGGCCGACCCGCAGTCGCCCGACCCGCATCCCGACCCGAACACGCTGGAGATCCAGCTGGCAAACGGAGGCGGATCGCAGCCCGCGCGTAACGTCGTCGGGGGAGATTTTCTGCACCTCGTGCGCCTCGGGCTGCGGGCGCCCGACGATCCGCTGGTGCTTGCTTCGCTTGCGGTCTACGACGCGGTGCTGAAGTGCGATTTGCCCCAGGGACCGGTTTGGCGCCGCTACAATGAGGACGGTTACGGGCAAAAGCCGGATGGCGGTGCCTTCGACGGCTCGGGCTGCGGCGGTGCGTGGCCATTGCTGACCGGCGAACGCGGGCACTACGAAGTGGCCGCGCAGCGCGATCCGCTACCCTACATCCAGACCATGGAAAAGCTGGCCAACTTAGGCGGGATGTTGCCGGAGCAGGTTTGGTGGCAGGACGATCTTCAGAACGGAAAATTCAAGCGGGGCGATGCAACGGGTTCGGCGATGCCCTTATGCTGGAGCCACGCCGAATACGTCTCGCTGGTTCGCTCGCGGCGCGACGGGGTGGCCTTTGATCGAGTCGAGCCCGCCTACCGTCGTTACGTGATCGAGCGACCCGCCCCGTCTTTCGAGATCTGGACGGCTCGGCACCAGACGCGCCGCATCCCCGTCGGGCGCACGCTGCGGCTGGTCTTGGCCGCAGAGGCAACCTGCCGTTGGTCCGTGGACGGCTGGCTCAGCCAGACGGACACGGCCGTCCGCGCGAGCGGGCTACCGAATCTGTGGTTTATCGATCTGCCCACCGCTCGCTTGTCGTCAGGCGCCAGCGTGGAGTTCACGCTGCACTGGGACGGGGTCGGCGACGGTCGGTGGGAAGGGCGCAACTTTTGCGTAACCGCGATCGCGGCGGAAAAAACTCGGCCCTGACGTGTCAGGGCGATGCTCCATCGCTCTCGCCTCCCCTCGCCGCTCACGCGAGCAGCTCGATTGCCGGCGGCTCTCTCGAGCTTTGGGCACGACGCGCGACAATGCTCGCTTAGAGATCGCCGAGAATGAAATCCTCGATCCCCTTGGCAAAGCCTTCGTCGTCGAGACCTGCTGTGACGCGGGCGGCAGCTTTTTTCACCTCATCATTGGCCTGACCCATCGCGACAGCAAAGCCGCTTTTGACGAACATCAGCATGTCGTTTGGTTGATCGCCGAAGGTGGCAATTTGGTCGGCCGCGACACCCTGCGTGCGCACGAGCATTTCAACGACGCTACCCTTGTTCGCTCGCGGGTGGGTTACATCCAGATAGTAAGGCTGCGAGCGAGCGGCGGAGACCTGCGGCGCGGCGCGATCATGTTCCCTGGAAGCGCTGGATTGCTTGGTGCCACAGGCTCCGGCGAATTCTGCCTGAATGAGTTTTTCCACGCGCCCAACGAGTTCGAGGTCGTTGGAAACCCCGACAATTTTGGCGACCCCGGCTTCCAGCGCGGCCGTGAAATCCGCGACCACCGTGGGAGGAAATTGGACGGTATGTTCCTCCTGCTCCCGATGAGCCGCATCGCGATCTCGGAGATACCAATCGAGTCCGGCGTAGACCCAAACATCGAGACCCTCCTCGCCGAGACGGGCGATCACCTTTTCGGACACTGCCCGCGGCAGCGTGAGGCTTTCGATGACCTCGAAGGAGACCGGATCGATAATGGTGCCCCCGTTGAAGGCCGCGATCGGGAGGGTGATTTCGACCGCGTCAGCGATCATTTTCATCCCGCGGGGCGGCCTCCCGCTCGTGATGGCGAAAGCGATGCCCGCTTCGCGCAGCTTGCCAATCGATTGCCGAGCGCGTTCCGTCACCCGCTTTTTGCTGTCCACCAATGTTCCATCCACGTCAGAAAGGACGAGTGCGAGGTGGGCAGGCTTCGGCGTTTGGGCGTTCATTCGGGAGCTTGGTCGATCATCCTCGCCCTGGGTAGTCGGAATCAACGCATCGGCCCCAGGCGACGATGAACAACCTGTCACTCCCCAGTTGGTGGCTGGGCGTGGGCGTCTCGCTCATGCCGGGCTGCGTGCGCTCATTCAGGCAGCCCGGCGCCGTCTTTCTTCCCCTGCGCCCCGTCTCACCCGCCATCGATCTCATGCTGGTGCGGCCGCGCGAGAAGCCCTCGCCTACGGCTAACGCCTTTGTCGACCTCGTGCGGCCGCGCCTGCCACAGATCCGGGCCGCCCTGCAGGCTTGATCCCGCGAGCCCGCCGCCGGGACGACCCGCCGCGGAATCGCTCCGGTTTGGCCTGACCCACTCCGCGATTCTCCGCGGACGGATGCCCGCACGCATATTCGCGGGTAATGACTCACGTTCTCCCGGGCCACAACGCAGGAGCCTCGCGAAATGCGCGCGGGCAGAGCTGGGGACCTCATGTCGAAGCGACCGCGCTGGAAACGACGCGGCAAATCTCGTCGCGAAGCCGCAATTCTCGTCCCAAAGCCATCGCTGCGGAAACGAAGCCGCAGATCTCGAAGCGAAGCCAAAAAGTCGCAAGCGAAGCCGCCGCGCCAATCGCGACGGCAAAATCACGTTCGTGAAGCTAGATTGCCGTTCGGGACGCCAATCGGCTCGTCGGGAAGCCAGGAAACCGTTCGCGAAGCCGTTTTTCTGCTCCCGAAGCCGCTGCGCCGATCGCAAAGGCGGAAAGCCGAACACGAAGCCGAGAAACCGTTCGCGAAGCCACCGCGTCGATCGGGAGCGCGCGGATGCCTTCGCTGCCACAAATCTGGTTTCGCTTTCGCATCCAAGGCTTCGGTTCGAGTTTTTCGGCTTCGCTTTCGTCTTTTCCGCTTCGTTTCCGCGTCTGCGGCTTCGCGACGAGATCTACAGCTTCAGTTTTTGCCGGGCGGCGTCGCGTCGGCGCCCGCGGCTTCCCGCCCACCGCGGTGGCGTCGCTCCCGGCAAAACGGCTTCGCGACGAGATCCCCGCGTTCCCCGCGAGATTTATGGCTTCGGTTCGAGACCGGCGGCTTCGCGACGGATTCCATGGCTTCGCTTCCGCGTTTGTGCCGTCACTTCCGCCCTCGCGCGGTCAGCTGCGGCAAAACGGCTTCGCTTCCGCACGCGCGGTGTCCGATTGGCGCCAGCGATCATGGCAGAGCCGCTGTCACGCGAAAGTCTCGGCTCGTCCGGTTGTGCTGCCGCGCGTCCCGCACACGGTCATCGCCGCCTCGATAAACGCCGGATTCAGCCGACCCGGATCGGAACGCGCGGTGCGCGCGGTGGTATCTCGCAGATCGAGGCTTGATGTCGGGCCGGAAACTCGCTTCGATCCCCTCATGCGAACGAGAAACTCTCGGCGCCTCTTTGCCGGTGCCCTCGGCCTGCTGGCATCGCTTTGTTTGACGCCACCGTGGGTGCACGCGGCCAACGCCAGCTGGACCGGGACGACCGACTCGCTTTGGGCGACACCCACGAATTGGACTCCTGCGACCGTCCCTGGCACCGGAGACACCGCCACGTTTAACGGGGCTGGAAATGCAAACACGACACTCTCGCTCGGCACGGGTGTGACCATTAACTCCGTCGTCTTCGACACGGCCAGCGCAGCCGCCTATTCGATCGGTTCGGGCGCGGTGGGCAGTCAGACGCTATTGCTCGACGCCACTGCCACCCTGACGGTGAATTCCACCGTCACCGCCAATCAAACGATCAATGCCGCGTTGAAATTGGGACCCACCGCCGGAGCGAGCGCTACCACCATCACGAATGCGTCGGCGACGTCGTTGCTCACGCTGGCGGGTCCCCTCACGGGCGGAGCGGGAGGAACCGCCGGCGCCAAGACGCTCACGCTGGCACCGGCGCTGAACAGTACCATGTCGATTTCCGGGGCGATCGGTGGGGGTGGCGGGACCCTCGGCGTGACGCTGAACGGTTCCGGAACGGCCAGCCTGAGCGGCGCCAACACCTTCACCGGACCGCTCCAGATGAGTTCTGGCCAGCTCTCGGTGCCGGTCTTCAACAACGCCAGCACGAACGGCCCGCTGGGCAATTCCGCCTCGGGGGTGAGCATCAGCTTCGGCACCCTCACCTACACGGGCAACACCGCGGCTAGCACCAAGCCGATTACTTTCTCCGCAACCAACGCCTACGGCACGGTCAGCGTGGACACCGCCGGCACGGCGTTGACCCTGAACGGCGCGATCACCGGCGGGGGCAATTTCGTCAAGGATGGCCCCGGCACCCTTGTCTTTGGCACCAGCAATACGATCGGCTCTATCTTCATCGCCGGTGGCACGCTCCAACTCGGCGCGCTTGGCACCCTGGGCAGCGCCAGTGTCACCCTGACCGCGAATGCCAAACTGGACCTCAACGGGAAGTCCGTCACCGTCGCGTCGCTTTCGGGAAATTCCTCCGGCCGCGTCGTCAACAACGGCTCAGGCACCGCCACCCTGACGGTCAACCAGACTGACTTCACGGTGGCCGGTGGCTTTCTCATCGTCCAGTCCAGCGCGCCGTATAACGGCACCATCGCCGACAACGACGGCACGGGCGGATCCGTGGCGCTGACCAAGATCGGAAACGGCAATCTGGCGCTGAGCAGCCCGGGCAGCTACAGTGGCGCGACCCAGATCCAAGGCGGGAGTATCTCACTCAGCGGGCCAGCGACACTGGGGAATGCCACCGCCGGGACCACCGTGAGTAGCGGCGGCACGCTGCTCTTGAACGATACCACCAATCTGGCCGAACCCCTGACTCTGGCGGGTGCCGGATTCAGCATCCCCGTAGGCGCCTTTAACCAGGTCATCACCCGGGGCGCCATCGAGGGCCGGGGCATCAGTACGTTGTCCGGGCCGATGACGCTGAACGCGTCGGCCACGATTTTCGTGGCTCAGGGCGGCAATCTGGCCATCAGCAATTCTGTGGGCGGAGCGGGCACCGTTCTGACCTTGCTGACCGACTACGCGAGCTCGTCCGCCGCGGGCGTCGGCAGCATCGGCGGCGTCGTCTCCACCGGCGCGGTCACCAAGACCGGCGGCGGCGCGTTCACCCTGTCCGGGATGAATACGTTTCCCGGCGTGCTCACCATCGCCGCCGGCACGATCGCGGTTCCCGTGTTCAACAACGCCAACGTGGCAGGACCGCTCGGCAATAGCGGCAGCGCGGTCACGTTTAATCAGAGCACGGGCACCGACACGCCCACCCTCGAGTATTCCGGCGCCACCGCCACCAGCACCAAGCCACTCACCATCTCCAACAGCGGCACGGTGCAGATCGACTCCGCCGCCGCTGATCTGACCCTCTCCGCGCTGATCAACGGCGCGGGTGGGTTGACGAAAGCGGGTCCGGGAACGCTCACGCTCTCGGTCGGTAACACGTATACGGGCACGACGATCTCCGGCGGAAGCCTGCGTCTCACGGGCAGCGGCAAGCTGGGCGTCACCAACGGCAGCCTGTCGATCGCCACCGGCGCGCGGCTCGACCTCGGCGGCACCTCGCAGATCGTGGCCGACATCACCGCCGCGGCGGGCTCCACCATCGTGAATAACGGCGGCGGCGCGTCCACGCTCACCTTCACGGCCACCGGCTTCAATAGTTCGCTTGCCGGCCTCATCGCAGACAACGACAACGCCTCCGCCGGCACGCTTTCTCTCGTGAAAGCGGGCGCGGGCACCGTCTTTGTCGGGAATCCCAACACTTACACCGGCAGCACGCTGGTCTCCGCTGGCACGCTCACCGTGACGAATGCGACCGGCCTCGGTAGCTCCATCACGCCGATCACGGTCAGCAGCGGTGCCACCCTCGCGCTCGCCACGCCGGCGAACCCGGCTTTCCCCAAGGCGGTGACGATCTCCGGTGTCGGCGATGCCGCCAGCGGCCGCATCGCCGCGCTGGAGGGCAGCGGTGGGACCACCGCCAGCGGATTGCTCACGCTCGGGACCAACGCGACCATCGCCGCCACCAGCGGCTCGTTCGCGCTCACGAATCCCGGCACCATCACCGGCAGCGGCTTCACGCTCACGCTGACCGGCAGCGGCACCGGCGCGCTGGCCAGCATCATCGGCACAGGCGCCGGCGCGCTCTCGAAGACCGGCACCGGCACCTGGATCCTCAGCGGAGCGAATACGTTTACCGGAACCACCACGGTGGGCGCCGGCATCCTCAATCTGCAAAACGATCTCGCGCTGGGCTCGGCCATCGCCGCAACGTCGATCACCGCGGGAGCCACCGTCCAGTTGCAAGGTGGCATCACGGTGGCCGGCGAGAGCATCACCATCAACGGAACCGGGGCCGCCGGAACCACGGGCGCATTCGAAAATGTCAGCGGCACGAATACGTGGAGCGGGCCGATCATCGTTGGCACCACCACCATTTCGTCGGCGGCCGGTCTCCTCAATCTCAACAGCGCCACCGCGCTCACCGGGTCCGCGTTCGCTGTGCCCCTCACGCTCGCCGGCGCGGGGAATGGCGCCATCTCCAGCGTCATCACGGGACCCTTCGTCGGCGCTGTGACGAAGCGTGGGACCGGCTCGTGGACGCTGAGTGGCACGAATACTTTTACCGGCGCACTCGCGGTGGCGGACGGAACGCTCGCGGTACCCACCGTGAACAATGCCAGCACGAACGGCCCGCTGGGTAATCGCTCCACGGCGGTCACCCTGGGCGGCTCCGGCCCCACCGGCACGCTGGAATACACCGGCCCCACCGCCGCCAGCAACGCCGTCTTCAGCCTCGCCACTGGCGGCGGAGGGGCTTTCCAGATCGATAACCCCGCCGCCAGTCTCACGCTTTCCGCCGCGATCTCCGGCAGTGGCACGCTGGCCAAGAGCGGCCCAGGCACTCTCATCCTCAGCGCCGCCAATAATTACACCGGCTCCACCACCGTTTCGGCGGGCACGCTGACGCTTAATCAGGCCGTGCTGGCCAATGCGGCCGACGTCAATCTGGTCACCGGGGCGACTTTGAACCTCACCTTCGCCGGGTCGGACACGGTCAATCAATTGCGCATCGACGGCGTGGTGCAGAGCGCCGGCGTGTGGGGCGGCCCCACCAGCAGCGCCACTTTCAAGACCGCGCTCATCTCCGGGACGGGCACGCTGACCGTGGCCAGCGGGGCGACCCTGCAGCCGTTCGCCTCGTGGGCCGCCGCCAACGGGCTGATCGGGGCCGGCGCCGCGTTCACGGCCGATCCCGACGGCGACGGCATCCCGAACGGGTTGGAGTGGATTCTGGGCGGCAATCCGCAAGCGACGAACCCCGGCATCCTCCCACTGGTGAGTGTGAATGCCACCTACGTCGTGCTCACCTTCAATCGGAGCGATGCGACGGAAGTGACGTCCACCCTGTACACGCAATGGAGTTCGGATCTGATCACGTGGAACGACGTCCCGGTCGGCGCGACCTCCATCACGACCCCGCAGGGCGTCATCGTCAGTGTGACCGAAAACGCCGCCGCCCCCGACGCCATCTCCGTCTCTTTCCCGCGCAGCTTGAGCCCCAGCGGCCACCTGTTCGTGCGCGTTCGGGCGACCATGCCGTGAGGCGACGAGACATCCCGCGGGCGAGCAAATGAGTCGGGCGCGAGATGGAAGGGCTTCGGTCGAAGGGCGGGCCCCATCGAGGCACCAGTGTTCCCGCGCTGCGAACACACCCGGGCTGGCCTGCCGCCCATGAGGGGCCGACAACGCGGGCGGGGCCCTCGCCGTCGAGCAGGTAAGTCGACGTTTTCGGCGCACTCCGCGTGATGGTAGCCCCGACTGGGAAGCGGATGGCCTTTGCGAGGCGACGCGCATGGATCGCCTCGAAGGAAAGAAATCGAAATCGACCGATTCTCGTCCGCCGAGATGTAAGGCGATAGTGGTCCCGCCATCGCGCAAAAGACCCCGCGAAATCGCGTCGAGATCGGACCCAATCACCTGTTGGGGCGGCGGCGGAAGTTCCAGTCTCCCGTCTCCTTACTGACCGAAGTCGAGCGGGGCGCCGGACGGAGAGCCGATGCGGCGATTCGGCAGCGATGCGATCCACTCCTCCGCGTCCCGCAGATCACTAAAGAACCGACCGCGAACGCCGCGATTTCCCGCGACGGTCTCGCCGAAGGAGTTCTCCGCCGCCTGCCTCGTATCAGTATCAACGAACGCGATCGTGATCCCCCGCATGCCGACATCCGCGAGGTTTGAGGCGACGGCGAACGTGTCCAGCGTGCTCGGAAGCGCCTTCAGCTCCTCGTGGACGAGCACGCGGTGAAAGCCGAGCCGACGGCATTCCGCCGCCACCATTTGCCAGTAGCCCAGCGAGATTTCGACGCTATCCGCCTCACCTGTCACATGGACGAAGAGATACCGCTCGCGAGGCTCGAACTCGAGCGTGCAAGCGCACTCACCTGGCACACGGCGCGGACGATTCACGATCCGTTGAGTCACCAGACGCTAAGGTATTCCCGGAATTTTCGAAGCCGACCGACGATCGCGGAGGGATCGCTTTGTTCGGAGGCGGCTGATCGGGCGGGGAAAGCGAGCGCTCGAGGAAGCCGGACCCGGATACCAGCTGAGGCAGCCGCTCGCGAACGCGGAAAATTCACCCGGGAAGCGAGCGACCGGCCGGCGCTCCGGGATGGACAACCGGCAGGCGAGCGCGCAGCATCCCGCGCACCGGCCCGACCAGAAATTTTCCTCCGTTCTCCACCCGACTTCGCTTCCTCCCATGCCCAAATCCCCTTCCCCTGCTGCCGTCCCTGGTCCAAACCGCAAGGGCGCCCCCATGCGGGGCAGCTACCGTCAGCCGCCCCGAGGAAACCGTCTCGGAGCGCTCGCCGCGAAGGACATTATCACCGTCACGCTGGAGCTCCGCCGCCAGCAGAATCTGCCGAGCTTCGGCTTCGCTCCCGAGTTGAATCCGCTCGCGACGCGGGAGGAGCGCATCGCCTTCGGAAAGAAATACGGCGCGGGGTCCGCGGACATGAAGGTCGTCGAGGATTTCGCGCGCACGCACCAGTTCAAGGTCGTGGAGAAGAGTCCCGAAAAGCGCCGCGTGCGCGTCACCGGAAGCGTGGGCAAAATGGAGGAAGTCTTTCACGTGAAGTTGAGCCGGTACCAGGCGACGAGCGGCGGTCCGGAATTTCGCGGACGTCAGGGCGCCATCTTCATGCCGCGGGAGCTGGAGAAGATCGTGGTCAGCGTCGAAGGCCTCGACAAACGGCCCTTCGCCCGCAGCCACGCGCGGCTCGGTCGTCGGGCGCCGATCAGCAACCCGCCGGCCGTCTTCGGCGATCCCGGAGATCCGTTCAGCCGCGGCTTCACCGGTCAGGATCTCGCGGCGCTCTACCATTTCCCGGCCGGGACGACCGGCAAAGGCCAGACGATCGCGCTGATCCAGCTCGGCGGAGCGATCGACGAAGCGGAGATCGCCCGCTACTTCGACGAAGTCGGCGTTCTGCGCGATCCGGACGATCTCATCGTTGTTCATCGCCCCACGCGAAAGCTAGGTGAACAGCCCCCGGCCGACCTTGAAGTCGCGCTCGATGTGGAAGTCGCGGGCGCCGCCGCGCCCGGGGCAAAGATTGTTGTCTATTTCGCCGAGGACACCTCCCACGAGAGCTTCCGGAACGTGGTGCTCGACGCGATCCACGACACCGAGCATTGCCCCAACATCATCTCGATCAGCTGGGGCGGGCCCGAGAGCGAAACGACGGGACAGTTCCGCCAGAGCTTTCATGAGACGCTGATCACGGCACGCCGTTTCGGAATTACGGTCCTGGCGGCGGCCGGTGATTACGGTTCCGCCAACCATCGCTTCAACGATCCCGGCTGGGATGGGCACGCCCACATCGATCACCCCGCGGCCGATCCGCTCGTGCTCGGTTGTGGCGGAACGGAACTCATCCGAAACGCCAATCAGGCGAACCAGTTTGCTGAGATCGTTTGGTGTGTCGGGCGCAATCATGGTTCGGGCGGCGGCGTCAGTCGGGTCTATGGGCTGCCCCACTACCAGCAGGCGGTGAATGTGCCGGCGGCCCGAAATCCGCGAGGCCCGGTTCGGCGGGGTGTGCCCGACGTGGCGGGAAACGCGTCCGGCGAGAGTGGCTACCTCATCTTGTGCAACGGCCAGTGGTTCCCCGACTACACCCAAGGCGTGCCGCGGGTCTCGGGAACGAGCGCGGTCGCCCCGCTCTGGGCGGCCCTCGTGGCGCGACTCAACGAAGCCCTCGGCGCCGACGCAAAGGACGCTGGGCGGAGTGCCTATCCGCTCGGTTTTCTGCAGCCGCGTCTTTACGCGTTCCCACCCGGGATGGGCGCTTTGACGGCCATCACGAGGGGTGGAAACGGCGACTACGAAGCGGGCCCTGGCTGGAACGCCTGCGCCGGTCTCGGCGTGCCGGATGGCGAGCGAATCCTGGAGGCACTCCGCACCTTTGCTTCGGGAACGGGAGGCTACGTCCGTGTCGAGCTACCGGAGGATTGTCCGATCGCAAGTTTGCCCTTTGATCCCACTCTCGCGCGGCGCGCCGACTCCGGATCCGGCTCGCTGGGATACTCGCCCCGCGGCGGCGATCCGGGCGGGAGCAATTTCACGGGCGGAATGCAGCCCCGTGGCGGCGATCCGGGCGGGACCAATTTCAGCGGCGCGATGCAACCCCGCGGCGGCGATCCGGGCGGGACCAATTTCACCGGCGACATGCAACCCCGCGGCGGCGATCCAGGCGGAACAAATTTCACCGGCGGGATGCAACCCCGCGGCGGCGATCCGGGCGGAACCAATTTCTCAGGCGCGTTGGAGCCTCGCGGCGGCGATCCGGGCGGATCAAACTGAGGGAAAACCCGCGGGAGGAAAAGGCGGTTCCCCTCACCGCGCGATGATGTCACCCTCCGCGGAGCGCGCCTCGGGTGGTGCCATATGTTCAAACCGCTTCCTCTGCGCTATTCCCATTACCGGGTGTTCCAGCACCCGGATGGAACGCCGTGGAAACTCGGGGCCGGCGCGATGGGCGTCACGTACAAGGCCTACGATGAGCGACTCCGCATCGAGGTCGCCCTCAAACTGATTCACCCGATGCGGGTGGACGATCCGAAGGCGCAGTCACTCTTCCTCCGCGAGGCCCGCGCGGCCGCCCGCATTCGGCACCCGAATGTCGCGAGTGTTCTGTTCCTCAATGATAGCCCGGGCGAGTTTTTCTACGCGATGGAGTTCGTCGCGGGACAGTCGCTCCAGGACGCGGTACGCGAGCGCGTCCGCCTTCCGCTCCTCACCGCTCTTTCGATCGCGACGCAGATCGCTCGCGGGCTGGATGCGATCCACGCCGAGGGGATCATCCATCGTGATCTCAAACCCGCGAATCTCATGCTCCTGCCCGCGCGGCGCCGCTTGAAAGGCGAGGTCCTTCCCGATTGGAAAACGTGGCAGGCAAAAATCATCGACTTCGGACTCGCGCGCACGTTCGAAGGCGAGTCGCTGGACGACGACTCGGTCGCCCAGACCACCGGGTTTCGCGGCACGGTGGTCTACGCGAGCCCCGAACAGTGTGACGAGCGCACCGACCTCGACGGGCGCTCCGACCTCTATTCCCTCGGCTGCATTCTGTGGGAATTGCTCCTCGGCGCGCCGCCGTTCCAGGGCAAATCCCAGCACGAGGTGATGAGCCAGCATCTTTCGCGACCGCCCGCGCTCTCGCGGCTCTCATCCTATCCGGAGAGCGTGCAGGCGGTCATCGCCCGGCTCCTCATCAAGGATCCGGGCGGACGGTTTGCGACGGCCGAAGCAACGGCGAAAGCGCTCGATCGATGCATTGACCGGATCGGAAGCGGCGAGGAATCACGCGGAGCGGCGCCCGAACCGCCTCCGTTCCTGCCCGCGAAATCGCCGCCGACCACCCCCTCGGATCCCGCCCCCGAGCCCGCGGAGGTCACACCCCTTTCCGCTCCCGCCGCCCGCAGCGCGGAGAGGTCGGCCTTCGCTCCCGCACCAACGATCGAGGGTCGCGGGCTGCGCGGCCGGTCGATGGAACTCGCGGCCTTTGCGCTGGCGCTCCTGCTTCTTGGAGTCCTCGTCTGGCAGAAGAGTCGGCCGGTCGTGCCACCCGGAAGCGACGGTGCGACCGGCGGGACAACCGCGACCCCTCCCGCAGGGGCCAGGACGGTCGAGAAAAGCATCGCCGTGCTCCCGTTTGAAAATCTGAGCGAAGAAAAGAACAACGGAATCTTCACCAACGGAATTCAGGACGAGATCCTGACGGATCTCGCGCGGGTCTCAGATCTCAAGGTCATCAGCCGCTCGTCCGTGATGCAATACCGGAGCGGCGAACCGCGCAATCTGCGCGATATCGGGCGCGCGCTCGGGATCGCGTATGTCCTCGAAGGCAGCGTCAAGCGCGCGGGAGATCGGATCCGCGTCACCGTCCAACTCGTGGATACGCGGTCGAATGCCCAGATCTGGGCGGGTCGCTTCGAGCCGCCGCTGGCCGATATCTTCGCGCTCCAGGCGGAGATCGCCGGCACGGTCGTCAAGCAGCTGCAGGCGAAACTGACTCCCGCCGAGCAAGCAGACATCAGTCTGCGGCCCACCTCGGACCTGCGGGCTTATGAGCTGTATCTGACCGCGAAGGACCTGATCTTTTCAGGCGCCGGCGGTCGGGGGGCGGAAGGAGCGCGGGCGATGCGCGAGGCGCAGGGACTGTTGAGCGAAGCGGTCGCGCGCGATCCCGCCTTTTTTCACGCGCATTGTCTGCTGGCATACTGCCACGACAATCTTTTTTGGTACGGAAACGATCCCACCGCCGGCCGGCTCGCGCTCGCGCAAGCCAGCATCGAAAACGCCGCAAAGCTGCGTCCGGACGCGGGCGAACTCCATCAGGCGCGGGCGCTGCATTCCTACTGGGGTTCCCGCGACTATGGCAGCGCCGCCACGGAGATTGCCCTCGCCAACAAGCGCCTTCCAAACAACGCCGCCGCCTTTTCGCTCCGGGGATACATCGACCGTCGACAGGGCCGCTTTGACGATGCCATCGTGAATCTTGAGAAGGCCGCCGAACTGAGCCCTCGAGAGGTGGTCCCGGCGTACGATCTCGCCGAGAGCTACAACGCCGCGCGGCGGGGGGCGGATTTCTTTCGGGTGATGGACCACCTCGCGGAGTTGAGCCCGCGAGAGCAGCGCATCCGGCTCTATCGGGCCTATGGCGGTCACCTCATGCTCGTGGGCGACCCGAAACCACTTCAGGAGTTGCTCGAAGGCTACCAGCGGGACAACCCGGCAAACTTCACCGAATACGCTCCCTACGCCTTCGCTCTCGCAGTCTATCTCCGCCATCCCGCCGGCGCCGATCGCGCGGCGGCGGCGCTGAAGGACGATTGGACCGTTTGGAACGGCCGCCGCTTTCCCAAGGCGTACTACGACGGAGTGCGGGCGCACTACTTTGGCAAGCCGGAGGAGGCCTGGCAGGCGTTTAACGCCGCGCGGGTGGAACTGGAACGACGGCTCTGGGAGGTGCCCGATGAGGACCGGTCCCTGATGGCGCTCGCCTACGTCCACGCGTTCCTCGGTCAAAACGCCCCGGCGCTCGACGCCGCCCGACGGGCGATGGCGATTTGTCCGCTGTCGAAGGATGCCGTTGCCGGCGCGAATCATGCCCAAGCTCTCTCGGAGATCCAGGCGCTCATCGGTGACCGCGAAGCGGCGCTCACCCAGCTGGAAAAGCTGGTCTCGATCCCGTTCGGGCTCGACTACGGCGACCTCGTGCACAGTCCGATTTGGGACGGCTTTCGGAAGGAACCGCGTTTCCGCGCGGTGCTCGAGCGCGTCGCGCCGAAACCGACGGCGAAATAGGGGGATAACCGGCTCGCGAGCGCCCTGAAGGACCGGGGGCGGCATTTTCCGGGAGCATTCCGAAGCGGGCTGCCGACTGACCTGACAGCGCGACCTCCCGGTCGTCGCCCTGCAACCAACCCATCCGCCATGAAATTGATTCCTCTCTCCGCCGCGATCGCGATCGCCGGCGCATTCTCCGCGGCCCTCGTGCCGTCCTCCGCGCCGGGCTTCTGCGGCCTCTACGTCGCCAAGGCCGATACCAAGCTCTTCAACAAGGCTTCGCAGGTCGTCATCGCCCGGCAAAACAACGCGACCGTCCTGACGATGGTGAATGACTACCAAGGCGAGCCGAAGGACTTCGCGCTCGTCGTTCCGGTGCCCACCTTCCTTGAGCGGGAGCAGATTCACGTCACCGAGCGCAAGGTGATCGATCACCTCGACGCGTATACGTCACCGAGGCTCGTGGAGTATTTTGACGAGGATCCGTGTGCGCGCCGGGATTACCCACGCTCCATGCCACCGGGGATCGCGATGAGCGCCGCACCGAAGGCTAAGGACGCCGAGCGGACTAAGTCGCTCGGAGTGACGATCGAAGCGACGTACACCGTGGGCGAATACGATATCCTGATCCTTTCGGCGAAAGAAAGCGACGGACTCGAAACCTGGCTCACGGAGAACGGCTACAAGATTCCCCCCGGCGCGAGCGAAGTGATCGGCAGCTACCTGAAGCAGAAAATGCGGTTCTTCGTTGCGAAGGTGAATCTCGGCGAGCAGACGAAGCGCGGCACCCAATCCCTTCGTCCGCTCCAGATCGCCTTCGAGAGCCCGAAGTTCATGCTCCCCATTCGCCTCGGAACGGTCAACGCCGACGGCCCGCAGGAACTGTTTGTCTACACCCTCACCCAGCGCGGTCGCGTGGAGGCGGCGAACTATCGGACCGTGAAACTCCCGAGCGACCTCGAGATTCCGGTCTACGTGAAAGCGGAGTTCGGAGCCTTCTATAAGGCGATGTTCTCGCAGCAGGTGAAGAAAGAGGACATGCGGGTCGTGTTTCAAGAATACGCCTGGGACATGGGCTGGTGCGATCCCTGCGCGGCGGAACCGTTGTCCAGCGCGGAACTGCGCGATCTCGGAGTTTTCTGGCAGGATGGAAACGCGGGTGCGAGGGGTCGCCCGACGCCCGGAGGCGGGCAGAATGTGTTCGTCACCCGCTTGCACGTTCGTTACGACCGCGCCCATTTCCCGGAGGATCTCGTCTTTCAGGAGACGGGGGATCGGACCAACTTCCAGGGGCGCTACATCCTGCGCCATCCGTGGGTTGGGACCGCGGATTGCGATGCGGTCCGCGAGTACCGCAAGACCTTGCTCTCGCGCCAGCGGCAGGAGGCCCGGACGCTCGCGAATCTGACCGGATGGGAGCTCGAGCAAATCAACGCGAAGATGGAGATCGCGGCGCTGGAGACGCGGGTCGAGTCGGATGGATCCGAAAAATGGTGGAGGAAGCTCTGGGGCCAGCGCTGAACCGGAGTCGCGAGCGCCTGATCTCGAGCTCAATTCAACATCCGACTCTGCACTCCGATGCCCTCCGATCCCCGCTGGTTTCAGATCGCGTCCCTCTCCGGCCTCCTCGCCTACGGATCGGGCTGGCTCGGATTCGACATCACCCTGACGCGGATCGCGCTCACCCTCGGCGGCATGCTGGCGATGCAGTATCTCGCCACCCGGGTTTGGGCGTTGCCAGGCTTCGATCCGAAGAGCGCGCTCATCTCCGGCCTTTCGCTCTGCCTCCTGCTGCGGACCAGCGAACCCGCGCTCGTCGTCCTCGCCGCCCGCGTCGCGGTGTTCGGCAAGTTCGTCATCCGGTGGCGTGGGAAGCACGTTTTCAATCCGACAAACCTCGCGCTGGCCGCATTGCTTCTCGGAGGCGATGGAGTGGTCTGGCTCTCCTCGGGCCAGTGGGGGAGCGCGGCCTTCTTCGCATTTCTGATGCTGGGGGTCGGCAGCCTCGTCGTCTGGCGGGCGGCCCGGAGCGATATCGCGGTCGCCTACCTCGCGTTTCACGCCCTCTTCCTCTTCGGTCGCTCGTGGTCGCTCGGTGAGCCGGTCGAGATTCCGCTTCACCGGCTGGAGAGCGGGGCTCTCCTGCTCTTCGCCTTTTTCATGATCAGTGATCCGAAAACCACTCCGGACTCGCGCCTGGGCCGTACGCTCTTCGCTTTTCTGGTCGCAGCCGGGGCGTACTACCTTCAGTTTCAACTTTTCCTTCAGGGAGGCCTCGTGCTGAGCCTCGTCGCGTTTTCGATCCTCGTCCCGCTGATCGATCTCCTCCTGCCCGGACGCCGCTACGCCTGGGGCCAGAGCCAGGTCCCCGCCCCCGCCCGCGAATTCCAGATTTCAGATTCTCAATTCCAGATTCCCTTGAAGTGCGTCTCACCCGGGCGCGCGCCGACCATCCTTGGAATCTGAAATCAGCCTTCTGAAATTCACCCGATGCCCGCCAAGTCAAAGCTCGCCGTCCCCCTCACCGGGGAAGCCCTGCTCAAGGAGACCTGCCGCCGCATCCGCGTCGCTCGCAGCTACTGGGATGCGCACAACAATCCCGCCTGTCGCGGTGAAAGGGAGAAGGCGATGGCCCTCTACGAGCGCCTCAATCCGGCCGAGCGGGAGAAAGTGCCGCAGGTCCTCCGGGTCTGGCTGCGCTACCGCAGCGAGAAGTATTTTGGACCTCACCGCACCGCGCCGGGAACGCGGCGATAAACCGCGCGCCCTCAGGACCGCTCGCGCGAGCGTTTTTCGCGTTCCTCCTCCACGAACCACGCCTCGACCTTTTTCCGAGCCCAGGGCGTCTTGCGCAGAAAGGTCAGACTCGATTTTACGCTCGGATTCATTTGGAAACAGCGGATCGGGATCCGATCTCCCATCACCTGCCAGCCGTGTTCAGCGACCAGCTGGGTGACGATCGCCTCCAGCGTGACACCGTGCAGCGGATCGCGCGACCCGACCGGGATGGGAGGGGTGCTCGCAGCGTCAGACGGTTCCACGGCGCTGAGCGTAGTCCGAAACCGTTCGGACGCACGCCTTCCGTCCCGAGCTGTTCGATTTGTAGCGCAGACACGGTCACCGCTTGAACGGGGACTGACTCCAGCGACCTTGCGCGCCCGTGCGGAAGATCCCGCAGGGCAACAAGCCCGGACGCAACCAGCCAATGATTTTTCCCAACTTCCGCCTCAGCCTCCCGACCTGCATCGGATTCGCCCTTTTCTCCCTCGTCGCCGGAGGCTGCGCCTCGACGGAAAAACCCCGGGCCTCCGTCCGGGTGCAATCCGCTCCGGCGCCGGCCCCGCGCCCGACGGAGCCTCCCGTTTCCCGCGACGCGCAGGTCCAGTTGCAGCTCTTCCTCGACGATCAAGACTTTGGTCCTGGCGTCGTCGATGGCCGGCGCGGCGAGTTCACTTCGAAAGCTCTCCAGCGCTACAACGCTTCTCGCGGCCTCGCGAGCGACGCACTCCCGGACGTCAGCGCGATCCAGCCATATCGCACCTACCAGATTACCGCGAACAACGTGAGTCGGATCGGAGTCATGGCGGCAAAGCTCGAGGATCTCGCGCGGCAGGAGCGCCAGACCTATACGAGCCTGACCGAGCTGCTCGGCGAACGATTTCATACGACGCAGGATTTCATCCGCCGGCTGAACCCGGGCGTTTCGGTCGATGCGCTGCGCGCCGGGGACAGCGTGACGGTTCCGAACCTCACGCGGCCATTTGCGATCGAGGACATGCCCTCCGCGAAAGAACTCGCCGGTCGGAGCGCGCTTTCCGCCCGTCGCGTGACGGTCGATTTGGCGGCGAAGTTCCTGGAGATCCGCGACGGTGAAAAGCTCGTCGCCGCATTCCCCATTACCCCGGGATCCTCCGCCCACCCCGCGCCGCCGGGAGAATGGCGCATCACGGGGATCGTCCCGTTTCCGTGGTTTCGCTACGACGGGGGCGTGCTGAATCGCGGGGAGCGAACCGACAAATTCTACAATCTGCCGCCCGGCCCGAACGGTCCCGTGGGAATTCTCTGGGCGGGTCTGAACAAGCCCGGCATCGGGATCCACGGCTCGCCGAACCCGGAGACGATCGGCCGCGCGGGCAGCCACGGCTGCATCCGGCTCTCCAATTGGGATGCCTCAAAGTTCTGCCGGCTGGTCGGTGCAGGGGCTGGCGTGACGATTCGGTGACGAATTCTCAATCGTTCTGGCGGGATGCCCACATTTGGAGCACCCTTCCTCCCATCCGATTCTTCCCCGCTTCGTGGCGGTCAGGCGAGCGCCGGACGGCAAACCTTCGTCCATGAGTATTCTCCAGCGCATCGCCCGTCTTTTCTCCGCCCGCACCCCGCTCGTCGTGCCGCCGGAGTACGTCGGGGTTTGGAAGGGCGACAAACTCGACCTGACGATCAGCGCGGAAGGGGATGTTCGCTTCCGCCAGTCCACGACGGTCGTCACCGACGGGAACGCTTCGACCACGTGCCGCAATGTTTCCGGCGCGATCGCGGGCTGGGATGGGGACTCGTTCAACGTGGGGGCGCCGGGGAGCAATGTGGTCTTCCGCGTCGACTCCGCGCCGTCCGCGGCGGGGGAGATGACGATGAACGGGATCGTCCTGCGCCGTCAGCTGGATACGTGGTGATCGAGCGGTGGGACGGGAGGTGGGCCAGCCTTGCGCCGGTTCCAGGCAAACGGTTCCCAGAGCTGACCGAAAAATCCCCGCGGCATCGGCTCGTGAATCCCGAAGTTCTCGGGCCAGCGCCCGCGTGGCATGTAGTACGTGCCGAAGAGGAGATCCCAGACCGGCAGTAGTCCGGCAAAATTTTTGTCCCACGCGTCCCGGTCCTTGGAGTGGTGCCAGCGGTGAAAAACCGGGGACGCGAGAAAGCTCCGGAGCGGGCCGAGATCCCAATTCACGTTCGCGTGCAGGAAGATCGCGTAGAGCGTAAAGAACGGCGCCGTGCTTAGCGTCACCCAGGGATTGAATCCGAGCACCAGCAGGGGTGTAACTTGTGCCAGCCGGTTGACGAGCTCATTCACCGGATGAACGCGCACGCTGCCGAGCCAGTCGAGTTCCTCCGAGCTGTGGTGCACGGCGTGGAAAGGCCACCAGCGTCCGCCGTGAAACATGCGGTGCGTCCAGTAGCCGATGAAGTCCACCAGCAGATAGATCTCCACCGCCTGCAGCCAGAGCGGTTGCCAGCGGAGGGGGCCGAAGCCGGAGTAAGTGCGAAGTTGGAGCGCGTCGATCGTTGTCACCTTCATCAGGACGAGCCCGAGCGCTGGGACGAGGAGGACGAATTTGATCACTTGCCGGGTCACGATCGGCGTCACGACCCAATAGATCAGATCGGTGAGCCAGCCGCGGCGAAAAACCGGCTGGCGGCGCCCCCGACCGAGCGCCCGCTCCACGATCAGAAAGACGAGGGAGAGGATCAGGAATCCGACCAGGGCGCGGACGATTGTGGGATCGCGGTTCATCGGAGACTCAGACGGTCGGGAGGGGCTTCCGGTGACAGGTATCCGCCGGATTTCCCTCGAGAGCCCTTCTCGCGTGGTCCGGGACGACGCCTGCGAATCAGCGGATATCCACCGACGTCCGCGGCTGCAGCGCGGGGGCAAGCCAGATCGTCATGAGACTGCTTGCGACCAGGAGCCCGAGGGCACCACGAAGGCCGACCCTCTCCGCGACAAAACCGATCAGGGGTGGGGCGGCGAGGAATCCGAGGTAACCCATCGTCGTGACGGTGGAGAGACCGATGCCCGCAGCGACGCCCGGCAGTCGGCCCGCCGCGCTGAAGACCATGGGAACAAGCGTCGCGAGGCCCATCCCCACCCCGGCGAAACCCACCAGCGCCGCGAGGGAACTGGGAATGAAGAGCGCGACCATCAGACCGGCAGCGGCGAGACTGCCACCCAGTCGCGTGAGTCGGAGTGGCCCCAGAGCCGCGATCAGGCGATCGCCGAAGATGCGTCCAACGGCCATGGCGATGGAGAACGCTGCGTAACCGGACGCCGCAACGCTCTCGCTGGCGTGGTGCACTTCGCGCAAAAAGAGCGCACCCCAATCCGCCATGGCGCCCTCGCCCACCATCGTGCAGAGCGCCAGCGCACCCAGCGCGAACAAAGCGCGAGGCGGCAAGGCGCGGGTGCGCGCCGGCGGGAGCGCCGAGTGAGCGGGAACGGGTGGTGCGCCCCGGACGAGCGACGCACCGCCCACGAGGGCAATCAAGCTAAAGCCCAGCGCGACGAGCCGGAAATGAGCGGCTGGTCCAAGGCCGACCGCCGCGAATGCCGCCCCCGAGGCCGCGCCCGTCAGACCGCCGGCGCTGAAGAGCGCGTGGAACGAAGACATGATGGGCTTCGCGGCGAGCCGCTCCACCTCGACGGCCTGGGCATTCATCGCGACATCGAGCGCGCCGTGAATCACGCCCACGAGTCCCAGCGTGAGCACGAACGCGAGCCCGCTCCCCTCCCCAGCGAGAAAGGGGAGCGCCGCGCAAAACAAGAAGGCGGCGAGCCGCGTCGGCATCTCGCTTCCCCGCCGCGAAATGACCCACCCCGTCAGTGGCATCGCCAGCACGGCGCCCAAGGCCATCGCGAGGAGCGCGAAACCCAGTTCGGCGTGCGTGAGCGAATGCTGACTTTGGAGCGCGGGAATGCGCGAGACCCACGTCGCGGTCAGCGCGCCGTTCAGGAAGAACAGGGCCGAGACGGCGAGCCGGGAACGCGAAACCCGAGAGGAAGGCGGAAGTTCGAATCCCGAAACGCGGGGGCGGTTTGAAGTCTGAAGAGCCGATCGATCGGATTTGCCCGGGGAGACCGTTGCCGTAAAGGTGTTCATGCTTTGATCGTCAAACGTCGGCCGCCCTCCCGCGCGCGAACGCGGCCGGACCCGGGCGGGCGAACCACGCGGCGGATTTCACTCGCCAACCACGGCAGCACCGAGCGGCCGCGGCGGTTACTGGGCCCAGGCGAGCGTTTCGAGCCCTGATCCACCGCCCTTGTGGAAGGAGAGCCAGTCCGTGCGGATCTTGTCCCAATCGCGCAGTGCGAGGCCGTGGCTCGCGAAGAGTTCGCGAATCTGACGGGCATCCCACTTCAGGAGGTCCTCCAGAATTGGGACGAGGACGGCAAGGGCGTTCTCGCTCAGCACGGTCCGCTTGGCGATGCGACCAAGCGACTTGCTCTCGGAGACGGCGACGGTGTGACCGTCGCGACTGTTCACGTGGTGCATCACGTAAAGGTCCGAGCTGCCGTCGCCGATGTAGATCGTGCGATCCGGGCTGCTCTGTAGCCGAGTCTCGAGTTCCTGGAGAACGGCGATCTTCCCGAAGCCGGCCGGGACGCGAAGGATGTCGGCGATTTCACTCGTCACCGGATCATACCGAAACTCGGTGCCAAACACGTTCTCCGGCGGAACGATTCCCTCGAGGGCCGACTGGACCACCTCGCGCGGCGCCGCCGAGATCACATAGAATCCGAAGCGATTTCCACCGAGGTCGTCGCGGAGGATCTTCGCGAAGAGATCCACGTTGTCCTTCAGCGGGACGCGCTTTCCCGCCGCGATCAGATGCTCCCGGCGCACGCTGCGAAACTCCGGATCGTGGCGCAGGAGATAGGCGAGCTCAGCGCCCTGGCTGACGAGGGTAGAGCGGGAGAGCCCGTCCACTTTCGCCTGAAAGCTCGAGATCCCGAGCATTTCACTCAGCATGAGACCTGAGTCATTGAAGCTCAAGGTCTGGTCAAAATCGCTGACCACCAGATACTCCGGCGGTCGCTCGAATGGTATTAGCGTGTCGTTTTCGTTTTTCATGGTGTTCCCTGGTTCCCTGTTGGGCGGCGAATAATGCATCGTCGACGCCCTGACCCTCCCGCAAATCCCGTTCTCGCCAAGAAACAGGCATGACAAGATGCGAGAATGTTGACAGCTCAGCTTACAAGTTGTCAGTAACCGCTCTATGAGCACGGAAGCGAAGCATCGCGAAATTTCGCGAGCGTTGCTCGCGGAGATTTCCGCCGGTAAGTATCAGCCGGAAGAGCGGTTACCGAGTGAGGCTCAGCTGGTGAAGCGCTTCGGTGTCTCCCGTCCAACCGCGGCACGGGCCCTGCGCGACCTGCAAGCTGAGGGATTGATCGAGCGGCGGGCGGGGTCAGGCACCTATCTCCGCCGAGCCGACCGACGGGGCTCCGAGCGGCAACTGGGCTTGCTTGTCCCGGAACGGGGAACGACCGAAATCTTCGAACTGATCTGCGGGGAATTGTCGAGTCTGGCGCGAGCGCACGACTTCGCGTTGCTCTTCGGCGGCTCGGCGGCGCCCCGGCACGGGGAAGAACTCAGCGAGGAGCACGCCCGCGCCGTTTGCGCCCGCTTTGTCGAGCAACGGGTGCTCGGGGTATTTTTTGCGCCGTTTGAGTCGGTCCACCACCGGCTCGAGGTGAACCGCGCGTTGACGGAGAGCCTGAGCGAAGCCGGCATTCCCGTGATCCTCCTTGATCGGGATATCACGGCCTTCCCCCGGAGGAGCCCGTTTGACTTGGTCAGCACGGACCATCTCGCCGGAGGCTTCCTGCTCGCCGAGCACCTGATCAAGCTTGGCAGCCAGCGCATCGCTTTCGTGGCGCGACCCGACTCCGCACCGTCGGTGGACGCCCGCGTCGCCGGGGTGCGGGAGGCTCTGGTCCAGTATCAGCGGAGCGAACCGCCCGACTGGATCCTCGTGGGCGATCCGGAAAATCTTTCCTTCGTCCGCTCCAAAGTTGCGGGTAAGCGGTGGGACGCCGTCGTTTGCGCGAATGATCTCACGGCGGCGCAGCTCATGCGGTCGCTGGAAAAATGTGGCGTCCAGGTTCCGCGGGATCTCCGTTTGGTGGGATTCGATGACGCGAAATACGCGTCGCTCTTGAGCGCTTCGCTCACCACCATTCACCAGCCGTGTCGGGACATCGCCGTGACGGCGTTCCGCGCCATGATCGAGCGGATGAGCGACCCAACGCTTCCTCCGCGCAGCCTGCTCCTCGCGCCGAGGCTGGTCGTGCGGGAATCCTGCGGCGCATATCCTGCGAGCGTGGAAACGGTGATTTCGGCGACGGGGTAGGAGACTGCTTCAGCGGATGCCCCGGAAGTCTGGCACCCGCGTCATTCGCCCGGTTTCGCTTGCGGAAACGCGCGGTCGCGATTTCCTATCGGTAACTGTCGCATCTCCGCCTCCCCCGGCTGGACAGCGACCTGCGCAGCGCGACTTCCCGCGCCACGCTGAAATCCTTCCAACCATTCCGCCCTCCGGGGCTTTGACTGCATGACACCCGATCCCTTGGACTTCCAAGCCATCGATCACGTGGAATTCTACGTGTCGAACGCGCGCCAGGCCGCGCATTTCTACCGCACCTCCCTCGGCCTCGTGCCGCGGGCCTACGCTGGACTCGAAACCGGCGTGCGCGACCATGCCTCGTGGATGCTTGAGCGAGGCCACGTCCGTTTCGTCCTGACCTCGCCCGTCCATCCGGATCTGCGCAAGGATATCTCCGCGCACATCGCGAAGCACGGCGATGGCGTGAAGGACATCGCCCTCCGCGTCAAGGATGCGAAGGCTGCGTATGAGGAAGCAGTCCGCCGCGGAGCCACCAGCGTCCAGGAGCCCACGGCTTTCGAGGACGGGAACGGCCGCTTCGTGCGAGCGAGCATTGCAACCTACGGCGACACCATCCACAGCTTCATCGAGCGCGAGAATTACACGGGGTTCCTCCCCGGCTTCCGGATGATCGAAAATCCGCCCGCCGCACCGGAGACGGGAATCGCGGCGATCGATCACATCGTTGGAAATGTCGAACTGGGCGCGATGAATCGCTGGGTCGCATTCTATCGGGACGTGCTGGGGTTTTCCCAGCTCACCCATTTCAGCGACAACCAGATCAGCACCGACTTCACCGCGCTGATGAGCAAGGTGATGCAGAATGGCTCCGGCCGGATCAAGTTCCCCATCAACGAGCCCGCCGAGAGCAAGCGACGCAGCCAGATCGAGGAATACCTCGTCCACTACGGTGGGCCGGGCGTGCAACACATCGCGCTCGCCACGAAAGACATCGTCGCGACGGTCGACGCCCTCAAGGATGCCGGCATCAACTTCCTCCGGGTCCCACAGACGTATTACGATGAGTTGCCTGAGCGCATCGGACCGATCAGCGAAGACTACCAGGAACTCGCCAAGCGCGGGATCCTCGTGGACAAGGACGACGAAGGTTACCTGCTCCAGATCTTCAGCCAGCCGATGCAGGACCGGCCGACCTTGTTCTACGAGGTGATCCGACGCCACGGCTGCCAGGGCTTCGGCGTGGGCAACTTCAAGAGCCTGTTCGA
Organism: Chthoniobacterales bacterium; assembly: GCA_038322235.1. Lineage (GTDB taxonomy): Bacteria > Verrucomicrobiota > Verrucomicrobiia > Chthoniobacterales > SZAS-18 > SZAS-18. The sequence goes on from JBBQFQ010000005.1 coordinate 99,955, forward strand.
GGCCATCGAGCGCGAGCAGGAACTCCGCGGCAACCTCTGACCCGCCGCGCTCCAATGCCCTACTACGTCCAACTTGGTCAGATCCCGCACAAGCGGCACACCCAGTTCCGCAAGCCAGATGGTACGCTCTACCGGGAGGAGTTGATGGGACTCGAAGGGTTCCATGGAGTCCAATCGATCCTCTACCACCATTTCCTGCCCCCTCGCCTGCTGAAGGCGGAACTAGTCGCCAGCACCGCGGTGGAGTACGCCGCGTTTGGGGCCATTCGTCATCGCGCCCTCGCGACCAAGGGAGTACCCGAGGGCGGTGATCCCGTCTCCGCCCGCCGCACGCTGATGGGCAACAACGACGTCACCCTCGGAGTCTCGCGGGCGACGAAGGGGATGGACTTCTTCTACCGGAATGCGCAGGCGTATGAGGTGTGGTTCGTCCACGAAGGCACGGGCGTCCTGAAGACGCAGTTCGGCCGGATCGACTTTAAGGATGGCGACTACCTCGTCATTCCGTACGGCACGACTTGGAAGATGGATCTCGCCACGCCCGAGGCTCGGTTCTTCATCATCGAATCGAAGAGCCAAATCTCGCCGCCGCACCGGTACCGCAACGAATTTGGCCAGCTCCTGGAGCATTCCCCGTACTGCGAGCGCGACATTCGGCCGCCGGCCGATCTCGAGACGCACACCGAGCGAGGAGAATTCGCGGTCCACGTGAAAGTGCGAGACACCATTACGCGACATCTCCTCGACTATCACCCCCACGACGTCATCGGGTGGGACGGTTGCCTCTTCCCGTGGGCGATCAGCATCCACGATTTTGAGCCCATCACCGGGCGGCTGCATCAGCCGCCCCCCGTGCACCAGATGTTCCAGGCGCAGAACTTCGTGATCTGCTCGTTCGTTCCGCGGCTTTTCGACTATCACCCCCAGGCCATCCCGGCGCCCTACAATCACAGCAACGTGAACAGCGATGAGATGATTTACTACTGCGACGGAAATTTCATGTCGCGCAAGGGGATCGAAAAATATGACATCACGCTGCATCCGAGTGGCCTGCCGCACGGGCCGCAGCCGGGGGCGACCGAAGGCAGCATCGGCGTGAAGGAGACGGGGGAGCTCGCGGTGATGGTGGATACTTTTCACCCGCTGGAGCTGACGACCGACGCCCTGAACTTTGAGAAACCTGAATACCAGGACTCCTGGCTCGCCGGCAACGGCCTCTGATCTTTCCGGAGCCGGCGGACGGAATCTCCGCCGGCTCCCATTCTCGCCCCGATGATCTCCCCGGCCCTGCGGGCGCTTCTCACCCACTCGATCGACTACGCGGGGCTCTTCCCCCCGGCCGGACTCCCACTCGAACCGGCGCTAGCGAATCACGCCCGCTATGTCCGCTCCCCGGAGGCGTGGATGCTGCGGGCGTTCGTCCTCCCCGCGGCGCAGCTGAGTTCGGCCGCTTCATCGGTCGGCCGCTTTGACGAAACACATCCTCTTCGGGTCTCCGTCCTCGGCCCCCGAACGGAGACCTCGTCTACTTTCCTCGCCGAACTCCACAGCGCGGCCGCCGCGGCCACGGCCTTCGTTGACCTGCATGGCGATCGCGTTCGGATCGATCAACTGGAGATCGTCCTTCCGCCTGACGCAGACGCTTCCACGCTCCGCGAGGCCCGCGCGATGCTCGACGTCCCGGCCACCTCCGGCGCCCGGTGTTTTCTGGAAGCTCCCCCAGCCGCCGCGGAGGGAACGATGGAGCTCCTCGCGGCGGATCGAGCGGGTCACGCCGGGCTTTCTCCGTTCGGCTTCAAGCTCCGCACCGGCGGGGTGGTGGCGACTGCATTCCCCTTCACGCTCCAGGTCGCCGAGGTGCTCGCGAGGTCGTCGGAGTTCGACATTCCGATCAAGTTTACGGCCGGATTGCATCACCCCATCCGGGCGTTCCACGCGAGTGTGGAGACCCAGATGCATGGTTTTCTAAACGTGTTCGCGGCCGCGGTCCTCACGCGTCGTTTTGGCTGGGACAGCACCCGGGCTGCTGGACTGGTCGAGGAAACGGACCCTGCCGCCATCCGCTTCGAAGGCGACACGCTGGGGTGGCGCGAATGGACCATCACCTCGAACGAAATCGCCGCCGACCGCGCCCGGGTCTGCTCCTTCGGCAGCTGCAGTTTCGATGAACCCCTCGACGACTTGAAAGGTCTCGGACTCGAGATTTGAGAGCGGAAGACTGCCCGCGGGAGATCTGCAAACTGCTTCCCGGGCGCCGCCACCGTTCCCCTCTCGAATCTCAAATCCTAAATCTCAGATCTCTTCCTTCCCGATGCCCCGCTCCTTCCTTGATATCGCCGCGGAGTCGCACTTCCCGATCCAGAACCTGCCTTTTGGCGTCTTTCGCCCGGCCGTCGGCGGACAAGCTCGGGTCGGAGTCGCGATCGGTGAGTGCGTCCTCGACTTGCTGATCATCGAGGAACTGGGTTTCTTCCGCTCCCCCGAGTTCGGGGACGTGCGCCCATTCGGGAATGATTCCCTGAATGCCTTCATGGCGCTTGGTCGGCCAGCGTGGCGGAAGGCGCGGGAAGTCATCCAGCATCTTCTCGACGAGAACACGGCGACGATCCGCGATGATGCGATCCTGCGGTCGCACGCGCTCCATCGGATGAGCGAGGTCGTCATGCTGCTCCCGGCCAGGATCGGCGACTACACGGATTTCTACTCGTCGTACCACCACGCGCACAATGTCGGCACGATGCTCCGCGGGGCGGAGAACGCGCTGATGCCGAACTGGCTTCATCTCCCGGTCGGATACCATGGCCGAGCCTCCTCCATCGTGCCCAGCGGGACGGAAGTCCGCCGCCCCCATGGCCAGGTCAAACCGCCCGACGCGGCTGCGCCGGTTTTCGTTCCCACGCGCTTCCTCGATTACGAGCTCGAGGTCGCTTTTTTCACCGGACCCGGCAACCCGCTCGGCGAACCGATTTCGATTGATCGGGCCGAGGAACATATTTTCGGCTTCGTGCTCATGAACGACTGGAGCGCCCGCGACGTTCAAACGTGGGAGTATCAGCCGCTCGGCCCGTTCCTCGCGAAGAATTTTTGCACGAGCATCTCACCCTGGGTTGTCACGCTCGAGGCGCTCGAGCCCTTTCGCCTGCCACTTCCGCCGCAGGATCCGGTGCCCCTCCCCTACCTGCGCCGATCGGATGGCGATTCGACGTTCGATATTCAACTCGAAGCCAGTCTCCAGACCCCGTCCCTCGAGACCGCGCACGTCCTCACGCGCACGAACTTTCGCCATCTCTACTGGAGCCCAGCCCAGCAGCTCGCTCACCATGCCTGCGGCGGCAGCAACCTGCTCCCGGGCGATCTGCTCGCGAGCGGAACCGTCAGCGGACCCACGGAGGATTCGCGCGGCTGTTTCCTGGAACTGACGTGGCGCGGTGCCAATCCCATCACCTTGCCAGACGGTGAAAAGCGTCGGCAGATCGAGGACGGAGACACCGTCCGCATCACCGGCTGGGCGCAGGGAGACGGCTATCGCGTCGGCTTCGGCGAAGTCAGCGGGCGCGTGCTGCCCGCGCGCTAGCTGACCCACGTGAAAAAGAAATCCGCCGGCCGATGCGGAGCATCGAACCGGCGGCTGGCGCAAAACGAAGCCGCTGGAGTGTCCCGCCTACTTCGGCATTGCTTCGACGGCGTCCGGTCCCGTCAAGACAGCCGACTCAGGCGGCATGATCGGTTTCGTCTCCCCGCGTGCGGGAGGCTTCACGAGCGAACCGGCGCGACGGGCATCCACCTTCTGCGACTCCGGACGCGCCTTGAACATGCCCGCCTTCTTCGCGAGCGCGCCCGAGCCGGTGCCCACGCGGGCCGCAGAGTCGGCGCGGGACGTCGGGTCGGTGAAGTGGTCAAAGTACACCGTGCTCGTCCCCGTGGCGAAGCGCAGGTCGGCGAGCGCCACATTGTAGTTAAAGCGGGCCTGCAGCTCGGTCACCTGCGCCTGCGAGAGCGCCACTTGGGCGTTGAGCACGTCCAGCTGCGTGCCAGCACCAGCGCTGAGCCGGGCGCGGGAAAGCCGGAGGGCTTCATTCGCCTTACCCACGTTCTCGCGCTGGCTGTTCACCAGCTCCCGCGACTGCCGGAGGCGGAACATGGCGTCTTGGACCGCGAGCTCCACGCCGCGACGCGTATCCCCGTAGGTGATCGCGCTGGAAATGAGCGTCGCCCGGGCGGAGCGAACATTTCCGTAGGTCAGCCCGCCGTCGAAGATGTTCCAGGTCGAGTTCAACCCGAGGGTGTAGCCGTTGTCCGAGTAGGTGAGATCGCCGCGCGCGCGCTTGTCGTTCTGGAAGCCGTAGCCAGCGGTCGCGGTGACCGACGGGAGGTAGCCCGCTTTCTGGACCGCCACGTTCTCCTGTTGAACCGCGATATTCAATTTGGCGAGCTTGAGCAGCGCGCGATTCTCGATCGCCACGGCGACGGCGTCAGGAATCGAGATGTTGACCGGGATCACATCGAGCGTGCCCACGCAATGGAACGGAGGGCGTTCGGAACGGTCCGGCACGTAGTCTACCGCCAGCGTGCGGGCGAGTTGGATCTGGGAAAGGCGGAAATTGTTCTGCGCGGTGATCAGGAGGGGGTACTGATTCGCGAGGGCGACTTCCGCCTGGAGCACGTCGAAGCGTGGCACCGTTCCCGCGTCGAAGCGATTTTGCTGATCCTTCAACTGGCTCGCGAGCAGTCCGACCTGCTCCTTTTGAATCCGGATCAGCGATTCGTTGAGCAGCACCGCCGCGAACTGGTTTTTGACGGTATCCACGACCATCTCGACGGTTTCCCGCAGCTGGTAGTACGAGATGTCCTGGGTGAACTTGGCGGCTCGAATGGCCGCGCCGGTCGCCCCGCCGTTATAGAGGAGTTGCCTCACCTGGATGTTCACGTTCCAGCTGCTGTTTCCCACGGAGCTCGATCCTCCGCCTAGGAGCGAGGAAAGGTCGAGATTGCCGCCGCCGGGCAGAGGAAAAATCAACGAACCCGACGAGGAGCTAGAGCCGCCGCCGGAGCGCAGCTTGTTGTCGAGGTTAGTGAACGACGCCGTCGCGCTGAGATTCGGCATGGCCTGCGCCGTCACCGAGATGATCTGGCCGCGCGTCCGCTGGATTTCCTGGAGCTGCTTCAAAATGTCGGGATTCTGCCGCAGGGCTATCGTGATGGCATCAGGTAGCGTGAGCGTACGGGGTCCACCGCTGCTCGCGGCCGGCTTCGAATCGCCGGCGAGGGCCGCGGCCGAGAGGAAGGCCGCGACGGCGACGGCCGCGGGGATCAGGATGGGGCGCAAAGCGCGCGGGACGGAAATCATGTTCTCTTTTTTCGTTCGATTGGTTCCTGGCACAAGCGGTGAATCTTGCGGTAAATCTGCACCCAGGCCCGCCTCTCGGAGGCCGTGAGATGGGTCATCGTGAACGAGAGATTGTTCACCATGTCCTGCTTGATCCGCGAGACGAGAGCTCCCCCTTTGGGCGTGATCCGGACCCGCACCTTTCGGCGGTCATCGGTGGCGTGTTCGCGCTCGAGGTATTGAAGGATCTCCAGCCGATCCACGAGACCCGTGGCCGCCGCGGTCGTGTGGCCCATGATTCGCGCAATGTCGGTCATGGTGACCGCGGCATCCGGCGTGAGGGCTCCCAGGAGAAAAAACTGGACGAACGAAACTTTTCCCCGGGCGAGCTCGCGCGAAAGATTCGTCAGAAACTTCCGCTGGATCTGCATCAACATCCCCGCGAGTTCCTCCGCCTCAGGCGCATGGTGCGCCGGCGTGGATCCGGTTTTGGGTTTGATGGTCGGCACAGGTCGGGATGAGGAGATGCTTAATGCCATTAACTATCAGGCTGGGGCAAGTACTTTTCCCAACCCCGCAATTCTCGCATGCTGCGCCGGACTTCGCCGCTTTCGCTCGTCAGCCCGCGACGGCAATGCCAACTTTGCACCATGCAGCCCCCTCTCCTCCTCGGCGTACTCGGCTCCGGCAAGGGCTCCAATTGTCGGGCGTTGATCGAGACGATCGAGGCCGGTCACTTGAATGCGCGCATCGCGCTCGTCATTTCCGACGTCCCGGACGCGGGCATCCTCGCGCTCGCGGAACATCACGGGATCCCCGCCTTCCATCTCCCGCCCGGCCGGTTCCGGACGAAATATGAGCCGGAGAGAGAACAAATGCTCGTCGATGCGCTCCGCCAGTATCGCGTCGATCTCGTGGTCCTCGCTGGCTGGATGCGGATGGTGAAATCAACGCTCCTTCAGTCGTACCCCCGCCGGATCATCAACGTCCATCCCTCCCTTCTGCCGAAATATCCCGGCTTGCGCGCGTGGGAGCAGGCCCTTCTCGCGGGTGAGCGGATGACCGGCTGCACGGTGCATTACGTGGATGAAGGCATGGATACCGGGGAAATTCTCGCGCAACACACCGTACCGGTTCTCGCGGACGACACGGCGAACAACCTCCACGCCCGCATTCAAGCGGCCGAGCACGCGCTCGTCCCTCAGGTCGTGGGCTGGTTCGCCGAGGGCGAGATTTCCTGACGCCGGAGCCCCGTTCCTGATCGAAGCGCACGCGCCCGACAGGCGAATTCCGGATTGCCCTAGGCGGATTGCCGATTGAATTGCGGCCCCGCCGAAATCCGCGTCCCGCCACCTGACCTCCGCTTGCGTCTCTTCGACCTCAACGATCCCCAGCTTCGTGCCGTTCGACAGACGGAAGGCCCCGTCCTCATTCTCGCCGGCGCCGGGACCGGCAAGACCCGGACGATCACGGCCCGCATCGCGTATCTGATCGCGCAGGGGATCGATCCCGCGCACATTCTCGCGGTCACCTTTACGAACAAGGCCGCCGAGGAGATGCGCGAGCGCGTGGCCGCCTCCGTCGAAGCGGAGAAGGCCAAACTCGTCACCGTCTCGACCTTTCACGCACTTTGCGTCCGCATCCTCCGGCAGGACATCGAGAAACTCGGCTACAAGGCGAACTTCACGATTTATGACCAGTCGGATGTCGTGGGACTGATCCGCCAGATCATCACTCGGCTTTCGGCAAAGGATGAAAAGCTCGAGCCGGCGGCGGCGCAAAACCTCATCAGCCGCGCCAAGAATCTGGGCGTCGACAGTCCGGCGGAGCAGGTCGAGCAGGAGACGCTCGTCGGCGCCGTCTTCGCGCGCTACCAGCGTGACCTGAAGCGGCTCAACGCGGTCGATTTCGACGACCTGCTCCTCCTCGCGGTCCGTCTGCTGCGCGACCACGAGGACGCTCGTCGCAAGTGGCAGGGCCGCTATCGCTACCTGATGGTGGACGAGTTTCAGGATACGAACCGGCTCCAACTCGACCTCGTCCGGTTCCTCGCCAGCGGCTCGCCGCCAAACGTCTGCGTCGTCGGCGACGATGATCAATCCATCTACGGTTGGCGCGGCGCGGACGTGAACAACATCCTCGAATTCGAGCGGCACTTCCCCTCGCCGGTGGTCGTGGCACTCGAGCAAAATTACCGCAGCACGAATCATATCCTCGGCCTCGCCAACAGCCTCATCCGACACAATCCGCGACGGCGCCCGAAGAAGCTCTGGAGCGCCGAGGGCGACGGCGAGCGGGTGCGCCTCGTGCCGGCGCCCGACGACCGCGAGGAGGCGCTCTACGCCGTCACCGACCTGCACCGTCTCAATGCCGAGCAGGGAACGCCGTGGGAAAGCTTCGCCGTCCTCTTCCGCACGAATGCCCAATCGCGTCTCATCGAGGAGGCGCTGCGGGAGCGCGCGATTCCGTATCGGATCGTCGGCGGGAAAAGCTTTTTCGACCGGCGCGAGATTAAGGATGTTCTCGCCCACCTCGCGCTCCTGCTGAATCCCAGCGACGACGTCAGTCTTCTGCGCGTGATCCAGACCCCACCCCGCGGCATCGGCGAGACGACGGTCGAGCGCGCGCTCGAGTTCAGCATCGAGCAGAAATCCAGTCTGCTTCAGGCGCTCGCAAATCCGGCGTTCAACGGCGGGCTCCCGCGCAAAACCCGCGAAGCGATCCAGACTTTCCACGCCTTCCTCGACCGCTTTGAGACCAGCATGTTCGCACCGCTCGCGCGCTACGCGGAGGTCGCCCGGGCGATGCTGGCCGAGAGCGGATACATCGAGGACCTGCGCCGCGGCTGCAAGACGGCGGAGGAGGCGGACAAGCGCGAGGAAGCGATCTTCGAGTTGATGCTGGACCTCGAGCGGTTCCAGGAACGGGGCGGCAAGGATGGCCTCCGGGGATTTCTCGATCGGCTCAGCCTGAACAAGGAGAAGGACGAGGAAAATCGCGCCGAGAAGTCGGAGGGCGTCCTGCTCATCACGCTCCACGCCGCGAAGGGACTGGAGTTCGATCACGTGTACCTGCTCGGCCTGGAGGAAGGACTCGTTCCGCACGAGCGTTCCAAGGCAGAAGGGACGCTCGACGAGGAACGCCGGCTGCTTTACGTCGCGATCACCCGGGCCCGCAAGTTCCTGACGATGCTTCACTGCCGCGGGCGGCTGCGCCATGGCCAGGTCATGCCGCGGCAGCCCAGTTCGTTCCTCCGTGAACTCGACTCGAAGCATCTCGAGATGGTCGATTTTCACGCCCGGATGAATGCTCCGGCCTCCGAGAACAGTGCGCGCAGCGCCTTCGCCCGGATGAGGGAGATGATGGGCGGCGCCGCTGGTTAGGGCCACGCGCGAAATCTCGTGTCACAATATCCGGCGCGGGTTACGATTGCCCCTCATGCCGGGCCGCCCGTCCCCAGACACCACCGCGAAGCCGCTCTCGCTGCTCTCCGTGGTGATCCCGGCGCGCGATGAGGAGGGTTGCATCGCCTCCACCGTGGAGCATTTGCACCTCGAGTTGCGTCTGCGCGGCGTGCCCCACGAGATCGTGGTCGTGGATGATGGCAGTCGCGACGCGACGTGGGCGATTCTGGGATCGCTGCAGGAGCGGATTCCCGCCCTCACGCCGCTGCGAAATCCGGGTCCCCATGGGTTCGGCCGGGCCATCGTGTATGGCCTCGATCGGATGAAAGGCGACGCCGCGGTGGTGATGATGGCGGATGAGAGCGACGACAGTCGCGACGTCGTCCGCTACTGGCAGCTTCTGAATGAAGGCTGGGATTGTGTCTTCGGCAGTCGCTTCCTCCGCGGCGGCGGCGTGATCGACTACCCGTGGCTGAAGCTGCGGATCAACCGGCTCGCGAATACGTTCATCCGTCTGCTTTTCCGCACCCGTTTGAACGACACGACCAACGCGTTCAAGGCGTATCGACGCGAGGTGATCGAGGGCTGCCGGCCCCTGATCTCGCCGCATTTTAATCTCACCGTGGAGCTTCCGCTCAAGGCGATCGTGCGGGGCTTTTCCTGGACCTCCATTCCGATCACCTGGAAGAACCGCCGGACGGGTGAAGCCAAGCTGAAGATCAAAGAGATGGGCAGCCGCTACCTTTTCATCTGCCTTTACGTGTGGCTGGAAAAGTATTTTTCGCGGGGTGACTACCACCGCCCCGCCCCGCCTCCACCCGCGTCCTTGCCGGCGGAAACGGCTGCCGGGAAATCGGTCTCTTCCCTCCCTTCATGATCACGTTGAATGACCCCCAGGAACTCCAGCGGGAGTACGCGATCCGCTTTGGTCCCATGGCCGACTATCGGGTCCGCGTCTGGCAGGTCCTGACGGCGGAGTTTTTCCAACGCTGGGTGCCGGCGAATGGCGTCGTGCTCGATCTCGGCTGCGGTTGGGGGGAATTCATCAATCACATCGAGGCGAAGGAGAAGTTCGGGATGGATCTGAATCCCGATGCCGCCGGCCGGCTCGCGCCGGGAATTCGATTCCTGCAGCAGGATTGTTCGAAAAGCTGGGACGTGGCGGATCAGTCGCTGGACGTCGTTTTCACGAGCAATTTTTTTGAGCATCTCCCCACGAAGGAATCGCTCCGCGAGACCCTCGTCCAGGCCCGGCGCTGCTTGAAGCCGGGCGGACGGTTGATCTGCCTCGGACCAAACGCGCGCTTCCTCGCCGGTTCCTATTGGGATTTCTGGGATCACCACCTCGCCCTGACCGATCGCTCGCTCGCCGAGATTCTTCAGCTGCTCGACTTCGAAATCGAGCGCAACTTCCCGCGTTTCCTTCCCTACACCATGGTCCGCTCCCGGGGCCTCCCCCTCTTCCTGATCCGGCTCTTCCTCCGCGTGCCTGCTCTTTGGTGGACCGTCGGAAAGCAGTTTCTGGTCATCGCCCGCAACCCGTCCGCTTGACGGCCTCCGGGGTGCCCAGCTCGCACTCGTCGGGAGCCAGGCACGGATCTTCTGCGTTTGTGTCGGCATCCATGCAATTGATACTGGTTCACAAATGAACCAGTCTCACGCGATGCCGTCGCAAGCCACCGACCTTAAGCTGAAGCGGGCTCTCACCGAATCGATCCGGAAGACGATGGCCGCGCAAAAGCTGACCATCAGTGCCCTGGCGGAAAGAATGGGAACCGGCCGCACCGCCGTGCGTCGGATCCTCGATGCCAACAACACGTCCATCACGTTCCGCTCGATGAGTCGGGCGGCAGAAGCGGTGGGCCTCAAGATCAAGCTCATCGCCGAACCAATGTCCCCGGATGAGTTGGGCAAACTTGCCCATCGTCTCGCGAATGCGAAAAGCGACGCCGAGGCCAACAGGCTGGCGGAGGAGATCGCGATCGGATTCTACGCGGGGACCGAGGCCTAAAGTCCAACGCCAAAATATTCCTCGCCCACTCTTCGCCCATTTGGTTCAACGAGTCAGAGAGCGAGATATCGACGCGGAGGCACTGCAATCCCTCGCTAAATGGCTTGATACCAACCCGGAGGTTCCCGTCGGGGATTGGTACAAGCGCTTCCCCGCCATGACGGTTTGTGGAACCGGGCCGCTCGTTAAGACGTTTCTGACGCCGACCCAAGCTCCGTACGGTTTGGCTATCTAGCAGCTTGTCGCGACGACATTCCGAAAGCCATCCGCCTGACGATTTGAGCAAACGAAAAGGCGGCCAGGGGCCGCCTCGGAAGATTCGGGGTTGGGTTGATCGATCCTGAAGGTTGGGCCGATGGATTTCCGCCACCCGTGCAGACGTCGCGTCGAGATCAACGTTACCAGCTGGCATCGAAGCCCGCCGCCCCTGCCGGGTCTCGATCGCTCCCGGCGACTACCGGTGGCTATGCCGCGGCAGCCGAGCCTGGGAGCCAGATCGACATGCTTCGCGTGTTCCCTCTTCCCATCGATCAAATTTCTGGCGCCCTTCCAAGACACAACCTGCGTGGGCCGATCCGCTCAAGTAACTGGAGAAATCGTATCGAGGAGATGCGTCATTCGTTGACCAACGGGCTCGGAGGCGTTGTGCCCTGCGGAGGACGAGCGAACGACCCATCGGAAATCCGGATGGTCTCGAAGAATTCATCCGGCCAAGCCGTTTCGGTCGCTGGCTCAATCAGCAGGCCGCTTCCCAACCGTCGAATCGTGACGGTCTTACCCGGCAGATGGAGATCCTTCGGCAGGCGCACCGCCTGACTCTGGCCGTTCAGAAAAAGGGTCGTCGTCATATGCGAGGTATGCCGCTGGACATGCCTCCGTCAACCAAGCGCCGCCCCCTACATTTCCCACCAGCGCCGGAAGACGTAGATGCACCAGCGTTGGTACCAGGTGCGCGGGTGCACGCCGGCGACGTCGGTCACGTTCTCGCCGAAGAGCCCCTTCCAGTCATGTTCGAGCCACCGTTCGAACGGAAACGAGAAACCCCGCTTCGCGCCGTGCGCCACCCACTCGGGGATTTCGGGGACCGCTTCGAGGAGCATCGCCTTCCCCGGTCGAAGCCGCCGCTCGGGCGACACCCGCGCCAGCGCCTCGTAGAGAAAACGGTCCACCAGCGGCACTCGCAGTTCGAGACCCCACGCCATGCTCGCCACATCGCTGTCGCGGAGCAGCTGGTTCCGCATATACCCGGTGATCTCCAGCGCGCTGATCGCATCCTTCAATCCCGCGCGCGGAACCTCCCCGCCCACGGCCACCCGCCCCGTCAGCGGCGGCAAGTCGCGCCGGCCATCGAGATAGTGCGCGGTCAGCGTCGCGGCTTCCGCTTCGGTGTAGATTCCCCGGTAGGAGGTCATCGCCCGCTCGAGCGAGACGGGCCCGGTGAGGAAGTCGCCGACCCGGCGAAAGCGGGGATGCCCCGGCCAGTGGCGGAGGCATTCTCCGGCCAGGTTCCGGAAACCGCCCAGCTTCCGCGCCAGCTCGAGCATCCGCGGGATGCCGCTGAAGCTCGGGAAGCTCCCGAAAATTTCGTCTCCCCCCAACCCCGAAAGCACCACCTTGGCGCCGTGCTCATGAGCCACCTTCGAGATCGCATAGGTGTTGAATCCGTCGACGCTCGGCTGGTCGAGCCGCATCAGAAATTGCTGAAAAAGCTCCCGGGCCGCCGTGCCGGTCAGTCGGAAGTCCTCGTGCCTCGTTCGGAAATGATCCGCGGTGCGCTGCGCGCTCTCGCCCTCATTGAACTCCGCCTCATCAAACGAGATCGAGTACGTCCGCAGGTTCTCCCGCCCTTGGGCCCGCGCGAGGGCGACGAGCGCCGTCGAGTCGATTCCCCCGCTGAGGAACAGCCCGACCGGTACATCGCTCACGAAATGGTGCTCCACGCTGTCCAGCAGCGCGCGCCGGACGAACGCGATGTCCTCCCCCGCCGGGATGGGATCGTCCGCTCCTCCGCGCCCGATCGGCAAAGTCCAGAATCGCTCACTCCGCACCTTCCCGTCCTTCCAGAGCATCCAGTGGCCGGCCTCCAGGCAATGGGCTCCTTCGATCAGAGTTCGCGGCTCCGCGACCGAACCGCGCATGAAATATCCCATCAGTCCCGACGCATCGAGCCGCTTTGCGACGATCCCCGTCGTGAGCAACGCCCGGAGCTCCGAGGCGAACGCCAGCGCCCCGTCCCCGCGGTGGGCATAGTAGAGCGGTTTGATCCCGAGCGCGTCGCGAGCGAGGAAACACGTCCGCTCCTGGAGGTCCCAGATCGCGAGCGCGAACATTCCGCCGAATTCGTTGACGCACGCCGGACCCAGCAGCTGATAGAGCAGCAGGACGACTTCCGTGTCCGATTGGGAGACGAGTCGATGTCCCTCCGCCTCGAGACGCTGGGCGAGCGCCCGAAAGTTATAAATCTCCCCGTTGAAGACCATTGCGTAACGGCCATCCCGGGAAAACATCGGTTGATGGCCCGCCGGGCTGAGGTCGAGGATCGCGAGGCGGGCATGCGCGAAGCCACAGCGCCCGTCGGGCGAGACGTAGCTTCCGGTATCGTCCGGGCCCCGATGGCGCAGCGCCGCCTGAAGGTAAGGCAGCACCGAATGGAGCCGCTCCGGCTCCGGTTCAGGATGAATGACACCGGCGATTCCGCACATGAGTTAATCGATTCGGAAATGGGACACTACGCGGGCCCGCCATTCTCGGAGGGGAAAAACTCCGTGAAATGCCGGCTCAGCGTCGCCCGGAATCGCGGAAGGCCGAACGCCGTGATCACCCGTTGTCGCAAGGCCGGCCCGTCGTACAGGATCGCCAGCGGATGTTTCCGTTCCAGCACGCTGATAATGGCATCCCGGATTTCCGCCCCATTTTCCGGGTCAACGAGAACGCCCAGTTCCCCGCCCAACAACGGATCCACCGATCCGTCCTGATTCCCCGCGATCACCGGTTTTCCGCACGCGAGAGCCTCCAGAAACACGATCCCAAAACCTTCGCGTTTGCTCGGCATCGCAAAGACGTCGCCCAAATTATAGTGGGCGCAGAGTTCCTCGTCCGGCACCGCATCCGCCAGGGTGAAAGATGCTTCGAGGCCCCGTTGTGCGATCATTTCCCGGATGCGCGGCTCGTCATTCCCGCGCCCCACGATGAGATAGTGCGCCTTCGGCACGGCTTGGAGGATCTCGGGCAGGGCGCGGATGATCTGGTCATGGCCCTTGTATCGCTCCCGCTCGCTCACCCGCGCGACCGTGAGGATCACTTTCGCGTCCGGCGCGATCCCGTATCGCTCCAGCAGCGCGCGGGACTTGGGCGCGGGCTGGAACGCCTCGGCGTCGAAGGTATTCGGCATCAGATGCACGCGCGCCGGGTCCAAGCCATGTTTGTCGATTAGCACGGAGCGCGTGTAGGAGCTCACCGCGAGCACGCGGTCACACGCCCGGAGCGCCCGCCGGATCGAGGGTCGCTCGATGTCCCAGGCTTCGAAACCATGCGCGACCGCCCAGAACGGGATGCGGGTCAGCGTTTTCAGGAGGTGGGCGACAGGGGTGAAATTGAGGTGGGAAGTCAAAATCACGTCCGGCCGATGCCGGAGCCCCAGCCACAGCAGCGTGCTCGCAAACGCCGCCGTCCGGAAAGGTCCGCCGTCCCCGCCGAAACCCACGTGCGTGCCCGGAGGCGTCCGGAAATCGCCCGCCACCGCGAGATCATTCTTCAGCGCCACTTCGGTGACCGCGACTCGCGGCTCCGCAAAGAGGGCTTCGAGCAGGTAACGCGAATACCGTTGAATCCCTCCCAGGGACGAGAACATCTCCGGACACCAATAGTGGAGAGTTCGACGGTGCGGCATCGAGACGGGTACCGCGGTACCCTCTCCATGAACCGCCAACGGATCGATCGGTTTCAGGTTTTTGATTTCCGGGGACAGGTTCTGGAATCACCCCGCCTTGAACGCGCCGAGCGCGCGGCAGGCCTGCCTGAGCCCTTCCACCGCCGCCCGGTAGTCATACGAGGCCACGATCCGGCGACTCTCCTCCCCCCAGCGTCCGAGGCGCGTCCGATCCGCCAGCGCCTCCCGCAGGCTCGAGGTCAGCGCCGCGATGTCGCCCGCCGGAAAGAGCAGTCCATTCTGGCCGTGCCGCACCAGATCGGCTCCGCATCCCACGTGCGAACTCACCAGCACCGGCAGACCCACGCACATCGCCTCGTTCACCGCGAGGCCCCAGGTCTCGTCCCGGCCCAGACTCGGCAGGACGAAGAGATCCGCCGCCGCATAGGTGCGCGGCATCTGACTCTGATTCTGGAACGGCGCGAAGACCACGTTGGCCCGACCGCCGGCCCGGGCCCGCAATTCCGCCTCCAGCTCGCCGTCCCCCACGAAGAGCAGCGTCGCCGAGGGCTGATTCACCGCGAGGAACGCCTCGAGGAGATCCGTCGGCCGCTTTTTCGGCTGGAGTTTTCCGGCGAAGAGCACCACCTGCTGCTCCGCGGGAATCCCGAGCTCTGCGCGCCAGGTCAGCGCCTGCGCCCGGGCCTCCGGAAGCGCTCCGCCGAAGCGCTCGTTGTCCACCGCGTGCGGGGCGAAGAAAAGCTTTTCTTCCGGGACATCATGCGCGCGGAAGTATTCGCGGTTCGCCTGGCCGACGTACAGAAACGCGGAGAAGCGCCGGTAGACCAGTGAGATGAGATGCTTCCGCACCGATTCCTTCCAGCCGGTCGACTTCACGAGCCGGTGCGAGTCACCGCGGAAGAGCAGCGGGGCCTGACGCCGCGGCCACGTCCAGATGAAGCGTTGCGTCGAGGCAAAGCGGTAGCCGAAAACGAGCACGGCATCCGGCTTGAAGGCTTCGATCCGCCAGCGGAGACGCGGGTTCCAGAGCCCCCGGAAGTGGTGTGTTCCGGGCTCGCGTGCATCGTTGGGCACGAACTCGCTTTCGTAGCCATCGAGCAGCGGAACATCCCATTGGAACTTCTTCCCGAAGCCCTTGTCCACCTGTTCCGTCACGCCAAAATCCCAGAGGTAAAAGACCCGGAGCGAGAACTCCGGCGTGTCCGCGATCCTCCGAAACCACGGCGCGTAGTATTGAATCGGATGCGTGCTGACAATGGCGAGCCGCATGATCAGGGGGTCTTCGAACTCTCGGACCGATCATCCGCCACCCGGCGGTAGACCGCGAATGAATATCCCGGGACCTGATTCGCGATCGGCAGGCCGGCGAAACGGACGGACCCACTCCGGAAGTTTTCCCACTCGCGCTTGAATCCGGGCAGGTCCGGCGCCGTGGGAAGTCCGGAGTACGCCTGCTGCAGAAAATAGAGCGCGCCCGGCGGCAGTTCGCGCCGCTGCCGCACCGGATCACGCACCGCCGTTTCGAGCCGGACTGTGCTTGGGTCGGCCGCCAGCGCCCAAAGCGAGAGCGTCACGAGCGGCGGGGCCGTCGAGGTGCGCTCCCATTTCCGGAAGGCATCCCGCGCTTCCTCGAAGCGCACGCCCTGCGCGAGATACACGCGGAACACCACGGCCTGCCGCGCGAATCCCACCGAGCAGAGGGCAAACGCCGCGCCGACGGCGATCGTTGCCCAGCGTCTCCCGACGCGGGCTCGCTCTTCGGCCGGGTTGCTGATGAGTCGAAGCAAAGCGGGGAAAAGCACCGGGGAAAAGAGCAGCAAATTGTAGGCGCGATTCGGCGAGCGGAGCGCGAAATACCAGACGGTCAGCAGGCAGAGTCCGCCGGTCGCGAGGACGAGGGCCGGTGGGCGCGTTTGGAGGGAGAATCCCGCCCCGATCAGCAGGAGGACAAAGACGAAGCCATAGCCAAACGCGTTGGGCTGGAGAAAGAAGTAGTAGATTCCGGACGCCCCCTCGCTCGTGACCGCGACCATGCGCGCGTGGGCCGCGATGCCGCGCACCACCTCGGCGATGGGATACGGTCCGAGCATCAACATTCCGGCACAAACGAGCGCCGCGATCGAACCGGTCAGAGCCAACGCTCCTGCCCATCGGCTGACGGCGCCTCCGAAACTCCCCGCGAACCACGTCGAAACCGCCAACGCTCCAATCACCGCGGCGGCCGGATGCGTGGCGCCCAGCAGCCCCAGACTGACCCCGAGCACGCTGGCTTGGAGCCGGCCGGAGGTCGCCGTTGCGGCCAGAGTCGAGACCGCGATCAAGAGCGACGCGAGGATGTCCGGCCGACCCGTCGCATGATTGCCCGTCCAGGTCGCCAGGGCCGGCACCGCAAGCAGCGCGCAGACGGCGAGGCTTGATCGCTGTTCCGCCGGCGCTCCACGGATCGCGCGGAGGCAGAGTCCAGCCGCCGCGAGCAACGTGGCCAGATTGATCAGCCCGAGCACCGCGAAAGTCCGAGGCACGTCGGCCCGCGCCGCGAAGGCCGCGACCGTCAGGGGGAACAAAGGGGGATACTGGAGGAAACGGGCCCGCCCGCTCGCGTCCCCTTCCCGACACACTTCCCACGCCGGATTCACCAACCCGTGTCCGCCGAGCAGATTGACCGCTGGGGCGACGTAGTCGCACGAATCCCGGCCGGGCATCGGGAACATCGACCAGCCCATGAACGTGCTGAACATCCCGATTGCCACCGCCACGCCGATGACCCACCAGCGAAGCGCACCGGACAGCTCAGCCATGGAACGACCCAAATCGCGGCGAAAAAATCACCGGGCAACTCACCGAGCGAGCGCCTCTTCCCGCGCCTGGCGCGCGGTGCGCGACCGACTGCGTGAATTGCGCGCGGCAATCTCAGCACGGGTGGTCGCGTTGATTCGCGACATCGCTTCGCTCAGGAGCTGATACGCGCGCCGGAGGGGGAAGCGACTCATGAAAAAGAATCCCACCGCGGAGAACGCGAGGGTCGCTTGGAATGTCGACGAAACGAGCACGCCCATCGTTGCCTCATTCTGGGTGGCGCCGCCGAGCACGATGACGCTCCAGAGGAACCGATAAGACATCAGCGGCACGCTCATGCTGACCCGAGCACACCAGCCGAACATCACGCCGATCAAGCCATGGATGACGATCGCGCCCACGAGACCGAAATTTGCGTAGGCCTCGTTGACGAAGCCAAACCCGACGCTCGTCTGGGTCTCCGCGCTGTTTTCGACGATCCCGTAGTGGACGGCGAGCACGTTGTTCCCGAAGTGGGCCTTCGCCTTCTCGCCGTAGAAGATTCGCGGGATGAGCAGCTCCGGAATCACCGAATAGGTCAATCCCCAAAGGTACGGCACCTGAGAGCCCGTGGAGTACTGAAAATAGAGGAAGAGATGCATCAGGCTGGTACGCTCCCAGGCGGAAGCCTTTTTCGTCTCATCTTGAGAAGACGCGTCCTTCGCCGCGAGCGACTCAGAAATCCCGTCGACCGAGTGGCCGATCCAATCGGCAAAAAACACCGGATAATCCTGCACGGAAACCGTCTGCCACATCACCTCGCCCCAATACTGCTCCCGCTGGTCCGCCTTGCCGGCGTGAAAGAACGAGAAAATCGCCGCGATTCCCACGATCGCCCGCCAAGGCAAGACGCCCCGGCCCAGCGTAAAGCCGATGATCGTGGTCAAGCAGGTCGTGCCCGCGTACGCGAGCAACATCCCGGTCACGCTGACGATGCAGCTCGCCGCCACGAGACCGATATAGGCGAACTTTTCGAAGGAATTCAGGGTGCCGATGCCGTGCTGGTAACCGAAGAAGAACGCCGCGAGGGAAGCGATTCCGAGAATCACCGCGCGAAGCACCGAATATCCCTCCGCCCCCGCGCTGAGGATTCCGCTAAAGGAGAGAATATTGAACCCTAGTGCAGCCACCAGAAACAACCAGAACAACGTGGAACCCCTCGACATCGGCAGCATCCAAGCAGTCCGCGGGGCCGGGATGCGGTGCCGGACACATATCCACCAGCCTGCCGTTCCGGCCAGGAGGCAGGCGCAGACCGAGATGGCCGCCACGAAGTGAAACGTGGGGGGGAAAAGCACGATGATGGGATGCTCCGTGACCAAGGGGAGCGCGAAGGCCCACAGGAACGTGGCCGAATACGCGGGATAAATCGGCAATCCCTTCGCTCGTCCCGTCACCCACATCCACGCCGGAACGAGCGCACAAATCGTGATCAAGACGGCTCCCACCAGCGTCAACAAATCCTTGTCGTAACCGAGAAAAATGATCAGGCCGAGGAACAGGGACGACGCCACGTTGGAGGTCGCGCGAAACTGCGCCAAACGCGATCCGGCGAGGTCCTGAAACGTCGAGAGATACCGGAAAAATGCGGAGGGATCCTTTGCAGCCATACCGGAAGAAGGTCTACTATCTGAAAGTTGCGCTTACGCGAACGAAAAGCGGCTGTTACGGCGCGTTCATCTGCCCAGACGGTGCGGGTGCAAGGCCCAGCCACGCGTCCAGCGCAGCGCAGAACGACTGGGTCATCGCCGGGGCGAGATGGGGTTGAAGCTCGGAGGCGAGAGGAATCGCCCGCGCGGACGAAGGGTCAAACCAGGTGCGGGAGACGCTCGATGCCAGTTCCGAAACCGGGGTCTTGGTCGAGAACGTCACGAGCCCCGTCACCCCGAGCGCCCGCAATGCGCCCGGCACGCTGCTGTCCTCATGGAACACCGCGAGAATCGGCTTCCCCGCCAGCGCGCAGGTGAAGAGCTTCGAAGCGGTGTACGAGCTATCGTTCGAACCGAAGAGCAGAATCGCGTCCGCCCGTTCCAGGCACCCCAGCGCCTCGAAAAACGGCACCCTCGCTGGATGTTCCTCGATCTGCGAACCGATCCCCAGACTCTCCGCCAGCGCCTTGATGCTAGCGGGGCCACCGCCGGGTGCGTAGGTCGTGCCGACGAAAAGCACGCGGGTTCGCGGGTCGATCCGGCCTGACGCCAGCGCGTCCGCGAAGGCCGCGAGAAACGCCTGCACACTCAGCCAATCGGTTCGGGCGATTCCCGCGTACACCCACGTTTCCGCCGTGCGGTCCGGCGCGAGAGCGGGAAAGCGGACGGGCAGGTTCTTCGCCACCGCGAAATCGGTCTCGGAGGCGGCGAAGGGCAGCACCGCGCACCGATCCTCGGGAATCGCCGGATACCTCCGGGCGAATTGCCGCGGATACTCCGGCGAGACACAGATGTTCCCGGCCGCCTCCCGCACGATGTGCGGTTCGCACCACCGCGCCTGCTTCTGCGAAAGCCGATATTTCCAGCTTCCGCCCGGAGCATGGGAAGATTCGAGCGATTCCGTGGGATGATCCGTTCGCCATGGATCCTGGAAGTCGAGGACATACCGGACGCCAAAGCGTCGCTTCCAACGTGGCCCGAGAGCCATCGCCATGAACTGGGCCGTCGAGATAAAGACCGCATCGAAGCGTTGCGAGCGCATCAGCGCGTCCCCCGCCCGCCGAAGCTGCAGGTAGCTGCGCAGGGCGATCGTCCCCATCCCGATCCTCCGCGTCCACTTCAGCGGCAGCGCCCCGACCCGATGGACCTCGATATCTGCGGGATACGTTTTTTCGAGGAGCGGCTCGATGACCGCCCCTTCGATGGCTCCCGGCTCGACCGCGAGGACCACGGGCTCCCAACCGAAGGCCCGCAGATGGGGCAGCATATGCCGCACTCGCTGGTGATCGGCCGCGTTCACCGGCGGAAAATGCGGACTGACGATGAGGAGACGTTTCAGAGCCGGGGGATGAGGGGCGGATGTCGGGCGACCGGGAAAAAAATGAGAAGAGCTTGGGAGGTCGTGTGGATCGCCGGCTGAAGGCCTGACCCAAGCCAGCCCTAGGCAACGCCCAGGGGACCAGTGATTATTTTCCTGGAGCCCCACCGGGGCGCCGCAAGAGGGCGAGCGCGTAACCGATCGCTCCTTGGCCCCGCGTTTTCATGGCTTCAGTCCCACGTCGCGTTTCACCTGCAAGATCGCCTCGAAATCCGCGAGAAAACGGGCAGCGATCGAGGGAGCAGAATACTCCGTGGAGGTTCGCCACGCCGCGAAGCCGAGCGCGGCCGCGCGATCCGGATCTGACGCGAGCTCGGTCAGGCGCGCGGCGAGGGCGCCCGCTGGATCGCTCGCGCGATGATCGAAAACGAGCCCGTTCTCACCGTCCCGCAGGAAATCTCCGAAACACTCGAGCGCGGATACGACCACGGGCCGGGCTTGAGCCATCGCCTCGAGCGGCCCCACTCCGAAGGTCTCGCCGCCTTCGTCGATGCTCGGATACACAAACGCGCCGGCGCCGCGCAGTTCCTTCCGGAGCTCGTCCGGATCGGCTAGAAATCCGACCCACTGAATCCTTTCGCTCACGTCCCTTGCTCGCTCCTTCAACGCGGCGACGAAGGCCTCTCCCCCACCCCCGAGCGCCATCTCCTGGGGACCGACCAGTCTCAGCCGCCACTCGCGTCCGATTTCCGTTCGTCCAAAGCGGGCGAACGCGTCGATGAGCAGCCCGATTCCCTTCTGCGGATGGATTCGTCCGGCATAGACAATGACCTTCGGGCGGTCCTGACTCGCCGAACGGGCCTCGGCTTCCCCCGCGATGGCCATGCCGGGCGGAAGCGGATAGGGAATCGTCACGATCCGGCTCGCGCACTCCGGCACGATCGCAGCAATC
Organism: Chthoniobacterales bacterium; assembly: GCA_038322235.1. Lineage (GTDB taxonomy): Bacteria > Verrucomicrobiota > Verrucomicrobiia > Chthoniobacterales > SZAS-18 > SZAS-18. The sequence continues at coordinate 121,339 of JBBQFQ010000005.1, forward strand.
GCGGCGGCAACGGGAGAACTCGGCGCCTGCAGGCGCGCGGCGTGCCGATACCATCGCACCTGTCTTTTGGGAAACCGACCGACGTGTACGTAGATCGCACCTTTGGTCGATTGACGGCGCAGATGCATGGGGGCGAAGACCGAGTTCGTGATCACCAAATCGCCCGGAGGAAGCTCCGCGACGGCGCGGCGGGAGTAGAGCCAGTCCCAAAGGAGTCTCACTGGCCACACGAGATCGACTCCGCCGATCGGGCGCCACGACCCTGGCGTGTCGAACCCAGGAACCCGTCGATGCGTGACCCCGTCGATTCGCTCCTGTACGGGAAGGCCTGCAAAAGTCCGCGAAATCGCCGTGACTTCATGCGAAGCGTCCGCGAATTCCTTCCCGAGGGCGAACCAGATTTTTTCTATCGCCCCGCCCCGGCGGGGCGGAACAGGGAGGAACGGTCCGTTGAGGATGTTGAGACGCACGTCAGGCTGGCGGGGGGCGAGATTCACTCTCTGGGCTTCGAACGTAAACACGCAACGGGCGTCAGCCAGCCGCCTCAAGCGCGCTAGCAACCGCCATTGCGAGCCTCGATCCCTCCCGATCCCAATTGAAGCGCCCTCGTCCGAGCGTCCACGCGGCCGCCCGCGCACGGCAGACGCGATCAGGATCAGCGAAATAGCGATCAAGTTCAGCGGCGGCCCGGCTTGGATCAGAAAGATCCACGAGCAACGCGGCCTCGCCGCACTCGCCGGCGAGCCACGTCTGGGCCTGCGTGGGCGTGAGCAGCACGGGGACACCGGCGAGGAGATACGTGAAGGCCTTGTTTGTGAGCGCGAGATCGCGGTTGGGAGGATCTCGTGACTCAATCGCCAACCCCAGATCGTAGGCCGCGCCCAGCGTGACCATTTCGTCCGGCGGCGCGAACGGAAGAAAGACGATGCCCTCCGCAACGCCTTCGCGCTTCGCGATCGAATCCAGCCGGAGCCGGTAGGCAGGATCACACGCTCCCCGCAGTTCAAGCCGGCAGGTCGTCCGCATCCGTCCGATCGCCGCGAGGATCTCCTCCAGTCCCCGCCCCGGACCGATCGTTTGCGAAAACCAGTAAATCCGCCTGGGCCCCCTCGCGGAGGGGTTGACGGGCGCCGCTGGTCCCTCCGAAATCGGAAAGACGTTCAGGATCGGGGTCATCTCCAACCCGAGGACTTTGCGATACTCCTCTGCAATCAGGGGCGAGGAGGCGGTGAGGTGGCTGCAGCGCGTGAGGTCTCTGGCTTCAAGGAAGGGGATAACCCGTTGCTCCGACGAATCGTGCAGCGCCGTGTTCGTTTCGGCGCGGTGAAAATCCTCCGCGTCGAAGCCGAGCGACGCTCTGTTCCCCGCCGACGCGCGAGCGGCCGCCACGAGGCCCGCCGTGCAGTGACCGATATAGAGTCGCGCGCGAATCCGGACCGCAGTGGCGGCAAGGGGCGCGATGCTGATGTGATGGGCGGCGTCGGCCAGCGAGCGCAGAAAGACGGATGGTGCGGACGCCACGAGCGCGCGCGCGATTTTTCTCACCACTCGACGTGACAAAGCGGCGGGACCGGTCGACCAGGCGACGGAAGTGCCCGTCCAAGCGGCTCGGCGCAAGATCTCGGTATCCAACTGCGCCAGCGTCGGGACATAGCTGCCGTGGACAACATGGACCTTCAGTCCCGCCGCTGCACAAGCCGACGCCTCTTTCACGACGCGGGGATTTGCCGCGAGATGCGAGGGCGAAACCAAGCAGACGTCAACCATGCGGTTCACGTCGCGGTTTCATTCGGTCGCTTTCGTCGCAACATCATGGCCCGGTAGCCCGTCCGATGAATCAGCGATTGGAACGTTCGCGCGATGCGCCAACCGAAAAGCCCTGCGAGGAACTTCGGGACGCGGCCCCCAGGGAAGGAAATTGAACTTCCCCCGAGGCCTTTGGACTCTGCCGCGGCGATCTCAGCCACATCTGGGTGATCGGGCAGGAAATCGAATGCCAAGGACTGCCAAATGTCCGCACACGCGTCCTTCGCGCGTCGGGAATCATCCCTCGCAAGGACGTATGAAGTCGCTAATCTGGCCGATTCAAGCGCAGAAACCGCGTGCCTCCTGGACCGCTGCGCTGACAACGTGCTTGCTACCCCGGAGCGGTACATCAATCTCGCCCCCGCGGCGAATCGAATCTCATCTACCGCCAGGAACGACCGGGTGAAAAACTCAAAATCATCGATCAGCGATAGCTCTTCGTTCCACCCGCCCACCGAATCGATCACTCTGCGCGGGAGAAGAAATGTTCCACACTGCATCATGGGCTGCGCACCTTTGAATGCGCGCAAGATCCACTCGAGTGAAGCAAGGTCGTTCCGCACGGTCTCGGGAGCGGGACGCCAATTTTTCGGCTCATCTTGATAAAATCGCCCCCACTCGCCCGACGCAATCGCATTCGTTCCATCAGCGAGACGAGCTATTTGGGATTCGACGCAATTCGCGCTGATCAGGTCATCGGCATCGAGGTATTTGACGAACTCGCCCCGAGAATGGGCAAAAGCGGCGTTACGAGCTGCGGCGGCGCCAAGCTTGGCACAGTTGACGAGGCGCACTCGCCCCAAGTGCGCGGCGACAATCTCTCGAGACAAATCCGAAGAACCATTGTCAGCGACAATGATCTCACAGTTTTTCCACGTTTGCTTTAGGCACACCTGGAGCGTTTCCTCCAGGGTACGATGTGCGTTGAAGCACGGGATGAGTATGGATACCACTGGATTACCCATCGCAAGGGGTCGAATCAAAACTGTTCTTAAATCAAGAATACCGTCGAATCGCTCGGCTAACTGTGAGAAGGCGTGTGCGCTCTGAAGCCGCTCCACTTTTCCCACACAGTCCCACTTTCTACACACGCCCTCCACGGAGAGCACCTAGGGACTTCACCGCCATGAGCGTACATAATGCGTCAAAGCTAAGCTGAGGTTAAAATGACGATGTCCGCGACCGACATCCGGTTAGGGTTGGGCGCGCGACTCCCTCCAGCGCATCGCCGTATTTTCCTCAAGGAATCGCCACCATTCGGATCGCTCCCGCCGCGAGCGGCGGATCCGCAGAAAGAGGCTCGGTCGCCGTGCGAAGCCTCGCAGCACAACCCACCAGTCGCTCCATCTGGCGTGGGCTAGTAGGCGCCGCCGCGAGCCGGGATCGGCGAGGCTGGCGAGGATCAAGCTGCTGGTCCCGGTCGGCTGCCGGGCCCGGGCATCCGTCCATATTTGCGCAACCTGCGAGTCAGTGAACGGGCATTCGTGGAAAAACGTGGCCATCAACATGGCTTGTAGCTCGGCCCACTCAGCGACGTCCTGAGAGCGTGCCGTCTGTCGCGTGATAGAGAACGTCGCGAGCGGCCGCGGCACGAGCACCAGCGGGTGCGGAAAGAGACGCTCGCGGAATTGCTCGATCACGGCAAACGGTACCGCGGGAATCCGGTAATCCTGGCCTGGCCGCGAGCGGAACAATGCCGCTCCGTTCGAGTGCAGCGCTCCGCCTACCTGCTCACGCTGGCCCCACGCGAACTGGCGCGGCAACCCTCCAGTTTCCGGCCAAATCGTGCGACCGGTTGCGCGGAACTGCCCGTCAGGCATTTCTTCGGCGACATGCATGTTCGCCCAGAAGATGGTGACCTCCGGTAGCGAGTCCGCGGTCGCGAGCATCGTCGCGAGGAAGTCGGGCTCCCACCAGTTGTCGTCCTCAAGGATGGAGTAGAAGGGCTCGGCCGGCGCCCGGAAGAACAGGTTGAAGGTTCCCGTGCCGCCGAGGTTGCTCTCGTGGGTGACGAGTGTGATGCGGGGGTCGCCCAATTGCGAGAGGAGCTGAGCAGGTAGCGGGTCTTCCGGCGCGTCGTTGTGCAGCTCGCACACCCAGTCGGGACAGGTCTGCGCGCGCAGGCTAGCGAGCGCACGCGGTAGCCACTGCGGGCGGCGGCACGTTGGCAAATAGACGCGCACCCGCGCGCGGATTTCAGCGGGTCCGCTGGTAGACACGATTGTGGCCAACGTTGAGGACGTTGGTGAAGCCGAGCGCGGGAAGCTCGCGGACGGCGCGCGAGACGCTCTCGTGGCCCTTCCAGAAAACCGTCCCAGGCAGCTCGCAACCGGCGTCGTCTGCCACGAGCCAGCCGCCGGGGACGACCTTCGGGCCAAAAGTGCGGAAGTCGTGCATCGCACCTTCGTAGGTATGGTCACCATCCACGTAGATGATCTCGAAGCGTTCGTTCGCGAGCCTTCCGAGGAGGACGGGGTCGGTCGAGAAGCCGCGATGCAGCGTCACGCGGTCGAAATTCAGCGCGAATTTGTTGAAGAATGCTCGGATGACGCCCTCGTAGTCGTCCCGCGGGTAAAAGTTCCCACTCGCGACCCTCTCGCGAAACCGTTCGCTAAACCAGTGACGGAGCTTATTGAAAATTCGCAATCGGGGCATCGGCTGGCCTTCGATCGGCGAAACGGCAGAGACCGAGACATCGAGCTGATACTCGCGCGCGAGCAGAGACCACAGCGAGATCACTTGGCCCTTGAACACGCCGATCTCAAGCGCGCGCACCCGACCGAAACACGCCGCGGCGTTCTGCAGCAACATCCGCCACATGGTGTGAAAGCCCGGGTCGCCGAAACCCAGTTCGTTGTCCTGCACGTGGCGCCGGTGGGCGGCTAGCACCGGGTCGCCCCAAGTCAGCGCGTCGAAGGAGGCGTGCAAGCGGTCGTTCTCCTCCGCGGTGTTGCGGTACGTGGCGACCAAGCGCTCGAACTCGGTGGGCAACTCAGCCATGGTGGAACTGGTTGTTTGGCGGATGCGCAGCGAACCCGCCGAGCAGAGTGGCAGGCCGGCGGCAGGGTAGAGTTCCGGGGTGCTCACACGCCGGACCGTGTCGACGCGCCCGCAGTTCAGGCTCCAAGTAGCCCTTGGCGGCAGGGGAGTCCGACGGACCGACCACGCTGCCCCGAAGCATCAACCAAGGGGCGGCCATCAGGTTCTTTCTCCCATTAAGTCGCATTCTCCGCGATGTGCGTGTGCTCGCAAGGAGGAAGGAGATTCATCCACTTGAAGAACTCCGTCGGATCCCCAAGCTGCCGTGAAGTGGAGTATGGGTTCCCCTGAATTCTTCGTAACAATCGTGCCGCCGGCGCAGGCCCGAAGAGGCGCGCGAGAATCCCAAAGTTTCGCCCGCCTAGATCTGACAGGCTGCCTCTCGGCGCCCGTTTCCAGAGATTCAACAAACGGACATCAAATTCGGGGAAAAAATCGAACGGCAGCTTTCGCCAGGAAGCAAAAGCTTTCACCCCAAAGAGAAGACGCGCCGATCGCGTTTCCGGAGTTGGCGGGCAGGTCCTTTCGAACGCCTCCATCACGCCAAGCGAAGCGACGGCCATCTTCTCCCAGAGTCCCGTAATCCGCGCGCCTGAATGTTGTCCGGAGATCGTGTGCACTCCCTCTACTTTTTGAACCACCCCCTGACGAAGCGCCGCAATGTGATAAAACCAGATTTCCGCGACCGGGTTGTATAAAGCGTGGGGCGGGAAGGCTGCCGCTGCCACCACTTCGCGCAGCCACTCGGTGCGGAAGATTGGGTTATGCGGTGCCGGCTGCACCCTGATAAAGAAAGTCGCCAGATCGGTCGTTACTTCTTCTCTTGTTACATTCGTCGACCGCGGAACCGCTTCAGGCGCACCATTCAACGCAGCAGACGCTGAATCGGAATAGGTTACATCCGCTTTAGCTTCGCGCATCCGAGATAGCTGCGCGGAGAATTTATCCGGTCCGACCAAATCGTCAGAATCCAAAAACAATACGTTGGTTCCGCTAGCGGCCTTCAATCCCTCAAGGCGCGCGAAGAGCAATCCCCTGTTCTCCTGTCTCAAGTAGCGATCGGGCTTCAGCGGCGTATCTTGCAACTGCGACGAAGCGAGTGGACTGGATCCATCATCCACCAATATGACCTCAATGCTTAGCGACCCCCGCGCGCGCGCCACACTAGCGAGAGTGTATTGAATCGTGCTCGCACGATTATAAAACGGTATGACGACCGTTAGTTCCGGCGGAGATCCGTTCATACTGCAACATCGGGCCGCCAGGCGTATATTAGCAGATGATTCCCTGGCCACGCTACCAGCGGAAATGTCTCTACGCACCTTTCGCCGAGACAGGCTGCATCCGAAATTCGGTAAATGAACCCGGCATTCGCAAGAAGAGCTAGCGCCACATGAAGCGACGGTTCGCTACCCCATTCGTGCCATTCGCAGACGATTCGCCGGATTCTTGGGAGGATATTCTCTTCGGCGAGGTGAGCTAGCACGGGACCCTCCGCTGTTTCGATGTCGAGCTTCAGCAAGTCAACCGGCTCGGAGCAAAATCTGGCAAGTGCCAACGCATCTACGGTTTGCTTCCCATTGGGATCGATATGTCCGCTATCAAGTCCATCGGCGCTAAAGCTAAGGATCCCATCCTTGCACCAAGCTGCCGCTGCGTGCACTTCCGAAGGATCTCCCCGCTCCCGCAAATTCTTCCTTAGAACTTCCGCAATCGTTGGATCCGCTTCGAATGCCGTGATTCTCGCATTCGGAAATAATTGACGCCATCTAATTACCGCAACTCCAACATGGGCCCCACAGTCAAGGATGCGCGGATTTTCCAGACTGGTCGTGAAATCATAGGCACCCTTAATAAAGATGTCGTGCAATTGATCGAAAACCGCCCGCCCATCGCAGTATTGCAGCTGTTTTCCCTGCCAGAGAATCGAGCCATGCTGTCGCTGGGGGCTCGAACGAAGCTGCCGTGATCGCCAGAGCTCCTCGGCCACACTCCGCGGGCCGAGACCGAAAAATTTCCGGAGTAGCCAGAGTAGTTTTAGAAGAATCCCCTTGATTGTGATCATGCCACTTGGATCTTAACTTCACAACGACGCGAACATTCGCCACGTGTTCCGAAAGTACCAGCGCTTCGAACCGGCCACATAGTGGTGCATCACCGCTTGAGGCCTGACTCCCTCAGCCTCGCCGGGAAGCGTCACATACGCATTTCGCGGAGCCACGGCCGGCGGTCGTCCCTCTGAATTCGCGCGCGCGACGAGCATGGCGATCAACGCCTGCTCCAAAAAGTAGGTTGCATTGCGTTTCACTGCGAGCGCGACGCACCAGCGCTCGATTTCGTCCCAATCGAGATCCTCACTCTTCAGTCCGGTCAGTCCGACATTGCACAGGCGCGGGAGGACCGCGCCGCAAAGGGATTCGAGAAGGATTCGCGGATAACCGTAGGATTCCTCGCAATCCACGGCATGGAGAATTCGATCGGGAGCACCCTGCCAGGTCAGGAGAAAATCAGGCCGCCGGAAAAACAGGAGATCCGAATCGACGACGAGCTTCCATCCTGTCGATCCGGCATGCGGGTCCGTCAGCTTGCGAATGTTTGGATACCGTTCCCAGAGTCCTCGGAGGGCAGGAAATCGCGCGGTGGGCAGATGCTCGTCGAGGCGCTCCAGAATTTCGCGCTTTCGGTGCAGCCGGAGCGGTCCATACGCTTCGATTTGACGGGCCAAGTCATCATCGATCGAGCCGTCGTCGTAGATCTCAGCCGCGATTTTCTGCGGCTCAACGAATCGAGCGAGCGAATGTAAGCAAAACGCCGTCTGGTACCAAAATCGCTCGCCGGTCAGGATGTGGAGGGTCAGCGGAGGGCGCGCGTCGAGAGGCTGGAGCGGTTCCAATCGTTCGGATGCTGCCGCCATCTCCAGCCGCTGTCTTTCGGTCTCGCGTTGTCCCGCCGGCCCCCCGTCGGCGAGCATTGCCTTCAGCCGTGACCGTGGCTGGTACCAAAGGTTCAGTAAGATTGCGCCTGGAGTGGGGAGCTTCATCGTAGATCGAGCGCTGTCGAAGGAAATGGGGAGTGGCATTGACGCTCCCCCGGACATTACCTCGATCGCCGGTCGGACTGACTAGACCGCCAATTCTCGGCCTGTCCTTCCAGCTGCCCGGCGGCTCGCTCCCACGCCAGACGTGCGATGGGCCCAAGCCAAGGCCGGCTACGGTACCACGCACGCAACTTCCTGAGTGGTAGGGTAGCGGGCGGTATCGGCGGCCAGGGGCACATCTCGTGAACTGCCAACATCTGAACGAATGAGCGCATCATTGCCCGCTGCAGGCGGCAGAGATATCCTATCTCGGTACGACGCGGCGGCATGAGGTGGAGGAAACTGAGCGTGGGGAACGTTCCTACCCCTCCTCCGTGCTTCATTACCGTCAGAACAATGTCGTTGTCGCCACTCGATGCAAGCGAGTCTCCGGCGCGGTCCAACGAGCTCCGCAGCGCACTTATCTCAACTTCTTCCGCATAGGCTCGCGCCAGCGATGCCCGTAAAACCATCCCTGCTCCGATTGGCGCGCAATCAGGGTAGCCACTCACAGGAGGGAGCGCGAAGCGTGGCACGGGTCCAACTTCGCGCAGAGCAAGCAGTCCCTCACAATCGCTGAGCCAGGCGGGGGGCGGCTCGTCGTACCGAGGACGCGCATTCCCTCCGATCGCGCCCATCGGCGGATGCTCGTGAAAGATCTGAAGAGACTCCTCGAGATAGTTCGGAGCGAGAACATTGTCGTCCGCGACCGTCGCAATGAAAGGTGCCGTCGCGACCCGAAAGCCTGCGATCAAGGCTCGCGTCAAGCCCAGTCTTTCCTCGCGAACGATCGAGCCCTTCGGATGCCAGGACAGGTCGACCCGACCCGCGAGCGGCACCTCAGAACGATTGTCGACGAGGACCAGCTCCCACTCGTCCAGCGGCAGCGACTGAAGGCGCAATGCCTCCAGCGTCGCAGAGAGATAATCCGCCCTCGGATTGTGCGTCGGAAGGACTACGGAAATTCGGATGGACATGCAAGTAGACTCCCGTTTTCACCGTCTGCCGGCACAGGCCACGGCAACTCTTTCCAGCTCGATCTCAGTCAGCTCAGGAAACATAGGAAGTGAGATGATCCGCGACGCAAGCCGCTCGGTCACCGGGAAACTCCCTTCGCGATATCCCAAATCGGCGTAGGCCTCCTGAAGGTGGACAGGAATCGGGTAGTGGATCCCATGGGAAATCCCACTGGCATCCAGGGCCTTCTGCAAAGCGGTTCGATCATCCGTTTGCACCACGTAGAGATGCCAGACAGGGAGCGCCCACGAGGCAACTTTCGGGAGGTCCAAATTTGTCGACGCCAGAAGTTCTCCGTACCGCGTCGCCGCCGCTCGTCGCTGCTCATTCCAACGCGAGAGATGGGGAAGCTTCACCCGCAGGACCGCAGCCTGCACGGTATCGAGCCGCGAATTGTAGCCACGTATGGTGTGCACGTACTTGACCTTTTGGCCGTAGTTGCGGAGCAAGCCCACCTTTTCCGCCAGCGCCGCATCGTTCGTTACGACCGCGCCGCCATCCCCATACGCTCCGAGATTCTTCCCGGGGTAAAAACTGTAGCAGCCAATGTGACCAAGCACTCCGGTCGGCCGACCTTTGTACGCCGAGCCGTGACCTTGCGCATTATCCTCCACCACGAAGAGTTTTCGATCGCGCGCGATTTCCAACAGCGGATCCATGTCGGCGGGTTGGCCATAGAGGTGCACGGGCATCAGTGCCTTCGTCCGTGGCGTTAAAGCCCGTTCCACCGCGACGGGATCGATGGTGTAGTAATCCGGATCGCAATCCACCAAGACCGGTCGCGCACCTGTCAAGGTGATGGCCAGCACGCTCGCGATATAGGTGTGGGCCGGAACGATCACCTCGTCCCCTGCCCCAACTCCCAGCGCGAGAAGCGCCAGATGGAGGGCATCAGTGCCATCGCCTACGCCGATGCAATGCGCCGCGCCGTTGAAGACGGCGAACTCCTTCTCGAATTCGCGAGTGTCCTCCCCGAGAATGTAGTCCCCGCGCCCAACGGCACGGAGGATGGCTGCATCCATCTCCGGTTTTAGCGATTGATACTGACGGCCGAGGTCGACGAATTGGATCTGAGGCATGGGAAAATGAAGTGAACGAACAACCGCGCTTTACGGCTCAACGGAGTTTGGCGAGCTTTCCTTTGCGAAGGGCGAATCGGGCGCCTGTTTCGGGACAGACCGCGACCTGCTTCGCATCGAATGAGAGCTTCGTCCCTGCGGCGGAGACCCAACCGATGACCCGGGCGGGCACGCCCGCGACCAACGCGTGATCTGGCACATCCTTTGTCACCACGGCGCCCGCCGCCACCATGGCACAACGTCCGATGCTGATCCCGCAAACGATCGTCGCATTCGCGCCGATGCTGGCTCCCTGTTTGACCGTGGTACGCACCAACCAATCGCCTTTCGTATAGCGCCCCGCCGCCGCCGGAAAGCGGGGAGAGCGGGGGGCAAGGTCATTGGTAAAAACTACGGCAGGACCAAGGAACACGTCGTCCGCGATCTTGACGCCATCCCAGATCAGAACCGCATTCTTGATCGTCACCCGATTCCCGATGATCGCGCCCCCCTCCACAAACGCGTGGTCGCCCACATTGCAATCGCGCCCAATCCGCGCACCTCGCATGACGTGGGCATACGCCCACACCCGGGTGCCAGCACCGATTTGCTCGCTCTCCACAAGCGCGGCGGGATGGGCAACAAATGCGGTGGCTTTCACCATGATTGCGTGAGCTATCGGGTGGGCCGCAGGCACTCCTCGACCCGGCTCAGCGCCCGGACAACGCCGACGGCAAAACTCCCGTCGGAGCGTGGAGCCCGCTTTTCCAGAATCGCGCGGAGGAACTCGGCATCTTGAGCCTTCAGCGGCTCACCCGGTTGGATCTTGGGCAGGTGGACGTCGCCATCGAGCATGGAGAGCCGTAAAAATTCGCCATAATCGGAAACTTCCAGCTTCGTCTCCACGGATTTCTCGTAGACCGCCACTGGGTTCGAAAGCGCGAGGTCGTCCCAGGTGATCATTCGCTTGCTGCCCACCAGCGTGACCTGCCGGACTTTCTTCGGGTCCAGCCAACTGCATTGAATCGAGGCAAGCACACCACCGGGATACTTGAGGCTGATATTCACGACATCCTCCACCCCGGGCTGAATGAAGGCTGCGCCCATCGCCTGCACTTCCAACGGTTCGGCGTTCAGAAGCCAGTTAAACACCGCGATATCATGGGAGGCGAGGTCCCAAGCGGCGTTCACGTCACTTCGTACCGGACCGAGGTTCGTCCGCACCGCGGTCAGCGAACGAATGGTACCCACCTCGTCCGCTTCGACCAGTTCCTTCAGCTTCAGAATTCCGGCATTGAAGAGGAAAATATGGCCCACCATCAGGACAAGCCCGCGCGCCGCCGCCAGGGCGACCAACTCCTCGCCTTCCGCCCCCATCGTGCAGAGAGGTTTTTCGCACAGCACATGTTTGCCCGCAGCAAGCGCTTCGGAGACGATTGCATGATGCGTACGGGTGGGCGTGACAACCACGACCGCGTCCAGCTCGGCCTGCCGCAGCATTTCCCGATAATCCCGATGTCCGCGGACGTGCGGAAACATCTCGCAGACATCGGCCAGCCGTTTCTCGACGGACTCGCTGATCGCCACCACAACGCAGTCCTTCAACTGGGAAAAGACCCGGATGTGATTCGGGCCCCAGTGGCCGCATCCGATGATGCCAATTCGAAGGGTACTCATTCCGTGCGATTTACGCTGCGAACGATGCGTAGGTTCTTCAGGGTCTTCTCCGCCTCGGTGAAATATTCCTGGGGGCGCGGCATGGATTGGATCCAGTCCGCGTACCGCTGAATCCCCGCCGCGACAGGCACCGTTGGACTCCAGCCGAGGGCACGCAGGTTCGTGTTGTCCAGCACCAGGTGCCGGATGTCGATCGGGCGATACTCGCCGGGAGTCTCCGGCTCGATGTCGATCGCGTAGGCCCTCCCAAGTATCCGCGCGAATTCGATTACGGGCGTGCCGATGCTCGTCCCCACATTGAAGACTCCGTAATCAGCGGCATCGCTGTCCAACACCGCGACGTTGGCGCGCGCCACATCGCCCACGAACGTAAAATCCCGCGTCTGGCGGCCGTCCTCGTAAATGATGGGAGCTTTCCCATTCAGGAAGCGCGTGGAGAAGATGGAGCAGATTCCCGAGTAGGGATTGAAAATCGACTGACGCGGTCCGTAGGTGAGGCCGTAGCGCAGCGCGACGGCAGGAATGCCCCACTCGCGGCCCAGGCCGACCGTCAATCGCTCCTCGAAGTGCTTCGAGAGCGCATAGATGTTGCTCAGCTTCACGGGCGCATCTTCGGAAATGGGGAGACTGCGCCCGGGCTGCTGGCACTGCGGGCAGCGCACCTCCCACTGGCCCGCCTGCATCTGCCCGATGGGACGGGTGGTGCCGTAGAACAAACCATGCTCCGCGCATTCGTACCGACCCTCCGAATAAACCGCTTGTGACGAGGCCGTGACGATCTTTCGAATATTCAGCCCCTTCGTGCGAATGACCTCGAAAATCCTGGCCGTCCCCGTCATGTTCACATCGGCCATCTTGACCAACTCGGGCGCGAAGCCGCCGTAAACCGCTTGGTGAAAGATGACTTCCACCCCATCAAGCGCCTTTGCTACGTCGTCATCCGAGCGGACGTCGCCGTGCATGAACTCGACGTCGGCGGGCACCCACGGAGGCCGGCCCTCCAGATGGATAGAGGGTTCAAGATTGTCGAGCACGCGCACGTCGTAGCCCTTCCGGAGAAGTTCATCGACGATGTGCGACCCAACGAGTCCGGCTCCGCCGGTAACGAGTGCTTTGGCTGCCATGAGTACGATTGCGAGCGCCGGCCGTAAGGCGGCCTATTTTTTGAGGGCTTCAGCGGGCTTTCGGCTGCCCCGGACCCGGGCGGGCACGCCGTAGGCGATGGTATAGGGCGCCAGATCTGCCGTTACCACGGCGCCGGCGCCCACGATGCAGCCTTCGCCCAGCGTGACGCCGCCCAGCACGGTGACACCCACCCCCAGCCAGACATCGCGCCCGATCACGACCGGCTGCGGAATATCAGGCTGCGAGCGGATGACAACGCCGGGCTCCGAAACGGTGTGACTGGCGGAGATAATGCGACAGCCGGGGCAAGCATTGTCTGCTCGCCAATTTCGATCCCACCCAAGCCATAAATGACGCACCCCGGACCCACGTGGACCGTGTTCGCGATGCGAATCGATCCACCATGCGGATACAGCAACGTTCCGGAGCAAATCTCACTCCGATCGCCGACCTCCAAAACACCGCGACGGGCTACTGAGCCGGTGAGTGCTACTTCGCATGAGCCGCCGATCACGACCCCTTCGCCGATCGTCACCCCGGTCGCGCGGGCAAACGCCACCCGCAGGTACGAAAGCACCGCCTCAGCGCGCCAGAGCACTTTTTGGAAATCGTTGATCAGAACATTCGACACGAAGCACGGTTCTCAATACCTAAAACTCGTCCACCCTCAACTGCCAGTCGCCAGTCACGCGCATGCAGCCCACCGAATCCGTATTAGTACCTCCGGGCAGCGTATGAGGCGAAATAAAGTCGAAACTCACGGCCTCGAAGGCTCGGTCCAGATTCTGCCGCCCCTCACCAAACCAGACGCTGATCGTGTAAAGTCCGGAGTAGAGCGGTAGGTTCGGCACATGGAGACTGATGGTTCCATTCCGCGCCGGTCGCGGCTCGTAGTCCTCGCTCATTGTCGTGTCGTAGCCGAACATGGGCGTCCCGTTGTGGTTGTAGAGCACGATTCCCAAGCTGATCGAGCCAAGGGTTCGCGGGGACGCAAACGCCACGTCCACGCGGAGATGCCCATGCGTGATCGATTTCGGATCCACGCTCACGCCCGCGATGTGCGGCTTGGTGTTGTCACGCGCCATCGCCACGGCACTGCTACTGGTCGAGTTTTGATACGCCGCGATGGCCGCTTCCACCGATCCATCCACTGCGATCCGACCGCTCTCCAGGTAAATCCCGCGCCGGCAGAGGTTGGCGACCGCAGTCATGTTGTGACTAACAAACAGCACCGTCCGGCCGGAGGTCCGCGCCACATCCTGCATTTTGCCGAGGCATTTGCGCTGGAACTCCGCGTCGCCCACGGCCAGCACCTCATCGACGATGAGAATTTCCGGATCGAGGTGGGCCGCCACCGCAAACGCCAGCCGCACATACATGCCGCTGGAATAGTGCTTCACGGGAGTGTCGAGAAAGCGCTCCACCTCGGCGAAGGCGACGATTTCATCGAACCGCTTCTGCACCTCGGCCTGCGTCATGCCGAGGATCACGCCATTGAGAACGATATTTTCGCGCCCGGTCAATTCAGGATGAAAACCGGTGCCCACCTCGAGGAGGCTCGCCATGCGACCCCGGACGGCGATCCGACCCTCGGTCGGTTCGACAATCCGGCTGAGGATCTTCAGCAGCGTACTCTTGCCGGCGCCGTTGCGACCGATGATACCGATCACATCACCTGCCTCGACTTCGAACGAAACGTCGCGCAGCGCCCAAAACTCTCGCGACGACGCGGCGGCGGCGCTTGCCTCGGAGGCTGGAGTCGTCTCTCGGGAGCTTTGACGCCAATGCCGGAACGGCGCCCGCAGAGCCCGGGCCAGAGCGTCGCGAAACGTGTCGTAGCGCTGCGCTCCCGCTGCCCCGCTCCGTCCTCCGAGGACGTAGCGCTTAGAAAGGTGATCGACGCGGATGACGGAGGAGCTCAAGGGCAGAATCTGGAGATGAGGAACCGACTCATGTTCCGCACGAATTCCAATACCGGATCAATTCGCTCGGGAGAGAATTGACGAGGTAGACGTTGTCCGACGTGATGTGGGCATACGGGAGAAAAAGGTTCAGGACGACGAGGCCGGTGAGAGCGAGCGACGCGGCCTGGCGTCGCTCGATGGACCCGGCCGCCGCGACGATGGCCGTGAGCGCGAGAGGGAGCAGCGCGATGACGGAACGGCTCAGATCCGTCGCGACGATGACCAGCACGACCATCGTGACGAGCGTTGTGGCGAAGAAGCGGGCGGCGACCCAGCGCTGGCCGTTGATCCACGCGACGACGGGAATGGCAAGCACCACGAACCAGGCCGCCCGCCAACCCATGAACCACCCGAGCGGGACGGACGTGACGAACAACGGGACATCGCGCGACACGTTGCGGAGAAATTCGAGCTCTCCCTTGCCGGCGGAGGGACCCGACAGGCCAATCCGCACGGCGCCGTAGATAGCGATCCCACAGCCAAGAACGAGCCATTCCCGCAGGAACCACGGCACTGGCTCCATCCGACGTTCGGCCAGCCACCGCCGACAAAGCCACGTGAGCGGAAGCGCGAGGATGAATCGCTCATCGATCCAGGGGCAGAGGAGTGTAGGCAGAATCAACGTCCAATGGCCGCGCCCGAGGGCGAGCACGGTCAGACCCACGAGGTACCAGCCATCGTTCATGCCGAACCACGTCGTAATGGTGAACGCCCCTCCAGTCGTGCCGAGGAGACAAGCTGCGGCGAGCGCGAGGACCCGATCTCCGGTTCGCCGGACGATCAATGCGGCGCTTGTGGCCAGCCAGGCGAAGAGTCCGATCCAAGGGAGAATCAGCGCGGACTTTCCGCGCAAACCGGTCAGCCACGCAACCCAAGGGGGCAGATAGCGCCACTGGAGGGCAGGTTCGTTGGAGGGGACCCAGGGAGCCAGGCATTGCTCGACGAATTCGAGGCCCCGATCCCACTCGAACGACCCGGGAGTCTCGACCCGCCAGACGGTGAAGCGTGGGGCGAAAAAGCAAACGCTGAGGAGGATGGCGCCGAGCGCGCTGAGCGCGAAGAACGCCGAGGCGGGCATCCGATCGAGCCGCGCAGTGAGCCGTTGCCAGCAGGTCGCCCAAGCCTCCTGGAGACGCTGGAGCGAGGAAAACGAGGAGTCGGGGGCGAGCGGGGGCAGAAGGCGGAGGATGGAAGCGGCGGCGGGAACCGAGCGGCGCGAGATGGCAGTGATCAGCGCTGAGTGTTCAGGAACAAGCGTCCGGGGGTGGTCCCTCGCAGACTCGCTCGACCCCCGGCCAATGACTATCAGCCCTCCGGGCTGGGTGGGACGCGTGGTTGAATGCGCCATTTCCCCTCCGCTTCGGCTCGGAGGAGCATCTCGTAATGCGGGTCGATCGGCAGGCCTCGCTTGAAGCGGGGGCGAAGCAGCATCAAACCCGTTTCGAGCGAGTCCTGCAGCGAAGCGATCCTCTCCGCCACGGAAAGCCGCTGACGGCGAAGGCGCTCACGCACCGCTTCTTCGAAGCTGACGAACGGAGACGGATACGAGGTGGACTTCTCAGTCATTTTTCGGGCCAGCCGGGGTGAACGCGGTCGTTTGGTTGGCAGACCGAAGGTCTGACGCAAGCCAGCCCTGGGCAACGCCCGGGCAACGCCCAGGGAACCAGCGATTGTTTGTCGAGAAGCCCCGACGGGGCGCCACAAAGTCCGGCCTAAACCAAATCCGCAAAGGCCCGTTCGGTGCGGCGGAAGAAGGCGACGCCGGACCAGAGCAGGAGGAGCGTGACGGTGGCACTGAGCGAAACCGCCACCGGATCGAGCGCCCCGTTCCCGGCCAGCAGGCACCACCGGAAGCCTTCGATGACGCCGGCCATGGGATTCAGCGAATAGGCGAGATAGGCGGTCTCGCCGAGTTTCTCCCGCACGAGATCGCTCCGGAAAAACACCGGCGAGAGGTACAGCCCGAACTGAACGAGAAACGGCACCACGAAACGGAAGTCGCGGTATTTCACGGTGAGGGCGGTGAGCCAGAGGCCTGCTCCGAGCGCCGCCGCAAAGGCGAAGACGAGAAACAGCGGCAAAGCGAGGAGGCGCCAGTCGGGCGCGAAGTGATACCAGACGTAAAGCACGAGGAGCATCGACGAAGCGATCAGGAAGTCGACGAGGCTCGTGATGACCGCCGCCGCCGGGACGATGAGGCGGGGGAAATACACCTTGGTGATCAAGTTGGCGTTGCTCAGGACGCTTTGGCCCGAGTTACTCAGCGCGCTGGAGAAAAACTGCCACGGCAGCATGCCGGCGTAGATCAGGATGGGATACGGCACGTCGCCCGAGGGCATCTTCGCCAGCCGCGAGAAGATGAGGGTGCCGACAATGGTCGTCGCGAGCGGCTGGAGCAGCGCCCAGGCAATGCCGAGCGCGGTCTGCTTGTACCGGACGAGAATGTCGCGCCAGGCGAGGAAGTAAAACAGCTCCCGGTACCGCCAGAGATCCCGCCAGTAGTTCCGATCCGCCCGGCCGGCCTCAATGATGAGATCGAACTCGGAGGTCGGAGCGGTGGTTGGGACGGTGGTTGGGGCGGTGGAACGCAAGGGTCAATTACCAGTTATCAGAACCAAGCGGAGCGAGATTGCCCGACAAGCTTCGCTTTTTTTCCCCGGGCATTCAGTAAGCCAGAGGCGTGAAAAGAACTCGGCGTTTATTGACCGGGCGTCTGGGGACTTGAAGCCGCGGTTTGCCCAATCCGGCCACGCTGCCGCACTTGGTGAGGCTGGGAAACCTCACCAAATGTGGACGTTGCAATTGCGGACGAGGCGGTGGCCATGGGTGGATCCACGCGATCCCATAATCATCATCCCATGGAGTGACAAGCGGCGCGCCGCATTTGCGTGACAAAATCGAGGCTCGCGAGGCCGCTGGACGATGCGCTGGCCAGCGAGACTCGAGCCACTTCGCCTCGGCTTCCCGCGGAAGACTCAAGATGGGAAACCGCCGAGGGAAACCTAGCGAGTGGCAAGAAAATTCGCCAACGGATGGCCGGTGGCTTCGCGCCGGCTGAGTGGCCGGACTCGGAATCCGCTTTCGCGCAGGATTCGCTTTGGCGTTGAATCGTCAGAGCAATCATCCTCAAAGATGACTGCCCGGCACCGTCCTGAACCAAGAACCTGCGGCATGCCGAGAAGAACTTCCTTTTCGTGCCCTTCGACGTCGATTTTGATCACGGCGGGTGGCGGCACATCTCCCACCGCGACCAGCGAATCTGCCGTCGCGACCGCGATGCGGCATCGGCCGGTGTAAGTCGCCCCGCTCCAAGGCGTGAGGGTGGTTTGCCCAGAATTGCCGGACGTCGCGAGGTAGAGGTCAGCAAAGCCGTTCCGGTCCGAGAGTCCGATCGTCAGCAAGTCCACCTTGGAAGAGGACAACACGGCATTTCGGAGAACCCGAGCCGCACTCGTTGGAGCGGGCTCGAAGGCCAGCACTTTCAGTTCGGGATGAAGGGACGCCAGCGTGACGGCATGAAGTCCGAGGTTCGCTCCAACGTCCCAAACGACATCGCCCGGCCGCGACAGTTCACGCATCGCCTCCAGGACTTCTGATTCGTAGTAGTCTTCGCGCAGCACACACGCGTCGATGTAGCCGAAGGTATCGAGTTCGAAGACAGTGCCGTAAGAAGTTCGCGCGGGAATGAGACACGACGCCGGGAACCCCAAAATCTTCCGCACCGTCAGGAATCCACGCCACCCCCGGCGGAACCATTTGGCGAGAATCTGTTCGCGAATCCCAATCATCGTCGTTCAAGAGCCCGCCTATCCTACTCCAGCAAGTAATAAACTCGCAGAACGGTCCTCGGCGCGCGATCCGGCTCGAGGTGGAATTGCCCACCAGGAGCGAGATCTGGAGGAGGCCGTTTTGGAGCGAAACGTCAACGGACTGGCTCGTTCGGCTTTTCAATGCCGGTGCCCGCTGTCGCGCTCGCGCGAGCTTCTCCCAAGCGCGTAAAGGGGGCCTCGAATAGTTTGTAAAACAGGTTCGCAACCGCGAGGCACAGAAAGAGCCGGAAGCCTTGACCAAGCGCGTAGGTCCATCCGCTTGAGATGTCCGGCACGAGGACCCAGCCGCCGAGGTAGCACCCGATGGGCACATGGATCAAATACAGGCTGTAAGACCGCTCACCCAGCCACACGAGCGGGCGCGGTGCCGGCTGACGAGCGCGAGCGGCCAGTCCGATGGCAACAAGCGTGCAAACCGCCACGCAGGGGTAAATCCACGTTCCGGTGGCGAAAATTGCCGCCAGCATCGCCCCAATCGCCGAGAGACAGGCGAATCGTCCCAAATCCCGCCTTCCTCCCTCCGCGATCGCGAACCCAAGCCCCAAAGCGAACATCGGCCAGCCCAAGAGGATGAGGAGCGGATTCCACGAAGACCATCCCGCGGCAGTGCCCTCGGCAAATGGGGCGGCGATCGCCGCGAGAATTGACAGCATAATAACGCCCACTCCCAGCACTCGTTCGAAACTGCGACCGCCGACGAGCGCGGCTTTCAGAAGGAGACCAACCGCAAGGTAGTAAACGATTTCATAGGTCAGCGACCAGTACACCCAATTGATCGTCGGAACGGAAGAGATCGGGCGCGTGACCAGAGCGAGGGTGGCCAGAACGCTTGGAATCGAATTCGGAAGCGCCACAAGATCATTTGTTCCGAACGTCACCTTTCGAAAGACAGACAGCGCTACGATCAAGGCCAGGCTTGCCCAGTAGGCCGGAAAGATCCGTCTGAACCGCCTCCCGAGAAAATCGCCGCTGCTCCGCGCCCGGCCGCCTTCCCGATGCAATAGCCGCTCACTACGAAGAAAATCGGAACGCCGACGTGACCGAATTTCCAAATACTCCGCCATGAATCGATCAGCAGCCCGCCATCGCCAAACGCGGGAACTTCATTGAAATGGAAGAACGCGACCGCGAGCGACGCTGCTCCTCGAATCACGTCGATCCAAGCGGAGCGGGAGTTGTTCATAGTTGAAGACCCGCATCGATGAAGCGGGGAAGAATTAATGAAGCGCGGCTCCGTGACGAAGTCGGAGGGTACGGGGATCGGCCTCCGCGGCAATCCCGGGTTCGTCCGTCGCCGAGAACAATGACGCCTCTCCCGGAAACGATTGCGGGCACCCCCGTAATTGATTGCGGGCTCCCCCGTAATTGATTGCGGCCGTCCCCGGAAACGATTGCGGACTGCCCCGGAAACGATTGCGGACTCCCCCGCAAACGATTGCGGGCGTCCCCGTGAACGTTCACGGCCGCCCCGGTGAACGTTGACGGTCGCCCCCATGAACGTTTGCGGTCACCCCCGTCAGCATTGGCGGCCACCCCCGTGAACGTTGACGGTCGCCCCCGTGAACGCTGGCTGTCTCCCCCGTGAACGATGCCGGCCTCCCCCGTGAACGTTGACGGCCACCCCCGCGAACGTTGACGGCCTCCCCCGTGAACGTTGGCGGCCACCCCCGTGAACGTTGACTGCCGGCCCCGTGAACGTTGACGGCCTCCCCCGTGAACGTTGACGGCCTGCCCCGTGAACGTTGACGGACTCCCCCGTGAACGTTGACGGCCGCCCCGTGAACGTTGACGGCCTCCCCCGGTTAACGGGTGGTCCATTAGAAGTCCGAAATCCCTCACCGGTCCGGGCGCAGGCGCTTTCTCCGCGGAATCGTGCGCGGCGCGGTTGACGGGCGGGAAGGGACCGCTTTAATACGGGTTCTGCCGCGAGCAGATGGTGAGGTGGCTGAGTGGTCGAAAGCGGCGCTTTGCTAAAGCGCTGAGGGCGAAAGCTCTCCGGAGGTTCGAATCCTCTCCTCACCGGATTTGATGTTTGGCGGGCTTTGGGTCGGACGGTCCTGCTGCGTCCGGAGGACGCGAGATGAAATAGCCGGCGGTACCACCACCGGACCGGTAGGTGATCCATGGCGGAGCGTCCGGAGGACGCGAGATGCGCCTGGGCTGAGCTGTCGTCCCGCGTCCTGCGGACGCCGGATGGCCTTGGCGGACCCGGTGGTTCCACCACCGGCTCGTGGTCTCAGATCCTCCGGACTGGGCCAAGCGCGCCGACCCGTATTTCACCCCTTAAAGTGCGTGCCGTTCTGGGCTGGGAGCTCCCACCAAATCAACCGCGCTTTCCGCGCGGGCGGCAAACGCGTCCTTGCCAAGGGCTGCGCCTCGCCCCAGCGATAGGAACCCGTGCGCGTCGCGATCTTCCTGCTCCTTCTCGGCCTTCTTTCTGGGTGCGCCACGAAACGCTTCACGAAGCGCGCCAGGGAGGACGATGAGGCGGATTGGGTCGCATCCCTGCTTCCCACGGCGCTCGGAAAGGCGCGAGCCGGTTTTGCGGTCGGGCGCGTGAGCGCCGTCGATCCCAACGGGAAGTTCGTCCTCGTGGAGGCGCCCAATGCGGCCGCCGCGGAATCGACCCTCTCCGCCCGCCGGGGTGGCGCCGCCGTCGCGCAGCTCCGGGCGGGCTCCGAGCGGCGGGCCGGGGTCTTCGCCGCCGCGATCGAAAGCGGCGAGCCGAAAGTGGGCGATGTCGTGATGATCGAGCCCCAGCCAGTGCAGATCGCCGCCGCTCCCCCACCCTCGCCCGCCGCGACGCCGCCGACCTCGGCTGGGGAAGAACCGACCCCGCTCCCGAATCGCGTCCGCGTGGTCCTCCCGCCGACGCGCTGATCTCGGGGTCCGAAACGGGTTGGACCGACCGGCTGCTTGTCACCCGAGTTTGCCGCGGGAAGCGCTTGGCGCTGAGCCCGCCGTGGGCTACCCACTGCGCACGCCTTTCTGCCCATGTCCTCTGCCGCGACGTTCACCTCCTTTGCTCTTGCCCTCTCCTCGCTCGCTCTCGGCGCCTGTGCGACCGGCGGGGGCGCGCAGCTCGGCGGGGGCAATGTCGAACGCCGGGTGGCGCAGCAGCTTGCGCTCGCCAAAGCGCGCTTCTCACCCGGAGAAATCGACGGTCGGGATGGCGTGCTGACGCGCCGGGCGGCGGAACATTATTTAGCGCAGCGGCCCGGCCAGCCCGAGGTGCCCGCGGATCCCGCGCCGTTCACGACGTACACGGTGACGAAGAACGACGCTAAATTCGTGGGCGAGCTCGGCTCAACAAAGGAAGAGCAGGCCAAACAAAAGTATCTCCCGTACGAATCGATGCTCGAGCTCGTCGCCGAGCGTTACCACTGCGCCCCGGGTCTGATCACGGAGCTCAACGGTCTCCCGGCGAACGCGACCGTCCGTCCCGGCGACACCCTCCGGGTTCCGAACGTGGAACCTTTGGAAATCGCCAGCGTGGGTCGGGGAATCCGCGGCGGCTCAAAGTCGAACAAGGTCCACATCCGACCCGATCTGGGCAGCCTCGAGGTCACCGGCCCGAATGGCCGTCTGTTGGCGTATTTTCCGGTTTCGTGCGGCGACACTGGTACTCCGACGCCCAAGGGCGACTGGAAGATCGTGAATCTGGTGACGCTCCCGAGCTTCCGCTGGGATGACGAGATGCTGAACCGCGGCACGCGGAGCAGCGATTTCACGATGTTCCCCCCCGGACCAAATAATCCGGTCGGCGTCGTCTGGGCGGGTACGAGCAAGAGTGGCGTCGGGATTCACGGGAATCCCCTGCCCCACACCATCCTGCAGGGTCGCAGCCACGGCTGCATTCGGCTCACGAACTGGGATGCCCTGGAACTGGGGAAACTGATCGCCGTGGGCAGTCCGGTGGTGATTGATTGAGGGGGAGGCGCTCGCGTCGGCGGTGAGTGCTTCTGAGCCCCGGTTCCGGAGAGGCTTCTCCACTTGTTTCGGTCCCCTCAGGGTCGTGGGCCCGCCAGGGTTCCAGTGACACTTTGCACCGAAATCGTTTCTGGCGCCTGGCCATTGAAGCCCGGAGCTTCGAGAACGATCGGAACAATTCGTTCTGGCACGATCCCCCTCAAAACTACCCCCATGAACACGAATGAAATCGCCGCCCGCTTGGTCGAACTTTGCCGCAAAGGAGAGTTTGAGACCGCTCAAAACGAACTTTTCGCCACCGATGCCGTGAGCATCGAACCGCAAGCCTCGCCCGCCTTCGCCAAGGAGACGAAGGGGCTGGCCGCCATTATCGAAAAAGGCCACAAATTCGACAGCATGGTGGAGACCATGCACAGCCTCGAGGTTTCAGAACCGGTGGTGACGACTCAATCCTTCGCGTGCAGCTTGAAAATGGATATCACCATGAAAGGGCGGCCTCGGGCGGAAATGGCGGAACTTTGCGTCTACGAAGTCAAAGACGGGAAAATCGTTTCGGAGCAATTTCACTACTAAACGATCGAACCTCTCCCCGGCGGGCTGGCGCTGCGGAGGGCGGAGATAGGAATAACCCGCACCGATCCGCCGAAAGTTGCGGCCAAATCGATCAGCGTCGCCAGCTGGCAGCGAGTTCCGCCGCCCCTGCCGGGGCTCGAACGCTTTCGGCGATGACCGGTGGCTGACGCCACCGGCTACCTTCCTCCAGCCCTCCGGGCCGAACCTGTGTGATCCAAGCCAGATCGAAGAAGGGCGATGATCCGCAGGCCAACGGCCTGGTGCAAGCCAGCCCAGGGAAAGCGAGGCACGAGCGCCGCCCTGGGTCCCGGGGTTTAGAACGGTCCAAGCCCCACGGGGGCGGAACAGTGCATATGGTGTCATCTCCGGCGCCGCGCTCACTATGGCGCCCCCGTCGGGCCTTCGGAATCCGTGAATGGAAACCCAGGGAAGAGATCAAGCAGACAGGGCCTTTCCACGTGCATCGTTCCGGCTTCGACCAAGCCACCCGGGGGGAAGTCCAAGCAGTTTGGGACGAGCAGGAGCTCGCCCGTACCAGCGCCCGAACCAGCTTCGCTCATCGATTTGCCAGATTGCTCACGAAAAAGGCGAAGCTTGTTTGCGCTCGGTTCTGATTGCTGTTTGCCGGTCCCCGCTCTCCGCGCTTGCACTCGGCGGATCTCCCGGGAAAAAAGGAACATGGGCCAAGCCAAGAAAAATCGTCGTCCGTGTCCCGCCGTTGGACGGCCCATTCCCGTCGTCGAATGCTGCGACTGCCGGGTCTCCAAGTATCCCTGCCCCGCCTCCTGCGAATTCAATCCGTTCGGACCGGAAAATTACCCGTGGCTCCGCGAGATCCTCTCCGAGACGGCCAAGCTGATCGGAGAACGTCTGGGGAGCCATCCTCAGGGAAAGCGCTTCGAGGAAACGCGCGCGGCTTTCTTCGGCATGCCCTCGAAGATCGATTATCTGTTTGCGATGGCGCTCCTGCGCGAGCCAGACACCGCCGGGCGCAGTTTCTTGGGAGCTTGGGAGAGCGAGAAATTTCTCGGCCTCACCAACGACGGCAAGGTGCTGGCGGCACACTCTCTCCAGCTCCGGCCCGCGCTGCTGGAGATCGTGCAGATCGTCGACACCGAGCGCTTTCTCGCGCACGATTTGCTCACTCCGAACGGGCCGCTCCTGGAGTTCCACGACGTGGCTATCTGCGCCCGCGGAACGCAGTTCAGCACCTTTCTTGGCTGGATTCATCCGCTGCCGCATTACTGGATTTTTTGGGGAATGATGACCCCGCTGGCTTCCCTGCCCGACCGGCCGCCCCGCGCAGCCTTCGACGCGATGACGGCGCACTTGGGCTATGCGGGCGACACCGAGGCGGCGCTGCGCGAGTGGATCTGGAAGGAGTATTTTCGTCTGGCGGCGGGGATGGAAGCCCTCGAGACCGCGCGGCAGAGACGGATGAGCGAGCGAGTCGAGACAAGCGTCATCAAAAAGTACTCCTACCGCCTCTGTGCTGAGGTCGACGGACTCGTCGAGCGACTGACGCAGTTGCCGGAGGTGGTGAAGCAGCCGGACGGCGAGGGAACCTCCTGGCTCTGGCTCGCGACCGCACCGCGCCCGGACGGGAAGTACGGGGTCATTCGGGGCTGGATCGAGCTGAGCGGCACCGCGCTGAAGCTCTGCACGATCCATCTGGGCCTCGCCGAACTCCTGCGCGCACGCTTCGAGTACTTCGCGGGCGATATCATGGAATTCGAGGAGGAGAAAACCACGGGGCTCGGTCCAGGGACCATGCCGCTCGCGGTGGCGGACGAGGGGCTCGTCCCCCCGGAACTGCTGGGCACGGAGGGGTTTCAGCTGGGTACGCACACGGTCCCGCTGCCCCTCGGATCGGCCGAGGCGGATGAGCCGAACCCCGCGGAACTCGCGGAGACGGTGATGGAGAGTTGGCTCGATTCACCGGAGGCCTTGCTGGACGGCCTGACCCCACGGGGAGCCGCCGCGGATCCCGCCCTGCGCCCGCGCGTGGCGCAACTGCTCCGCCACGGCATCGCCACGGCCGACCGGTCGCGGGTGCGGGGGGAGTCCTACTTCGACTACACGCCCGCGGCGGCGGCGCTGGGATTCGCGGACCTGCGACATCACGTGCCGGAAGGCTGGGTCTACGAGGCGACGACCGGTGAGGAGGAAATCGACGAAGACTGGGAAGAGGAAGAGGACGAATTCACTCCCCCCGACTGCTCGGGCTGGCCCGAGCATCTGCAAGAGGAACGCCTGGGGGAGGTCGACCCCGCGCCGCTCGACAACGGCGAGATCCACCGGCGGGTCAAAGCGCTCCCGAAGCTTGGAGTGACCCAACTTGATCGGGACATCGCGATGCAGCAGCACCCGGATTTTTTCCATCTGGTCGATCAACTGCTGCCCCATGAGGCGGGTCCCGCCACCTACGCGCAGGTCATGGCGGCCTATCTGGTCCATGCGCGACTGCTCTGCGGACCGGGACAGCTCCGCTACGGCTTTGACTGGGAGGCGGCGGTAAACCGTTTCTTCGCGCGCCTGGACAAACTCGATCGCGCGTTCGCCCGACCTGATGACGAGGCCTTCACCCGCGAACTGAAGGAGGGATCGCGGCAACCCGAAATCGCGCAGTTGGTCGGGGTGCAACTCATCGGCGCGATGTTCGAAGGGCCGAAGGAGGAACGGATCGACGAGCGGTTCCTCCCCACGGCCCTGGCGATGGTGTTGAGCGCACTGGATGAACTCGACGCCTGCGTGTGCGCCTGGCGGGAGGATCACGAGTGAGGGTGTACTTGCTGTCGCCGACCGGCGCTGGTGAGGTTTGGTGATGGTTCGAGAGGGCCGCTCTTCGGAAGAGGGGAGAGATCATTCGGGACTCGCGCAGAGGCGCAGAGGCGCAGAGCCTCAACCGGGCAGAGCTTTCGAAGGAGTGGGGAGCCAGCGCCTTTCCGATGGTGAATCCGGGCGGGGCGGCAGGCCCCGCCTCAGCGTCGGCGCCCGCCGGGTTCCCGCCGCTTCCGCACGTCGCGGAGCCGATACGAGCTCGGCCCCCGCCGCAGCGCAGACTTGAACTGCAGGTAGTGGCGTTGCAGTCGCGCGACGTAGCCTGGGTCGTTGAGCACGGCACCGCAGATCCGCGTGAGCAACTCCGTCGCTCCTGGCCCCTGCTCGGCATACTCCTCAAGGGATGCTCCCCGCATCTCTCGGGCGAGGGTGGCATTTCCGCTCAACCAGCGCGTGTAGAACGCGACCGACTCCCAGCCGAAGTGGATGTGGGCCAGCGGCCGTTCCGCCGCGGTGGTCGAGCGGACGAGCAGGATGACGCGCCGACAGTCACATATAGGATCATCGCAATACAGCTCAACCAGCTCGTATAATCCGGCTTCGACCTGCGCGTTTCCCGAGATCACCTGAAGCGCCCGGGTTTCGGTTGAGGCCGTGTCCGGGCAAAGGCCGGAAAATTCGCTCATCGCCATAGAGTCAAAGTGGGTTGGAGGGTTGTGAAAGGTTTGCGTTTCGAACGGCAGCGGCGGTTTGGAAAGCTCGCATCGGCTATTCCCCACCGGCCCAGGGAATGTCGCGCCTGACACAAGACTCGATCTCGGCCGTGCGAAACGCGACCGAGCCGATGCGCAGCATCACGTCGTGATACCGGACCTGCGGGGTGATCAGGGCCTCATCCGCCAGCAAGAGGATGCCCTCGAGCCGGATCCCACTTTTCAACTCCACCTG
The DNA here is from genome assembly GCA_038322235.1 of Chthoniobacterales bacterium. Classification (GTDB taxonomy): domain Bacteria; phylum Verrucomicrobiota; class Verrucomicrobiia; order Chthoniobacterales; family SZAS-18; genus SZAS-18. Next base: position 148,163 of record JBBQFQ010000005.1, read on the forward strand.
CGCGGGATGGCCCAGCGGGAGCCCATAACGACGGGCGAGCGCTTCCGTCTCGCGAATTCGCTCGCGGCGCCACGCGCTGAGCCCATCGACTCCATCGGCCGGGACGGGCGAATCGAAGTCCAGCGCCTGCTGGCCCGCCTCTGGTTTAGGCGACGCGACCGGCGGCGAGACGGCGCGCACCGCCTCCACGCCCTCGGGCGAGTTCCCAAAGAGATCGAGCGACATTTGATGTGAGTCGCAAAAGTTCATGGGTATGCGGGAAGGTTCGTCGCGCTCACGCTTCGCTTTCGATCGCAAGCTAATGGCCGGCTTCGGCGGCAGCGCAAAAAAGATCCTCCCGCAAACTTCGCCAAGCACCTTTATCCCGGCACACGGGCCTTTCTGGTTCCGTGACCGGGCAAATCGGCTCACTGGAGTGGTCACGTGAATCATCCTTTCCGGGACAGCGCGAACCGGTAGATCGCTGCGCGGCTCATGCGATTCATCGTTTGCGCGGCTCATTTGCTTCCGAACGTCGTTCGCGCGACGTCGAGTGGGAAGCGAGTCACTCGACGATCATGTCCTTGGTCGTCCTCGCGGATCGGTCGTTCCGAGCGTCATTCGCGGAAGAGCGCCGATGGCATGATTCACCCGGCGGCCCATGCGAACTGCCATTCGCACGGCTCAATTCAGAGCGAACGCCTTTCGCGGGACAACGCGAACCGGAAGATCACTGCGCGCCTGACGAGATTCATCGTGCGCTTGGCTCCGGGGATCCCGAATGTCGTTCGCGCGACATCGGGCGGAACTCGATCCACTCGACGATGATGTCCGGAGTTGTCCGAGCGGCTGGTTCCATCCCGCAGAGCTTCCGCGGGACAGCGCGCGTCGCATCGGAGTGACTACACGTCATGACTTTCGTTCTTCGCGCGGCCACGTTCATCCCGCTCGTCGTTCGCCGGACGTCGCGCGCGGCGTGAATCGAACAACGCGTCATGTCTTTTGAGCGACGCGCGGGCGTTCATCGAACGAAAGCATTGCCAGCGTAAGTCGCTGGAGGCCAGAGACACTCCGCGCCAGGCTTGCCGGAACGATTCGCTCCCCCGGACTCGGAATTCGCTCCCCCGGCACCGGTTTACGCCGGGGATCCGCCTGATCGCGCCGGAATTGAGCGCTCGGACGCAAGCCCTGCGGGCGAGCTGAATCGCGGGGAATCTGGAGCCGGTTCCCGCTGAACCAAAGCCGCGCGGCCCCTTGCCTCAGCCCTCGCCGCGGGTGCGAGACGCTTCAAGAGGAGATGGGTCGGGAGGAAAATCACGAGCGGCAGGGCGGTCAGGAGGAGTGCGACCCACGCGAGCGGCGGCATCCACGTCTGGGGAGCGGCATCGCTCAGGCCGTACACGTAATTGATGTTCACGGGAAGGTTTGGGTCTTCGGGACGCACCGGCGGCGCCGGCATGGCGATGTAACAGAAGAGGACCAGTGCCCAGGCGAGAAACGTCCACGTGCGGAACGCCCGCCGGTCGTACCCGAGCTTCCAGACGAGGTAGACAAGGAGAATCGGGAGCCAGAAATGGAAAAACGAGAGCCCACGGGCGAACAGGGAGAGTTCCGGACTGAACATGTAAGCCGTCATCCCGGTCAGGGGGAAGCCCAGGGCGGAGGCGATGAAATCCACCATCCAGATGACTTGCGGGAGAAGGATTCCGACCGCCGGCGCCGACGCGAAAATGGGTTTCTCCGTCCAGACGGCAATGAGGGTGAGAAGGAGCGCGACGTCGCAGAAATAGAGGAAATTGGTCGGTCCATAGGCGCGGAGGTAAACGGGCACCAGCACCGCGACGAACGCGGAGTAACCGAGCTTCACGGCGAGGGGCAGCCGCGGACGGGGGGCGGAAGCGGACGGGACAGTCATGTGGGCGGATCATGGCGCCGTCTCGCTGGCACTTCGAATCAAAATGCGCGCTCCGAACATCGACGCGGTCGATGACGCGCCAACGGGTCAGCGGTTGCCTTTGGCCGCCCAGACGACGACCTTCCCCGGGTGAAAAACTACCAATGGCACGCGCCGCTGAAGGAGCTCTTCCATCGCGCGATTGAAAAATACCAGCGCGGCGAACGCGGCGCGGCCTCCTATTTCAACGCCGACGAACTCGCCTATCTCGCGTCGATCGGCCAGACGGCGCAGGAACTATACGACTTCGCCGAGGACCACGCCCGGGGCGGCGATCCCGAATGGGAAACGGTGCTGCTCATCACGTCGGCGCGACGCGACTACTTCCTCGCCGAGCAGCAAGGACAGACTTCGAGCCACCGGATCGACATGGCGGCGCTGCCCTCGAAGGACGCCGAGATCGAGGGAATCGGCTGGCTGCCCCGCTTGATCGCGAAAGCGGAGTCCAAGCTGCGCGGCGAGATGCCGGATGACCTGATGTATGACTGCGGCGGCGACCGCGGATTCTTCAAGCACCACGATGTCCATCCGGCGGATTTCCTCCGCGCCGCCTGGGGAGCGAAGGGCGATGCGGCGAAACTCGTGCGGTTTGTACGCGGGAAGTGAGGCAACTCTTCGAGACCCGCGCCCGCGACTCCCGGGTCGCACCCGAAATCGCCCCTGGTACGGCTGAGCTCCCGCTCGGCCCAAACTCCAATCCGACCCCCGCGACGCACCCCATCCATCCTCCGCGCGAGTGATTCGCGCGACCGGATTTCCTTGCCGACATCGACCCGCCCAACTATCCCAGCCCCGATGGCGCCCGAGGAGAAACCCGTCGGCAGGCAGCATCCCGCGCATGGGGTCCACGAACGTCTCGACCGACCTACGCTGGTTTTCCTCACCGTCTCCACGCGAGAGCGAAGGCGCGTGCTCGCCACCTCCCAAGTGGCGGAGACCCTGCACGAGCTTTGGCAGAACGAGGCCCGCGCCTGGCTGGTCGGTGACTACGTCATCATGCCAGACCATCTGCATCTTTTCTGCGCCCCGACCGGCTTCCCTTCTCCCACCCCGATTGAAAACTGGGTGAAGTTCTGGAAGTCCCGGGCCAGCACGCGCCTTGCGTGGGGCCCGGCGGTTTGGGAGCGAGACGGCTTTCACCACCGGATTCGCGACGCCGCCGATTACCAAGAAAAGTGGTCGTATTTCCGCCAAAACCCGGTCGTCGCGGGGCTCAGCGTAAGTTTTGAGGAATGGCCGTATCGCGGCCAGGTGAATCGCCTGGAGTGGATTGGGTAACGTGGTGATGGCGGCGATCCGGACGGCGGGATGCAGCGCGCGGAGGCGGGATGTGGTGCCACGCGGGGGTTGGAGGGAAGTTTGGGCCGAGCGGGAGCTCAGCCGTACCGGAGGGGAGCGCGCGCCAATATCTGGCATTCGCCGGTTCCTCGTCGGCGGACCGCCATCCGCCGCCAAAACGCAAAAGGGCGCCCCTCGCGGGACGCCCTTTCGAAAATCAGCCGGGGAAACCGGCTGCGATCACATCGCGGCGATCATGATGTCGCCAAACTCCGAGCATTTCACCTCGGTCGCGCCCGGCATGAGGCGGGCGAAGTCGTAGGTGACGTGCTTCCCCCCGATGGCGGTGTTCAGGCTCTTGATGATCAGATCGGCCGCTTCGTTCCAGCCGAGGTAACGGAACATCATCTCACCGGAGAGAATCACCGAGCCGGGATTCACCTTGTCGAGATTCGCGTATTTCGGAGCGGTGCCGTGGGTGGCCTCGAAGATGGCGTGGCCGGTCACGTAGTTCACGTTCCCGCCGGGAGCGATGCCGATGCCTCCCACCTGTGCCGCGAGGGCGTCGGAAAGGTAGTCGCCGTTCAGATTGAGCGTCGCGATGACGTCGAAATCCTCCGGGCGCGTCAGCACTTGCTGGAGGGTGATGTCGGCGATGGCGTCCTTGATGACGATGCCGTTCGGAAGCTTGCACCAGGGACCGCCGTCGATCTCCACGCCGCCGAACTCGGACTTGGCGAGTTCGTAGGCCCAGTCACGGAAGGCGCCTTCCGTGTACTTCATGATGTTGCCCTTGTGGACGATCGTGACGCTCTTCTGCTTCTGGTCGATAGCGTACTGGATCGCCGCCCGCATCAGCCGCTGGGTGCCTTCCTTGGAGACCGGCTTCACGCCGACTCCGACCGTTTCCATCGCGGTGGCCCCGAAGCGGATCTTCTTAAACTCCTTGGGAAAGTTCGTCTTGATGAACTCCAGCGTCTTCATCGCGGGCTCGCTGCCAGCTTCGAAGTCGATGCCGGCGTAGATGTCCTCCGTGTTCTCGCGGAAGATGGTCATGTGCACCTTTTCCGGCGCCTTCACCGGGGAAGGGACGCCCGTGAAATACTGGACGGGGCGCAGACAGACGTAGAGATCGAGCATCTGCCGCAGCGCGACGTTCAGTGAACGGATGCCGCCGCCGACCGGCGTGGTGAGCGGGCCCTTGATCCCGACGAGGTAATCCTCAAACGCCTTGATGGTTTCGTCCGGGAGCCAGTTGTCGAACTTGTTCTTGGCCAGCTCACCGGCGAAGACCTCGAACCAGGCGATCTTCCGCGTTCCGCCGTAGGCCTTTGCCACCGCTGCGTCCATCACGCGCACGCTCGCCGCCCAGATGTCCGGACCGGTGCCGTCGCCACGGATGAACGGGATGATCGGGTGATTCGGGACGTGAAGTTTGCCGTTCGAGATCGTGATCTTGTCTCCGGCGGGCGGGGTGTGGTCGGTACTCATTTCGGGGTGCGGGTCGTTGGGGGTTTTGAAGGGGAGGACAAGCAAACACCGGATGGGAATGAATGCAATTTACGGGCGCGGGGCCGAGTAGACTCACCGCTAGATTTCCGCGGCGAGGCGGCGGATGACTCCGCGTGCGCCTCGTCCTCCAACGCGTCTCTCAAGCCAGCGTCTCTGTCGCCGGTGGCCCGCCGCGGGCGATCGGCCGGGGGGTGGTGATCCTCCTGGGGATCACGCACGGCGACACCGCGGCGGACGCGACGTGGCTCGCGGAGAAGGTGCCGGTTCTCCGCGTCTTCCCCGACGACGAGGGGAAGATGAACCGGTCCCTGCTCGACATCGGCGGAGAAGCGCTCGTGGTCAGTCAGTTCACGCTCTTCGGCACCGTGCGGAAGGGAACGCGACCGTCGTTTATGGATGCCGCCCGACCGGAACAGGCCATCCCGTTGTACGAGCATTTTTTGGTCGCGCTGGGCCGGGCCTTGCCGCGTCCGATCGCAACCGGGGAATTCGGCGCGCACATGGACGTCTCGCTGGTGAACGACGGCCCGGTCACCCTGATCCTCGACACCGCGGAGAAAAATCTCTGAAGCGGAGTGTGACGGTGCTGCCTTGATTGGCACTTGGCACCCGCCGAGTTGCGGCGCAACGTCCGCGCCATGTCCAACACCCCCCGATTCCTCGAAGGCAAAGTGGGCGTCGTCTTCGGCGTCGCGAACAAGCGCTCCATCGCGTGGGCCATCGCCAAGGCCTGGCACGCGGCCGGCGCGAAGCTCATTTTCAATTACCAGGGCGAGCGCATCAAAGACAACGTCGAGGAACTCGTCTCCGACCTCTCCGCGGACACCCCGTTCTATCCCTGCGATGTCGCCAGTGATGAAGCGATCACCGGATTCTTCCAGAACGTGCGCAAGCACACCGACCGCGTGGACTTCCTCCTGCACTCGGTCGCCTACGCGCCGAAGGAGGCGCTCGAGGGCGATTTCCTCAGCACGACGCGCGAGGCGTACCGGACCGCCCACGACATCAGCGCGTACTCGCTCGTCGGCCTCGCCCGCGAATGCGCGCCTCTGATGACGAACGGCGGCAGCATCGTCGCGATGAGCTACTACGGCGCCGAGAAGGTCGTTCCCCATTACAACGTGATGGGGGTCGCGAAGGCCTCGCTCGAGGCAACCACGCGCTATCTCGCCTACGATCTCGGCGCTCGAAACGTCCGCGTGAACTGTATCAGCGCCGGTCCGATGAACACGCTCGCCGCCCGAGGCATCTCGGGGTTCACCGACATGCTGAAATACTACCAGCTCAAGGCCCCGTTGAAGCGGAGTTGCACCGCCGATGAGCTCGGGGCCACGGGCCTGTTCCTCGCCAGCGACGGCGCCGCGTCGATCACCGGCCAGGTCCTCTACGTGGACGGCGGCTACCAGATCATGGGCATGTAATGTCGGGGCGCGCCGAGACTCGAAACTCGCAACTCGAAGGGATCCAGGGGCAGATTCGAACCGGAGCGCGCGGAGGCTGATGCTGGCGATCTTCAATTCCCTCTTTCCGGTCTTCCTGCTCATCACGCTGGGGTTTGGGCTGAAGCGCACGGAATTTCTGTCCGCGCCGTTCTGGCAGGGGCTGGAGAAGCTGACCTACTGGATTCTCCTTCCGGGCCTGTTTTTTCAAAACCTCGCCACGGCGAAGGTGGGCGATCTGCCGTTTGCCCGGATCGTGGGGGTGGCCACTCTGGCCCTTACCGCACTCGCGCTCCTGCTCTGGCTCGTGCGCCCGCTCTTCGGCTGGAGTGGCCCGGCCTTCACCTCGGTGCTGCAGGGCGGGATTCGCTTCAACAGCTTCGTGGGTCTGGCGGTGATGCTCCAGCTCTTTGGCGCCCCGGGGCTGCTCCTCACGACGGTGATCGTGGCGGTCTCGGTCCCGCTCGTGAACGTGTACTGCATCCTCGCACTCGCCCGGTACGGTCACGGCACCTCGAGCGCGGCGGGGATCGCCCGCTCGATCGCGACGAATCCCCTCATCATCGGGTGCGTCGCCGGGGTGCTTTTCAACCTCACCGGTTGGACGCTGCCCGCGGCGCTCGAAACAACGCTCAAAGCGGGCTCGCAAACGGCTCTCGTGACCGGCATCTTGACGGTCGGCGCCTCGCTCGAATTCCGGGACGCCCACGCGCAGACCGGCCCGGTCCTCTTCGCCTGCATCGCCAAGTTCATCCTCCTGCCCCTGATCACGGCCGGATTTTGCGTACTCTTCGATGTTCACGGGGCGACCGCGGCGGGGATCATCTTTTTCGCGGCGCTGCCCACCGCGACGTCGAGTTACATCCTCGCCCGCCAGCTCGGCGGCGATGCCGCCCTGATGTCGTCGATCGTGACCGCGGAGACGGTCCTCGCTTTCCTCGCGCTGCCGGCGGTCGTGGCGCTCACGAAGGGGATCTGACGTTCAGACGCGGGCGACATTTCAGTTTTCGGGCGCCCGATTCTCGCGATAGTTCGCGCCCGCTCCTTGCGCCCTGAACTCATGACCTCCGCCGAGATCCGCCAGTCGTTCCTCGATTTCTTCCGCGAGCAGCAGCACACCATCGTGCCGTCGAGCAGCCTCCTGCCCACGACGCCGAATCTGTTGTTCACGAACGCCGGTATGAACCAGTTCGTGCCGTATTTCCTCGGCGAACTCGCCACGCCCTACACGCCGCCGCGGGCGGCGGACACCCAGAAGTGCATCCGGGCCGGCGGCAAGCACAACGATCTCGATGACGTGGGTCTCGACACCTATCACCACACGTTCTTCGAAATGCTCGGGAACTGGTCCTTCGGGGATTACTTCAAAAAGGAAGCGATCGCGTGGGCCTGGGAACTCGTGGTGAAGCGCTGGAAGTTCCCGGCGAATCGCGTGTATGCGACGGTCTATTCGCCAGGGCCGGGCGATCCGAGCGAGTTTGATCGGGAGGCCTCCGACCACTGGGCGGCCCTGTTCATCGCGGCCGGGCTCGACCCCAAGGTCCACATCGTCAACGGCAACAAGAAGGACAACTTCTGGATGATGGGTGAGACCGGCCCGTGTGGTCCGTGCTCGGAACTGCACATCGACCTCACGCCCGCGGGCGACACCAAGGGCGCCCTCGTGAACCAGGGTGTCCCGGAATGCATCGAGATCTGGAATCTCGTTTTCATCCAGTTCAACGCGAATCCGGATGGCACGTTTTCCCCGCTGCCGGCGCAGCATGTCGATACCGGCATGGGGCTCGAACGCGTCGTCTCGATCATGCAGGGAACGAAGGGCTTCACCGACTTCGCGACCGCCAAGATCTCGAACTACGAGACCGACATCTTCCGTCCGATTTTTGACCGGCTCGAGGCGATGAGCGGGAAGAAATACACCAGCACACTGCCGAAAGTGGGCAGCGACGGGGCGAACGAGCAGGAGAAGATCGACATCGCGTTCCGCGTCATCGCCGATCACATCCGCACCCTCAGCTTCTCGATCGCGGACGGGATCGAGCCCGGGAACAACGACCGGAACTACGTGCTCCGGCGAATTCTCCGGCGCGCCGTGAAGTACGGCCGGACGCTTGGGTTCACGGAGCCGTTTTTTTACCAACTCGTGGACGTGCTGGCGGCGAAGATGGGCGAGGTCTTCCCGGAGTTGCACCGCGAGCAGGCGCGCATCGAGAAGGTGCTGAAGGGCGAAGAGGTGAGTTTTAATCGGACGCTCGACAAGGGCATCGCGCTTTTCGAACAGTGGACGGAGTCTCCTCACCCGGAGAAGGCAGACGCGAATGCCTTCACATCGCGGGGTTCGGAGTTCCCGGCTTCGCAGGCGTTCGAACTGTACGACACCTATGGATTCCCGCTGGACCTCACGCAGGTCATGGCGCGCGAGCGCGGGCTGAAGATCGATCTCCCGGAGTTCGAAAGGCTCATGGATGAGCAGCGAGAGAAGGGCCGCTCTGCGCAGAAGAAGACGGTCGTGCTGGCGGGCGAGCAGGATGCCGCGCCCACTGAGTTCGTCGGCTTCGAGATGGATCATTGCAAGACGACCGTCGTGGGACTCCGCGCCGGTCCAAAGGGCGAGACCTTTGCGCTCGTGAATCGCTCGCCGCTCTACGCCGAGATGGGCGGACAGGTCGGTGACACCGGCCTGCTGCTCGTGAAAGACGAGAAGCTGGAAGTCCTCGACACGGTGAAGCGCGGCGCGACCTTTTTCCTCAAGCTGAAGGAGGCGCCGGTCGCGGAACTCGAAAATGCGCCGGCCATCCTGCAGGTCGATGAGCCGCGCCGCCGGGCAATCGAGGCCCATCACACGGCCACGCATCTGCTGCATTGGGCGCTGCACGAAGTCGTCGACCGCAAGATCGAGCAGAAGGGCTCGTTTGTCGGGCCCGACCGACTCCGCTTCGACTTCAACAGCCAGGCGCTGACTGCCGCGCAGCTCGCGCAGGTCGAGGCCTTGATCAATCAACACACCATCGCGAACGACTCCGTCTCGTGGGTCGAGCGTCCGTACGCCGAGGTGAAGGCGAATCCGGCGATCATGCAGTTCTTCGGCGACAAGTACGGCGCGCAGGTCCGCGTCGTGCAGATCGGGGGCGAGCCCGGCGCGCTGAATGGCTACTCGATGGAGCTCTGCGGCGGAACCCACGTGCGCTCGACCGGCCAGTGCGGGGCGTTCGCGATCGTGAGCGAGGGAGCGATCGCCGCCGGCGTGCGCCGCATCGAGGCCGTGAGCGGTCTCGCCGCGCTGCACTTTTTCCGGGATCGGCAGGCGACCACGGACGGGCGCGTGAAGGAGCTGGAGGCCAGGGTGCTCGAGCTTTCGAAGACGCTCGAAAAGGAACGCGCCGCGCAGCTCACCCGCGAGGCCTCGGTCATCGCCGAGCGCCAGATGCAGGCCGCCGACGACTCCGGCAGCGTGCCTCGGTGCATCGCGAAGCTCGATCTCTCGAGCGGCGGCGGTGATCTGATTCCGGCCGTGTTGCACGCGCTGAAGTCACGCGCCTTTCAGGGCGTCGCCGTCTTCGCCGGCGTGTACGATGGAAGCGTCCATTTCGCCGCGTCTGTCTCACCCGAGTTTGCGGGCAAGCTGCAGGCCGGGAAGCTCGTGGGGGCTTTGGCCCCCGTGGTCGGCGGCAAAGGCGGTGGTCGACCCGATCACGCGCGCGGCGCCGGCCGCGACACCGGCGCACTCGACGCCCTGCTGACGAAAGCGCGCGAGCTGACGGCGTAGCGGACCTCGCTCGGAGCGGCGGTCTCGGATTAGAGCCCGCTCGGGTGATCGATGAATTCCCACGGCAATCCGAAGCGTTCGCTGGCGTGCGCCGCCAGCGCCTTGACGCCGAAGGTCTCGGTCGCGTAGTGGCCCCCGTAGAGGAGGTTCACGCCGAGCTCCTCGGCCAGGCCGAAGGTCCAGTGCGCGCCTTCGCCCGTGATGAAGGTATCCACGCCGCAACGCGCGACGTCGCGGACCTCGGTCCCGGCCCCGCCGGTGATGATGCCGACCACTCCGCAGCGCTCCGATCCACCCGGACAGACCTGCACGCGCCCGCCGACCGCGGCGCTGAGCCGCTCGGCGAGTTCGGCCCGCGAGAGATCCAGCCGACCTTTGTACCCGACATTCACGCCCTTCACCGGCAGGAACCATTCGCCGTCGCTGAGGCCCAGCGCCTGCGCGAGCAGGGCGGTATTCCCGAGGCCGGGATGGACGTCGAGCGGCAGGTGGGAGGAATACACCGCGAGTCCGTGGGTGATCGCGGTGTGCCAGAGCCCGAAGATCCGACCGCGCAGCGGCTGGGCTCCACTCCAGAAGAGGCCGTGATGCACGATGAGCAGATCGATCCCGCGCTCCACCGCGCGCGCGATCGTCGTCGGATTCGCATCGACGCTCGCGCCAAGACGCGTGACCTGAGCGCTCGCGTTCTCGAGCTGCAGGCCGTTTTGCGCCTGCGGCCAGTCGCCGATTTCCGAAATGCGCAACAGCGCGTCGAAATGCGCGGAGATCTCGGCGAGCGGGACAGACATCCCGCAAGAAAGCACGTCCCCATCCGACGTCACCGCGAGAGCGTCTGACGGACCACTTCCGCGATCTGTCCCGCGGCGTTCACATGGGCGAGGCGACCTTCCCGATCGACTACGAACACAGTCGGCAGCGCATTGATCCCAGCCGTCCTCACCAGCGGACTCTCCCAGCCGCGCGCATCGCATTGGATCGGGAATCCGAGGGCGAGTTCGCGCGCCGCCACTTCGGCATCGGCGGCGCGTTCGTCGAGACTGACGCCGAGCACGGCCACCCGCGCGGCATCCCAGGCGGGGAGGGCCACCTTCAGCTCTTCGATCATGCGCAACGAGGGTGCCGACCAGGACGCCCAGAATGCAATCACGACGACGCGTCCGCGCAGGGTCGCGAGTTCGACGGGCGTTCCGCGTATCGGCTCGAAGCGCCCCGGCAGCAGACGGCCCAGCAGGTCCAAGCGGCGGAGATCATCGGCGATCCGTCCCCCCAGCGCGGGACTTCCGCCGTCCGTTCGTCCCCGCAGGGCGCTGCGCGCTTCGAGGAGCAGCGCGCGCTTCTCGCCAGGTTCGGAATCGAAGAGCGTGGCAATCTCCACGAGCAGCCCGGCGATGCGTCGATCGCCCGGATGCGCGAGGGCGAATTCGCGCACGTTGCGGAGGAGGGCGGGGCGTGCCTCGAAGCGGGCGCGCAGGGTCAGGCGAGCGGTCCGCTGCATCGCCTCGGCGAGGCGGAGGTGCCGGGCATCGGCCACCGCGACGGCCGGCGCGCTCGGGTCGCGCTCGATCCCGCTGAGGAGGCGTTCCGCCTCTTCGACGGCCGCCGCGCGACCCGGGAGCTTCCCTTCGGCAAATTTCACGGCGGCGAGGCGGACGCGCGCCTGATTTCGCCGCGCATCACCTGGCTGATCGGAAATGAAGCGGGTGAGGGCCGCGGCCTGCCGGGCGAGATGCGCCAGGGCGAGCGCGAGCGCCTCCTTCCGATCCGTGGTCGAGGAGGCGGGTCCCTGGTCGAGCGCGAGAATTTCCTGCCACGCCTGATCGGCGGACCCGGACGCGGGCGCGCCCCGGATCACCATCGGGCCAAAGAAAAACGCCAGGCCCGCGATGAACGCGGGAACCTGGCGCCACATGCGGCGAGCCGCCGGCACTGCGAAAATCAGTGTGGCAGCTGGGTGTTGGCGGGCGCAACGGGCGCGACCGGCTGCTGCACCGGCTGAGTGCCGGGCGCGGGCTGCGGAGAAACGCGATTCGGATCCGCGCTCTCCAGCTCCTTGTTGAAATCGTCCTTGGCTTTACGGAACTCGTTCACCGCCTGGCCCATGCCACGCGCGAGTTCAGGGAGACGCTTCGCCCCGAAGAGAATGAGCACCAGGACGAAGATGATCATCAGCTCCGGACCACCGGGGAGGTTGAGCGCGAGAAACGGGTTCATGGAGGAAGAAACTATCACCCGAAACGGGCGTTGCAATCCATCTGTGTCATCCGCGTGCGGCATCAAGCTTTCGGGCGGCCGCTCCCGTCTCGATCTGGGCCCGCGCGCGCTCGACGCCCGCCGGCAGATCCGCCGCGAGTCCGCTCACGACGAAGGCCGCGGCCGCGTTCATCAGGACGATGTCGCGCCGCAGGTCCGTCACTTGCCCGCGGAGGATGCCGGCGACGATGCGGGCATTTTCCTCGGCATCGCCGCCGCGGAGCGAACTCAAATCGCCCGCGGGCACGAAACCAAAGTCGGCGGGATGAAGGACCCGGTTTCCGATCACCCCGCGTTCGCTCACCGACACGAGCGTCGGGCCGAGCGGGGAAATCTCATCGGTTCCCCGCCCGGGACTCACCTCGCCGTGCACCGCCCAGGCGTGCGTGCGTCCGAGCAGGGCGTAGACCTCGGCGTAAACCGGGACGAACTCCGGCGCGAACACCCCCGCCAGCTGATGCGCCGGCCGCGCGGGATTCAGGAGCGGACCGAGCAGATTGAAGACCGAACGCTCACCGAGCTCCGCCAGCCGACGGCGGACCGGCGCCACGGCCCGGAACGCGGGGTGATAGTCCGGCGCGAAAAGGAAGACGAGTCCATCGCGCTGGAGCCGCTGGCGCGCCGCGGCCGGCGGGAGCTGGGTGGGTACGCCGAGCGCGGTCAGGACGTCCGCCCCGCCGCTGCGCGACGTGATCGCCCGATTCCCGTGCTTCACGATGCAGGCGCCGCCGGCGGCCACGATGAACATCGCGGTCGTCGAGACGTTGAAGAGATCGAGCCCATCGCCGCCCGTGCCACAGACATCAATCATGGGCCCCGACATCCGGGCCGGGTCGATGCCGGGGTCGATCGCGTGGTCGAGGAGCATGCTGGCGAAGAAGGCGATCTCGTCCGGCCTTTCCCCGCGTCGGCGCAAGGCGAGGAGGAACGCCTGCTTTTCGTCATCAGCGATCCGGGCATCGAGCAACGCGGTCACGGCGACGCGCACTTGGGCAGCCGAGAGCGGCGCGGTGGCGACGGGAAGGTCGGAGAGGATGGAGTTCAATGGGCCGGCGTGATCTATCCGCCAAGCCGGCGCGTCCGTCACACCGAACTCCTTTCCAATCACCGGCCCCGGTCAGAACGCACTCTTCTCCATCGGCGCGGGCTACTTCCGGCGCCACGTCGAATTGCCGCCCGGCTGAAGCGCCAAGGCAGGCGCGAGCAGGCGTTCGAGACGGGCCAGGCGGGCCTCGCGCTCTTGGTCGGCGGCCTCGCGGGCAGCGAGGCGCTGCTGCAAGACGGCAACTTCAGCTTCCCTAGCCTCCAGACGCCGGGCCAGCTCCTGGGTGGCGGAGACATGCAGCATGCTGAGGGCGTCGTAGTCGACGGAGCGGAAATCGTTCACCTCGCGTCCGTAAACGAACACCCGCCTGACTTCGCCCGCGTAGCTGCTGCGAAAAGCGCCCTCGCGGACTTCCAGCACTTCAAAGATTCCCTCGGCTTCTTCCGCAATGAGGCGAACGCGCTCGCCGACCCGCAGATCGGTGGCGAGCTCAATCCAGCCAGCGCGCAGGTCCGCGGCGCGGTAGATGTCCGGGACCACGTCGGTGCGCTGACTGACGGCCTGCGGGAAGACGGCTTCCACCTGCTGAGCGATGACCTTCTTCTGGCGCCCGCTGCCCTTGGCGACTCGATCCTTGTAGACGTAGTCAGTGACCTGGATTTGACGCAGCGTGCCCAAGTCGGCGGCATTGTCCGAAGGTCCGGTGATGGTCTTGATGCGGGCGTCGGAGAAGGCGTTGAACTCGAGGCCGGCGATCCGATCGGAGGCGTAGATGGAGAGCGGGACGGTGACCGCCCCGGCCGTGACGCCGGTCTGGGCGTTCTGGTTGAAGTAGGCAAAACTCAGACTGGTGCTGACGGCGCCAGCCACCTGCAGCTTGGCCAGGGTCGGATTGGTGGTGCCGATACCGACATTGCCCCCGTTGAGAATGCTCAGACGGGCGACGCTGTTAGTAAAAAGCGTCAGCCCGTTTTGGCCGGTGCCGGCGGTGCGCTTGGAAGAGATGCCTTCCCCCGAGCCCTCGCTGCCGAAGCTGAGTCCGGGGAACGGTGACGTCCCGCCACTCGCGTTCGCGCCGTCCAAGACCAGATGGTTCCCCACCGTGAGATCATACACGTTGAGAAAGCTCGCGAGTTTGGCCGAACCGACGGCGCCATCGGCGATCTGGGCCGAGCCGACCGCGCCCGCCGCGAGTTGATTCGTTCCGACCGCGCCCGGCGCCAACTGAGCTGGACCAACCGCGCCGCCCGCCAGCTGCGCGGTTCCGACCGCCCCCGGTGCGATTTGAGCCGGACCGACCGCGCCGGCCGCGAGTTGAGCGGTTCCGACTGCGCCCGCGACCAACTGGGCGGAAGTCACACTGCCAGCGGCGAGCGTGCCCTGCACAACGGACGGCGTCCAAGTGCCGTTGCCAGCATACTGGAAGGCACCCACCGCACCGAGACCTCCGCTCAGCAAATTGCCAAAACCATAGAGCTGATCCGCCGAGACCGAAGCCGTCAGGACCAAGCCGTTGGCGGAACTGGCGATGGCGGTCCACGACCGGTTCGATTCCTGCGCGGTCCACGTCACCCCAGAATCGGTCGACGCGTAAATCTGTCCGCTGTCGACGACCGCGGCCAGGCGGCTGCCGTCGCTGGAACTGGTGACGGCCACCCAGGCGCGGCTGCTCTCGCGCGCCGTCCACGTGGTACCGGTGTCCGTAGAGGTGAAGATCTGCCCGCCATTCACCACGGCGACCGCTTTCGCGCCATTGGTCGAGCAGGCGACCCCGGCCCAGTTGCGGTTTGACGCGCGGGCAGTCCAGATGCTGGTGCCGTTCAAGTTCACCCAAATGCGGCCCCCGCTGCCGTTCGGGCCACGGTCGCTGGCGAAGCTGGTCAGCCCGTCGAGCGAATTGGCGATTCCCGTCCAGAACCTGGGCGCATTATTCAGGGTTCCGTCCGTGAACCAACTGGCCCCTGCATCCGTCGAGAAATAGAGATAACTGCCCGCGCCGCCTCCGTCGCTCACCGCGCTCAGCTTGCCGCCGAGATTTCCAATCGCTACGGCCGTGAACCAGCCCGGCGAGCCGGGGACTGCGATCTGCTGGAACGACACACCGGAGTCGGTGGAGACGAAGACCGCGCTGGGAGAGGCGGCGTACGCCGCCGCCAGCAAGCGGGTGCCATCCGGCGAGGACGCGACGGCCCGCCAGGGCTGGCTGGTGGCGCGCTGCGTGAACTGCGCTCCCCCATCGGTCGAGGTGTAGAGGAAGCCACCGCTGACGGCCACCAGTTGTTTCGTGCCGTCGGCCGAGAGCGCGACCGAGCGCCAATTGCGCGCGGCATCGCGTCGCGACCACGCGCCGATGGACCAGCCGCCGGAACCCGTTCCGTTCACGGTGACGACATCGCCGACATTGGCGGTGGTCGGCAGGACGAAGCTGGAGAGGGCCGCGCTGTTGGCGCTATACGCGGTGTTCGCAACGGCCGAGACCGTGCTGCCAACGGCAGTCAGCGGCGGGACGAGCGCCCCGGGCGCCAGTTGCGAGGTGCCCACGGCGCCGGGCGCGAGCTGCGCCGTGCCGACGGCCCCGCTCGCCAGCTGGTTGGAAGTGATGGCCCCATTTTCCACGTTGGCCGCCCGCATCGCGTAGCCCGAGCTGGCCAGGCGCTGATCCGGCGTGAGGAGCTGAAAGCCGTGCACGCCGTCATTGAACCAGACGCGGAGGCGCACGTCAGCCTGGTCAAAGACCGTCGACGGGACGGCCTGCATGTTGGACAGCGAGGCGTCGCCGAGCAGCACCGCATAGAGACCTTTGCTGACGGCCAAGCTAACGGCGGTGGCGGGCGCCGAGCCGGCCACACTGGAGTTGTCGTTGCTCCAATACGTGATCGAGCCGGCGGCGTCGACGAGCGCAAACTTGAACAGGCCCGGGCCGTCGAAGTTGACTCCATCGGCCGCGACGCGGCCCTGATAGTTGAGCTGCGGCGGGACTGCGGCGGCTCCGGAGGCGAGGAGCAGCAGGGCGACGATTTGGGGGAGTGGAGTGCGCATGGCGGGCGGTGGTGGTCTCCTGTCTGCGATAATGGGGTGCGAGAAGCAATCACCGACCCCGAAACAGGGAGTTTTACCTGCCCCGGCTAGGTCAATCGACCCAGGTCCAGCGGCCGGCAAGCCCCGGAGTCGAGCGGCGACGTGCCTTACAGAGGTCTGATCCGAATGACTCGTTCAGAGGGATGATGGAGCATGTGCTTCCTGCCGCCGTCTGATCCGGATAGCACTCTTCTCCACTCCCATGAAGCGCACTCCTGCTGCCCTCGCGCTGACCAGCGCCCTCTCCGCCACGCTCTGCGCCGCCCCGCCCCCGCCGGCCGCTTCCACCGATCTGCCCGTGCGCGAGATCGCTCTCTTCTCCAGTGGCGTCGGCTACTTCCAGCACGAGGGCCCCGTCC